>NZ_JALJRT010000013.1:0-22500 GCF_024519545.1 Serratia sp. Ser99 | reverse complement strand
CAAAGCTTTGCGTACGGCTGCGCAGAACGGGTATTCAGTGTGGAAAGGGGGCTGAGATCTGGGGGGCGGTGCATATACTGCGTGCGGGTGCTCTGGATCTTTCGTCCCGAGCATTCGTAAGGGATAGAAAGAGAAAAGCCCCGTGTCGATATACATCAACCCGAGGCCAACTCTAACGCCAGACAACGTTAGGTTAGCTTCTTACCCGCCGAGAGGCAAGGAGAAGGAGGCATGATGCCGAACAAAGGGAGTGTCCTAAAACTGGTCGTTATTTGTGCCACTGTAATATCACTGGCATGGATAACACGCAGCAAACTTTGTGAGCTGCGGATCCGATCGGGCAACACGGAAGTTGCGGCCATTCTGGCTTACGAATCCAAAAGGTAAGGCAACCCAACGGCAGGAGTATTGCTCCCGCCTGTTGGTTGTTTGAGCGTGGATCCACGAGCACCCATCCGCTAAAAACAAAAACGGCAAGCCAAGGCTTGCCGTTTTCACATTCGATACGCAGGCTTATTTCAGGCCGGCAGCATCGCGCAGCAATTCTGCTTTGTCGGTCGCTTCCCAAGGGAAGTGCTCGCGGCCGAAGTGACCGTAAGCTGCAGTTTCGCGGTAGATCGGCTGCAGCAGATCCATCATCTGGATCAGGCCGTATGGACGCAGATCGAAGAACTCGCGTACCAGCAGGGTCAGCTGTTCGGTAGGGACTTTCTCGGTACCGAAGGTTTCCACCATGATGGAGGTTGGCTCCGCCACGCCGATAGCGTAGGAAACCTGGATCTCACAGCGGTCAGCCAGGCCGGCGGCAACGATGTTTTTCGCCACGTAGCGCGCTGCGTAAGCCGCTGAACGGTCAACTTTGGACGGATCCTTACCGGAGAACGCACCGCCACCGTGACGAGCCATGCCGCCGTAGGTATCAACGATGATTTTACGTCCGGTCAGGCCGCAGTCGCCCATTGGGCCACCGATAACGAAACGGCCGGTCGGGTTGATGTGGTATTTAGTGCTGGCGCTCAGCCATTCTGCAGGCAGAACCGGCTTGATGATCTCTTCCATCACCGCTTCTTGCAGATCTTTCAAAGAGATATCTTCGGAATGCTGGGTGGACAGTACCACCGCATCGATACCGACGATTTTGCCGTCGTCATATTGGAAGGTGACCTGGCTTTTCGCATCCGGACGCAGCCACGGCAGAGTGCCGTTTTTACGGACTTCGGACTGGCGCTGCACCAGGCGGTGCGCGTAGGTCACCGGTGCAGGCATCAGCACTTCGGTTTCGTTGGTAGCATAGCCAAACATCAGGCCCTGGTCGCCAGCCCCCTGTTCCAGAGGATCGGTACGGTCAACACCCTGATTGATATCCGGGGATTGCTTGCCGATGGCGCTCAGTACGGCACAAGAGTTGGCGTCGAAGCCCATATCCGAATGAACATAGCCGATTTCGCGCACGGTTTTACGGGTGATCTCTTCGATATCTACCCAGGCGCTGGTGGTGATTTCGCCGCCAACCAGAACCATGCCGGTTTTCACGTAGGTTTCGCAAGCTACGCGTGCTTTAGGATCCTGTTCCAGGATGGCGTCGAGAACGGCATCGGAGATCTGGTCAGCGATTTTATCAGGATGTCCTTCGGAGACGGATTCGGACGTGAATAGGTGTTTAGCCATGGTGTTCTTTACCTTGCATAAGACGGGTTAGAAATTACTGCACAGCGCTGGAGATCCGGCATCAAAGCGAAGGGTCTTCCGCTGATGGCGCGAGATGCTTCCTGCAACGCCCCTCAGGCAAAGCCGTTAAGCAGTTTATCAGTTAACCAGTATAGATGGATTAACATCTGGACGTCTATTTTAGGTCAGGCCTTAGCCGGATTGCCAGTATTTTTTTGCCCTTTCGCTCTTTTGCGCAAAGCTTCCGGCGCCATTTTCATCGCTTGAAACAGTTTCCGACAAATTTTCATTTTGCATTTTCCCCGTGTTATCGGTATAAACTGCGCGCGCGGCTCATTTGGTGCACAGTGCGGGGTACGAAGTTGTAAACTTCTGTGACGCCTCCACGGGTGGACTGATTGTCAGCCGCAGACGCCAACCTTTGGCGTCGCCGCTTCATAGAACGGTCACGTTCTTACACTATTAATAGAGGCTCAGTCGTTCATAGAGGGCGACGTGCGTGGAGGTGGTTGGATTAATGATCCGTTGTCTACCGGTTGTTGGTTCTCAACAGCAGTGCCGTTCTGGCGCACATTCTTCTGCTATTTCCCGTCTTGTCTCTACACCACCTTCCAGGTGTGATAAACACTTGGGCGCTACTCAGGATTCTCGGGCCGGTTAACGGTCGTCTGAAGAACTGAACAAGGGTAGCCTGCAGCCTTCCTGTGGGATGTTTCTTGACCCGATTCACGAGGTTTGAACAGGGTGTCTTACAATTATATGAGTAATAAACCGATCGCTGACCGCGAACGGCAGTTTTATTCGCTGCCGCAAGGGCGGTTTGTTGGGTTGTTCTCGCGGGTTGTAGCTGCGATAGTGGCTGACTGTATCGTCAGTACGCGATGTGAGGCGAGTAATGTCTGATGATCTTTTGATTCACCGTCCGTCAGCAACGGGCGAATCTATATCTTTGCGCTCCATGCAGGAGGTTGCCATGAATGATCGTGATGCCAGCAAGATGCTGCGCACTTATAACGTCGCCTACTGGGGCAACAATTATTATGACGTCAATGAACTGGGCCACATCAGCGTGTGCCCGGATCCGGACGTCCCGCAGGCACGTGTCGATCTGGCCGAGCTGGTGAAGCAGCGTCAAAACGACGGTTTACGCCTACCGGCACTGTTCTGCTTCCCGCAGATCCTGCAGCACCGTCTGCGTTCGATCAATGCCGCGTTCAAACGTGCGCGTGAGTCGTTCGGCTATGAAGGTGGCTATTTCCTGGTTTACCCGATCAAGGTAAACCAACATCGCCGCGTGATTGAATCTCTGGTCAATTCCGGCGAACCGCTGGGGCTGGAAGCCGGCTCCAAGGCCGAACTGATGGCGGTGCTGGCGCATGCTGGCATGACCCGCTCGGTGATCGTGTGTAACGGCTATAAAGACCGTGAATATATCCGTCTGGCGCTGATCGGCGAAAAGCTGGGGCACAAAGTGTACCTGGTGATCGAGAAGATGTCCGAGATCAACATGGTGCTGGAAGAGGCCGAGCGCCTGAACGTGGTACCCCGCCTGGGCGTGCGTGCGCGTCTGGCGTCGCAAGGCTCCGGTAAATGGCAGTCGAGCGGCGGCGAAAAGTCCAAGTTCGGTCTGGCAGCCATTCAGGTACTGAAGCTGGTGGAAACCCTGCGTGAAGCGGGCCGTCTCGACAGCCTGCAACTGCTGCACTTCCACCTGGGTTCGCAACTGGCCAATATTCGCGATATCGCCACCGGCGTACGTGAGTCGGCGCGCTTCTACGTCGAACTGCATAAGCTGGGCGTGAACATCCAGTGCTTCGACGTGGGCGGCGGTCTGGGCGTAGATTATGAAGGTACCCGTTCGCAGTCCGACTGTTCGGTAAACTACGGCCTGAACGAATACGCCAACAACGTGATCTGGGGCATCGGCGACGCCTGTAATGAACACGGTTTGCCGCACCCGACGGTGATCACCGAATCCGGTCGTGCAGTGACCGCGCATCATACGGTGCTGGTATCCAACGTGATCGGCGTTGAACGCAACGAATTCAGCGATCCATTGCCGCCTGCTGAAGACGCGCCACGCGCGCTGGAAAGCATGTGGGAAACCTGGCAGGAAATGAACGAGCCGGAAAATCGCCGCTCGCTGCGTGAATGGCTGCACGACAGCCAAATGGATCTGCACGACGTTCATACTCAATATGCACACGGCATGTTGGATCTGACCAAGCGTGCCTGGGCTGAGCAGCTGTATCTGAACATCTGCAACAAGATCCAGCAGCAGTTGGATCCGAGCAACCGTGCACACCGCCCAATCATCGACGAACTGCAAGAGCGTATGGCGGACAAGTTCTACGTCAACTTCTCGCTGTTCCAGTCGATGCCGGACGCCTGGGGTATCGATCAGCTGTTCCCAGTACTGCCGCTGGAAGGCCTGGATAAGCCGCCGGAAGGCCGCGCGGTGCTGCTGGACATCACCTGTGACTCGGATGGCACCATCGATCACTACATCGACGGTGACGGCGTGGCGACCACCATGCCAATGCCGCCGTACGATCCGGAAAACCCGCCGGCGCTGGGCTTCTTTATGGTTGGCGCCTATCAGGAGATCCTCGGCAACATGCACAACCTGTTCGGCGACACCGCCTCGGTTGACGTGTTCGTGTTCCCTGACGGTACGGTAGAAACCGAGTTGTCCGATGAAGGCGATACCGTTGCCGATATGCTGGAATACGTGCAGCTTGACCCTACCGCACTGTTGGCCAAGTTCCGCGATCAGGTGAAAGAAACCGATCTGGACAGCGAACTGCAGGCGCAGTTCCTGGAAGAGTTCGAAGCCGGTTTGTACGGTTATACTTATTTAGAAGATGAATAAGTAGAGCGCTTCTGAAAGGCCGGGCATCCAACGGATGTCCGGCCTTTTTTATACTCTGATGCCAAATCACAATGTCAGGCACCCGTAAGGGCAAGGGTCACACGACGGTAGGATTCAGGGTATATACTGGTCAACGACGAGCAGCCGATATGATGATGCGCGCTCTTGAAGCGCGAGCGAAATGCGGCGATAATCTGCTGCATAGGCAGTACTGAAACAGATTTCGAATGGATCCCTTTCTCGTCGGGCTAACGACGCGGGAGGGATTTTTTTTTGCCAGCGTCTGTGTGATTTTTCAACAGGCGAAACGTTGAAATATGAGGGTTTACTATGAGTACCTTAGGCCATCAGCCCGATAATTCCTTAGTGTCCAATGCTTTTGGTTTCCTGCGCTTTCCGCTGAACTTTATGCCTTACGACAGCGATGCAGAGTGGGTCATCACCGGCATTCCATTTGACATGGCAACCTCCGGCCGCGCCGGTGGCCGTCACGGTCCGGCGGCAATCCGTCAGGTTTCCACCAACCTGGCCTGGGAAGGCAACCGCTGGCCGTGGAACTTTGACCTGCGCGATCGTCTGAATGTCGTCGATTGCGGCGACGTGGTGTTCAACTTCGGCGATGCTCAGGACATGAGCGACAAGCTGCAGGCGCACGCGGAAAAACTGCTGAAAGCCGGCAAGCGCATGCTCTCTTTCGGCGGCGACCACTTCGTGACTCTGCCGTTGTTGCGCGCACACGCCAAACATTTCGGCAAACTGGCACTGGTGCACTTTGATGCCCATACCGACACCTATGCTAACGGCAGCCAATACGATCACGGCACCATGTTCTTCCATGCGCCGAACGAAGGCCTGATCGATCCAACTCGCTCAGTGCAGATCGGGATCCGTACCGAGTTCGACCATGATAACGGCTTCACCGTACTGGACGCGGCACAGGTTAACGATCGTAGCGTTGACGATCTGCTGGCTCAGATCAAACAGATCGTCGGTGATATGCCGGTTTATCTGACCTTCGACATCGACTGCCTGGATCCGGCATTCGCACCGGGTACCGGTACGCCGGTCATCGGCGGGTTGACGTCCGATCGTGCACTGAAACTGGTGCGCGGCATGCAGTCGCTGAACATTGTCGGTATGGACGTGGTAGAAGTCGCCCCGGCGTATGACCAGTCCGAAATCACCGCGCTGGCTGCGGCGACCCTGGGTCTGGAGATGCTGTATCTGCAAGCGGCTAAAAAGCAGGCCTAAACAGTATTGGCTTAAACTCTGGCCTTTCAGAGGCCAGAGTTCATGGAGAAAACATGCTGACCAAGCCTTCCACACGTCTTAACAAATATATTAGCGAGAGCGGCATCTGCTCTCGCCGCGATGCCGATCGTTATATCGAACAAGGCAACGTTTTTATCAATGGCAAGCGCGTTACGCTTGGCGATCAGGTATTCCCAGGGGACGTCGTCAAGGTCAACGGTCAGCTGATTGAGCCTCGTAACGAAGACAACCTGATCTTTATCGCGCTGAACAAGCCGGTCGGGATCGTCAGTACCACCGAAGAGGGCGAGAAAGACAATATCGTCGATTTCGTCAACCACAGCACCCGTATCTTCCCGATCGGACGCTTGGACAAAGACTCGCAGGGGCTGATCTTCCTCACCAATCACGGCGATCTGGTGAACAAGATCCTGCGTGCGGGCAACGACCATGAAAAAGAATACCGGGTGACGGTCAACAAACCGGTCACCGACGACTTTATCCGTGGTTTGGGTGCCGGCGTGCCAATGCTGGGTACGGTGACGAAAAAATGCAAAGTGAAGAAAGAAGCGCCCTTTGTGTTTCGCATCGTGCTGGTACAGGGGCTGAATCGTCAAATTCGCCGCATGTGCGAGCATTTCGGCTATGAGGTCACCAAGCTGGAACGCACTCGCATCATGAATGTGAGCATGGCAGGTTTGCCACCGGGTGAATGGCGTGATTTAACCGACGACGAACTGGTCGAACTGTTTAAGTCGATAGAGGGTTCCACTTCGGAGGCCAAACCGGCGAAGAAAGCCAAACCGGCAGTGAAAAAACCGGCCGGCGGCGGGGCGAAAAGCGCCGACAAACCCAGCAACAGCGCGCCTGCGCGCAAGCGCTTTGCTCAGCCGGGTCGTAAAAAGAAAGGGCGCTGAGGCCCGGTAACATAAATACGGATCGGGGTGCATTTGCGCCCCGACTGCTTTACGCCCGCCTGGCTTCTCGCGTCATCCGCATCCGGCCAAACAGCACACAGCCCGCCAACAGCGTCACTAGCTGCGACACCATTAGCACCGCAAATCCTGAAGACACCTTGCCCTGGCTAGCCATGACCATGCCCATAATCATCGGCACAAACGCCGAGAACATATTGCCGATGCCGTTAATCAGTCCGTAGGCGCTGCCGACCGCCTGCGGCTGCGCATAATATTGCAACAGGGTTGGGATAGCCGCCCCCTGAGCCCCCCAGCAGGCATTGGCCGCCAGCAGGAAGAAAGCAATCCAGCCGAGCTGATGACTGTGCATCACGCCATAGATACACAACGCAGTTGCCGCACCGCCAAAGGCGAAAATCAACGGTGCCTGATAGGGGCGAATGCGGTCAAGCAGTACGCCGCCGAGATATTTGGAGGCGATGCTGACGATAAACGGCAGCGAAGCCATCCAGCCCATCTGTTTGATGGAGAATCCTTTCTCGTCGGTCAGGTAAGCCGGCAGCCAGGAACTGGAGCCCCACAGGTAGCTCAGGGTCGCGATCTCGATCAGCATGATCCAACCCAGCATCGGGGTATGCCAGGCCAGGGCGAAGGTGTGCCAGACACGGCTAAGAACCGGCTGAGGATCGACGGCGCTCAGCGGTAACGAGCGCGGATGGATAAAAAGACGCACCAGCGCTAGCCCCAGCAGCAGGTTGATCAGCGCCAGCAGATAGAAAGAGACCGCCCAGCCGAAGTGCGCCATCAGGAAACTGACCAGTGGAAAGCCAATCACCAGGCCCAGAGAAACGCCCAATGTGCTGACGGCATTGGGTTTACCGCGCTCATCGGCGGCGAAGTGATCGCCGATGTACATGGTTTTCAATGAGAACAGCGGCCCTTCGCTGACGCCAAGCAGTGCGCGTACCGCAAACAGCAGCAATAACGACCCCGCCAGCGGTGAGGCGGCAGTCAGTAGCGCCCAGAGCACAATGCTGAGCGTCAGCGCGCGGCGATAGCCCATCAGGGTTTCCAGAAAGGGCGTCAGCAGCATGGCGGAAAGCCCGTAACCGAGCAAAAACACCGTCATCAGCATGCCCTGATGCGCACGGTTACCGTCGAGCTGAAAGTGTTGCAAGAAGTCGGGGTTGACCAGCATCACGGCAATATTGACCCGATCGGCATAGGCGATGACGATCAGAAACAGCAGGGCCACTACCCCGAACCAGCGTTGACGTTGTTGCACAATGCGCTCCATGTACGCTCCTTTGGTGGGCGAATAACGAATTTAGACAGCAGTAAACTAACCCGCTGATTTCACAGTGGTGAAAAGCAGGTTTGAGTCGTTTTTATGTAAATTTATTGTTATCAAAAAGGGTGTTTCAGACAGCGAGATAGCACTTTTACTCGCATTGCATCAGCCAGATCAACGTCTTTTTATCCATGAATTAGTGATAGAAAGCACAGATTTCATCAGTTTTTCATATCGGTGCATTTTTTCGTGATCCTTCCCGCATTTGTCATGTTTAAACAACTTTCCATTAACAATTGCCGCTTTGCTCTCTTGACGAAAGTTTCACCAGACTTATAGTGAGTGTATTAAATAAGAAACTGAGTTTCATATATGAAACAATCAGATAGAGGACAAAAGCAATGAGCTGGACGAAAGTGTGCGAAGTGTCTCAGGTGAAAGAAGATTTTCCTTTCTCCGCCAACGTGGAAGGGAAAGAGGTCGGGGTGTATCTGATCGACGGCAACTATTACGCGCTGGAAGACGTTTGCCCACATGCCTATGCCTTGCTCAGCCAGGGGTTTGTTGATGACGGCAAGGTCGAATGCCCGTTGCACGAAGCATTGTTCGACGTACGTACCGGCCAATGCCTGCGTGAGCCAGGCGGCCGCGATCTGCAAACCTATGCCACCCGGGTGATCGACAATCAAATCCAAATCACCTTTATTGCGGAGGAGTAATCATGCAGCACATCACCGATTTCAATCCCTGGCTGCCGGACACCCAACAGGTGATCCCGGCGCGCGAAGGCGGCAATGGCCAAATCCATCAGCCGGGCCAATTTCAGAACGTCATCTGGCAAACCCGCGCTCGCGTACCCGACGGTTTCGAGACCGCGTTGGTCACGGCACTGGAAGAGATCTTCGATCAGGGTGCAGAAGAGCTGGAGCAGATCGTTAGCGCCCTGAATCAGCGTCGCCTGTTCGATCGCAATGGCCAGCCGTGGAATGAGACGGCGTTCCGCGAATTCCTTCACGTTAACGGTTTCTGAGCAGCATCCGGGAGAAGACAATGACAGCAAACACAACATCCTCCGCACAAACCTTACAGGACTATCTCGACCAGGGGCTGCGCGGCATGTGGTATCCGGTGCTGGCCAGTTGGGAAATCGGCAATAACCCGGTGGGCATTACGCGGCTGGAGCAACAGATTGTGGTGTGGCGAGACGGCGACGGCGCGATCCATGCGTTGGAAGATCGCTGCCCGCATCGCGGTGCGCGCCTTTCCATGGGCTGGAACCTGGGCGATCGCATCGCTTGCTGGTATCACGGCGTGGAAGTGGGCGGCGACGGTACGGTCAAAGACGTGCCGGCGGTCGATCGTTGTCCGCTGGTGGGGCAGAAATGCCTGCGCTCTTACCCAGCCAAAGAGGCCTACGGTGCGGTGTTCCTCTATTTCGGCGTGACGGCGGATGAAGAGCCGGCTGAATTGACCTTCCCGCCGGAACTGGCTGACGAAGCTGCCTACAGCAACTTCCTGTGCACCGCCAGTTGGGACTGCAATTACCAGTACGCGCTGGAAAACGTGATGGATCCGATGCACGGCACCTACCTGCATTCGTCCTCGCACTCGATGGCGGAAGGGGATCGCAAGGCGGACATGGCGCTGGAGCCGACCGACAACGGTTTCATCTTTAAGAAGAATGGTCAGATCGGCGTTAACTTTGACTGGGTGGAGTTTGGCAGCAGCGGCGCCTACTGGATGCGTTTGTCGATCCCGTACAAAAAGCGCTTCGGGCCGGGTGGTCACTTCTGGATCATCGGCATGGTGGTGCCGGAAGATAAGGATCACTGCCGGGTGTTCTTCTGGCGTATCCGTAAGGTGAAAGACTGGCAGCGTGACATGTGGCGCTTTATGTATCGCAACCGCCTGGAATCGCTGCACTGGGACGTACTGGAGCAGGATCGTATCGTGCTGGAAAATATGGCCCCGAACGCGCGTGGCCGCGAGTATCTGTATCAGCATGATGTGGGGCTGTCTCGCTTGCGCCGCATGATGCAAAAAGAAGCGCAGAAGCAACTGGCGAAGCTCAGTGAGCTGGAGGCGGCGCAGTGAACGGCTTGCTGACGGGAAAACGTATTGTGGTGACCGGCGCGGCGCGCGGGCTGGGGCGGAGTTTCGCCGCAGCCATCAGCGAGGCCGGTGCCAGAGTGGTGATGTGCGATATTCTGGCGGATGAACTGGCAGACAGCGCCGCCAGCCTGCGCGAGCAGGGCGCACAGGTTGAAACGCAGGTGATCGATTTGGCCGAACCGGCGTCGATCAGCGCGGCATTCAACGCCATTGCCGAAGGCGGTGCGATCGACGGGTTGGTGAACAACGCCGCGCTGGCTACCGGCGTCGGTGGCAAAACCATGATGGAATACGATATCGATCTGTGGGATCGGGTGATGCAGGTCAACGTACGCGGTACCTGGCTGGTGAGTCAGGCAGCGGTACCCCTGTTGGCGCAAACCCCACATGCCAAGATCGTTAACGTGGCTTCGGATACCGCACTGTGGGGCGCACCGCGCCTGATGGCTTACGTGGCCAGCAAAGGAGCGATCATCTCCATGACCCGCTCAATGGCGCGTGAACTGGGTCCGCAGGGGATTTGCGTGAACGCAATCGCACCGGGACTGACGCGGGTAGAGGCCACCGAATACGTGCCCGCCGAGCGTCATCAACTGTACGAACAAGGGCGTGCATTGGCCGGGGCACAGCACCCTGACGACGTTAATGGCTCGGTGCTCTACCTGCTGTCGCCGTTGGCGAATTTCGTGACCGGCCAACTGTTGCCGGTTAACGGCGGCTTTGTTTTTAACTAATCAACCTTTAGCCAGGAGCAGCACATGGCGGACGATCAAGCGTGTAAATATCTGATCCCAGGACTGGATCGCGGGTTACAACTGTTGCTGGCGTTTGGCGAGCAGCATAAGGAAATGACTTTTGCCCAATTGCATCGCCTGGTCGACATGCCAAAGGCTACCGCCTATCGCGTGGTGCAAACTCTGGAGCATCTGGGTTTTCTGGAGCGCAACCCACGGACCAACACCTTTGCGCTGGGCATCAAAGTGCTGCGCCTCGGCTTTGAATATATCGCTTCTCTGGACGTTGCCCAGGCCGGTCAGCCGGTGATAGAGCAACTGCGCGATCGCAGCCAGTGCAGCAGTCATCTGGCGATCCGTGATGAGCGCGACGTGATCTACATCGCCCGCGTCAGCGCCGCCGGTTCGCAAATCAATCAGGTCAGCGTCGGCACCCGCCTGCCGGTGCACCAAACCTCACTGGGCCGCATGCTGCTAACCAGCGCTACCCGCGACGAATTCGACCAGCTCTATCCGCAGGAACAATTGCCGGGCAGCGGTCCGGGGACCCCGGCAGATCGTGAAGCGCTGTGGCAGATGGTGCAGCAGGATAAGGCGCGCGGCTATGTGATTGGCGAGTCGTTTTTCCGCCATGGCATCTCTTCGATCGTCTATCCAATCTTTAACCGCGAGCAGCGGGTCGAGGCAGTGGTCAGCATTATGGTGCCGTTCGATGAGATCCCAAAAGCAGATCGCGAACGGCTGCGTATGGAAGTGCGTGACGCCGCAGAGAAAATCTCCGGCTTTCTGGGCGCGCCGCCGCAGGCTAACGTCGGCTAACTGACAACCCCTTGTTTTCGTAGGGGGGCTGCAAGCCGCGTTCGCATTAATCGGGGCGACTGTATTCGTCCCCTACCAATGAATCAGGCAGGGATAAGGCTCATGGCAAACAGGGGCCGGGGTTTGTCATGCCTGAAAACCGCATTCAGCGAGAACGTGAGGCACAACAATGAGCGTAATCGGAATCGAAAAACTGGAATTTGGCGTCGAAGATCTGCCAACCTGCGAAAAATTCATGCAGGACTTCGGCCTGCAGGCGGCACAACAGCACTGGGGCGAACGTCAACGTGAATTCACCACCCTGAGTGGGGCACGCGTGGTGCTGCATCCGTTGCAGAGCGAGACCTTGCCGGCGGCGTTTGAGGGCGGTTCGACTCTGCGCCGCATGACCTGGGGCGTGGGCAGCCCAGCGGAATTGGCCGCTTTGCAGCCGCTGTTGGCGCAGATGCCGGGCTTCCGTCAGGTGGGGGAAGAGCTGGAGTGTATCGATCCGAACGGTATGACGCTGCGCTTTAGCGTCAGCCAACAGCGCGAAGTCGATTTACCGGTATCACCAATCAACCAATGGGGTGATGTGCGCCGTATCGATCAGCCCAGCCCGGTATATGCGCAGGCACAGCCGATCAATATTGGCCACGTGGTGTTCTTTGTCGAAGATCTGGCCGCCACCGAACGTTTCTACCGTGAGGTACTGGGCTTCCAGGTCTCGGATCGCTATATCGATCGAGCAGTGTTCCTGCGCACTCAGGCGCGCGGCGGGCATCACAACCTGTTCCTGCTGAAATTGCCGAATCGTCCACGTGGCCTGAATCACGTAGCTTTTACCGTGCGCGACATCCACGAGGTGATCGGCGGCGGTATCGCCATGAACAAAGAGAAGTGGAGCACCTTTATCGGCCCCGGTCGCCATCCGATTTCCTCAGCCTATTTCTGGTACGTCAACAGCCCGACCGGCGGCGCGTTTGAGTACTACACCAACGATGACTATCTGACTGAAAACTGGCAGCCGCGCGAGCTGGAACACTCGCTGGTGTCGTTTACCGAGTGGGCGGTGGAGGGGGGAATCGACCACGATACGCGCCGCCAGCAGAAAAAACCGGAGGCGCTATGAGCCAGCCAGAAGCGGCGGGGATCGTCATTATCGGCGGTGGCCAGGCCGGCGGTTGGGCGGCGAAAACGCTGCGCGATCGTGGCTATACGGGCCGACTGACGGTGATCAGCGATGAACCCTATGACTTTTATGAACGTCCGCCGCTTTCCAAGGCGGCGTTGCTGGACGGCGAAGCGCCGCTCAGCCGACTGTTCAGCGAACAGGTGGTCGCCGGGTTGAATCTCAACTGGTGCCGGCCGTTACGTGCCGAATCCATTGATGCAAAAAAACAAATCGTCAGCCTCAGCGACGGTCGGCAGCTGCAGTTTGATCAACTGCTGATTGCCACCGGTGGCCGACCGCGCCTGCCGGACACCCGTTGGGCCAGTCACCCTCGGGTGATGACGCTGCGTTCCTGGGATGATGCGGCGAAGCTGCGTCAGGCGCTGCAAGGATGCCGTCGACTGGCGATCGTCGGTGGTGGCTGGATTGGGCTGGAGATTGCCGCTTCGGCGCGGCGCCTCGGTGCTGACGTGACGGTCTTTGAACGCCAGCCAGCACTGTGCATGCGCAGTGTCGGCGCGGATGTCTCCCAAGCGCTGCTGGAATTGCATCAACAGCAGGGCGTGACCCTGCACTGCGGCTGCGGTGACATTCAGCTGGAAGATCGTGACGGTAGCGCCTGGATCGGCAGCGGCGTCAGCGATCCTCAGCCGTTTGATCTGGTGGTGGTGGGGATCGGCGTCGAGTTGAATCTGGAACTGGCGCGCAGTGCCGGGCTGAAGATTGACGTGGGGATCGTGGTTGACGGCCAGGGGCGCACCAGCCACCCGGCGATTTTCGCCGCCGGCGACGTAGCGCGTCACCCGACGCTGGGCCTGTGCCTGCAGTCCTGGGCCTATGCGCAGAATCAGGCGATCAGCACCGCTTGCGCGATGCTGGACGCCTTTGCCGCCCCTTACGATGACGTGGCCTGGCTGTGGTCGGATCAATACGATGCCAATATCCAGATCCTCGGCGTGCCGACCGGTGGCGTGCACCATGTGGTGCGGCGCACGCCGCAATCGCAGGTGTTCTTTACGTTAAATGCCGATCGTCAGTTGGTGCAAATGGTGGCGTTTAACGACGCTCGTACCATCAAGCTGGGCAAACGCTGGCTGGCCAGTGGGCGCGTGTTGGAACCGCAGCAGTTGGCGGATGCGGAGTTTTCTTTGATGGCGTTGAAATAACGCCCGTAACCTCGGGAGCGTTTCATGACTACGCAAGAGATTGACGCCCGCGCTGAACGGGTGGGGGATGCTGTTGCCGAAAATCCGCAGCAACGAGTGCGCTGGTCGGTGCCCATCGCGCTGTTTGCCTGCGTGCTGCTGGCGTTTTTCGACAAGATCAGCATCGCGGCGCTGTTTTCCGATACTGAATTCCAGCAGGCGCTGGGCATCAGTTTTGACCCGGCGCGGCTGGGGTTGCTGATGAGCGCGTTTTTGTTCTCCTACGGCATCTCTTCGATGTTGCTGAGCGGAATTGGCGACCGCTTGAACCCGGTCAAGGTGCTGATTGGCATGATGGTGGTGTGGGGCGTACTGATGGTGCTGATGGGCATGACGCGCTCTTATCACAGCATGATGACGCTGCGCATTTTGCTCGGCATTGCCGAAGGTCCGCTGCTGCCAATGGCCTACGCCATCATTCGCCAGGCCTTCCCGCAGCGCCTGCAGGCACGCGCCACCATGTTGTGGCTGCTGGGTACGCCATTGGGCGCCGCGCTCGGCTTCCCGGTTACGTTGTACATCCTTAACACCTTTGACTGGCAGACCACCTTCTTCTTTATGGCGTTCCTGACGCTGCCGGTGATGCTGCTGGTGCTGTTCGGCATGCGTCATCTCAACGTGTCACGCCCCGCGGCGGCTAGCGTTTCCAAACCGGCTATTGCCGAACGTAAACAGCATCGCCATGAACTGCTGCGCAATCCGCATTTTTGGATGATCTGCCTGTTTAACATCGCCTTCCTGACCTACCTGTGGGGCATGAACGGCTGGCTGCCGAGCTACCTGATCAAGGGCAAAGGTATTCATCTGGAGCACGCCGGTTATCTGTCATCGCTGCCGTTTATCGCCATGCTGTTGGGCGAAGTGGTCGGCGCCTGGCTGTCGGACAAACTGGATCGTCGCGCGCTGGCCTGTTTTGTCTCGCTGTGCGGCGCCGGGCTGGGGCTGGCCGTGGTGCTGCAGTTGCAGGGCACTTACAGCGTGATCGCCGCCATGGCTTTCAGCACCTTTATGTGGGGGGCCGGTGCGCCAAACATCTTTGCCCTGCTGGCGAAAGCCACCAGCAGCAAGGTCAGCGCCACCGCCGGCGGTATTTTTAACGGATTGGGCAATTTTGCCGGTGCGCTGGCACCGGTGCTGATGGGGGCGCTGATCGCCGCCACCGGCAACATGGATAACGGCTTGCTGTTCCTGGTGGTGATGGCCCTGATCGGCTGCATCATTCTGCTGCCGTTACTGAAGAAGTATTGATTTAACCGTTTGATTCAACAGAGGAGTTACAACATGTCCCAGGTTGAGAAGCAAGCCGGCGTCAAGCCGCAGGATCAATCGATTGAGCATTGGGTGGAATCGCGTATCGCCCGCTTTGAAGGCCGTAAATATGACTGGAACGCGTTGAAGTTCCAGGCCGATTACGACCCGAAATACCGCCGTGCGCAGATGCGCTACATCGGTACCGGCGCCACCGGGGTAGCCAGCGACACCAATACCATTCCGGCAGGCAACTTCACCTTCTCCACCATGGTGCTGCCTTCGAAGTGCGAGGGCCCGTTGCACCTGCACGATGATGTGGAAGAGGTGTTCTTTATGCTGAAGGGCAGCATCACGCTGATGATCCAGGACGGTAGCGAATATTACGAAACCAAGCTGAAAGAGCGCGATCTGATCTCGGTGCCGGCCGGAGTCTACCGTGGGTTGTTCAACCACGGCGAAGAAGAGGCATTGATGTGCGTGATGCTCGGCACTGCCAAACCGGAAACCCCGACCTACCCGGCGGATCACCCGTTATCCAAAGTGAAACGCAACTGATGAACGGCCTGGCGCAACGTCAGCAGGCGCGCTGCGGGGAGTTTACCCTGAGCTGGCGCGAGGCGGGTCACGGTCGCCCGGTGGTGTTGCTGCACGGCATCAGTTCCGGTTCGGCCTCGTGGATCAAGCAGTTCAATGACTCGGGGCTGGCCGACGGTCATCGCTTGCTGGCCTGGGACGCCCCAGGCTACGGCGGCAGCCTGCCGCTGACGGTCAGCGAGCCGGATGCCGCCGCCTACGCCGCCGCGCTGGCGGCGCTGGTGGCGCACTTGCAGTTGGAGCAACCGCTGATCGTCGGTCACTCGCTCGGCGCCTTGATCGGTAGCGCCTATGCTGCCGGTTATCCCGACGGATTATGTGGGCTGGTGTTGGCGGATCCGGCGCAGGGCTACGCCAACGCACCGCTGGAGAAACGCCAACAGGTTTATAGCCAGAGAAAACAGATGATTGAGCAGCTTGGGCCGCAGGGCTACGGCGAGCAGCGGGCGGCGGCGTTACTCCGTGAAGGTGCGGATCCTCAAGATATTGCCTGGGTACGCAACGGCATGCAGCAGCTGGATCCCGAGGGTTTTCTCAATGCCGCCTGGATGCTGGCCAACGACGATATCGGCCGCTATCTGGCGCAGTACCGCGGCCCGTTGCAGGTGTGGTGCGGTGACTGCGATCGGATCACGCCACCGGAAGCGGCGGCGGTGCTGGCGCAACAGCAGGACGCGGCACTGCGCCTGATTGAGGGGGCCGGGCATGCCAGCTATCTCGATGCGCCGGGGCAATTTAACCGCTATCTGCAGGATTTTACGGGAGCAATTCAACCATGAATTTTCAGCTTGAGAAACGGGTCGCGGTGGTCACCGGCGGTTCGTCGGGCATCGGTTTCGAAACCCTGCGTCTGCTGCTGGCGGAAGGCGCGAAGGTGGCATTTTGCGGCCGCAATCCGGACAAACTGGCCGGTGCCGAAGCCAGCCTGCGCCATGAGTTTCCGCAGGCGGAGATCCTGGCACTGTGCTGCGACGTGCTGGACGAGTCGCAGGTAACGCAGTTTGCCGCCCAGGTGACTGCACGCTTCGGCGGCGTAGATTTGTTGATCAACAACGCCGGCCAGGGGTTCGTCGCGCATTTTGATCAAACGCCGCGTACCGCCTGGCTGCATGAGGCGGAGCTAAAGCTGTTCGGCGTGATTAACCCGGTGCAGGCATTTTTGCCGGCGTTGGAGCGTTCGGATATCGCTTCCATCACCTGTGTTAATTCGCTGCTGGCCTTGCAGCCGGAAGAACACATGATCGCCACCTCGGCGGCGCGTGCGGCACTGCTCAACATGACGCTGACGCTGTCGAAAGAGCTGGTGGACAAGGGGATTCGCGTCAACTCGATCCTGTTGGGCATGGTGGAGTCCGGCCAGTGGCGCCGCCGCTTCGACGAGCGCAGCGATAAAGATCAAAGCTGGGAGCAGTGGACGGCGGCGATTGCCGAACGACGCGGCATCCCGATGAAACGCCTGGGGAAACCGCAGGAGCCGGCACGGGCGCTGTTGTTCCTGGCTTCGCCTCTGGCGTCCTTTACCACCGGGGCCGCGCTGGACGTCTCCGGCGGCTTTAACCGCCATCTTTAACCGCAGAGGCTGAAAAGATGAAGAAGATCATGATGATTGGTTACGGCGCAATGGCCACAGAGGTGCTGTCCCGCCTGCCAGACGGGGTGAGCGTTGGCTGGATTGTCGCGCGTGCGGCTCATCATGCGGCGATTGCCAACGCCTTTGGTGGCCAGGTGCAGGCGTTGACCCACCCCGACCACTGTGCTGAAAAGCCGGATCTGGTGCTGGAGTGCGCCAGCCAGCAGGCGGTGGCGGAGTTCGGTGAGGCGGTGGTCACGCGCGGTTGGCCTTTAGCGGTGATCTCTACCGGCGCATTAGCGGATGCCGCGTTGCAGCAGCGTTTGCAGCAAGCCTGTCGGCAACATCGGGGCCAGGTGATCGTGCTGTCCGGTGCTGTGGCGGGAATGGACGGCTTGGCGTCGGCACGTGAGGGCGGTCTGGACAGCGTCACTTATCAGGCGTGTAAAAGTCCGGCCAGCTGGCGCGGCAGTATGGCAGAGCAATTGATTGATCTCGATGCGGTAAGCGAGGCGCAGGTGTTTTTCGAAGGCTCGGCGCGGGAGGCGGCGCGGTTATTCCCGGCGAACGCCAATGTGGCGGCGACCATTGCGCTCAACGGCCTGGGAATGGACGCCACCCGGGTGCGGTTGCTGGTCGATCCCGCGACCCGACGCAATACCCACCGGCTGCAGGTGTGCGGCAACTTCGGTGAGTTTCACATTGAGCTGAGCGGCAACCCGCTGGCAAGCAATCCCAAGACATCAACCCTGGCGGCGCTGAGCGCGGTACAAGCCTGCCGCCGTCTGATCGACGGTGGTTTTATTGCCTGAACGGCAGGAGCGAGTATGGAAAGGTTAAAGATTTTTGTGGCTGGGCGTTGGTGCGAAGGGCGTGGCGATGAAATGGCCTCGCAGTTCCCGGCCGACGGCAGCGTGAATGCGCGGCTGCGTGCCGCCAGTATTGAAGACGTCAATGATGCGGTAGCCGCGGCGGAACGCGCCTGGCGGGCCCCCGAGTGGCGTGGGCTGGTGCCGCATCAGCGAGCCAACATTCTGTACCGCGTCAGCAACCTGATTATGGCGCAACTGGAAGAGCTGGCGCAGCTGCAGACCCGCGACAACGGCAAACCCCTGGCGGAAACCCGTGGGCTGGTGGCCAGCGCGGCGGCGACGGCTCGCTACTTTGCCGCTGCCTGCGAGGTGCTGGAGGGCGAACTGCCGACCCAGCGCAGCGCGGAGATTATGACGCTGAGCCAGTATCAGCCGCTGGGCGTGATCGCGGCCATTACGCCGTGGAACTCGCCGATCGCCAGTGAAATGCAAAAGGTGGCCCCCGCACTGGCGGCGGGCAATGCGGTGATCCTCAAACCGGCCGAAGCGACACCGCTGATGGCGCTAAAACTGGCGGAACTGTTTGAGCAGGCAGGCCTGCCCGCCGGACTGCTTAGCGTGCTGCCGGGCAAAGGCTCGGTAATTGGCGAGGCGCTGGCACGTCACCCGTTAGTGAAAAAGATTTCTTTTACCGGGGGGACCAATACCGGTCGCCATTTGGCGCATATCGCCGCCGAGAAGCTGATCCCTACCTCGCTGGAGCTGGGCGGCAAGTCGCCGACCATCGTGCTGGAGGACGCCGATTTGGAACAGGCGGCTCGCGGGATCTGCTATGGCATTTTCAGCTCCGCCGGCCAGGCCTGCATTGCCGGCTCGCGGCTGTTTGTGCACCGCTCGCTATACCAGCCGCTGCTGTCGCGCCTGAGTGAACTGGCAGCCGGGCTGCGGGTCGGCAATCCGCTGACGCCGGGCGTGCACCTCGGCCCGCTGATTAACGACAAGCATCGCCAAAGCGTGGCGGATTATGTGGCGCTGGCGCAGCAAGAAGGCGGCCGGGTAGTGATAGGCGGCGAAGCGCCGGCCGATCCGCTGCTGGCCGGCGGCAGCTATTACCTGCCAACGATTATCGAAGGGTTGAGTAACCGTGCCCGCGCTTGCCAGGAAGAGATTTTTGGCCCGGTACTGGTGGCGCTGCCGTTCGATAACGAACAACAGTTGATCGGGCAAGCCAACGATTCGGTGTACGGGTTGGCCGCCGGGATCTGGAGCCGGGATTTCCCGCGGGCGATGGCGCTGGCGGAACAATTGGAAACCGGCACCGTGTGGATCAACACCTACAAAACATTCTCTATTTCTACGCCTTTCGGCGGTTTCAAAGAGAGCGGTCTGGGCCGCGAAAAGGGTCTGCACGGCATCAAGGCCTATATGCAGCAGAAAAGCCTTTACCTGGCGCTGAGCCATCAGGCGAACCGCTGGAGCGATTAGCTTTGATCGACGGTGCGTACCCCCTACAACGAACACAATAAGAAGGCAGATGATGAGCGATAAAATAACGGTTGGCGAGGCGATAGCCCGGACTCTGGAACAGTACGAGGTGTCGGCGATGTACGGCATCATTTCGATTCATAATCTGCCGATTGCCGATGCGGTAGGGCAACGTGGCAACATCCGTTTCGTACCGGCGCGTGGCGAAGCGGGCGCGGTCACCATGGCCGATGCCCACGGCCGTTTCTCCGGTCTGGGCGTAGCCTTGACCAGCACGGGCGCGGGGGCCGGCAATGCGGTCGGCGCCATGATCGAAGCGCTGAATGCCAACACGCCGTTGCTGCACATTACCGGCCAGGTGGAGAAGGCCTATCTGGATGCCGACGCCGGGTTCATTCATGAGACCCGCGATCAGTTGGGTTTCCTGCGCGCCTGCTCCAAACGCGCATATCGGGTCAACTCAGCGGAACAGGCGGTGGCCGTGATCCAACGGGCTATCCTCGATGCGCAGACGGTGCCTTGTGGCCCGGTGGCGGTCGAGATCCCGATCGATATTCAAAGTAGCCTGGTTTCCAGTTCGGTGCTGAGCCAGCCCGTGGCGCCTGCGCCGCTGCCGGCGGCCAGTGACGAGGCGGTTGAGCGCCTGTATCAGCGGGTGAAACAGGCCAAACGCCCATTGCTGTGGTTGGGTGGCGGTGCGCTGGCCTGCGCCGATGCGGTACGCAAACTGGCGGATGCCGGCATGGTGGTGATCTCCAGCACCCATGGGCGCGGTATCCTGCCTGATAGTCATCCGCGCAGCCTGCGTGCGTTCCACAACTCACCGAGCATTGAGGCGATCCTGACGCAGTGCGATTTGACGCTGGTGGCCGGTTCACGCTTGCGCAGCAATGAGACGCGTACCTGGACGTTGCCGCTGCCGCGCCCGCTGGTTCAAATTGATATCGATCCGGCGGCGGCCAACCGCAACTATCTGGCCGACGAGCAAATCAACGGTGACTGCGGCGCCTTGCTTAACGCGCTGGCGGCTCGTTTGAGCCCGGGTGAAAAAGTGAATGCCGAGTGGGATGCCGAGATAGCCACGGCGATACAGCAGGCGGAAAGTGCGCTGCGCCAGCAGTCGGGAGAGTATGCAAAATTGAACGACGCCATCGCCGCTGCGTTGCCGCAGGACGGTCTATTGGTACGTGATATCACCGTTTCCGGCAGCGTGTGGGGCAGCCGTTTGTTCCGCGCCATTTCGCCGCTTTGCAACATTCACTCGCTGGCCGGGGCGATTGGCATGGGCCTGCCAATGGCGATTGGCACGGCGATCGCCAACCCACAGCGCAAGGTGGTGGGGCTGGTCGGGGACGGGGGGCTGGCGTTAGGCTTGGGCGAACTGGCAACCATGGCGCAGGAGCAGGCCAATATAACCCTGCTGATCATGAACGACGGCGGCTACGGCGTGATGCGTGGCATTCAGGACAAGTATTTTGCCGGCCGTCAGTATTATAACGAACTGCACACTCCCGCATTTACCCAGGTTGCCGAAGCGATGGGGCTGAAGGCGTGGAAAGTGGACAGCGCGGCGCAGTTCAACGGGGTGCTGGCGGAAGCGATTAATTATCCGGGGCCGTCGGTGGTGGAAGTGGATATGAACAGCATCGGGCCGCTAACCTTCGCCGGGCCACCGCAAAAGACATTGTATTGATGAAATGAAAAACGCCCGGCATCTGCCGGGCGTTGTGTTTTACTTGCCTGCTGCGATGCGCTCGCGAATATGCTGTGCGCGTGCTTCGGAAGCGGGGTGGTCGTCGAACATGCTGCTCTGACGGCCGGCCTCCATTTTAGCCAGTTTTTCAAAGCTGGTGACCAGGCCGTTCGGGTCGATGCCGCGTTGTTTCAGCAGATCGAACGAATAGTCATCGGCTTCGCTTTCCTGTTTTTGGGAGAACTGAGCGTTAACCAGCTTCTCGCCCATATCCGCCAACTGTGACTGCGACAGCGACCCTATGATGCCGCCGGTCGAGGCCGCTGCGGTACGCAATGCCACGGTGCCGTAAGCGACCTGCATTGCTTTGCGGGTATGGCCCAGCGCCACGTGGCCCATTTCGTGGCCCAGCACGCCTTCCACTTCATTGTCGGTCATCATGTCCATCAGCCCGCTGTAAACGCGGATACAGCCGTTGGCCATGGCCCAGGCATTCACGTCTTTTGTGACGTAGACCTTATAGTTGGCCGGCGTGCCGTTGATATTATCTCCCAGCGCCGCCGCGATTTTGTTCAGGCGTTTGGCATAGGTACTGTCGGCCGGCGCGATTTGTGCCTTGCTGTCCATCTCTGCGCAGGATTTATCACTCAGGATTTTTACGTCGTTATTGCTCAGCGTCGCGGCCTGGAACGCCTGCGCGCCAGACTGCATCAGGGTATCGGTGTTCAGGTTTTGACAGCCGCTTACCAAAGTGGCAATGCTTAATGCAATCAAAGAGGTACGGATCTTCATAAAGCCATTTTCCTGTGAGAGTAACAAGGGGGTCGTGTCATTTTAGTTTAGGGAAATCTTGCCGCTTGAGACTAGTGTACGCCGACAATCGGGAAAATAGTGTTATTCCGAAAAACCGACCAATTGTGCTAATAAGTTGTGAACTCGCTCTCATTTGGTATTAGGGATTGCCGTTTTAATGCGGAGTCTGAGAAAATAGAAAACTTGACTGATTTTTTAATCCGACCTGGAGTAAAACATGTCCTCTCGTAAAGAGCTTGCCAACGCCATCCGCGCACTCA
>NZ_JALJRT010000012.1:0-121559 GCF_024519545.1 Serratia sp. Ser99 | reverse complement strand
TTCCCGGTCAGTGGAGGCGCATTATAGGGAGTTCTCAGAAGGCCGCAACCCCTAATTTCAATATTTTTTCCGACCGTTGAACATTTAACCAAAACAGCCTTAAAGAGGCAGTTTTTTCAACGATTTAAAGCCATATCCCTGTAGAACGGGCAATAAAGCGTCAGTATCTTCATTTAACGCTATGCAATACGCCAGATTCTCTTCCTGAGTCGACACCAGATTTTCCTGCGTCGAAATCAGCCATGCGGTACGACGGGCAATCGCCGCGCCGGAATCGATCAGTCGGGTTCCCTCAGGCAACACCTGCATTAGCTCTTCTGCTAATAAAGGGAAATGGGTGCAACCGAGTACCACGGTATCCGGTGGCTCGCGCATGCTCAGCCATGGATGGAGAATTTTCTTCAGCGCTGGCAGCGGTACGGCTTCACCATGCAGCTTGGCTTCTGCCAGTTCCACCAGCTCAGAGGAGCCAAGCAGCTCGATCTTGCAATCGGTGGCGAAACGGGCGATCAGCTCATGGGTATAAGTACGCTGTACGGTACCGCGGGTAGCCAGCAGGCCCACCACACCATTGGCGGTCAGGCGGGCAGCAGGCTTGATGGCAGGCACCACGCCGACAACCGGGAAGGTAAAGCGTTCGCGCAGGGCCGGCAGGGAGACCGTACTGGCCGTGTTACAAGCGATGATGACTATCGCCAGAGGATGCCGTTGCTGCACCGCGCTGACAATCTCCAGCACGCGCTCAACAATAAACTCTTCGGATTTCTCGCCGTAGGGAAACGCCACATTATCGAAGGCGTATATATAGTGGAGGTCCGGCAGCAGTTGCCGAACCTCTTGATACACCGATAACCCGCCGACGCCGGAATCAAATACCAGCACCGTCGGACGGGCCGTAGCAGGGGTGTTAGAAGGTATAGCTTCCAGTGAGGTAGTATTCTCTTCCTGGAGTAGCGTAGCCATAAGCCGTCTCATAATCTTTATCAAACAGGTTGGCGATTCTACCACGAACTGTCAGATGAGATGTGACCGGATACGAAACTGCGAGATCCCACAGGCTGACACCGCCAAGTTTGACGCTTTGCTCTGGATAGGTGCTGTAGTCTTTATCATAACGCTCACCCAGGTATTGATAGGTCACTGCCCAGTCAAAATCATAGACCTGCCAATCCAGCTCATACTTCACCTGCTGTTTGGCACGGCGCAGCAGCACTTCATTGGTTTTGGCATTACGCGGATCGACATAGTCGTAACCAATGTGATGGGTTAACGGACCCGTGTCGAATGAAGCTGTAGCTTCAATACCTTTAATTGTGGCCTTGCCAACATTGTAATAGACGTAGTTGGTCTCGCCGGTGGAATCAATCAGGTTATCAATATCGTTGCGGTAGCCGGACACGCGCCAGGTTACCGGCCCGGTCAAACCTTCAAAGCCCCCTTCCCACTGTTTGCTTTCTTCCGGTTTCAGATCGGTATTATTGCCGAAGTTGCCATACAGCTGACCCATATTAGGGGCTTTGAATGCCGTGCCGTAGGAAGCGATGAAACGGTAACCTTCTATAAACTCCCAGCCCGCACTGGTTTGCCAAGTGCCATGCCAGCCAAATTCGGAATGATCGTCGCCGCGAACCGCTCCTTCCAGAGTGACCGGCCCGACCAACTGCTGCGCAGTCAGATAAACACCGGCGTTGCGTTGGGTTTTTTCACCGTTAACCGTGGTGGAGTCTGGCTTGATTTGCTGATGCTGCCAGTCAATCCCCGAACTGACCGTACCCTGACCTACCTGAAGAGTATTTCCCCATTGCAGGTTGTACTGCTCGGAGTCCACCAAGCTGGCTGAGCTGTCATACATGCCGCGACGAGGATCGTAATCATAATCCTTGCTGTGGCTGTAGCTGCCAATCAACTGCGTCGCGTAGATGCCTTCCTTATAACGCAGGCCGGTATCCCAGGTTTGACTGTACAACTTGCGGGTATCGACGTCAGAGAAACTGTCGTAAGCCGTGCGGTTATCGTAACCGTAACCACGAACAAAACCGCTGATAGCCTCGTTGAACTGATGATCAACAGCGCCGTATAGCGACTTGCTCATAAAGCCGTCGCGATCCTGCTGGCTTTGCATGCCGGTGCTGCCGTAGGCCACCACATCATAACCTTTGGTATAGGTGTAGTTACCGGCGACCGTGGCAACCGTGCTGTCGCCCAGCTGTTGTTGAGTAGACGCGTCATAGGCCTGGTAACCGTTAGACCCCACACCGGCGGAAAGCGTAGTGCCGTTCTTTTCGCGGGTGGTAATAATGTTAACCACGCCGCCGATGGCATCGGAGCCATAAACCGCCGAACGTGGGCCACGAATATATTCAACTTTCTGCACCAGCGAAATCGGGATCTGGCTGAGATCGGAAGAGCCGCTGATACCGGCCTGATTAAGACGGATACCGTCGATCAGCACCAGCACATGGCTGGAATTGGTGCCACGAATGAACAGCGAGCTTTTTTGCCCCAGGCCACCGTTCTGCCCCACGTCTACACCCGGCAGGCGGCGCATCACATCGGTCAGGCTTTTTGCCTGCCAGCGGTCGATTTCATCACGGGTGACGACGGAAGTGGGTGCCAGCACGGAAGAAACCGGCTGTGGGAAGCGGTTGGCGGAAACCACCAGATTTTCGCTGTTATTCGCTGTGGTGTTGTCTTGCGCCCAGCCAGAAAAAGCCGTGACGGAGGAAACCACCGCCAGCAGCGTATTTTTTGTAATTGTCATGAAAAAGCATCCAAACTTAATTGGCGGATGCCGCAGGATCATGGCCGGTATTTCGCGACGGCCACGGACATTGCGACGTAACACCGGCAGGTCTTCGGGCTTGGGAGTTGCGGGCGGCCTCTTAGCTACCAGCACCGGGCGATGACTTCCCGTCCTGCAATGGACAGTGTCTGCGTAAAACGCTATCGCCGTGACTTCCCCTTACCGCTGCGCGTCAGCTCCGGATTCACACCGGATTCCCTTTTCACTCACTGCTTGAGGCCGGACGACAATGCTACGATCAATGTAAATAGATGTCTAGACTGCTATCAATGTTACAAATAATAAACACGACAAAACTGGACTTCACGGACTGATTCCCTACAATCCCCGCTGATCAAATTTGCCTGACGAGAAGAAACATGACGCCCGAGAAATTGCCTATTGAACGTTACGATGACCAACTGGCGGAAAAAACTGCCCGGCTGAAGACGCTGATGTCACCGTTCACGGCACCCGAGCCGGAAGTGTTCCGCTCGCAAGTCGAACACTACCGCATGCGCGCAGAATTCCGCATCTGGCATGATGAAGACGAGATGTACCACATCATGTTTGACCAGCAGACCAAGCAACGCATCCGCGTCGAGCAGTTTCCTGCCGCCAGCGAATTGATTAACCGCCTGATGAGCGCACTGATCGCCGCCATCAAGCCGGATCCTATTTTGCGCCGCAAGCTGTTCCAGATTGATTACCTGTCGACTCGCAGCGGCAAAATCATCGCCTCGCTGCTGTATCACCGTAAGCTGGACGACGCCTGGCAGCAGCAGGCAGAAAAGCTGCGGGATGATCTCCGCGCCCAGGGCTTTGACCTGCAGTTGATTGGTCGTGCGTCGAAGATGAAAATCATGCTGGATCAGGATTACGTCGATGAAATCCTGCCGGTCGCCGGCCGCGACATGATTTACCGTCAGGTGGAAAACAGCTTCACCCAGCCGAATGCGGCGATGAACATACAGATGCTGGAATGGGCGCTGGACGTGACCGCCGGCTCTAAAGGCGATCTGCTGGAGCTGTATTGCGGCAACGGCAACTTCTCCCTGGCGCTGGCACGTAACTTCGAGCGGGTGCTGGCCACTGAAATCGCCAAGCCTTCCGTTGCCGCGGCGCAGTACAACATTGCCGCCAATCATATCGACAACGTACAGATTATCCGCATGGCGGCGGAAGATTTTACCCAGGCGATGAACGGAGTACGCGAGTTTAATCGTTTGAAGGGTATCGCTCTGAGCAGCTATAACTGCGAAACCATTTTTGTCGATCCACCGCGCAGCGGACTGGATGATGAAACGGTAAAAATGGTGCAGGCTTATCCGCGAATTTTGTATATCTCATGCAACCCGGAAACGCTGTGCGCCAATCTGGAGACGTTGCAGGAAACTCATCAAATCAGCCGTCTGGCATTGTTCGATCAGTTCCCGTATACCCATCACATGGAATGCGGCGTACTGTTGGAAAAACGCGTTTAATCTCACAGGGGCGCCGCGCTTGCTGCGCCCCTGGTTTTCCCCTTACGCCGGGGTATTCTCATCCAGCGCCTTGCGCGCCTTCAGCTTCATGCCAATCCAGAACACCAGCGCCACGGAAATAATCGCCGGCAGGAAGTTAGAGCCGATCTGCGGGTATTCGGCACGCACTATCGCACTGTACAGCAGCACCCCCAGCAGGAAGGTCGCCGCCGCCAGCTTAGGTATGCCATCCGGCATCGCGCGGTGCAGATACCGTTGATGCAGGCAATACACCGCCAACACCAAAGCAATAATCGGGAAAATCGAAAACGGCACCACCGAGCTGAACAGCGCGGCGAACGAACCGTTGATTGAAAGGCCGGCAATCAACGCCAGCAGTAAGGTGCCATTCTCACGGCCTGGTTTTTCCATCGCTTTCTACCTTTTTATACGTGGGATACAGAAGTTTTTTCTTGTTCGCGGCGATACCAATAATAAGCGCCTTTGGAAATCATCCGCAGTTGCAACACTAAGCGCTCCTCAAGCCGACGCCGTTGATCGATGTCGATATCCAGCGCTTCAGCACCGGCGCTGAAAACGATGGTGACCATAGCTTCCGCCTGCGCTTCGGTGAAACTGCGCGGCATATGGTTTTCCAGCTCGAGGTAATCCGCCAGTTCGGCGATAAAATGTTGGATCTCACGCGCCACCGCCGCACGAAAGGCCGCCGAGGTCCCGGAGCGTTCACGCAACAGCAGGCGGAAGGCGTTGGGATTATTGCCGATAAACTCCATAAAGGTGGAGACCGAGGTGCGGATCACGCTGCCCCCCTTGGCGATACGCTGCCGCGCCTGCCGCATCAGTTGACGCAGCATCAGGCCGCTCTCATCCACCATGGTTAACCCCAGCTCGTCCACATCACGGAAGTGGCGATAAAATGACGTCGGCGCGATGCCCGCTTCACGCGAGACCTCGCGCAGGCTCAGACTGGCAAAGCTGCGTTCAGCGCTCAGTTGGCTGAAGGCCGCTTCGATGAGGGAACGACGAGTCCGTTCTTTTTGTTGTGCTCTGACGCCCATATGCATATCCAGATAAGATCCATTTTCTCAGTCTAACGCCGTAGACCCGGCAATATAGCAAATTTTATTGCAACAGCATTTATACAAACGCGCCCTGTCACAGTTTCAGCCTGCACCATTTGTGCTTTGCCTCAAAAAGCCTAATGGTGATTGGGCACTCAGCGCTATGATGTTAAGATACCGTTGTAATTTTGTATAAGACAGGTCTCTCCCCTATGCAACAGCACTATCAATTTGATGCCATAGTCATTGGCTCGGGCCCAGGTGGTGAAGGTGCCGCTATGGGGTTGGTGAAGCAGGGCGCCCGCGTGGCCGTGATAGAACGGTACAATAACGTAGGCGGTGGATGTACCCATTGGGGCACCATCCCATCCAAAGCCCTCCGCCACGCCGTTAGCCGCATTATCGAATTCAACCAGAACCCGCTTTATAACAATTCACGCACGCTCAGCGCGACATTCCCTGACATTTTACGCCACGCCGATAACGTCATTAATCAGCAAACCCGGATGCGTCAGGGTTTCTATGAACGCAACCAGTGCAAGCTATTTGCCGGCGATGCGCGCTTTATCGACGCCAACACCGTTAGCGTCAGCTATATGGACGGCACCCAGGACACCATCCGCGCCGATCACATCGTTATTGCCTGCGGCTCACGCCCGTACAACCCGTCGAGCGTCGATTTTAACCATCCGCGTATTTATAACAGTGATTCCATTCTCGAACTGAACCACGAACCGCGCCACGTCATCATCTATGGCGCCGGGGTGATCGGCTGTGAATATGCATCTATCTTCCGCGGTTTGAACGTGAAGGTGGATCTGATCAACACCCGCGATCGTCTGCTGGCGTTCCTCGACCAGGAAATGTCGGACTCGCTGTCATATCACTTCTGGAACAACGGCGTGGTGATCCGCCACAACGAAGAGTTCGAGAAGATCGAAGGCACTGAAGACGGCGTGATTGTTCACCTGAAATCCGGCAAGAAAGTGAAGGCCGATTGCCTGCTGTACGCCAACGGCCGCACCGGTAATACCGACTCGCTGGGGCTGGAGAACGTCGGTCTGGAATCAGACAGCCGTGGCCTGCTGAAAGTGAACAGCATGTACCAGACCGCGCTGCCGCACATTTATGCCGTGGGTGACGTGATTGGCTACCCGAGTCTGGCATCTGCCGCCTACGATCAGGGCCGCATTGCCGCACAGGCGATTTCCTCCGGCGAAGCCAGCGGACATTTGATTGAAGACATCCCGACCGGTATCTACACCATTCCGGAAATCAGCTCCGTCGGTAAAACCGAGCAGGAATTGACGGCGATGAAAGTGCCGTATGAAGTGGGTCGTGCACAGTTCAAGCATCTGGCCCGCGCGCAGATTGCCGGCATGAACGTCGGCAGTCTGAAGATCCTGTTCCATCGCGACACCCTGCAGATCCTTGGGATCCACTGCTTCGGCGAGCGTGCGGCAGAGATCATCCACATTGGCCAGGCGATCATGGAACAGAAAGGTGAAGGCAATACTATCGAATACTTCGTTAATACGACCTTCAACTATCCGACCATGGCCGAAGCCTACCGGGTGGCAGCGCTGAACGGCTTAAACCGCCTGTTTTAACGTGGTGCCCATGTAGCTTTGCATGTGCTCGCGGATCGCCTCGGCCAATTGCTCATAACGACTGCGCAATGGGGAGCCGGGGCGGTACACCAGCGCAATGGTGCGCTTGGGTTCAGGTTTGAAGCAGTCCAGGTAACACACGCCGTCGCGCTCACGCTGCGGCGGTACCGCCAGTGACGGCAGCAAAGTGATCCCACTACCCGCTGCAACCATATTACGCAGCGTTTCCAGGCTGGTCGCCCGGAAATGGGTATCTTCGTCGGCCCCGGCCTGGAAACAAAAGCCCATCGCCTGATCGCGCAGACAGTGGCCATCTTCCAGCATCAACAACTTTTCACCGGCCAGATCCGGCATCGCCACGCGGTCACGCTGCGACCATGGGTGATCGGAATACACCGCCAGCTTCATCGGTTCGTCAAACAGCGGCACTTCAATAAAGGCTTCTGTTTCTTTCACCAGCGCCAGAATGGCGCAGTCAAGTTTACCGCTGTCGAGCTGTGCCAATAGCTGTTGGGTTTGCGCTTCATGCAGGTACATTTCCAGCTTGGGAAAGGTTTTATGCAGCGTAGGTATGATCTGCGGCAGCAGATAAGGCCCGACGGTGGGGATCAGGCCGATATGCAGCGGCCCCGACATGGCTTCACCTTGCTGGCTGGCCATCTCTTTCAGAACTTTGACTTCGCGCAGCACGGTACGCGCCTGTTCCACCAGCAACAGGCCCGCCTGGGTGAATAACACCTTGCGACTGGTACGTTCGAGCAGCATCACACCCAGTTCGTCTTCCAGCTTACGGATCTGCCCACTCAGCGTGGGTTGGCTAACATGGCAAGAATCGGCGGCACGGCGGAAATGCCGGTGCTCGGCCAAAGCGACCAGGTACTCTAAATCACGAATATTCATTGTTTCCCTCCAGACCACGATAGCTCATGACGATAGATAAGATAGCAATGAGCGATTAGATCTATCAAGCCCCGACGTCAATAATGTCACCCAACGAAGCGATACCGCGCTAACAGCTAAAAATTATTTTTCCTAATTAAGGGGTTAATTCATGTTTACCAGTCAAGAAGGCAAAAAAGTCCCTCAGGTTACCTTCCACACCCGTCAGGGCGACCAATGGATTGACGTCACCACCGACGACCTGTTCAAAGACAAAACCGTCATCGTGTTTTCACTGCCGGGCGCGTTTACCCCAACCTGTTCTTCCAGCCATCTGCCGCGCTACAACGAACTGTCCAGCGTATTCAAACAGCACGGCGTTGACAGCATTCTGTGCGTTTCAGTGAACGACACCTTCGTTATGAACGCCTGGAAGGCCGATCAGCACGCAGAGAACATCACCTTCATTCCAGACGGCAACGGCGAGTTCACCAAAGGCATGGACATGCTGGTCGAGAAAGCGGATCTGGGCTTTGGCCCGCGCTCATGGCGTTATTCCATGCTGGTACGCAACGGCGTGGTGGAAAAAATGTTCGTCGAACCTAACAAGCCGGGCGACCCGTTTGAAGTGTCTGACGCCGACACCATGCTGAAATACCTGGCGCCGGAATTCAAAGTGCAGGAGTCGGTTTCCCTGTTCACCAAACCGGGCTGCCCATTCTGCGCCAAAGCTAAACAAATGCTGCAGGAACGTGGCATCCAGTATGAAGAGATCGTACTGGGTCAGGACGCCACCACCGTTAGCCTGCGCGCCGTCACCGGCCGCGCAACCGTACCTCAGGTCTTCATCGGCGGCCGTCATATCGGCGGTAGCGATGACCTGGAAACCTTCCTGTCAGCCTGATTTATAAGTAATAACAAAGCCAACGTGAACTTTTGGCGGGCTTCGGCCCGCCCTTTTTTTAGCTTTCAGGAGCGGATATGAAACAGTTGAATGTTGACGTCGCGGTCATCGGCGGCGGCACCGCCGGTCTGGGCGCCTATCGCGCCGCCAAGCTTGCCACCCCAAGCGTGGTGATGATCGAAGGCGGAGCTTATGGCACCACCTGTGCCCGCGTTGGCTGCATGCCATCAAAATTACTGATTGCCGCCGCCGAGGCGGTGCATCAAATCGAGCGGGCACCGGGTTTTGGCGTGTATCCCGCCGGAAAAACTACCATTAACGGCCGTGAAGTCATGGACCGTGTTAAACGCGAGCGCGACCGTTTCGTCGGCTTCGTGCTGGAAGGTGTCGACGAAATCCCGGCCACCGACAAAATTCAGGGTTACGCCCGTTTCATCGACGACAATACTTTGCAGGTGGACGATCACACCCGCATTGTGGCGCAACGCATCGTTATCGCCACCGGGTCCCGCCCAAGCTGGCCGGCAGCATGGAATGCGCTGGGCGACCGCTTGATTGTCAATGATGACGTGTTCAACTGGACTGATTTGCCAGACTCGGTGGCCGTGTTCGGGCCCGGCGTAATTGGCCTGGAGTTGGGTCAGGCGCTGCATCGCCTCGGCGTCGAAACCAAAGTATTTGGCGTTGGTGGTGCCGTCGGGCCGCTAACCGACAGTACGGTACGCAACTATGCCGCCAAAGCGTTGGGCGAAGAGTTCTATCTTGATGCCGATGTGAAAGTGGACATGATGCAGCGCGAAGGCGACAAGGTCTTTATCCGCTATCAGGGTCTGAACGGCTTACCGCAGGAGATCATGGTGGATTACGTCCTGGCTGCCACCGGTCGTCGACCGAACGTCGATAATCTGGGTCTTGAGAACACCCGTCTGGTGCTCGATGCCAGGGGCGTGCCTCAGGCCGATCGCCTGACGATGCAAACCAACGTGCCGCATATCTTTATCGCCGGTGACGCCAGCAACCAGCTGCCGTTATTGCACGAAGCCAGCGATCAGGCGCGCATTGCCGGAACCAACGCCGGGAGCTTCCCGGAAGTGACCCCGGGCCTGCGCCGCAGTGCGATCTCGGTGGTATTTTCCGATCCGCAGATTGCCATGGTCGGTTCCACCTTCCGCGAGCTGAATGAAAAATTCAGCGCCTGCGGCTGTTTCGAAATCGGTGAAGTGTCATTCGAAAATCAGGGCCGTTCACGAGTGATGCTGCGTAATAAAGGCATCCTGCACGTCTACGGCGAACAAGGTACCGGGCGTTTCCTCGGCGCAGAAATGATGGGGCCGGATGTCGAGCACATTGCTCACCTGTTAGCCTGGGCACATCAGCAGAAAATGACCATCAACCAGATGCTGGACATGCCGTTCTATCACCCGGTGATCGAAGAAGGCCTGCGTACCGCACTGCGTGACTTGCAGTCAAAACTAAAACTGGGCGAAGCCGAGGCAGAACGCTGCCAACGCTGTCCGGGCGAGTAGTTCTTCCCCCTGCTATCTATCCCCACCGGGCCTTCGTGCCCGGTTTTTTTGCGCTTCGAATGCCACTCTTGTCGCTTGCTGCTTGCCGCTCAGCGCATGTCAGGTCATTTTTACGTCGCCACATTGAAATGATATCAATAATGATACTAAAATAAGGTGCATGCATGAAAGGAATCAGGAGTGCCATTGAAGATCTGCAACAACGGCAGAACAGCATCAGATTCACTGAGTTGATAACAATTTGTACGCGCTGGTTCGGCCCACCGCGTTTGAACGGCGGCAGTCATCACGTTTACCGCATGCCCTGGCAAGGCGATCCCCGGATTAATATACAACGCGGAAATGGAGGCACGGCAAAGGTATATCAGGTTAAACAGGTCATTGCCGCATTGGTCAAAATGGAGGATGAACATGGAAAAGCATGAGCATTACACTTATCGCATCACCTGGTCGGAAGAGGACAACGAATATGTCGGCCTCTGCACAGAATTCCCTTCCCTGTCGTGGCTGGCCGCAACGCGTACCGCAGCGCTTGAAGGTATTGAAAAACTGGTTAGCGAGGTGATCAATGACCTGTTGGCACAGGGTGAAACACCGCCACAGGCGCTGGCCGAGAGAGTTTTCAGCGGCAAACTGGTATTGCGTATGACACCGGAACAACATCGACGTCTGGCGATCAACGCTATAGAGGAAGGTGTCAGCCTGAACCGCTATCTTTGCGCACGGCTGGCGGGATAATCGATAAAGGGCAGCACCGGGCTGCCCTTACGCCACTCAAGCCAAACGCTGTTTCGCTGCGGCGATCGCACTGGCGACCTGTTGAGGAGATACGCCCCCCTTGGCGGAACGTTTATCCAGGCATGATTGAAGTGCCAGAATTGGGTATACGTCGTCGCCAATCACCGCGCTGAATTTCTGCAAATCAGCCAACGGCAGGGCTTCCAACGCCTTACCCTGGCGGATCGCCTCTACGACCGCCTCACCGACGATATGGTGCGCCTCACGGAATGGCACGCCTTTGGCGACCAGATAATCCGCCAGTTCGGTCGAGTTGGCGTAGCCCTGCTCTGCCGCTTCCTTACAACGCGGACGTTTCACCTGGATGCCATCCAGCACCAGCGCCGCCATCTGCAGACAGTCCATCCAGGTATCCAACGCGTCGAACAGCCCTTCCTTGTCTTCCTGCATATCTTTGTTGTACGCCAGCGGCAGGCCTTTCAGCGTCATCATCATGCCCGTCAATGCGCCCTGTACACGCCCGCATTTACCGCGGATCAGCTCCAGCGCATCCGGGTTTTTCTTCTGCGGCATCAGCGAGGAGCCGGAAGTCACGCGGTCGGACAGATCGACAAAGGCCGCTTCGCCGCTGTTGAAGAAGATCAGGTCTTCGGCAAAGCGCGACAGATGAACCATGCTGATGGAGGCGTTAGACAACAGTTCCAGCACGTGGTCACGATCCGAAACGCTGTCCAGGCTATTACGGGTTGCCGAAGCAAAGCCCAGCCAACCGGCCAATTGCTCACGGTCGATCGGGTACGCAGTGCCGGCCAGTGCGCCACTGCCCAGCGGGCTGACGTCCAGGCGTTTCAGCGTATCCTGCAGGCGGCTTTCATCACGCGCCAGCATTTCAACATAGGCCAGACACCAGTGCGCGAAGGTCACCGGCTGCGCACGCTGCAGGTGGGTATAACCCGGCATCACCGCATCCTGGTTGGCTTCGGCGGTTTCCACCAGCGCCTGTTGCAGTTGCACGATGGCCTGATGCAGTTCACCAATTTGGTGTTTGCACCACAATTTCAGATCGGTCGCGACCTGATCGTTACGGCTACGGCCGGTGTGCAGCTTTTTACCGAGATCGCCGACCTTGTCGATCAGCTTTTGCTCCACCCAGCTGTGAATATCTTCCGCATCGCTGCTGACAATCGCCTGCGGATCGGCCTGTACCTCTTCCAACAGCACGCTCAACGCCTGTTCCAGCTGTTGCTGCTCGGTCGCCGTCAATACGTTGACGGTCACCAGCGCTTTCGACCAGGCCACTGACCCTACGATGTCCTGTTCCGCCAGGCGATAATCGAAGCGCAAAGAATCATTTAACTGCTTGAACCGCTGATCTGCCGCCTGACTGAACCGTCCGCCCCAAAGTGCCATACCTTACTCCTGAATTTTATGCGAATAAGGGCGCAGCACGCTGCGCCCTTATCAAGTCACGCCGAATAATCAATAAAGTTACTTGTTCTTTTTCTCGTTCAGCGCACGGATGCGTGAAGAGAGCGAGAACAGGCGGATAAAGCCACCGGCATGGCTGTGATCGTAAACTTCGTCTTCGCCAAAGGTGGCGAACTCTTCAGAGTACAGGCTATTGGCAGATTTCTTCTGAATTGCCGTTACCTGGCCTTTGTACAGCTGCAGCACTACTTCGCCGTTCACTTCTTCGGCCAATGCTTCAGCAGATGCTTGCAGTGAACGACGCAGCGGCGCGAACCAACGGCCATCGTACACTACGTAAGCCATTTCCAGGCCCAGCTGCTCACGCCATTTGAAGCTATCGCGATCCAGAACCAGCTGCTCAACGCCACGCAGTGCCGCCACCATGATGGTGCCGCCCGGGGTTTCGTAGCAACCGCGGGATTTGATACCCACCAAACGGTTTTCCACGATATCGATACGGCCCACACCATGTTTGGCGCCCAGCACGTTCAGGGTTTCCAGGCATTTGTACGGGCTCAACGCTTCGCCGTTTACCGCCACTACCCGACCTTTCTCGACGGTGACAGTCACCTGCTCTGGCTGATCCGGAGCTTCCTGCGGATCGACGGTCCAGACCCAGCAGTCTTTATTCGGTGCATTCCACGGGCTTTCCAGCACGCCGCCTTCGGTAGAGATATGCCAGGCGTTTTCGTCACGGCTGTAGATTTTTTCCAGCGACGCCGTGGTCGGGATGTTGCGCTCTTTCAGGTAGTCCAGCAGCGCTTCACGGGAACGCAGGTTCCACTCGCGCCAAGGGGCTACCACTTTCAGGTGCGGCGCCAGTGCGGTATAGGTGGTTTCGAAACGCACCTGGTCGTTACCTTTACCGGTTGCGCCGTGGCACAGCGCGTCAGCACCGACCTTCAACGCCAGCTCAACCTGCGCCTTGGCGATGATCGGACGGGCCATTGAGGTCCCCAGCAGGTAGCTACCTTCATACAGAGCACCGGTTTGCAGCACGGGGTAAACATAATCACTGATGAATTCTTCACGCAGATCAACAACGTGACACTCAGAGGCACCAGATTGCAGGGCTTTTTGCTCCACGCCTTCCAGATCGCTGCGCTCCTGGCCGATATCTGCCACGAATGCCACCACTTCGCAGCCGCCGTAGTTTTCTTTCAGCCAGGGAATGATGGCCGAAGTATCCAGGCCGCCAGAGTACGCCAGAACGATTTTTTTGATGCCTTGGTTTTGCATGGTCTTTTCCTTTTTAATTCTAAATTTAAGCGAGGATCCGGGTGCCAATCGACACGCCGTTAAACAGTGCAGGAAGCTGATCGGCATGGCGCCAACTGGCGATATCTACCGGGCGACCGAGGGTGCGGGCCGCATCGAGCGCCGCATTCACCTTCACCACCATACCATCAGTGATGATGCCCTGGGCAATCAGTTGTTCCGCTTTTTGCGCCGTCATTTCTGCGATGCGCTGCCCTTTTCCGTCGAGGATGCCACTGACATCCGACAGCAGGATCAGATCCGCACCCAGCGTGGCGGCCAACGCGGTCGCCGCCTGATCGGCGTTTACATTCATTAACTTCCCATCGGCGGTAATACCGATAGAGCTGATCACCGGCAGGTAGCCGGCACCCAGCAGGGTATTGAGCAACGCCGGCGACCCCGGCTGCGCGTTGCCTACGTGGCCAAGCGCCGGATCGAGCGGGGTGACGGTGACGCTGCCGCCGTCCGCCAGGCTCAGGCCTACGGCATTAATCTGGTGTTTGATCGCCCATGCCAGCAAAGTTTTGTTGGCCGTACCGGCCAGTGCGCCGGTGATAATGTCGATCTGATCGGCCGGGGTGACCCGCAGCCCATTTTTCTTCACCACCGGCAGGGAAAGCTGCTTCATCAGTTCGTCCACCACGCAACCGCCGCCGTGGACGATGACCAGTGGGCGCTGATGCTGCTGGCGGTAGCTGTCCAGCGCGGTAAACAAACGCTCCAGCGCTTCTTCACTGTCTAATAACACGCCACCTAACTTGATAATTAACGGGTTCATCGCTGTTTACATCCCACGCTGGTGATTTATTAAAGTAATGACTGGGTTTCCGGGAACCCAAAACGGATATTCAGGCATTGCACCGCCTGGGCGGCTGCGCCTTTCAACAGGTTGTCTTCCACCGCCACGGCAATCAGGTGTTCGCCCTGCACGGCAAAGCCGATATCGCAAAACGGCAACCCAACCACTGACTTCAGCGCCGGCACGCCTTTGTCGTACAGCCGCACCAGCGGTTTGTCGTCATAGGCAGCGTGATAAACGGCGGCCACGTCCTGCGCGGTCACGCCGGCTTTAAGGCGACAGGTGATGGTTTCGAGAATACCACGCGGGAAGTTACCCAAATGTGGCGTAAAGATGACCGGCACTCCCAGGTGCGCGACGATTTCCGGATGATGGCGGTGGTTGAAAATCCCGTACGGCTGCAGGCTCACCTCACAGAAGCTGGTGGTAACGCTGGCCTTGCGGCCCGCGCCGCTAACGCCGCTGGTGGCGTTGATGACCGGCCACTGGTCGAGGTTCAGCAAACCTTGGTCGATCAGCGGTTTCAGTGCCAGCTGCGCTGCCGTTGGGTAACAGCCTGGCACGGCTATCAGCTGCGCCCGTTTGATTTCGTCGCTCTGCCACTCCGCCAGGCCATATACCGCCTGCTCCAGCAGCTCGGCATGCTGATGTTCAAAACCGTAGTACTGGCTGTAGAAAGCGGTATCTTTTACGCGGAATGCACCGGAAAGATCGAACACCACGCAACCGGCGGCCAGGAACGCCGGCGCGATATCGTGGCTGACCTCATGCGCCGTGGCCAAAAACACCACGTCGATACCTTCAGCCGCTTTCGCAACGTCAACCAGTGGTTGCAACGGCAGATCGACGATGCCTTTTAACTGAGGGTGCAAATCGGAAAGCAATTTTCCTGCATCTGCACTTTGCGCTGAAACCGCTAAAGCGGTTATGTTCATGTGTGGGTGACGATTAAGGTACGCCGTGAGCTCCGCTCCGGCATAACCGCTGGCACCGACAATCAGCGTATTCAACATGGGGCCTTTCACCTTCTTGACTTGCGTTTGGTCGTTTTCGACTCAGGTTTCCAGGCTCACCAGCGTTGTTTCGCCGTTCACCCACGAGGTCGAGCGTTGATGTTTTTATAATCATCCGGGAATCGGGTTCCCTTACGCTCCAGCTTACTGTATTTTTATTCACAATAACTGCATGAATATTGATACCAACCTAACCAAAGGCTGTCAACAGTGAAGATGAAATTACCTCCATTTATTGAGCTGTACCGGGCGTTGATCGCCACTCCGTCGATCAGCGCCACCGATGGTGCCCTCGATCAGAGTAATGAAGCGTTAATCAACTTGCTGGCCGGCTGGTTTGCCGATTTGGGTTTCCGCGTCGACGTGCAGCCGGTGCCGGACAGCCGCAACAAATTCAACCTGCTGGCAAGCATTGGCGAAGGCAGTGGCGGCCTGCTGCTGGCGGGCCACACCGATACCGTGCCTTATGATGAAGGCCGTTGGACACGCGATCCTTTCACCCTGACCGAGCACGACAATAAGCTGTATGGACTGGGTACCGCCGACATGAAGGGCTTCTTTGCCTTTATTTTGGATGCGGTGCGCGACATCGATGCCAGCCAGCTGACCAAGCCGCTGTACATTTTGGCCACCGCAGATGAAGAAACGACGATGGCCGGCGCACGTTACTTCGCCGCCTCGACCAGCATCCGCCCTGACTTCGCGATTATCGGCGAACCGACCTCATTGCAGCCGGTGCGTGCGCACAAAGGCCATATGGCCAACGCCATTCGCATTGTCGGCCAATCTGGCCATTCGAGCGACCCGGCGCGCGGCGTGAACGCCATCGATCTGATGCATGACACCATCGGCCGTTTGATGGAGCTGCGTAAAACGCTGCAGGAGCGCTACAACAACCCGGCATTCGCCGTGCCTTATCCCACCATGAACTTCGGCCATATCAGCGGCGGCGATGCCGCTAACCGCATCTGCGCCTGCTGTGAACTGCATCTGGATATCCGTCCGCTGCCGGGCATGACGCTCGACAATATCAACGAACTGATGCACCAAACGCTGGAACCCATCAGCCAACGCTGGCCGGGCCGCCTGAGCATTGAAGAACTGCATGCCTCGGTACCGGGCTACGAGTGTCCGACCGATCATCAGATGGTGGCGGTGATTGAGAAACTGCTGGGCACCCGTACACAGGTGGTCAACTATTGCACCGAGGCGCCGTTCGTCCAGCAGGTCTGTCCGACCCTGGTGCTGGGCCCCGGCTCTATCGACCAGGCGCATCAGCCGGATGAATACATCGATACCGGCTTTATCGAACCCACGCGCAAACTGCTGGGCCAACTGGTCGATCATTTCTGCCGTCAATAAACCTGATACAAAGTAGGGGTTATGATTTATCATTTCCCCTACCTCAAAATACGTATTAAACCAATGAAATAAGCCAGACTGATAACCGGCGTGCCGTAATTAAATTTCAGAAAATGCGCCGATTTTGATGTTTTTTTGCTAAAAATAGTGTCAATTGACGATTGGACAGGAACGTGGCGAGATGAAACAGGCGCTCTTCGCCTGACACGTGAAATTTACTTACAAGATAAAAATCATCTACCCAATAGATTTCAAGTTGCAGCTAGGCGGCGAACGCTTGAATCCCCGGGAGCTTGGATCAACCAAGTGAACGGGGTGAGAGCGCGAAGCCAACACCGCTGTGGCTTGAAAGATGAAGGGTAAATACAGAATTGGGTCAGGGGTTATATGAACGAACAATATTCGGCAATGCGAAGTAATGTCAGTATGCTCGGCAAATTGCTCGGCGATACCATCAAAGAAGCGCTGGGCGAGCATATTCTCGATCGCGTTGAAACTATCCGTAAGCTTTCCAAATCTTCACGTGCAGGCAATGAAGCGCACCGTCAGGAGCTGCTTTCCACCTTGCAAAACCTGTCCAACGACGAGTTGCTGCCGGTCGCACGCGCCTTCAGTCAGTTTCTCAATCTGACCAATACCGCCGAGCAGTACCACAGCATTTCACCCAACGGTGAAGCCGCCAGCAACCCGGAAGCGCTGGCTCAACTGTTCACCCGACTGAAAGACAAAAAGCTCAGCACCAAAGAGCTGCAGAATGCGGTGTCTCAACTTTCTATCGAGCTGGTGCTGACTGCGCACCCGACGGAAATCACCCGCCGCACCCTGATCCACAAACTGGTAGAGGTGAACACCTGCCTCAGCCAGCTCGACCATAACGATCTGGCCGACTACGAGCGCAACAAGATCATGCGCCGCCTGCGTCAGTTGGTGGCTCAATCGTGGCATACCGACGAGATCCGCAAACACCGTCCGTCCCCGGTTGACGAAGCCAAGTGGGGCTTTGCGGTGGTGGAAAACAGCCTGTGGGAAGGAGTGCCTGCCTTCCTGCGTGAATTCAACGAACAGTTGGAAAACTCCATCGATTACAGCCTGCCGGCGGAAGCGGTGCCGGTGCGTTTCACGTCCTGGATGGGCGGTGACCGCGACGGCAACCCGAACGTCACGGCCGAGATCACCCGCCACGTGCTGCTGCTGAGCCGCTGGAAAGCCTGCGATCTGTTCACCCGCGATATTCAGGTGCTGGTGTCCGAACTGTCGATGACCGAATGTACTCCGGAACTGCGCGCACGGGCCGGTGGTGACGAGGTTCAAGAGCCGTACCGCGAAATCATGAAGCAGCTACGCAGCCAGTTGATGAGCTCTCAGGCCTATCTGGAAGGCCGCCTGAAAGGCGAGCGCGTACTGAAGCCGCACGATCTGCTGGTGAATAACGAACAGCTGTGGGAACCGCTGTTCGCCTGTTACCAGTCGCTGCAGGCCTGCGGCATGAGCATCATCGCCAACGGCCAATTACTGGATACCCTGCGTCGCGTGCGCTGCTTTGGTGTGCCGCTGGTACGCATCGACGTTCGCCAGGAAAGCACCCGCCACACCGAAGCCATCGCCGAACTGACCCGCTACCTGGGCCTTGGCGACTACGAAAGCTGGTCAGAAGCCGACAAGCAGGCGTTCCTGATCCGTGAACTGAATTCCAAACGCCCGCTGGTGCCGTTGAAGTGGGAACCGAGCGCCGACACCCAGGAAGTGCTGGAAACCTGCCGGGTGATCGCCGAGGCGCCAGAAGGCTCGATTGCCGCCTACGTGATCTCCATGGCGCGCACGCCTTCGGACGTGCTGGCGGTTCACCTGCTGCTGAAAGAAGCCGGTTGTCCGTTCCCGCTGCCTGTCGCGCCGCTGTTCGAAACCCTCGATGACCTGAATAATGCCGACGACGTGATGACCCAGTTGCTGAATATTGACTGGTATCGCGGCTTTATCCAGGGCAAACAGATGGTGATGATCGGCTATTCCGACTCGGCGAAAGACGCCGGGGTGATGGCCGCCTCCTGGGCGCAATACCGCGCTCAAGACGCACTGATCAAAACCTGCGAAAAGGCTGGCGTAGCGCTGACTCTGTTCCACGGCCGTGGCGGTTCGATTGGCCGCGGCGGCGCACCTGCGCATGCGGCACTGCTGTCGCAACCGCCGGGCAGCCTGAAAGGCGGCCTGCGCGTGACCGAGCAAGGCGAGATGATCCGCTTCAAATTCGGTCTGCCGGAAGTCACCATCAGCAGCCTGGCGCTGTATGCCGGTGCCATCCTGGAAGCCAACCTGCTGCCGCCGCCAGAGCCGAAAAAAGAGTGGCGTACGCTGATGGATGAGCTGTCAGACACCTCATGCAAAATGTACCGTGGCTACGTGCGCGAAAACCCGGATTTTGTGCCTTATTTCCGCGCCGCCACGCCGGAACTGGAGCTGGGCAAACTGCCGCTGGGCTCCCGCCCTGCCAAGCGCAAGCCAAACGGCGGCGTAGAGAGCCTGCGCGCCATTCCGTGGATCTTCGCCTGGACGCAGAACCGTCTGATGTTACCGGCCTGGCTGGGCGCCGGTGCCGGTTTGCAGGAAGCGGTAAAAGCCGGCAAGCAGGATCAGCTGGAAGCCATGTGCCGCGACTGGCCGTTCTTCTCCACCCGTATTGCGATGCTGGAAATGGTGTTCGCCAAGGCCGACCTGTGGCTGGCGGAATATTACGACCAACGCCTGGTGGACAAATCGCTGTGGCCACTGGGCCAGCAGCTGCGCGATCAGTTGGAAAGCGACATCAAGGTGGTGCTGACCATCGCCAATGACGCGCACCTGATGGAAGACCTGCCGTGGATCGCCGAATCCATTGCGCTGCGTAACGTGTACACCGACCCGTTGAACGTCCTGCAGGCTGAGCTGCTGCACCGTTCGCGCCAGCAGGAGCACCCGGACGCCCGCGTTGAGCAGGCGCTGATGGTCACCATTGCCGGCGTTGCTGCCGGGATGCGCAATACCGGCTAGGTTAAGCGCCAAAAGCACGGCTCCTGCTTGCAGGGGCCTTTTTTTTATCCCCCGCTGACGGATGCTGCATCTCAACGGGTTGCCCAGCAGCGGTAGCGGTATTGGAAGAAATTGCGCCCAACAAAAAGGGCGCTGCATTGATCCAGCGCCCTTCCGATGATGATGAATAGAGTGAATCAGGCCGCGACCGGACGCACACCCAGCGTATGGCAAATGGCGTAGCTCATCTCGGCACGGTTGAGCGTATAGAAGTGGAAATCCTTTACCCCTTCGCGGCTGAGGATCTTCACCATATCCATCGCGATATTGGCGCCGACCATTTTGCGGGTTTCCGCGTCGTCATCCAGCCCTTCAAACATGCTGGTCATCCAGCTCGGTACGCGTACGTTGGTCATGGTGGCAAAACGCTGCAGCTGCTTGAAGTTGGATACCGGCAGAATGCCCGGGACGATTTCCACATCAATGCCGGTAGCGACGCAACGATCGCGGAAGCGCAGGTAGCTTTCCACATCGAAAAAGAACTGGGTAATCGCCCGGTTGGCGCCGGCATCGATTTTACGTTTCAGGTTTATCAGGTCCGCCTGCGGGCTTTTCGCTTCCGGATGCACTTCAGGGTAAGCGGCAACCGAGATATCGAAATCGCCAACCTCCTTCAGCAAGGCCACCAAATCGGTCGCGTACATGTCCGGCTTGCCGCTGCCCGGTGGCAAGTCGCCACGCAGTGCCACTATATGCCGGATGCCGCTGTTCCAGTAATCGGTCGCAATCTCACGCAGCTGAGCCGGGCTGGCATCGATGCAGGTCAGGTGTGGGGCCGCATCCAGACCGGTGCGATCCTTAATCCCTTTGATGATGCTGTGGGTGCGATCGCGCTCGCCGGAGTTAGCGCCATAGGTCACGGAAACAAATTTTGGCTTCAGGCTGCTCAGGCGGTCAATGGATTGCCACAGGGTGTCTTCCATCTCGCTGGTGCGCGGCGGGAAGAATTCAAATGATACGTTAATCTGGCCGTTTAACTCCGCCAGACTCTGATTCAGCGCTTCCCGCTGGTTTGCGTGGAAAAAACTCATACCCTGCCCGCCTCTTATCGATCGCTGTTCTGCTTGTTTTGATAAGCGTCTATACGTTTAGACGTCTAGATAGAAAATGCCGTATGTTGGCTAAAGAGTCAACAGGAAAGTGAGGGGAATACGATGATTAATCCTCACCCGTTAAGAGAAGGAATTTCATGTTCGCAACACAGAGAATTATGGCAGGAAAACGAGGGGCGCGACGGATGCGCGCCCACAAGAAAATTAAAGCAGCTGCGCCAAACGGTTAAGGTCTGACTGGATCGCCCCGGCAGTAACGTCGCGCCCGGCCCCGGGTCCACGGATAACCAGCGGATTGTCACGATACCAGCGGCTTTCGATAGCGAATACGTTATCACAAGGCAGCAACGACGCCAGCGGGTGCTCAGGGCGGACCGCTTCAACACCGACCCGCGCCTTGCCGTTGGCATCGAAACGCGCTACATGGCGCAGCACCAGCCCCATTTCACTGGCGGCCTCAAAGCGCTGCAGCATCTGTTGGTTCAACGCATCGCCATTTTCAAAGAACTGATCCACGGAGCCAAGCTCTGCGCCCGCAGGCACCAGCGACTCCACCCGCACCTGATTCGGCTCAATGTCGTAGCCCGCTTCGCGCGCCAGGATCACCAGCTTGCGCATCACATCCTGACCAGAGAGATCGACGCGGGGATCCGGTTCTGTCAGCCCCTGTTGCCAGGCCTGATCCACCAGGTCGGTGAACGGCACCGTGCCGTCGAACTGCAGGAACAGCCAGGACAGCGTACCGGAGAAGATGCCGCTAATGGCCAGAATGCTGTCACCACTGTCGCGCAGATCGCGTACCGTATGGTTGACCGGCAGACCGGCACCGACGGTAGCGTTATACAGCCAGTGGCGGCCGGTCTTGGCAAAGGCATCGCGAATTTGGCGATAGTTGGCGCTGCACGACGCTCCCGCCAGTTTGTTGGCGCTGATCACATGGAAACCGTAGCTGGCGAAGTCCAGATACTGCTCGGCCAGATTTTCACTGGCGGTCACGTCCAGCACCACCAGATCGTCAAACGGGTGCGCGCGCATCCACAAGAACAACGACTCCTCGTCCAGTTCCTGCGCTTCGTCCTCGAAGAAGGCCAATACGCGGCTGGCGTCCAGCCCGTCGTAATTGAGCAGGCTGCGGCGACTGTCCACCACGCCCGCCAGGCTGAATTCGAAGCCGCTGCGGGCGGAGATGTTTTTCTGCTCGCGGGCAAACAGCTCCAGCCAGCGTGCGCCGATATTGCCTTTGCCGAACAGCACCAGACCAATACGTTTTTCAGCGCGGAACAGGGTCTGATGCAGGCCCTGGATCAGCAGCGCGGTTGGCCCCTGACGCAGCACCGCCACCATGCTGATGCCGTCTTCAGCCTGCCAGATAAACTCTACCGGCTGGTCTTTCAGTTGCTGATAGAAGCGATGGCTGTGCAGCGGGTTTTTACAAACGCCGGCACCTACCAGCGCCACCAGCGCCAAGCCTTCGCGCAGTTGCAGCTCACCCGGCAGCCCCGCGTTTTGCAGCGTGTGCAGGACGCTGTTCACCACTTCGGAGGTGTAGCACAGCTGAACCAGACTGCGGTCCGGATGAACCCCTACCGCCAACGGTTTGATCTGCGCGCGCTTAAGCACCAAATCCAACTCTTGCTGCGCCAGTTTAAAATCATGCTGACTGGCAACCTGCAGCTCAATCAAACACACGTCGTCATGGCTGGTGACGATCTTCGCACCGGTGCCCGAGGCCAGCACGCGTTCGATACGCGTTGAACCCTGTTCCGGCTGATAACTGCAACGCAGTTGAAGATCGATATCGCTGCCGGATACCGGCTGCAAAGTACGGGTGTGCAGCACCGGAGCCGCCAAACGCGCCAGTTCACTGGCTTCGTCCAGGCGCAGCAGCGGCAGCAGGCAGGCGTCTTTCACCTTGCGGGGATCGGCGCTGTAGACCCCAGCCACGTCGCTCCAGATGGTCACGCGCTCCGCACCGGCCAACGCACCGACCTGCGTGGCGGAATAGTCACTGCCGTTACGCCCTAACAGCACGGTTTCACCGGCGTCATTGCGTGAAATAAAACCGGTCACCACCAGGCGTTTGCCCGGATGCTGTGCCAGCAATTGTTGCAGCAGAGGATAAGAACGGCCTTCATCAACCTGCGGCTGGGCAGCACGTTCCGCCCGCAGGAAATCGCGCGCGTCCAACCAGGCCGCCTGCATATCCAGCTTGTTCAGTACCGCCGCCATCAGGCGCGCCGACCAGATCTCGCCGTGGCCAACCACCTCGGCATAGATGACGTCGTCGAGCTTTTCGTCCAGCAACACGGCCAGACGCTCCAGATCCTGAATAAACTCGGCGATCAAGGGTTCAGCGGTTTCCGGCGGTAACAGACCGCTAATCAAATCGCTGTGATAACGACGCAGCGTCTGCTGAACCTGATGCGCAGAAAGGCGATCGCTCTGACTAAGCTTCAGCCAGCTAATCAGTTGGTTGGTGGTGCTGCCGGCAGCCGACACCACCATCATGTCGCCTGGCTGGCTGTATTCGGCCATGATCCCGGCCACCCGCAGATAACACTTCACGTCCGCCAGGCTGCTGCCGCCAAACTTGTGCAGTTGACGCCCGCTCACCGGCCCTGCTACCGCAATTGCATTCATGCTTACCTCGTTGCCGCCGCCTGGAAGGCACGTTCCAGATCGGCAATCAAATCTTCACTGTCTTCAATACCCACGGAGATACGCAGCAGGCTCTCGGAAATACCGGCCGCCGCACGGGCTTCTGCCGCCATACCTGCATGGGTCATGGTCGCTGCATGCGAGATCAGGCTTTCTACGCCGCCCAACGATTCTGCCAGAGTAAACAGCTCAAGGGCAGACAGAAAACGGCGCAATAGCGCTTCATCACCGTCCAGTTCAAAGCTGAGCATCGCGCCAAAACCGCGTTGCTGACGACGTGCAATCTCGTGCCCAGGGTTCTGTGGCAGAGAAGGATGATACAGCTTTTTCACCAAGGGTTGCTGCTGTAAATAACTGACAATAGCTTCGGCGTTTTGTTGCGCCGCCTTGATACGCGGCGACAGGGTACGCATGCCGCGCAGCAACAAATAGCTGTCGAACGCGCCGCCGGTCACGCCGATATTATTGGCCCACCACGCCAGCTCCACCGCCAGATCTTTATCTTTGGCGATCACCGCACCGGCGACCACGTCGGAATGGCCGTTAAGATATTTGGTGCAGGAATGCACCACCAGATCGGCACCCAGCCCGATGGGCTGCTGCAGCGCCGGGCTGAGGAAGGTGTTGTCCACCACCGTCAAGGCCCCCACTGCGTGTGCCGCATCGCATATCGCCGCAATATCCACCACGCGCAGCAGCGGGTTGCTTGGACTTTCAATCAGCACCAGCTTGGGCTTTTGCGCCAATGCCTGCTGCAGCGCCTCTTCATTCCCCTGATCGACAAACAGCACGCGGTAAGCGCCACGCTTGCTGAGGCTATCGAACAACCGGTAGCTGCCGCCGTAGCAATCATGCGGCGCCACCAGCAGATCGCCGGGCTGCAGCAATACGGTGGTCACCAGATGGATCGCCGACATCCCGCTGCTGGTCATCACCGCACCGGCACCGCCTTCCAGTTCCGCCAGCGCACGCTGGACCACGTCACGCGTCGGGTTACCGCGGCGCGAGTAGTCATGAGCGCGAGGCTGATTGAAGTCGGTAAAATTATAGGTGCTGGAAAGGTGGATCGGCGGAACAACGCAGCCGTACTGTTCGTCATCGTTCAGGCCGCTACGTACGGCAATCGTGGCAGGTTTACGCGTCATAGGGTCGCTCGGCTCTCGGGATTCGGATGAATGAGGCCTAAAGATTAATCGCAGCGAGGATAGACGTCAACACATCTGGACATCTAAACTTCTTTGCGTATAGATTGAGCAATGCCCTAATACCCGCTAAAATTATGCCGGTTTGATATGACGATACGATGTTAACCCGGAATGCATAGGCGACACCTATTGATCGTCCGCATTCAGTGACCCTGGTCGCGTATAATTGACATTTATTTAGTGAGAACAGTGAAGATCGGGCATAATTGGCCGGTTTTTAGAATTTTGTAATTTTTCTGACAAATTTAAGGTGTCCCATGGCTGAGTGGAACGGCGAGTATGTCAGCCCTTACGCTGAACACGGTAAAAAAAGCGAGCAAGTCAAAAAGATCACGGTATCCATTCCGCTGAAGGTCCTGAAAATCCTCACCGATGAACGGACCCGTCGCCAGGTCAATAACCTGCGCCACGCCACCAACAGCGAATTGCTGTGTGAAGCGTTTCTGCACGCCTTTACCGGCCAGCCGCTGCCGAACGACGAAGACCTGCGCAAAGAACGCAGCGATGAAATCCCGGAAGCCGCGAAGCTGTTGATGCGTGAATTGGGTGTGGATCCCGATACCTGGGAATACTAAGCGCCGGTCTGCGAAAGCAGACGGTAGAAACGAAAAAAGGCGCCGAAGGCGCCTTTTTCATCTGACGATAAGAAATCTTATTTCTTAGCGCCTGGCACGCTGAAACGCTTGTTGAAGCGGTCAACGCGGCCACCGGTAGCAACGTCACGCTGCTTGCCAGTGTAGAACGGGTGGCATTCGCCACAAACGTCCAGGTTCAGATCGTGACCCACGGTAGAGCGGATTTTGATCACGTTACCGCAAGAGCAGTTAGCAGTAACTTCTTCGTATTTTGGGTGGATACCTTGTTTCATGGGAAACCTCAGTTAAGGCCGTGTCGCTATCCAGCCCTGTTTCGCCAGACACCACACGTGGTTGATAATAAAATTTGGTATCGAATTATACCAAAGGCGGCAAATTATACAGAATTAAAAGTACCACGCAATCGGAACCGTACATTTGCCGATGCGCCGTGTAAACTGATGGACTGTTTTTTTACTCTGGATGACCTCAATGCCTGTTGTTCACGTTGCTTTGCCGGTACCCCTCGCCCGCACCTTCGACTATCTGCTGCCGCAAGGCCTGCAGCCTGCGGTCGGCGCGCGCGTAGGCGTTCCCTGGGGCAAGCAGCGGACGATCGGTATCGTCACCGGATGCAGCGAAACCAGCGAATTGCCGCTGGATAAGCTCAAACCGATCGACAGCGTGATCGACGACGCCTCCTTATTTTCCTCCAGCCTGTGGCGTATTCTTCGCTGGGCCAGCGACTATTACCATTACCCGATCGGCGAAGTGCTGTTCCACGCGCTGCCCATCCTGCTGCGTCAGGGGAAAGCGGCGGAAACGGCCCCGCTGTGGCAATGGTTCGCGACCGAACAGGGCCGCGCCACGCCGCCGGAAAGCCTGAAGCGCGCCCCCAAACAACAGCAGGCGCTGGCGGCATTGCTGCAACGCCCGGTTTATCGCCACCAGGTCAATGAACTGGCGTTAACCGAGAACGCTTTGCAGGCCTTGCGCACCAAGGGGCTGGTCGATTTACGGGCCCAAACGGTAGCAACGCAAGACTGGCGGCCAGGCTTTGAAGTGCTGGGCGAACGGTTACGATTGAACACCGAGCAGGCAACCGCCGTGGGTGCCATCCGCAGCGAAGATACTCAGTTCGCCGCCTGGCTGCTGGCCGGGGTCACCGGCTCCGGCAAAACCGAGGTCTATCTCAGCGTGCTGGAAAACATTCTGGCTGCCGGCAAACAGGCGCTGGTGCTGGTGCCGGAAATCGGCCTGACGCCGCAAACCATCGCCCGCTTTCGCGAACGCTTCAATGCGCCGGTAGAGGTGCTGCACTCCGGTCTTAACGACAGCGAACGGCTGTCGGTGTGGTTGCGCGCCCGCAGCGGCGAAGCAGCGATTGTCATCGGCACCCGCTCGGCGCTGTTTACCCCGTTTGCACGCCTGGGCGTGATCATCATCGACGAAGAGCACGACAGCTCTTATAAACAGCAGGAAGGCTGGCGCTACCACGCACGCGATCTGGCGGTGTTTCGCGCCCGCGAGGAAAACATCCCGATGGTGATGGGCTCCGCGACACCGGCGCTGGAAACGTTGCACAACGTGCAATTGGGCAAATATCGCCAGTTGAAACTCACCCAGCGTGCGGGCAACGCCAAACCGGCGGCTCAGCACCTGATCGATCTGAAAGGCCTGCCGCTGAAGGTGGGGTTGTCGCAGCCGTTGCTGAAAAGCATGCAGCACCATTTGAAGGCCGGTAACCAGGTGATGCTGTTCCTTAACCGTCGTGGCTACGCCCCGGCGTTGCTGTGTCACGAATGCGGCTGGATTGCCGAATGCCAGCGCTGCGATCATTACTACACCTTCCACCAAAACCAACGTCAACTGCGCTGCCACCACTGCGACAGCCAGCGCCCGGTACCGCACCAGTGTCCGCAGTGCGGTTCGACGCACCTGGTGTCGGTGGGCGTCGGCACCGAACAGTTGGAAAACGAACTGGCGCCGCTGTTCCCGGAAACGCCCATCACCCGCATCGATCGCGACACCACCAGCCGCAAGGGCTCGCTGGAACAGCACCTGGCGGATATTCACCGCGGCGGAGCGCGTATTTTGATCGGTACCCAGATGCTGGCAAAAGGGCACCATTTCCCGGATGTCACGCTGGTGGCCTTGCTGGACGTTGACGGTGCGCTGTTCTCGGCCGACTTCCGTTCCGCCGAGCGTTTTGCCCAGTTGTATACCCAGGTTTCCGGTCGTGCCGGCCGGGCAGGTAAAGCCGGCGAAGTGTTGCTGCAAACCCATCATCCGGAACATCCGCTGCTGCAAATTCTGTTGCAACAGGGCTACGACGCCTTTGCCAAACAGACGCTGGCAGAGCGCAACAGCGTATTCCTGCCACCCTATACCAGCCACATCATTGTCCGTTCGGAAGATCACGATAACCAACAGGCTCCGCAATTCCTGCAGCAATTGCGCAATCTGCTGGAGGCCAGCCCGCTGAAGGACGATTCCCTGTGGGTGATGGGGCCGGTTCCCGCGCTGCAGTCAAAACGCGGCGGCCGTTTTCGTTGGCAGTTGCTGTTGCAGCACCCTTCACGGCAGGTGTTACAACGGTTGATGAAGAGCACCTTGCCGTTAGTCGGTACCTTGCCGCAGGCACGCAAGGTGAAATGGACGCTGGACATCGACCCGATAGACAGCTGAACCCAGAAAAGTCTGATTCAGTTCCTGCCAGGCAAACGTTTACCCTTGAAATTGCGAGCGAACGCTAAAAAACCTCCTCAGGTCACACTTTTTATGCAAATTAGGTAACAAAGGCAGGACATATTCTGTTTAGAATGTCTGTGAAGGCAATTTTGTCACCGCTGCACTACCGTGACCGAATGTTTAAGCGCGGATGGCGCTAAATCATAACAACTCCACCGCACGCCAGAATTTGTGAGCAAACTGAAGTAGTCGCGTTGGCATGGGGCTAACGCAAGGAGAAAGGCGTTGGAACACAAGAAAGAATTATCCATGGCAACCATGAAAGACGTTGCCGAAATGGCGGGCGTTTCAACGGCAACCGTGTCGCGTGCGTTGATGAATCCGGAAAAGGTGTCAACGCCGACGCGTCAGAAAGTGGAACAGGCCGTGCTGGCCGTAGGCTATTCTCCTCATGCCCTCTCCCGTAATATCAAACGCAACGAATCCCGCACCATCCTGGTGATCGTCCCCGACATTTGCGATCCCTTTTTCGCCGATGTGATCCAGGGGATCGAGCAAACTGCGGCACAACAGGGTTATCTGGTGCTGATTGGCGACTGCGCGCAACAAAACCAACAGGAACGCACCTTCGTCAATTTGATTATCACCAAGCAAATCGATGGCATGCTGCTGCTCGGCTCCAACCTGCCGTTCGACGCCAGCAAGGAAGAACAACGCAATCTGCCGCCGATGGTGATGGCCAACGAGTTTGCCCCGGAGCTGGAACTGCCGACGGTACACATCGACAACCTGACCGCCGCCTTCGAGGCCGTGCATTATTTACATCAGCTCGGACACAAGCAAATCGCCTGTGTCGCCGGGCCTGAACAGATGCCGTTGAGCCATTATCGGCTGCAAGGTTACATTCAGGCGCTACGTCGTAATGGCATTAGCGTCGAAAGCAGCTATATTACCCGAGGTGATTTCACCTACGAAGCTGGCGCTCAGGCGCTGGCGGCGCTAATGGCGCAACCAAAACCACCGACGGCAGTCTTCTGCCATAGCGACGTAATGGCGATTGGCGTGCTGTCGCAGGCGAAAAAAATGGGGCTGCGGGTACCGCAGGACCTCTCCATCGTTGGCTTTGACGACATTAAACTGGCCCAGTATTGCGATCCGCCGTTAACCACGGTGGCTCAACCGCGCTACCAGATTGGCCAGCAGGCAATGCTGTTGCTGTTGGAGCAGTTGCACGGACAGAACGTGGCCAGCGGCTCCCGGCTTTTGGACAGTGAATTGATTATCAGAGGCAGCACGGCTGCCCCTAAACGCTAGTCAAACATTTTAGGGTTCAGTAACATGACGGACTTATCCCCTCATCAGGACACAGCGGAATAATAGTGGCACAAAAAGACTATGTAAGCCGTGGGCGCGCAGCAGGAGCTAAGCGAAAAACCCCCAGCCGTAAAAAACGCAGTTCTCCGAAGGTCTCCAAAACCGTGTTGGCGCTGGCCGTCGCACTTCTGGTGATATTTGTCGGTGGCCTCTATTTCATTACGCACAACAAGCCGGATGACGTGCCGCTGCTGCCTGCGCACACCAATCGTCCGGGCAACGGCCTACCGCCGAAGCCGGAAGAACGTTGGCGTTATATCAAAGAGCTGGAGAATCGCCAGATTGGCGTACAAACCCCGACCGAACCGACGGCCGGCGGCGAAGCCAACTCCAAGACTCAGCTGACCGCCGAGCAGCGCCAACTGCTGGATCAAATGCAGGCGGATATGCAACAGCGCCCGACGCAGCTCAATGAAGTGCCGTATAACGACCCTTCACAGGCCGCTGCGCGTAACAACCGCCAGCAGCAACAGCAGATGCAACAGCAGCCAATCCAGCAGCAACAGGTCCAACAGCAGCCGCAGGTGACTCAGCCGCGTAATCCATTTAACAACGGTGCGACGACACAGCCAGTGCAGCAACAGCCTAAGCCGCAACCCAAACCGCAGCCGGTCACACCGCCGCCTGCGCAGGTTAAGCATCCTGAGCCAAAACCGCAGCCGAAGCCGGAAGTGAAACAGGAAACGGCCAAGCAGGAAACGGAAACCAAGCCAGAATCGAAACAGAAGTGGATGGTGCAGTGCGGCTCGTTCCGCGCCACCGATCAGGCAGAATCCGTACGTGCGCGCCTGGCGTTTGAAGGCATCGAAAGCCGTATCACCGCCGGCGGAGGCTGGAATCGCGTGGTACTTGGCCCATACAGCAGCCGGGCTGCTGCGGACAAAACCCTGTCGCGCCTGAAGGGCGTAGGCATGTCAAGTTGCATTCCCCTCTCCGTTGGGGGTTGAAAAGCGTCAATCCCCCCCCATCTATACTCTCAATATGCCTCGTAGTGTCTGCGCAAGCAGATGCTGCGAGGGCTTCTTTCCGTCTTCAACGAGGGTCTGCTCGTGACAACAATTGTAAGCGTACGCCGCAACGGCCAGGTAGTGATCGGTGGCGATGGCCAGGCCACCTTGGGCAATACGGTAATGAAGGGCAACGTCAAGAAAGTACGTCGCCTGTATAACGATAAAGTGATTGCCGGTTTTGCCGGTGGCACCGCGGATGCCTTCACGCTATTTGAGCTGTTCGAGCGCAAGCTGGAAATGCACCAGGGTCACCTGGTGAAAGCAGCCGTTGAATTGGCGAAAGACTGGCGTACCGACCGCATGCTGCGCAAGCTCGAAGCGCTGCTGGCCGTCGCGGATGAAAACTCATCGCTGATCATCACCGGTAACGGTGACGTGATCCAGCCTGAAAACGATTTGATTGCGATTGGCTCCGGCGGTCCGTACGCCCAGGCAGCCGCTCGTGCGATGTTGGAAAATACCGAGCTGAGCGCCCGCGAAATTGTTGATAAATCCCTCAACATCGCCGGTGACATCTGTATTTACACCAACCATTTCCACACCATTGAAGAATTGCCTTCCAAAGCGTAAGGATCGAATACTATGTCTGAAATGACCCCGCGCGAGATCGTCAGCGAACTGGACAGCTACATTATTGGCCAGAACAAAGCCAAACGTGCCGTTGCCATCGCCCTGCGTAACCGCTGGCGCCGGATGCAGCTCAACGAGATGCTGCGCCATGAAGTCACGCCAAAGAACATTCTGATGATCGGCCCGACCGGCGTCGGTAAAACCGAAATCGCCCGCCGTCTGGCGAAGCTGGCCAACGCGCCGTTCATCAAGGTTGAAGCCACCAAGTTCACCGAAGTGGGCTACGTCGGTAAAGAAGTGGATTCCATCATCCGCGATCTGACCGATGCCGCGATCAAAATGGTGCGCCTGCAGTCAATCGACAAGAACCGCACCCGCGCCGAAGAGCTGGCCGAAGAGCGTATCCTCGATGTGCTGATCCCGCCGGCCAAGAACAACTGGGGCCAGGCGGAAGAGCATCAAGAGCCTTCTGCTGCACGTCAGGCATTCCGCAAGAAACTGCGTGAAGGCCAGTTGGACGATAAAGAAATCGAGATCGATCTGGCTGCCGCGCCGATGGGCGTGGAGATCATGGCTCCTCCGGGCATGGAAGAGATGACCAACCAGCTGCAGTCGATGTTCCAGAACCTCGGCGGCCAAAAGCAGAAACCACGCAAGCTGAAGATTAAAGAAGCCTTCAAACTGCTGGTGGAAGAAGAAGCGGCCAAACTGGTGAACCCGGAAGAGCTGAAAGAACAGGCGATTGAAGCGGTTGAACAGCACGGCATCGTGTTTATCGACGAGATCGACAAAATCTGTAAGCGCGGTGGCCAGAGCTCCGGCCCGGACGTGTCACGTGAAGGCGTGCAGCGCGATCTGCTGCCGCTGGTGGAAGGCTGTACCGTCTCCACCAAGCACGGCATGGTGAAAACCGATCACATTCTGTTTATCGCCTCCGGCGCATTCCAGACCGCCAGCCCGTCAGATTTGATCCCGGAACTGCAGGGCCGCCTGCCGATCCGCGTTGAATTGCAGGCGCTGACCACCGAAGATTTCGAGCGCATCCTGACCGAGCCAAGCGCGTCGCTGACCGAGCAGTACAAAGCGCTGATGGGTACCGAAGGCGTCAATATCGACTTCACCGCCGATGGCATCCGCCGCATCGCAGAAGCCGCATGGCAGGTTAACGAAAGCACCGAAAACATCGGCGCGCGTCGTTTGCACACCGTGCTTGAGCGTCTGATGGAAGATATTTCCTATGATGCGAGTGAAATTAATGGTCAATCCATTACAATTGATGCGGATTACGTACGTAATCATCTGGATGAACTGGTAGCGGATGAAGATTTGAGTCGTTTTATCCTATAATCGCTCAATCATGTCCAGTCAGTCATCTGTGGGAGGCATTGCCTCCTACAATTATTTCTAACGGACACAGCCACTAACTCTGAAGCGAAAAATGAGCTCATCAACTACCACCTCCCCGGCCAGAGCCTGGCTTGAAAGTTTACGACCGCGCACCCTGCCGCTGGCCTTTGCCTCGATCGTCGTCGGTTCCGCCATTGCCGCCTGGCAAGGCAGTCTGAAACCCGGCGTGGCGCTGCTGGCACTCCTGACTGCTGGCCTGCTGCAAATCCTCTCCAACCTGGCGAACGACTATGGCGATGCGGTAAAAGGCAGCGATAAAGAAGATCGCATCGGGCCGTTGCGCGGCATGCAGAAAGGCATGATCACCCAGGCACAAATGAAGCGCGCGCTGGTGGTGACGGTAGTATTGATCGCGATTGCCGGCTGTTCATTGATCGCCGTGGCCTGCGAACAACCCAGCGACGTGGTGGGCTTCCTGGTGCTGGGCGGGCTGTCTATCGTCGCCGCCATTACCTATACCGTCGGCACCAAACCCTATGGCTATCTGGGGCTGGGTGACATTTCGGTGCTGGTGTTCTTCGGCTGGCTGAGCGTAGCGGGCACCTACTACCTGCAAACCCATGCGTTCGACAGTATCGTGATGTTGCCGGCCACGGCCTGCGGCCTGCTGGCTACCGCGGTGCTGAACATCAATAATTTGCGCGATATCGAAAGCGACCGCGCCAACGGCAAAAATACGCTGGCGGTACGCCTTGGGCCACAGAATGCACGCTATTACCACGTGGCGCTGCTGATCGGCGCAGTAGCCTGCTTCGCGCTGTTCACGCTGCTTAACCTGCATAGTCCGTGGGGCTGGCTGTTTGTCCTGGCTATCCCGTTACTGGTGCGCCACGGCCTGCGCGTGTTACGCGATCCAACGCCGGCAGGCATGCGCCCGATGCTGGAACATATGGTCAAAGCGGCGCTGTTGGCCAATGTGTTGTTCGCGATTGGCGTGGTGCTCAGTTAGCCATCGAACTGATGATTTTGCCAACAGGGCGGATAAAGGGATATACTGGTTATTCCAGCGGCAAACAGACGTAAAATCCTATGAAATACGATACTTCCGAACTTTGCGACATCTATCATGAAGAGGTAAACGTTGTTGAACCTCTATTCTCCAATTTTGGCGGGCGTACTTCATTTGGCGGGCAAATCACTACGGTGAAATGCTTTGAGGATAACGGCCTGTTATTCGAGCTGCTTGAAGAAAACGGTCGCGGCCGTGTTCTGGTGATTGATGGCGGTGGTTCGGTTCGCCGTGCCCTGATCAACGCAGAACTGGCGCGCCTGGCTACCCAGAACGAATGGGAAGGCATCGTGGTTTACGGTGCGGTACGCCAGGTGGACGATCTGGAAGAACTGGACATCGGCATTCAGGCGATGGCGGCCATTCCGGTCGGCGCAGCCAGTGAAAGCATCGGCGAAAGCGACATCCGCGTAAACTTTGGCGGCGTGACCTTCTTCTCCGGCGATCATCTGTATGCCGACAACACCGGTATTATTCTGTCCGAAGACCCGCTCGATATAGAGTAATCTTCCGACATGAAAAAGGGCGCCTCAGGCGCCCTTTTCGATCGTGCAATACGGAATCAGACTTCTTCCATTTTGCCCAACAGCGCGCGCAGGCGGTCTTGCCATACGTGCTGCTCTTCTTTCAGTTGCTGGTTCTCGCGTACCAGCGATTCCTGGTTGCCGGAGGCAGCCTGAACTTCCTGAGACAGAGTATTGTTTTTTTCTTTCAGCTCTTCAATTTCCATCTGCAGCAGGGTGATGGTATCGATCGCCTGCTGAACTTTTGATTCCAATTTCTCAAATACTTCAAATGACATTCTTCAGTCCCCTCATGATAGCAAGGCGTACATCTATAGGTAACGGCCGCAACTCAGGTTGCAACTGCTGCGAATATGCATCGCGCCAAGTGACACACGCTTTTATTGAAAATAACGCGCCTGTCTCGATAAAACGCTTCTTTCGATAAAAACGATTGTAAGTAGCCTGTCCCCGGCTGTCTAGCAACATCCGGCTCATCGCGCAGTCTGTTGCAATTTTCCTGCCCCCACCATCAGCAAAAACCGAAAATGCCTCTCGGTCATAAATTGATTTGTTAACAGTCGGGGATAAAAGCACTGGTCAGATCACAGTTTTATGGAGCAGAAAGAACACAAAACGACGCGAATTCGCTCAATTTTATGACGAAGCACACACATTTTGATTTCGCTATTTCTCGTTTATGTTCGTTAACGATAAATTTACATCACGTCCTCAATTAATAATTGGACGAGATGAAAAAAACTGTACCCCTAGGACGGATCGATACACCTTCCGAGCCTATAAACCTATAACCGCCGTTTTGCAGGACAACAACATTATGAGCCAAACCACCAGTCCGACCCTAAAAGGCCAGTGCATCGCTGAGTTCCTCGGCACCGGTCTGTTGATCTTTTTTGGCGTAGGCTGCGTTGCCGCGCTGAAACTGGCAGGCGCCAGCTTCGGCCAATGGGAAATCAGTATCATTTGGGGCCTGGGCGTCGCCATGGCCATCTATCTGACCGCTGCCATCTCCGGCGCGCACCTCAACCCGGCCGTGACCATTGCGCTGTGGTTGTTCGCCTGCTTTGACGGACGCAAAGTACTGCCTTACATTGTTGCGCAGATCGCCGGAGCCTTCTGTGCAGCAGCCCTGGTCTACGGGTTGTACTACAACCTGTTCTTCGATTTCGAAGCGGCCAATCATATGGTACGCGGCAGCGACGAAAGCCTGGCCCTGGCCGGCATCTTCTCTACCTACCCGAATGCGCACATTTCCGTTGGCCAGGCGTTCCTGGTTGAAACGGTCATTACCGCAATCCTGATGTGCCTGATCCTAGCACTGACCGATGACGGCAACGGCATCCCGCGCGGCCCGTTGGCCCCGCTGTTGATCGGTATTCTGATTGCCGTGATCGGCGCCTCTATGGGACCATTAACCGGCTTTGCGCTGAACCCGGCGCGTGACTTCGGCCCGAAAATGTTCGCTTATCTGGCCGGCTGGGGCAAAGTGGCCTTCACCGGTGCACGTGATATTCCGTACTTCCTGGTGCCAATCTTTGGTCCAATCATCGGTGCCTGCCTGGGTGCCTTCGGCTACCGCATGCTCATTGGCCGCAATCTACCGTGTGACGTTTGTGTAGACGAAGAACAACCCGCCGCCAAGGCCCAGCAGCGTAAAGCGTGATTGGCACAGTTTTAAAACGGTTAACAACAGCAGGACTAAGATCATGACTGTAGAAAAAAAATACATTGTTGCTCTCGACCAGGGTACCACCAGTTCACGTGCCGTAGTGCTCGACCACGATGCCAACATTGTTGCGGTATCCCAGCGCGAGTTCACGCAGATTTACCCAAAAGCCGGCTGGGTTGAGCATGATCCTATGGAGATCTGGTCATCACAGAGCTCCACGCTGGTGGAAGTGCTGGCGAAAGCCGATATCAATTCCGATCAGATCGCCGGTATCGGCATCACCAACCAGCGTGAAACCACCATCGTCTGGGAAAAAGAGACCGGCAAACCGATTTACAACGCCATCGTCTGGCAATGCCGCCGCACCGCCGACATCTGCGAAAAGCTCAAACGTGACGGCCTGGAAGAATACATCCGGCACAACACCGGCCTGGTGGTTGACCCGTACTTCTCCGGCACCAAGGTAAAATGGATCCTCGACAACGTTGAAGGCGCCCGCGAACGCGCCAAACGCGGCGAGCTGCTGTTCGGTACCGTCGATACCTGGCTGGTGTGGAAAATGACCCAAGGGCGGGTGCATGTGACCGATTACACCAACGCCTCACGTACCATGATGTTCAACATCCATGAGCTGGATTGGGATGACCGCATGCTGGAAGCGCTGGATATCCCACGCGCCATGCTGCCTAAAGTCCGTCCTTCTTCTGAAGTGTATGGCCAGACCAACATCGGTGGTAAAGGCGGTACGCGTATTCCTATCGCCGGTATCGCCGGTGACCAGCAGGCGGCGCTGTACGGCCAGCTGTGCGTTCAACCGGGCATGGCGAAAAACACCTACGGAACCGGCTGCTTCCTGCTGATGAACACCGGTAAAGAAGCGGTACGCTCCAGCCACGGCCTGTTGACCACCATCGCCTGCGGCCCACGCGGCGAAGTGAATTACGCGCTGGAAGGTGCTGTGTTCATCGGCGGTGCTTCTATCCAGTGGTTGCGCGACGAACTGAAACTGATCAGCGATGCGGCCGACTCCGAGTACTTCGCCACCAAGGTGAAAGACAGCAACGGCGTGTATGTGGTCCCGGCCTTCACCGGCCTGGGCGCTCCTTACTGGGACCCGTATGCCCGTGGCGCGATCTTCGGCCTGACCCGCGGCGCGAACAGCAACCACATCATCCGTGCAACGCTGGAATCCATTGCGTATCAGACGCGCGACGTGCTGGATGCCATGCAGGCAGACTCCAATACCCGTCTGCAATCGCTGCGTGTGGACGGTGGCGCGGTCGCCAACAACTTCCTGATGCAGTTCCAGTCAGACATCCTCGGTACCCGTGTCGAGCGCCCTGAAGTGCGTGAATCGACTGCGTTGGGTGCCGCATTCCTGGCGGGCCTGGCTATCGGCTACTGGAATGACCTGGATGAAGTGAAGAGCAAGGCGGTTATCGAACGCGAGTTCCGTCCAAGCATTGAAACCACCGAGCGTAACTTCCGTTACAGCGGCTGGAAAAAAGCGGTTGCCCGCGCACAAGCGTGGGAAGAGCACGACTAACGCTGTTTTGCTTGGTTAACCTGATCACGCGCTGCCTTCGGGCGGCGCGTTTTTTTTTGCCCCGCCCCCGCCGTCGCCCGCTGTGATAAACTTTGCCGATATTTTCTTCCTTTCTCACAGACAGGTTTTGCCATGAAACGTGAATTAGCCATCGAATTTTCCCGTGTTACCGAAGCCGCCGCGCTGGCGGGCTACAAATGGCTGGGACGCGGCGACAAAAATGCCGCCGACGGCGCCGCGGTCAACGCAATGCGCATTATGCTCAACAAAGTGGATATCGATGGCCGCATCGTGATCGGCGAAGGCGAAATTGATGAAGCACCGATGCTGTATATCGGCGAGCAGGTCGGCAGCGGTCAGGGCGATGCGGTAGATATCGCGGTCGACCCGATTGAAGGTACCCGCATGACCGCCATGGGCCAGCCCAATGCATTGGCGGTGCTGGCGGTCGGCGATCGCGGCACCTTCCTGCACGCGCCGGACATGTATATGGAAAAACTGGTGGTTGGCCCGGCGGCACGCGGCGCTATCGATCTTAACCTGCCGCTGGCGGAAAATCTGAATAAGGTGGCGGCCTGCCTGGGCAAACCGCTGACTCAACTGACCGTGGTCATTCTGGCCAAGCCGCGTCACGACGGCGTTATCGCCCAGATGCAACAACTCGGGGTTCGCGTATTTGCCATTCCTGACGGTGACGTGGCGGCTTCTATTCTGACCTGTATGCCGGACAGCGAAGTCGACGTGATGTACGGCATCGGCGGCGCGCCTGAAGGGGTGATTTCTGCCGCGGTGATCCGCGCATTGGATGGCGATATGCAGGCTCGCCTGCTGCCACGCCATCAGGTGAAAGGCGACAGCGCCGAAAATCGCCGTATTGGCGAAGAAGAGTTGGCACGCTGCAAAGCGATGGGCATCGAAGCCGGCAAAGTGCTGGTGTTGGATGACATGGCGCGCAACGACAACGTTATTTTCTCCGCAACCGGCATCACCAAGGGCGATCTGTTGGAAGGCATCAGCCGCCAGGGAAATATGGCCACCACGGAAACCCTGCTGATCCGCGGTAAATCACGCACTATCCGCCGCATTCGTTCGACCCATTATCTGGATCGCAAAGATCCGGCGCTGCACGAGTTCCTGCTGTAATGAAACAGGGCGCCGATTGGCGCCCTCAGACTGCTGACAAAGCCCGTTATTAGGGAGAGCGTGCCGATGGGGTCGTAGCGGCTTGCCCGCCGACCCATTTGCCGGGAGCAAATGGGAACGACTTCCAGTCGGCCCGTAGGGTGGGACACAGGGATGTGTCCCATAATGGCCCCTCGGTGCGCTAGGCCCGAGTATCTCGGGTCCACAGACCACTTTGTCATCAAACTCCCTACACATTTTATGCGGTATGGCCCTGATGCTGCATTCGATTCGACAGCGGCCACCAGCACAGCAATATCAGCAGCGCCATGGCAAACATCAGCAGACCGAGGCTGAACTGCCCGGTTTGCGGCAGCATGGCGGAAAGCCAGGTCGCCAAACCAGACCCCATATTCTGCATACCACCGACCAATGCCCCCGCCGCGCCGGCCAGATAGGGGAACGGCTCCATCGCACCGGTGGTGGCCAACGGGAACATCATCCCCGCGCCGAAGAAGAACAGCGCAGCCGGCACAATCAGCGTCCAGATGTTCATCACCCCAAACCAGCCCGGGATCCACATCATCAGACCCGCCAACAGGCAGCTTATAACCGAATGCCACACCAGAGTATGGAATGTTTTACCGTCGCGACCGGCATACCAGGCGCCAAAGAACGCCGCCGGGATCGGCAGAATAAACAGCAGACTGACGGTCAGGCCACTCAGACCCAGCACGCCCCCCATCAACACGCCACAGCTGGCTTCAAATACGGCGATCCCCGCCAGCGCACCAATCAGCATGACCAGATAACAACTGAACGTGCCGTCAGCCAGCAGCTTGCGGAAACTCGCCAACATGCGCCGTTTTTCGGTTTGCGGCGGCCGGGTTTCCGGCAGCCAGCGGAACATGGAGAAGGCTACACCGGCGCACAATACCAACAGGAAGGCATAACAGGCGCGCCAACCAAAGAGCATCGCCAACGCACCGCCGATGATCGGTGCCAGCAGCGGACTCACCAGGATGCCCATATTAAGCAGGCTATTGGCATACCGCAGTGAAGTGCCGGCATACAGGTCGCGCGGCATGGTACGCGCCATCACCCCCGCCACGCCGGTGCCCATCCCCTGAATGGCGCTGGCGGCAACCAGCATCGTCAGGCTGTTGGACAACAGCGCGCCCAGGGCCCCCATCAGGAAGATCATCATCCCGGCCAGGATCACCGGACGGCGGCCTATGCGGTCCGACAACGGGCCGTAAATCAACTGCGAGAACCCGTAGGTCATCAGATACGCCGCCATCACGCGCTGCACTGCGCCGGAGCGCACCGACAGATCCTTGGCGATATCAGCAATAACAGGAACATAAATGGTTTGTGCCATCTGACCGACGGCCACCAACAGGATAAGCATCACCAGCAGGTGAAAGTTTTCTATTTTTCTCATTATCTTCGTTAACGTTTTAACTCGTCACAGCGTCCCGGTATGGCCCCACTTTCAGCCAGAACGGCGAGCAGCCCTCTATGGCGGCATAAGCTAACAAATCTGATTTTTTTAGCGAGTTTCAGACAGATATTGATCTGCGTCACAGTGGCAGCAAAGGCAACCAGCCTCGTAAATTAAACTGTACGTCTACCGCTTAAGGGTTAAAAAGGGTAAATTTTCAGTAGTTTAGCTTTAGCATTTAATCGATAATTATTTTCATCATCTTGAAATAAAATAACACCATAGGGATTTGGATTATGAAGACACCAGAGCTGATTTTGTTGCAGTTAAAAACCCTGGGGCCACACTCTGCCAAAATGCTGGCCGAGCATCTGGATATCACCCCCATGGGCATTCGTCAGCATCTGCAATCCCTGGAAAAACGTGAGCTGGTTTGTTACGAGGAAGCACGAACCAAAGTGGGCCGCCCGACGCGCTACTGGTCACTGACCCATGAAGGCCATAGCCGGTTTGCCGATGACCACGATACGTTAGCGACGGCGTTATTGGGATCCGCTCACCCGCTGTTTGGCGCTGAAGGGGTGGAACAGTTACTCGGCGAGCGCGAAGAAAAGCTTTATCAGCGCTATGCCGAAGAGCTGTCGGAAGAGACCTGTCATCAAGCCAAGCTTGCCCGGCTGGTGCGTCTGCGGCAGCAGGATGGTTATATGGCCGAACTGCTTGAGCATCCGGAGGGCACATTGCTGGTGGAAAACCACTGCCCTATCGGCGTAGCGGCCACCGCCTGCAGCAGCCTGTGCAACTCGGAGCTGCAGCTGTTTCACCGCCTGTTTGGCCATGGCTATCGCATAGAGCGCACTGCGCATGCTATTTCCGGCTCACGACATTGCGCTTATTTGATTCGACCATTGGAGCTTTAGAGTATGGCTGATTGGGTTAATGGCAAGGTTACGCAAGTCAAACAATGGACCGACGGGCTGTTCAGCATTATCGTCGACGCCCCCATAGATCCCTTTATTGCCGGGCAGTTTGCCAAGCTGGCGCTGGAAGTTGACGGGGAACGCGTGCAGCGCGCCTATTCTTACGTCAACGCCCCCAGCGATCCGAATCTGGAGTTTTACCTGGTTACCGTGCCGGAAGGCAAACTGAGCCCACGGCTCAATCAGCTACGGCCGGGTTCGGACGTGATGGTGACCAAAGAGGCCGCCGGATTTTTCGTGCTGGACGAGGTGCCGGAATGCGACACCCTGTGGATGTTGGCCACCGGTACCGCCATCGGCCCTTACCTGTCGATTCTGCAGGAAGGCAAAGGCCTGGAGCGCTTCAAAAACCTGGTGCTGGTGCATGCCGCACGCTTTGCCCGTGACCTCAGCTACCTGCCGCTGATGCAGCAGTTGCAACAGCGTTACAATGGCAAACTGCGCATTCAAACCATCGTCAGCCGTGAAGAAGTCCCTGGCTCGCTGACGGGACGCGTACCCGCGCTGATTGAGGATGGCCGGCTGGAAGCGGCGGTAGGCTTGACCCTCGACGCCGAAACTGACCACGTCATGCTGTGCGGTAACCCGCAAATGGTGCGCGATACCCAGCAAACGCTGAAAGATCAGCGCCAGATGCGCAAGCACCTGCGCCGCAAACCGGGCCATATCACCAGCGAACACTATTGGTAATTGATAGCCTCTGGTTTTAATCCGCGCCGAACTTAACGGGTTTGGCCGGCGGACCAAAACGATTATCCTCGGGCGTGCCGACAAACGCGCCCAAATCGATCATCATCATCACAATGATCAACGTCGGGATAAAACGCCCCACGCCCCACTGCCAAACCGGCGCCAGCATTTGCCAGTTACCCGCCGCCAGCAACCAAGCCACGATCAGTAACAACGCCCACCAACCGGCTTTATTGCGGTCATGCAAACGCTTCACCAGCACCGCCGCCGTTGGCCACAGCAGCCCAACGATAAAAAAGGCGATGGTTTGGATATCCACCAGCTTATTGCTGGCGAGTGAAAAAGCCACCGCCATCAGCACTACCCACAGCACCATCCAAATCCAGAAATCACGCCGCCCAATTCGGCCCTTAAACGAAAAACACCACTGTTGTATTGTCATTGAATCCTGCGTTGTTTGCCTGCCCATATTCTGCCGTGCAGTGTAACATAGGCGCTGCCGGGCGAAGATTTCTGCCCTGCATTACGCGGAGTAACGCACAGCTTTCTTGTCAGCGAGCGATAATGGCGCGGGATCTTTGACACCCCCCTCTGTTCTCGCTTTAATCGGAGCCATCTTTGCCATTGATGCCGTGTATACCATGCTGAGAAAAACCATCGCCATTGCCTGCCTGTTGCTGGGCATCGGCAGCGCCTGGGCCGATCCGCCGGATGCCCCCGCCAACGCTTCGCCTACCGCGCCCTACCTGCTGGCCGGAGCGCCAACGTTTGATCTGACGGTGGTGAAGTTCCGCGAAAAATATAACCGCGATAACCCGACGCTACCGATCGGCGAATTCCGCGCTATTGCCACGACCGAAGACGATACGCCGCTGTTGACGCGCGCTGCCAGCAAGCTAAACGAAAATCTCTATGCCTCAACCGCGCTGGAAAAAGGCACCGGAAAAATCAAAACGCTGCAAATTACCCACCTGCCGCTACAGCAGAGCAACGAAGAAAAAGCCGCTCGCACCATTGCCGTCAGCTATATGGCCGCGTTGATGCGCCAGTTTGAACCGACGCTGACGGTGGAAAAAAGCCTGAGTAAAGTGGCCAACCTGCTGGAAAAAGGCAAAGGCCAGCGCTTTTACCAACAGCAGGTCGGTGCGATCCGCTATGTAGTGGCAGACAACGGCGATAAAGGAGTAACTTTCGCTGTTGAACCGGTTAAGCTGACGTTATCCGAGCCGTAACGGCAGGCTATTTAATGACGAAAAGCAAAGCCTTCGCGCTTAATCATCTCTATACTGTTGGGCAGGTAAACTGCCGGTCCGGCAGTGGTTATTTCGACTCTCGCGTTCCCTTGTTGGAGGAAAAAACATGCGTCATCCATTAGTTATGGGTAACTGGAAGCTTAACGGCAGCACTCACATGGTTAACGAACTGATCGCCGCTCTGCGCAATGAGCTGAGCAGCGTTGACGGCTGTGGCGTCGCTATCGCACCGCCTGTGATGTACCTGGACCAGGCGAAACACGCACTGGCCGGCAGCCGCATTGCTCTGGGCGCTCAAAACGTAGACGTGAACCTGTCCGGCGCATTCACCGGTGAAGTTTCCGCCGACATGCTGAAAGATATCGGTGCGCAATACATCATCATCGGCCACTCCGAGCGTCGTACTTACCACAAAGAAACCGATGCAGCGATCGCCGAGAAATTTGCCGTGCTGAAAAAAGCCGGCCTGATCCCAGTGCTGTGCATCGGTGAAACCGACGCAGAAAACGAAGCGGGTAAAACCGAAGAAGTTTGTGCACGCCAGATCGACGCCGTGCTGAAAACTCAGGGCGCAGAAGCCTTCAAAGGCGCGGTTATCGCTTATGAGCCAATCTGGGCTATCGGTACCGGTAAATCCGCCACCCCTGCGCAGGCTCAGGCAGTACACAAATTTATCCGCGATCACATCGCTAAACAGGACGCTGCAGTAGCTGCAGAAGTGATCATCCAGTACGGCGGTTCTGTGAACGATAAAAATGCCGCCGAGCTGTTCACCCAGCCGGACATCGACGGCGCTCTGGTTGGCGGCGCATCACTGAAAGCCGATGCTTTCGCTGTGATCGTCAAAGCCGCTGCCGCTGCTAAAAAAGCCTGATTTCTTTCTCTGGCTGCTAAATAAAAAACCCCGGCAAGCCGGGGTTTTTTATTATTGTCATCAAGGCATCAGCGTTTGCTGATTTCGTCGAACACACCGCCGGTGGCGAAGTGTACCTTCTGTGCCTGAGTCCAGCCGCCGAAGGTATCATCCACCGTGAACAGCTTCAGTTTCGGGAATTGCTCGGCAAACTTGGCCGCCACAGCCGCGTCACGCGGACGGTAGTAGTTTTTCGCCGCGATGGTTTGTCCTTCCGGCGTATACAGATATTTCAGGTAAGCCGTCGCCACATCACGGGTACCGCGCTTATCAACCACTTTATCCACCACCGAGACGGTCGGCTCCGCCAAAATCGATTCGCTTGGGGTGATAATTTCAAACTTGTCTTTACCCAGCTCTTTCTCCGCCAGCAAAGCTTCGTTTTCCCAGGCGATCAGCACATCCCCGATGCCACGTTCTACGAAAGTATTGGTTGAACCGCGTGCGCCGGAATCCAGCACTTCGACGTTCTTATACAGGTTTTTAACGAACTCCTGCGCTTTGGCCTGATCGTTATTGTTCTGGTGTAGTGCGTAACCCCAGGCCGCCAGATAGTTCCAGCGTGCGCCCCCGGAAGTTTTCGGGTTCGGGGTGATCACCGAGACGCCCGGCTTAATCAGGTCTGGCCAGTCGTGAATTTGTTTTGGGTTGCCTTTACGCACCAGAAATACAATGGTCGAGGTATAAGGTGCCGAGTTGTCCGGCAGGCGTTTGATCCAATCTTTATCGATGCGTCCGCGTTCGGCAATGGCATCCACGTCATAGGCTAGCGCCAGCGTGACCACATCGGCTTCAATGCCGTTAATCACCGAGGTCGCCTGCTTGCCGGAGCCACCATGTGACTGACGTACCGTCACTTTATCGCCGGTCTGCTGCTGCCAATATTTACCGAATGCGGTGTTATATTCCTGATAGAACTCGCGTGTCGGGTCGTACGAAACGTTCAGCAGTTGGATATCTTTCGCCATGGCGCCGGACGCCAGCAGCATTATTGTCAGACCTACACCCCATTTACGCATACGCATCGACTCGCTCTCCCAGGAAAATTAATCACAACCTCAATCGGTTGATTTAGCATCAGAGCCTGCCAGAAACTTTCCCGCCAATTAAAGAATAAAAAATGTTGGGCTAGACGATTCTGGAATATAACTACCACGGGCATAAAAAAAGCCTCCGCGTGCGGAGGCTTCTCGAGCTGAATTAATGCGGGATCAGTACAGCTTTTTCGCTGTATCCAGCCAGTCGCCCTTGAACGGACGCTTCATGTTTTCGATCGCATCGATGATGTCGTGGTGCACCATCTTCTCGTTCTGGATACCGACGCAACGACCGCCGTAGCCCTGCAGTAGCAACTCAATCGCGTAAGCGCCCATGCGGGAAGCCAGAATACGGTCATAAGCTACCGGCGAGCCGCCGCGCTGAATGTGGCCCAGCACGGTCGCGCGGGTTTCACGCTTGGTTTCTTGTTCGATATGGCGAGCCAACTCATCGATATCGCAGATGTGTTCGGTGATCGCCACAATCGCGTGTTTTTTGCCTTTGGCAATACCGGCCTTGATTTCGCAGACCAGGTCTTCGCGGTTGAACTCGGTTTCAGGCAATACGATAAATTCACAACCGCCGGCAATCGCCGCCGCCAGCGTCAGATCGCCACAGTAGCGTCCCATCACTTCAACGATGGAAATACGCTGATGAGAAGATGAGGTATCGCGCAGACGGTCAATAGCTTCCACGACGGTTTCTAGCGCGGTGAAGAAGCCGATGGTGTAGTCGGTACCGGCCACATCGTTATCGATGGTGCCTGGCAGGCCGATACAAGGGAAACCTTCTTCCGTCAGGCGTTTGGCCCCCATATAGGAACCGTCGCCGCCGATCACCACCAGCGCATCAATACCGCGGTTTTTCAGATTCTCAATTGCCTTGGCGCGTACGCTGTCGTCTCTGAACTCAGGGAAGCGGGCTGAACCGAGGAAAGTGCCGCCGCGATTGATCATATCGGACACGCTATAGCGGTCCAATTGTTCCATGCGATCTTCGTACAAGCCAAGGTAGCCATCGTAAATACCAAAAACTTCCAGACCTTCCGAAAGTGCAGCACGCACAACGCCGCGGATAGCAGCGTTCATACCCGGCGAATCACCGCCACTCGTCAGTACACCGATTTTCTTGATCATGACTACCTCTGAACTGTAGATGCAATTTCTTAAGAATTCTGTATTCGCCGATTGTCTTGAAACCTCTCCGGCTGCAGAAAACCAGCTTTACGGCTTTATTGCTGGATATTATAGCAAAAACACCCAGCTGAATTGATTCAAGTCACGCAATATTGCGGTAAAAAAGCGTCATGGCACGCGGAGCTAATGCCATTATCTATCCGCTGTGCGAGTTCCCGTTGTCCTGCATTAATTATAGCTCCCAACGCCCCTGTCGGCCCGCGGGCACTACAGAACAAGGATCCTGATGGATAAGAACATCAGCCCCCGGGAAACGGTGCAACAGCGCCTGTTCCACCTGTTCAGCCAGAATATGCGCCTGCATCAGCGGTAACGCATCGTCCATCTCCAGATGCAGCTGAATAAAACGCGTCGGACCGGACTGGCGAGTGCGTAGATCGTGCGCGCCTTTGACCCCAGGCCATGAGGAGATCACGTCGATAATCGCCTGGCGCTCGTTGTCCGGCAATGCCCGGTCCAGCAGCGATTGCACGGCTTCATAACCCATTCGCAGCGCGCTATAAAGAATGTAGACGCCTATTCCCAGTGCAAACAGCGCATCTGCCCGGTGAAAACCGTACCAGCTTAGCGCAAGCGCTATAAGAATAGCACCATTCATCATGACATCTGACTGATAATGCAGCATATCTGCTCGGACGGCCTGACTGCGAGTTTTTCTTACCACCCAACGCTGATAGGTGACCAACAGCAGGGTGCTGACCAACGCCACTATCGTCACGGCAATACCGATGCCAGGGTCACGCAAGGTTTCCGGTGAGTACAGATGCTGAAAACCGGTGAGAAACAAAAATAGCGCCGAGCCAGAAATGAACATGCTTTGTGCCAGCGCCGCCAACGATTCGGCCTTGCCGTGCCCGAAGGTATGTTCCTCATCGGCCGGCTGCAGCGAGTAACGTACCACCAGCAGGTTGGTCAGCGACGCGGCAATATCTACCAGCGAATCCACCAGCGCGGCCAACAGGCTCACCGAACCGGTGCGGTACCAGGCGACAATTTTGATCAGTAACAGCGTTGAGGCCAAAACGGTGGCCGCTAACGCGGCGGATTTAACCAAACGCGCATATTGCGGTTCCATAACCCATCCCGGTTAAACGTTCAGAGGGCCAGTATAACGGAATGGTGAGCAAAAAAGCCCTTCAGATAACCGCCGCCAACGCAGTACATATCGCGAAGGGATGTCGCCATATCGATGCAAACAATCCGTGCGACCGGCGCTAAACGTCGTCATGGTCCATACTCTGTGGTTTAACCTTGCAGAGTTGCCTGGCGGGCTATCAAGCTGTAATTGATGGATAAAAAAAACCCCGCCATCATGGCGGGGGAAGACAGGGATGGTGTCTATGGCAAGGAAAAAACAGGGGACTACTCAGTCGTACTTAACTTCTGGGCAGAAGTTTGCTGCAAACCAGAAATCTGTTGCTCCATCTGCTGCATGCGCTGCTGATGTTTCTGGTCTAAAACGCTTTTTTGCTGTGGCGTCAGCAGGTTATACATTTGGTTGCGTACCCGGGCCATTTCGACCTGACGCTTAACCTGCTGCTGGGCCATCTGTTCCGCCTGGGCATACACGGCGGCTTCATCAAATTTGTCTGCGGTCACCAGCTTATGCATGGCTTCCATTTCAGCTACATTGACACCTGGCAGATCGTGGCGCGCCTGGCGCATTAAATCGCGCATTTGCTGGCGCTGTTGTTCAGTCAGGCTGACACCGTCAAACATGTGGTGTTGGCCAGGTGTTCTGGTGGTCGCATCGTTTCCGGGAGTCGGTGCAGTTTCCGATGTAGTGTCGGCAGCGAACGCAGCGGTAGAACCTATTGCCAGCATTGATGCCATAACTAATGCGGTCACCTTACGCATTTCAAATCCTCGTGCTTTCTCACTTTGCGAATCAACGAGGAGCAGTGTACTGCTGCACCTGCAAACATGCGTCAGTGCATGTAAAACTACGTAAAGTCATGGAATGCCAACAGTTGATGACGTATTTTGCGTCAGGAGGTAAAACATAATGAATAAAATTCTGTTAGTTGACGACGACCGCGAGCTGACCTCGCTGTTAAAAGAACTGCTTGAAATGGAAGGCTTTACCATCGTGGTTGCTTACGATGGCGAACAGGCGTTGTCGCTACTGGACAGCTCCATCGATCTGCTACTGCTCGATATCATGATGCCGAAGAAAAACGGTATCGATACGTTGAAAGAGCTGCGTCAGCATCACCAGACGCCGGTCATCATGCTGACCGCTCGCGGCAGTGAACTTGACCGCGTTTTGGGCCTGGAACTGGGCGCCGATGACTACCTGCCAAAACCCTTTAACGATCGCGAACTGGTGGCACGTATCCGCGCAATTCTGCGCCGTTCCAACTGGAGCGAACAACAGCAGAATGTCGATACCGGCGCACCAACGCTGGACGTAGACGGCCTGCAGCTCAACCCGGGTCGCCAGGAAGCCAGCTTCGACGGCCAAACGCTGGATCTCACCGGCACCGAATTTACCCTGCTGTACCTGCTGGCGCAGCACCTTGGTCAAGTGGTGTCACGCGAACTGCTGAGCCAGGAAGTACTGGGTAAACGACTGACGCCTTTTGATCGCGCTATCGATATGCACATCTCCAACCTGCGACGTAAGCTGCCGAACCGCAAAGACGGTCATCCGTGGTTCAAAACGCTGCGTGGTCGGGGTTACTTAATGGTATCTGCAACATGATCAACAGTTTGACGGCACGCATCTTCGCCATTTTCTGGTTCACATTGGCCCTGGTGCTGATGTTGGTGTTGATGGTGCCCAAGTTAGACTCCCGCCAAATGACCTCGCTGCTGGACAGCGAACAGCGGCAGGGGCTGATGCTGGAACAACACGTCGAGGCCGAGTTGCAAAACGATCCGGCCAACGATCTGATGTGGTGGCGACGCTTATTCCGCGCCATTGAAAAATGGGCCCCGCCAGGGCAGCGCCTGCTACTGGTCACCAGCGAAGGCCGGGTGATTGGCAACATGCAGCGCAACGAAATGCAGTTGGTGCGCAATTTTATCGGCCAATCCGATAACGCCGATCATCCGAAGAAGAAGAAATATGGCCGTGTCGAACTGGTCGGCCCTTTCTCGGTGCGGGATGGTGAAGACAACTACCAGCTGTACCTGATCCGCCCTGCCAACAGCCCACAATCCGATTTTATCAACCTGATGTTCGACCGGCCGCTGCTGCTGCTGATCGTCACTATGCTGATCAGCGCCCCCTTGCTGCTATGGCTGGCCTGGAGCCTGGCAAAACCGGCGCGCAAGCTGAAGAATGCGGCGGACGATGTCGCACGTGGCAACCTGAAACAGCATCCTGAGCTGGAGGCCGGGCCACAAGAGTTCCTGGCGACCGGCGCCAGTTTTAACCAAATGGTCAGCGCGTTGGAACGCATGATGACCGCTCAGCAACGGCTGATCTCCGATATTTCGCATGAGTTGCGCACGCCGCTAACCCGTTTGCAGCTGGCCACGGCATTAATGCGCCGTCGCCACGGCGAAGGGCACGAGCTGGCACGTATCGAAACCGAAGCACAGCGCCTGGACTCGATGATTAACGATTTACTGGTGTTGTCGCGTGGGCAACAGAAAAGTGAGTTGGTGCGTGAGCGCTTGCTGGCCAACGAACTGTGGGCCGATGTGCTGGACGACGCCAGCTTCGAAGCCGAACAAATGGGCAAACAGCTGGAGATCACCTCCCCTCCCGGCCCGTGGACCCTGTACGGTAACGCCGGTGCGCTGGATAGCGCGCTGGAAAATATCGTGCGTAATGCCCTGCGTTATTCGAACACCCATATTGCCGTGGCGTTCAGCGCAGACAACCAAGGCATCACCATTGTGGTCGACGACGACGGTCCCGGTGTCAGCGCGGAAGATCGCGAGCAAATATTCCGACCGTTCTATCGAACCGATGAAGCACGCGATCGCGCATCCGGCGGGACAGGTCTGGGCCTGGCCATCGTAGAGGCGGCAGTTAACCAGCACCGTGGCTGGGTGAAAGCGGAAGACAGTCCGCTCGGCGGCCTGCGTCTGGTGCTGTGGTTACCGCTCCACCAACGCTGATAGCCTAAGACAGGCCGGTAAGATTTTGCTATTCTGCGCCCCTCGTCATGAGGGGCTTTTTACATGCTGAACATCGTTTTATTCGAACCTGAAATTCCACCCAATACCGGCAATATCATCCGTCTGTGCGCCAATACCGGTTTTCAACTGCATCTGATAGAGCCAATGGGCTTCCCGTGGGACGATAAACGCCTTCGCCGCGCCGGGCTGGACTACCATGAATTCGCCAGTATCCGACGTCATGCCGACTACGCCGCCTTTATCGCCAGCGAAAATCCGCAGCGTCTGTTTGCCCTGACCACCAAAGGCACCCCGGCACACAGCGCAGTCAGCTACCAGGCCGGCGACTACCTGTTGTTCGGACCGGAAACTCGCGGTCTGCCCGCCGAGATCCTTGACGCCTTGCCGGCACAACAGAAAATCCGCATCCCAATGCAGGCACAAAGCCGCAGCATGAACCTGTCCAATGCTGTCGCGGTAGTCGTGTACGAAGCCTGGCGGCAGTTGGACTACGCGGGCGCGCTGATTAAGTCTTAATCAATGACAACCGTTCCTGCGGAGACGATAATACTGAAAGGTTGCCTCTCCGGGGACATCGCATGGCTTTGGCTAAGAGCATTACTGAGCAGCTACGCAGGCTCGAGCGCGCGCTGAATCAGGCGCTGCTGCGTTTGCAGGACACCTCAGACGTTGAGGCCTTGCACGACGTACGCATCAACCTGCAGCGTATCAGAAGTCTGCTGCGACCATTGCGCGGTATCCCCGGCGTAACTGGCCTCAGCAGCGCTGCTGCCGACTTGGGAAAAATCACTACGCCGATACGCGATCTGGAAGTGCTGATCGCCGAACTGGAACAACACCCGTTGGCATGGCAGGCCAATACGCGCAAAACCGAGCTGTACCGCCGTAAACTCGCGCTGATGTCACAACCGTTGCTGACCCACTTTCCCACTCTGCTACATACCTGGCCAAAAACCTTCCACCGAACTCAACCCCGACACATCAAACGTCGTGTTGCCCTCCGCCTGCGCCTCCAGGTAAAACAGCTACGCCTGGCATTGGCCGACATACATTACGATCGGCACCAACTGCGCCTGCTGGTTAAGCGTCTGCGTTATGTTGCCGAAGCCTATTCTCAACTCTCCCTCATCACGCCTGAAACCGTCGCCAGCCTGAAAACGGCACAAAGCGCACTCGGAGATTGGCACGATCGTTTTGTCTGGTGCCAGCAGGCCGAAAACCAGCAAGATCTCTGGCCGCTGTTGCCGCAGTGGCAAATGGCGCTGGAGACGACGCGGGAGCAAGCAGAAAAGGCACTGCTTTCACTTTCGCGAACGCTGAGTGCCTAAAACCAGCGGCGTATCACGATACTGTCAAAAGAATGCAGAAACAGGGCACGGCGAGCGCCGAAAACATTCACTGCCCCGGAGGATAATAAGCTATGTTTTGTAAGGGTAATCGACATTCATCATAGGAAATCGTATGAAAAAACAACGTTTGGGCGTTGCCATGGCGGTTTTGGCAGCGGGCCTGTTACTGGCGGGCTGTTCGTCCAAAGTAACCAAAACGGATCAGTACTCGGGATTCCTGTCTGACTACAGCAAATTGCAGGAAACCACATCACCAAGCGGCCACAAAACGCTGCGCTGGATCGACCCAAGCTACAAAGAGTCCAACTACCGCGGCCTGTATTTTGAGCCAGTAGTCTATTTCCCTGCTGAAAAACCGACGACGCGCGTTAGCCAAGATACGCTGAATAAAATAAAGGCTTACGCTTCTCAGCGGATTAAAACCGCGCTTCAAGATCGCTTTACCGTACTCAATAGTCCGGCCGGGTCACGCGTGCTGGTGGCTAAACTCGCCATCACGGCAGTGTCTGCAGAAAACGAAGATATGAAATTCTATGAGGTGGTACCGGTCGCGGCTGTGGTTGCCAGCACCATGGCGGCCAGCGGTCACAGAACCCAAAACACCACGCTGTATATCGAAGGTGAATTGATCGATCAGGACACCGGCAAAACGGTGCTGGAAGTCGCTCGTAAAGCCTATGGTAAAACCGTCAGCAACGACAGCTCACCGGTAACAGCGGAAGACGTCAAAGCCGCGATCGACGACATGGTTAAAGACATCACCAACTTCCCTAAACAGGGTTAACCCTGCGAAGAAACAAATCAGGGGAGCCAAAGCTCCCCCGATTTTATTCGTCAACTCACCGGATTAAATCCCGTCACCGTATTCAAAGCCGTGATTGGTACCGTTGAAGTACTGGTCCATATCCATCGACGGCGTATCGCTTTCTGGCCGGCCGACGAGGCGTGCAGGCACGCCCGCGGCGGTCGTATGCGCAGGTACAGACTGCAGCACCACCGAGCCAGCACCGATTTTAGCGCCTTTACCCACTTCGATATTGCCGAGAATTTTAGCCCCAGCGCCAATCATTACGCCCTCACGGATCTTCGGATGGCGATCGCCGCTGGTCTTTCCGGTACCACCAAGGGTAACCGACTGCAGAATAGACACGTTATTTTCTACTACGGCAGTTTCACCGATCACGATACCAGTAGCGTGGTCAAGCATAATGCCGCAGCCAATCGTGGCCGCCGGGTGGATGTCCACGCCGAAAGCGACCGAAATCTGATTCTGCAGATATATCGCCAATGCCTGCCGCCCCTGCAGCCACAGCCAGTGGCCGATACGGTAGGCCTGCAGCGCATGAAAACCTTTCAGGTACAGCAGCGGCGTTGAATATTTATCTACCGCCGGGTCTCGCAGGCGCACGGCCAGGATGTCACGGGCGGCCGAAGCGATCATTTGCTGGTCGGCTAAGTAGGCGTCTTCCACCACTTCACGCACCGCAATGGCCGGCATAATGGGATTTGCCAGCTTGTTTGCCAGAATATAGCTGAGCGCACCGCCCAGGTTATCGTGCTTGAGCAACGTCGCATGATAAAAGCTAGCCAGCATCGGTTCACACTCAGCCAGCTCTCTCGCCTCTGATTTAATGCTATTCCAGACCTGCTCTAACTCTTCTGACGACATCAGGTTCCTCTCCGCCTTGCAAAACAGGCTGCCTCATCGCATAGCAATCAGGCAGCCCAATTCAGTTGCCGGGGTCAGCATGCCGCCCCGCATTCTATTTTATAGGTCAAGCGTTGTGTTTTTCGTCTTTTCTGGTCCGCCCCAACAGGCTTAGCGCGGCCTCGCGGGCATCTTTATGGCAGTACAGCACCTGGTAAATCTGTTCGGTAATCGGCATTTCAACGCCGTGCCGCTGCGCCAACGCCAATACCTCTTTGGTATTGCGATAGCCTTCGACCACCTGACCTATACTGTCCTGCGCTTCCTGCACGCCTTTTCCCTGCCCCAGCATAATACCGAAGCGGCGGTTGCGCGATTGGTTATCGGTGCAGGTTAACACCAGATCGCCCAGCCCGGCCATGCCCATGAAGGTCGAGGGATCGGCACCCAGCGCAGAGCCAAGGCGTGTCATTTCCGTCAAGCCGCGGGTAATCAATGCGGTACGGGCATTGGCACCAAACCCGATACCGTCTGACATCCCAGCGCCAATGGCAATCACGTTTTTCACCGCCCCGCCCAACTGCACGCCGATAAAATCGGGGTTGCTGTAGACGCGGAAACTTTTTCCGCAGTGCAGCAACTGCTGCAAGTCATCGGCGAACTGCGCATCGGTAGAGGCCAACGCAATGGCGGTAGGCAGCCCGGCAGCCAGCTCTTTGGCGAACGTCGGTCCGGAGACCACCGCCAGCGGAATGGCTTCGCCCAGTGCTTCGCGCGCCACGTCCTGCAACAGCCGACCGGTTTCTGCCTCCAGCCCTTTGGTCGCCCAAACGATACGGGCATCCGACCGCAAGTGCGGTTTCAACTGGCGTAGCACATCACCGAATACATGGCTTGGCACCACCACAAGCACGTCGCGGCTAGCCGCCAGCGCACGGGCCAAATCGGCTTCAAGCAACAGCGTATCGGGGAAGGTGACGTCGGGAAGAAAGGCCTGATTGCAGCGATCGTGCTGCATTTTTTGAATCTGCTCGGGGTTATGGCCCCAGAGCACCACGGAGTGGCCGTTACGCGCCAGCGTAATAGCTAATGCGGTGCCGTACGAGCCGGCACCGATCACTGTCATTGAAGCATTGACGCTGTTCATCAGGCATCCTGATGTGGTGCGGCACCTTCGCCTTCCGCCTGCTGCTGCAGATAGTTCATGAACAGCGCGTCAAAGTTAACCGGTGCCAGGTTCAGCTGCGGGAATGTACCGCGAGAAACCAGGCTGGTGATGCACTCACGCGCATACGGGAACAGAATGTTCGGGCAGTATGCGCCCAGGCAATGCGCCAGCTGCGTGCCGTCGATGCCCGCTACGGAGAAGATGCCCGCCTGCTGCACTTCACACAGGAACGCAGTTTCTTCGCCCAGAGACGCCGTCACGGTTACGCGCAGTACAACCTCATACACTTCGTCAGCCAACTGGCTGGAAGCGGTATCTAGATCCAGTTTAACTTCTGGCTGCCATTCCTGCTGGAAAACCTGCGGCGCTTTTGGCGCTTCGAAGGAGATATCCTTGGTGTAAATGCGCTGAATCTGGAAAGCCATCTCTGTGCTGTTTTGTTCTGACATGTGTGTAATACCCTTGGTTAAACGTCCTTATTGACACTCAGTAACCGGTAGCGGCCCGCTTAAAGCAGCGGATCCAGACCACCACGAGCATCGAGTTCATATAAATCATCGCAGCCGCCGATATGTTGGCCATCGATGAAAATCTGAGGCACGGTGGTGCGCCCACTGCGCGCAATCATCGCTTCGCGTTTTTCATTATCGCCATCGATGGCGATTTCGTTAAACGCGGCGCCCTTGCTGTTCAGCAGCGCTTTAGCGCGATGGCAGAACGGGCAGGTCGCTTTGGTGTAGATATCAATGTTAGCCATGGATTACCACCTCAACTACGTTAAACAATTACTTACCGCGCACTAACGGCAGGTTTTCCCCGCTCCAGCCGGCAATCCCGTCCTTCAGCGTAGTGACGTTTTCAAAGCCCGCCTTGTGCAGGTTTTCTGCCGGCTCACGTGAAGTCGTGCCGTTGGCACACACCACGATGATTGGCTGAGCCTTGTGTTTTTCCAGCTCGCCCAGGCTGCCGCTTTTGATTTCGCTGGCGGTCAGGTTAATGGCGTTGGCCAGGTGGCCTCTGCGGAAATCATCACGGCTGCGGGTATCCACCACAACGGCATCTTCTTTATTAATCAGTCGGGTGGCTTCACCACGGGTGATCTCTTTCACCTTGGAGAAACTGCTCTTGAAGGTCATGACGATCACCGCAACCAGCAGGGCGATCCAGGCCAGGCTCAGTATGGGATGCTTGCTAACGAATTGCATAATTTCTTGCAGCATGGGGTGTAACAACTCCCGTCAGTTTAAGGAAAAAATAACTCAAGGTTCCAGAGTATACCTGCCGAGTGCAGCAAATACAGCCAATAAGCAAGTGCTAGTGCAGAAACTGCGGGCTACGCTGAGAAATTCTCTGCGCCACAGCCTAAAAGCCGCCCTTGTTGACCGCAACTTTGATCTCTCTGGGCTCTTTTTAACCGTCGGCGTTGTAAAATCGGCCGGTTTTTAGGGTGAATAGCCATCGCTCCGGCATCGGGCAGATGGCTATTCACAACTTAAAATTCATAATGAGGTTAATGCAATGTCGAGCAACAAAAAACCGATGGTACTGGTGATCCTGGACGGCTACGGCCACCGTGAGGAGCAACAGGACAACGCCATTGTGAACGCCAAAACGCCGGTGATGGATCGCCTGTGGCAACAACAGCCGCATACTCTTATCGCCGCATCCGGGCTGGATGTTGGCCTGCCTGACGGTCAGATGGGCAACTCGGAAGTCGGCCACGTCAACCTGGGGGCCGGGCGCATCGTTTATCAGGATCTGACCCGGTTGGATAAAGAAATCAAAGAAGGCGATTTCTTCGCTAACCCAACGCTGACGGCGGCGGTCGATAAGGCCGTGCAGGCCGGCAAAGCAGTGCATATCATGGGGTTGCTGTCGCCGGGCGGCGTGCACAGCCACGAAGACCATATTCTGGCCATGATTGAACTGGCCGCGCAACGCGGTGCAAAAGCCGTTTATCTGCATGCCTTCCTCGACGGTCGCGATACCCCGCCACGCAGTGCTGAACCCTCCTTGCAACGCTTTAGCGATGCCTTTGCCAGCCTCGGCTGCGGGCGTATCGCATCGCTGATCGGCCGTTACTACGCCATGGACCGCGACAACCGCTGGGATCGCGTTCAACTGGCTTATGATTTACTGACCCAGGCCAAGGGCGACTTTGTCGCCGACAACGCCGTTGCTGCCCTGCAGGCCGCTTACCAGCGCGGCGAGAACGACGAGTTCGTCAAGCCGACCGTTCTCCAGACTGCCGGGGAGGCCACGGCCGAACTGCACGACGGTGACGCACTGATTTTCATGAACTTCCGCGCCGATCGCGCACGCCAGATCGTTCGTGCCTTCGTAAATGCGGATTTCGACGGTTTCCCACGCGCCAAAGTCATCAACTTTGGTGATTTCGTGATGCTGACCGAATACGCGGCCGACATCAAAGTTCCCTGCGCCTATCCGCCGGCATCGTTGAACAACACCTTCGGCGAATGGTTAATGAAGCACGACAAAACCCAGCTGCGCATTTCGGAAACCGAAAAATACGCCCACGTCACCTTCTTCTATAATGGCGGCGTTGAAGAGCCGTTTGCCGGGGAAGAACGTGTGCTGATCAACTCACCGAAGGTCGCGACCTACGATCTGCAGCCAGAAATGAGCGCCGCCGAACTGACCGACAAACTGCTAACCGCCATTAACAGCGGCAAGTACGACGCCATCATCTGCAATTATCCAAATGGCGATATGGTGGGTCATACCGGGGTTTACGACGCGGCAGTGAAAGCGGTGGAAACGCTGGACGGCTGCATCGCCCAGGTCGTCGAAGCGGTGAAAGCCGTCGACGGGCAACTGCTGATCACCGCCGACCACGGTAATGCCGAGCAAATGCGCGATCCGGCGACCGGTCAGGCGCACACCGCCCACACCAGCCTTCCGGTACCGCTGATTTACATCGGCAAGCCTGCCCGCGCAGTCAACGGCGGCAAGCTTTCGGACATCGCGCCGACCATGCTGACGCTGATGGGAATGGAAATCCCGCAAGAGATGACTGGTAAGCCGCTGTTCATCGTGGAATAATCCTTCCCTATGAGGGAAAAGGCGTTTTTTGCACTATCAAGGGTAACCCGAAGCGCAACCCCAGGCAGCCAGCCGCTGCCTGAACGCACCGCGCCAAGGAAGTTAACCACCCTGTGCGCCAGCGTATTTTACGCTGGCGTCTTGTTGTTGCCGTTAGCCAGCCAGGCGGCGGAAGACAATAAATCCCAGCTCAAAGACATCCAGCAAAGCATCGCCGAGAAAGAAAAGGCGGTTAAGCAGCAGCAGCAACAGCGCAGCTCATTGCAGGATCAGCTTAAGCAGCAAGAAAAAACCATCGCGCAGGCCAGCCGCCTGCTGCGTGACACCCAAAGCACATTGAGCCAACTGGGGAAAGATATCTCCGGCCTGAATGCCTCAATCGCCAAGCTGCAAAAGCAGCAATCCACCCAGCAGGAAATCCTCGCCAAACAGCTCGATGCCGCCTTCCGCCAGGGCCAGCACAGCGCCGTGCAATTGATCCTCAGCGGTGAAGAGAGCCAGCGTAGCGAGCGTATTTTGGCTTACTTCGGCTACCTGAACGACGCGCGTCAGCAAACCATTGAAGAACTGAAGCAAACCCGCGCCGAGCTGGCAAAGCAAAAAACCACGCTGGTGGCCAAGCAGGGCCAACAGAAATCGCTGCTAGGCGAACAACAAACGCAGCAGCAGAAACTGGAGCAGGCACGCGGTGCACGTAAGAAAACGCTGACCGCGCTGGAAGCCTCGCTGGAAAAAGATCAGCAGCGTCTGGTGGAACTGCGCCAGAACGAAACCCGCATGCGCGACAAGATTGCCCGTGCCGAACGAGAAGCCCGTGCCCGAGCGGAACGCGAAGCGCGTGAGGCCGCCAAGGTTCGCGAGCAGGTTCGCGTCAAAGAACAGCAGGCGAAGAAAACCGGCACCAGCTATAAGCCAAGCGAAGCCGACCGTTCACTGATGGCCCGTACCGGCGGCCTTGGCAGACCGGGTGGGCAGGCAATATGGCCGGTCCGCGGCCGCACGTTGCATGGTTTCGGTGAACAGCTGCAAGGTGAACTACGCTGGAAAGGCATGGTGATCTCCGCCGCCGAAGGCAGCGAAGTGAAAGCTATCGCCGACGGTCGCGTGCTACTGGCCGACTGGCTGCAGGGCTATGGCCTGGTTGTCGTCATCGAACACGGTAAGGGTGACATGAGCCTGTACGGCTACAACCAAAGTGCACTGGTTAACGTCGGGGCACAGGTGCGCGCCGGCCAACCGATAGCCTTGGTGGGTACCAGCGGAGGCCAGGGAACGCCATCGCTCTATTTCGAAATTCGTCGCCAGGGTCAGGCCGTTAACCCACTACCGTGGTTGGGAAGATAGATTTGCGCTATAACAAAATCCGTACTGCCGTCTTGATTGGCTGTCTGCTGCAGGTCTGCGCCGCACAGGCAGGGAAACTCTCCATCGTCATCGATGATGTGGGCTATCGCCCGCACGAAGAGGGTGCGGTGCTGCAAATGCCGACGGCCATCTCCGTTGCAGTGCTGCCCAATGCCCCCCATGCCCGCTTAATGGCCACCCGCGCCCACAGTCAGGGCCGGGAAGTACTGATCCATATGCCGATGGCGCCGCTCAGTAAGCAACCGCTGGAGCGTGACACGCTGCAGCCTTCCATGAGCAGCGAAGAAATCCAGCGCATTATCCGCAATGCGGTCAATAATGTGCCCTATGCGGTAGGTATGAATAACCACATGGGCAGCGCCATGACCTCCAGCTTGCCCGGTATGCAGAAAGTCATGCAGGCGCTCGACAGCTATCAGCTCTATTTCCTCGACAGCATGACCATCGGCAACAGCCAGGCCACCCGAGCGGCGGCCGGCACCCATGTGAAGGTGATCAAGCGTAAGGTGTTCCTGGACGATACGGCCAGCGAAGCTGATATCCGTCGCCAGTTCAACCGGGCGGTCGAATTGGCACGGCGCAACGGTTCCGCTATTGCCATTGGCCACCCGCGGCCGGCGACGGTGAAAGTGCTGCAGCAAATGCTGCCTACGCTGCCAAGCGACATCGTGTTGGTGAAACCCAGCTCGCTGCTGAACGAACCACAGGGCGGCGGTAGTGGCGGCAGCTATGTTCCACCACCGGTCAAACCGCAGAAACCGCAGCCGAAGAACCCGTTCAATGGCGGGATCAAACAGTGTAAGGTCAAGTTGCCGAAGGAAAAAGTCAACGCGGGCAAGGTCATGAGTGTGATCGGCGAAAGCGTTACCCAGTCGCCGGCCGTGACCTTCATTAAACGTCAGTGGCAACGCTGGACGGACTCAACGCCAGACAAACCTAAAGCATAAAATCAGGGCCGGAATTCCGGCCCTTTTTACTGTTAATCCCAGCTCAAAATCACTTTCCCGGACTGGCCGGAACGCATGGCATCAAAGCCCTGCTGGAATTGGTCGATCGAGAAACGGTGAGTAATGATAGGCGTCAGATCCAAACCAGACTGAATCAGCGCCGCCATCTTATACCAGGTTTCAAACATCTCACGACCGTAAATCCCTTTGATAAACAGCCCTTTGAAGATCACCTGATTCCAGTCGATCGACATATCCGACGGTGGAATACCCAGCATGGCAATACGCCCACCGTGGTTCATCGCATTGAGCAACGAACGAAACGCCGGTGGCGCACCGGACATTTCCAGCCCAACGTCAAACCCTTCGGTCATGCCCAACTCGGCCATCACGTCGTTCAGGTTTTCTTTGCTGACGTTCACCGCACGGGTCACGCCCATTTTACGCGCCAGATCCAAACGGTATTCATTGACGTCGGTAATCACCACATGGCGAGCGCCAACGTGCTTACATACTGCTGCGGCCATGATGCCAATCGGGCCGGCACCGGAAACCAGCACGTCTTCGCCCACTAAATCAAACGACAGCGCGGTGTGCACCGCATTGCCGAACGGGTCGAAGATTGACGCCAGTTCATCGGAGATATTGTCCGGGATCTTGAAGGCATTGAACGCCGGGATCACCAGATACTCAGCAAACGACCCTGGACGGTTCACGCCCACACCGGTGGTGTTGCGACACAGGTGCGTGCGGCCACCCCGGCAGTTGCGGCAATGGCCGCAGGTGATATGGCCTTCGCCTGAAACGCGGTCGCCGACGTTGAACCCTTTGACTTCCTGGCCGATGGCAACCACTTCACCCACGTATTCGTGGCCGACGACCATAGGCACCGGGATGGTTTTCTGCGACCATTCATCCCAGTTATAGATATGAACATCGGTACCGCAGATCGCGGTTTTACGGATTTTAATCATGATGTCGTTATGACCCAGCTCCGGCTGAGGCACATCGGTCATCCAAATCCCTTCTTCCGCTTTCAGTTTTGACAATGCTTTCATGGTTTTACCTTATGCAATAACGCCAAGATCTTTACCGATACGAATGAACGCCGCAACAGCACGCTCAATTTGCTCCGGGGTATGATCGGCAGACATCTGGGTACGGATGCGTGCCTGGCCTTTCGGCACCACCGGATAGAAGAAACCTGTTACATAGATGCCTTCCTTGAGCAACGCATTGGCGAATTCCTGCGCCAGTTTTGCTTCACCCAACATCACCGGGATGATGGCGTGATCGGCCCCGGCCAGCTCAAAGCCCGCCGCGGTCATTTTTTCACGGAACAGGCTCGCATTGGCCCACAGGCGATCGCGCAGTGCATCGCCCTCTTCCAGCAATTCCAATACTTTGATCGACGCTGCAACAATCGCCGGCGCCAGCGAGTTGGAGAACAGATAAGGGCGCGACCGCTGACGCAGCCACTCCACAACCTCTTTCTTCGCCGCGGTATAGCCGCCGGAAGCGCCGCCCAACGCCTTGCCCAAGGTACCGGTAATGATGTCGACGCGCCCCATCACTTCGCAATACTCGTGGGTGCCACGCCCGTTGGTGCCAACGAAACCAACCGCGTGGGAGTCATCCACCATCACCAACGCCTGATATTGGTCCGCCAGATCGCACACGCCTTTCAGGTTGGCGATCACGCCGTCCATGGAGAACACGCCGTCGGTGGCGATCATGATGTGCCGTGCGCCGTCAGCCTTGGCCTGCTTCAGCTGTGCGGCCAATTCAGTCATATCGTTGTTGGCGTAGCGATAGCGCTTCGCCTTGCACAGGCGGACACCGTCGATGATCGAAGCATGGTTCAACGCATCAGAGATAATGGCGTCTTCCGGACCCAGCAGGGTTTCGAACAGACCCCCGTTGGCGTCAAAACAAGAGGAATACAGGATGGCGTCTTCCATCCCGAGGAAATCGGCCAGCTTTTTTTCCAGCTGTTTATGGCTATCCTGGGTGCCACAAATAAAGCGCACCGACGCCATGCCGAAACCGTGGCTGTCCATACCGGCCTTGGCCGCCGCGATCATCGCCGGGTGGTTAGCCAGGCCCAGGTAGTTGTTGGCGCAGAAATTGATCACATGGCTGCCGTCGGCTACGGCGATATCAGCCTGCTGAGCGGTAGTAATAATGCGCTCTTCTTTGAACAATCCCTCGCTACGGGTGGTCTCAAGTTGTTGTTCCAACTGCTGATAAAAAGACGCGGACATTCGGTTATCTCCAGGATTGGGCTGTTTTCAACATATTTTACTGATTTGTAACCAAACTGACGAGAATCAGCGGGAGAGAATATGAAAATTGCAGCAGATATCACGGCAAAGTACTGCAGTGCTCGACATCACGGGATATTCAGAGCCCGTCCGATGTTTGCAGCGGCATGAAATGCTATTATAAGCGGCATTGAGCGTGGGACACCGTGTCCCACCGGGCAGAATAACAGGGGTAACCCAATGATTATCGTCACTGGTGGCGCCGGCATGATCGGCAGCAATATCATTAAAGCGCTGAATGACACAGGGTATCGCGATATCCTGGTGGTAGATAACCTGAAAGATGGCACCAAATTCGCCAACCTGGTCGATCTCGACATCGCCGACTATATCGACAAAGAAGATTTCATCGCCAATATCGTGGCCGGTGACGATCTGGGTGAAATCGACGCGGTTTTCCACGAAGGTGCCTGCTCGTCCACCACCGAGTGGGACGGCAAGTACATGATGGACAACAACTATCAGTACTCTAAAGATCTGCTGCACTACTGCCTGGATCGCGAAATTCCGTTCCTGTACGCCTCTTCTGCAGCCACCTACGGCGGTCGTGAAGAGTTTATCGAAGAGCGCCAGTTTGAAGAGCCGCTGAACGTTTACGGCTACTCGAAATTCCTGTTCGACCAGTACGTGCGTGAAATTCTGCCGGAGGCAGACTCGCAAATCTGCGGCTTCCGTTACTTCAACGTCTACGGCCCGCGCGAAGGCCACAAGGGCGGCATGGCCAGCGTGGCATTCCACCTGAACAGCCAGATCAACCGCGGCGAGAACCCGAAACTGTTCGACGGCAGCCAGAACTTCAAGCGTGATTTCATCTACGTCGGCGACGTAGCGGCAGTGAACCTGTGGTTCTGGAAAAGCGGCGTCTCCGGCATCTTCAACTGCGGCACCGGCCGTGCGGAAACCTTCCAGGCGGTGGCCGACGCGGTAGTCGACTTCCATCAGAAAGGCGCAGTGGAAAACATCCCGTTCCCGGAAAAACTCAAAGGTCGTTATCAGGCGTTTACCCAGGCCGACCTGACCAAGCTGCGCGCCGCCGGCTATGACGCACCGTTCAAAACGGTCGCCGAAGGCGTGAAAGAGTACATGGCCTGGTTGAACCGCACCGCCTAAGCTGAAGGAACAAACGTAGGGTATGAAAATACTGGTTATCGGCCCTTCATGGGTTGGCGATATGATGATGTCGCAAAGTCTCTACCGCACCCTGAAGGCCGAGCACCCGACGGCAGAAATTGATGTGATGGCGCCGGCCTGGTGCCGTCCATTGCTGGCGCGTATGCCGGAGGTCAACCAGGCCCTGTCGATGCCGTTAGGCCACGGCGCGTTGGCACTCGGTGAGCGTCGACGTCTCGGGCATGCCCTGCGCGCTAACGGATACGATCGCGCTTATGTGCTGCCGAACTCCTTCAAATCTGCGCTGGTGCCCTTCTTTGCCCAGGTGCCACGGCGCGTTGGTTGGCGCGGGGAAATGCGCTATGGCCTGCTGAATGATATTCGCGTACTGGACAAGGCCGCCTTCCCGCTGATGGTGCAGCGTTATGTCGCGCTAGCCTATGACAAGCAACGTATTCAACGCGCAGAAGATCTGCCGCAGCCGCTACTGTGGCCGCAACTGCAGGTCAGCGACGAAGAGATTGCCGAAACTACCGCCGCCTTCAACCTGACCGATCATCGGCCGATCATCGGCTTTTGCCCCGGCGCCGAGTTCGGTCCGGCCAAACGCTGGCCGCATTATCACTATGCCGCTCTGGCACAGAAGCTGATCGATCAGGGTTATCAAATCGCCCTGTTCGGTTCCGCCAAGGATAACGAGGCGGGCGAACAGATCCGCGCTGCGCTGGATGACGACGCCCGCGGCTTTTGCATGAACCTGGCTGGGGAAACTCAGCTGGAGCAAGCGGTGATCCTGTTGGCCTCCTGTTCGGCCGTGGTCAGTAACGACTCAGGTTTGATGCACGTTGCGGCGGCGTTGAATAAACCGCTGATAGCCTTGTACGGCCCGAGCAGCCCGGACTTCACGCCGCCGCTGTCCGACAAGGCCAAAGTGATCCGCTTAATTAGCGGTTACCATAAGATACGCAAAGGCGATGCCGATCAGGGTTACCATCAAAGCCTGATCGATATTCAGCCACAGCAGGTGTTGGACGCGCTGACGCCGTTACTTGCCGCCAGCGAGGAATAAGCATGCAGGTGTTGATTGTAAAAACCTCTTCCATGGGAGATGTGCTCCACACGCTACCTGCGCTCACCGACGCCATGCAGGCCATTCCCGGTATTCGCTTTGATTGGGTGGTTGAGGAAAGCTTCAGCCAAATCCCCACCTGGCATCCGGCGGTGGACCGCGTGATCCCAGTGGCGATTCGCCGCTGGCGCAAAAACTGGTTTGGCAGTGAAACTCGCCAGCAACGCTGCGACTTTAAACGCGTGGTGCAGGAGCGAAATTACGACGCGGTGATCGACGCCCAGGGGCTAATCAAAAGCGCCGCGCTGATCACTCGCATCGCCAAAGGTAGCAAACACGGTCAGGACAGCAAAAGCGCCCGTGAGCCCTTCGCCAGCTGGTTCTACAACCACCGCTACGATATCGACAAACAGCAACATGCCGTTGAGCGTACGCGCGAGCTGTTTGCCAAAAGCCTGGGCTATGAAAAACCCGACAGCGTCGGCGATTACGCCATTGCGGCCCGCTTTCTCAGCCATCTGCCGGCCGATGCCGGCCAGTATCTGGTGTTTTTGCATGCTACCACTCGCGATGAGAAACACTGGCCGGAAACACACTGGCGCGATCTGATCGCGTTAACTGAGCCAACCGGTTTGAAGATCAAACTACCGTGGGGCGCAGAGCACGAGCGTCAACGCGCACTGCGTCTGGCGGAAGGTTTCCCGCACGTCGAGGTTTTACCCAAGCTCAGTCTGCAGCAGGTGGCCGAAGTGCTGGCCGGTGCGAAATGCGTGGTCTCGGTTGATACCGGCCTTAGCCACCTGACCGCCGCGCTAGACAGGCCGAATATCACGCTGTTTGGTCCCACCGATCCAGGATTGATCGGTGGTTACGGTCAGAATCAATACGCCTGTCGCCCCACTCATGGCAACAGTATGGCAGACATTACCGCACAAAAAGTTGCTGAGCTCATTTGTGAAAGGATGGCCGTATAATGGGAACATTCTTCAAGCAGATATATCGCTATACTCACACTCGTCCTTTTCGGCATAACGAAAATCTCTGGCCCTACGTAAAAATTAAACGCGCTGCCAGCGGAGAAATCGTCGAACTACGGTACAAAAAGCAACATGTACCGCTAGAACAGTTAGCCGATTTAAAGGGACAATTCGCTGGTGATATCTTGCTAACAGCCACCGGTCCGTCAGTGAAAAATCTTCACTTGGAAAAATTTCCGAGCATGCCAGCAATGGGCGTCAATGGCGCTTATTTTCTGCACGACAGAGTGGATTTTAGATTTTATGTCATTGTCGATATAGGCTTTATAGATCAAAAACCGGAAATCATCAGCGATATTATCGATGATCAACGGCTGACGCTGTTTACCACGGTGCACTGCGTGGCTAAAATCATCGACAGGTTCGGGCTGGAGCGAGTGAAATGCCGCTTTGCTGTGATAGAGGATGCTGCATACAAAATCTATCAACCCAAAATTACCAATGATGAACTCTGGTCAGTCTACCAAGATAATCGTGATGTCATTTTCGCCACTGATCGAAAGGATATTGCCTTCAATCACGATATTCGCAGCGGCATCTTCGACGCTGGAACGGTAGCTTACTGGGCTTTACAGATCCTGACTTTCTTAGGTTTTGAACGGTTGTATATCATTGGGCTGGATATGAATAATTTCCACCAGCCGCGATTTTATGAGTCTGCAGATAATAAATTGCCAACCGAGCTCGAAAACAAGGTTACCGTGCAAGTTATGCCTTCTTTCAGCCATGCCAGCAAATTGATGAAGGCCAAGAATATTATTATAAAAAACCTTTCCATCACCAGTGCCATCAGTAATGATATTTTCGACAAGGTCGACCCGGATGAAACTTTCAAATAACCCTTACTACGTACAAAAATTGTATGTGGTATTTTTTTTCCTTTTTTCATTTTTCAGCGCTATTTTCTATAGCTATACGAAAGTTAATAATTTGTTTCATCTTTCGGCTATTTTTTTCGTCATTACTCTTTATTTTGATAAAGACTTTCGGCTGACTTTCTTCCGTAGCAATGAAATCCGTCGCGGCCTGGGCCTTACTGCTGCAATGCTGCTTTACTTTTCTTTTAGCAACCTGTGGTCAAACGATCCTGCCAATATCGAATCAACCCTGACGCACAGCGTTTACCTGCTAATTTATTTGGCCATGCTGATCTCCATACTTAATGGAATGCAACGTAACTTATTGTTTATATGCATTGTTTTAGGATTAACTAGTCTGTGCCTGTTCTCAATCACTTTTGATTATCACGATATCTTGATCAGCAGACAAGTATCAAAAAGTAATCCAGGCCCAGAAAATGTGATTGATCTGGCAGGGTTAGCCGGAATCGGGGTGATACTAAGCCTGATCATATTCCGCGAAAAAAAGAGCCGGATGATTTTGCTCACCATTCCAATATTTTTAGGCACGATGCTGCTCACTCAAAGCCGTGGACCCGTGCTTTCATTACTGATTGCGATGCTGGTGGTATTACCCTATAAACATTTGAAACTCAAACATGTCGCCTGTTTCTTCATTGCCTTAATAGCCATTGGGATAACAATTTTTTCATCCGAAATTGGGCAATTAGTGTTAGCCCGTTTTGAAGAGATACATGTGCAGAGTTTCTTACGTTTTAGCATCTGGCTTCATACTTTCGACCTGGTAAGCCAAGCACCTTATTTTGGTTATGGCTTCAATTCAGAGCTGGCTTTCACCAATTACTCTGGTGAAAATATAACCACTACACACAGCCTTTATTTGGGATCATTACTGAAGGGTGGTCTAGTCGGATTGGGTATGTTATTCGCGGTTTTGGGCTATAGCTGCATGTTAACACTGCGACGCCGGCGCAACGGCATGCGATTGGAAGCAGCGCTGTTTATTTTCATGCTGCTATTTTATACCTCGCAGGGCATGTTCGTCGTAGGTAACCCATCTGAATCCTGGTATCTATTCTGGTTCCCTTTGGGTGTCATTATGTCCACCAGACTGAAACCTCACCTACCGTAATCAAATAGCGCCATCATTATCAATGATGGCGCTATTCTGTTGTAATTATCTAAACCTTTGACTTTTCACCGAGCAACTTTATTACCTTCTCCATCACCTCTTGACTGGTAATGATGCTTAAGGGTTGATAACGTTGTTCTGCTCCCAGCTGCTGTGTTTCTACCGGGACGTGTATCACCCGATGAAGTTCAGGATTCTGATAGGGCCCCGTTTGTTCTGGATTTGCACTCGCAAACAGGCTGACAGTTCTCGTTTTCAACGCAATAGCCAGATGTAACGGACCGGTATCGCCGGTAACCAGTACGTCCATGTTTTTCATCACCGCCAACAGTTGTGGTAGGGTAGTTTTTCCAATATAGCTGACCACTCGCTCTCGCTCTTCCGCCGTCAACCCCGCCATAAATTCACACTCAATATCTTGTTCTTTCGGCGTTCCAATCAGGGCGATACTGTAATCTGGAGAATGCGCCAGCAGCATTTTTGCCAAGCCGACAAATCTGGCTACTGGCCAACAACGTAGTGATTCAGAAGCCCCCATTTGGAAGCCCACCACAATTTTATTCAGCTGCTTTTGCTGTTGCGGAAAATCTACAGGGATAAACATTTCTCGGTTATCAGTGTCACAACCTAATAACCCCACTAGCTCCAGTTTACGCTGAATCAAATGACCCTTGCCACGAATGCTAATGCCCGTCAGCCACTGGTCCATGCCCGCCAAATCGTTCTTATAGACGTCCTTAAATACGTATTCACAACCCGCGAATATCGCAGTGATGACATCATAAGGCGCTTTAGAGTGCAGAATTATTGCCAATTGCGGTCTTTTTTTCTTCAGCTGGCAGATCACGCTGAGCATATCTTTTGCTTTGTGATCCCAATAAATCACACTACTAAAATAAGGACTAGTTCCTACCAGACCTCTATTCTTGTGACTTGAGACCAGAGTAATCTCCGCAGCGGGATAGCGTTCATGGATAGCGCGAATCGCCGGAGTATTAAACATCAAATCGCCCAGCGCGGTTGTCGAGAAAATAACAATACGCTCAAACTCACGGCTTTTATCAAACGAACGCTTATCTTTAAAATTACTACCAAGTTTTGTATAAAGTCGGAGACAGGCATTCGCCAACTTTAATTTCCATTGCTTCGACATCTCAGTTCACTTTAAGTTGATAATACTCGGCCAGCGTCATACCAACCGTACGCTGCTGCAGCCAGACGAACAGTTGCTCTAGATCACGGTACAACACTTCAATATCCTGCTCGGTCTTAAAGGTTGGGCTGCCCCCCGGCATAAACTCGGAAGAGTGGAGCATAAATTCCACGTAATCATGCCCCTGCGCCAAACAGCGCTCAGCCACAAGCTTCATTTTTTCCAGGTTGCCGCCGCTTGGGCGCAGCCAGTTAACCGACGGCGAACGTTGTTTGCCACGCAGCCGATCGTAACCCTGCTTCAGCGTATTCATCAGCGCAGAATGCTTATATTGAATGCTCATCGGCACTTCCAGCAGAGATGAGGAACCCGCTTTGGCGATATTTTCCGGATCGATAAAATAGGCTTGCGATGGGAAATGGCGATAGTCAGTGCCGCCGTTACCCTGCGGGTTGCCCGGTGAGTACTGCCAGTTAACGCGCGGCGTAACCGAGCAATCCACCTGATAACCATACTCCAGCAGCAAGGCGGCATAGTATTCGTTAAACGCCCAACGCCCGGCGCGATGGCTGAGCATTTTTGTTTGGAAGCTGTCTTCGAGCAGTTTGGTCATGTGATCGACCTTGGCTCGGATTTGCTCGGCCGGGTATTCGATCAGATAAGGTTTGTGTCGCCAGTCATCTTCGGTCAACGGCGTCAGCGGTGGGCTGTTCCAGGCATGCAGATGCATTCCCACTTCGCCGGTGCCGCGGGCAATCACATCGCGAGCGAACTCGACATATTCTGCATCCATCGCCATTTCATAGTTGGTGAGGTACACCGGCTTAAAGCCATATTTCTCACACAACGCCTGAAAGCGCGGCAAAAAGCGCGTGTTATCGGTCGAAATGCGATCGTGGTTTTGCCACAGATTGTCGCCTTCGGTATCAATGGTGATGAGAAATGCCGGTTTGGTCATAAATATCGGGCCTGATATCAACAGAATGCATTATGTTACGCAGGGCGTTTCGCCAGGGCAAACGACTTTAGTGCCTGGTTTTGACAACGTTGAAGGCAATTTGTCACTTCCCAAGCCTATTTTTTCTCTTCACGGCAAGAAAACCGTGCAACAGTAGCCACATGCGATCGGGTCATTTAGAATCAAAGATTGGTTTCCCTGAAAGCGACTCATGATGAACGACGCGCCAGCCCTTGCTCCTGATACCTCGATACAGCGTATTTTGATCGTTAAACTTCGCCACCACGGCGACATGTTGCTGATTACGCCGGTCATCAATACCCTGCAGCAAAACTACCCGCAGGCGCAGATCGACGTACTGCTGTATAAAGAAACCCAGGATATGCTGGCCAGCCATCCGGCCTTGTCGAACGTCTTCGTGATCGATCGTCAATGGAAAAAACAGGGTACGAAAGCGCACCTGAGTCATGAACTGAATCTGATCCGACAGCTTAAGGCCCGGCATTACGATCTGGTGGTCAACCTGGCCGATCAGTGGCGTAGCGCTATTCTCGCCCGGCTGACCGGCGCACGTATCCGGCTGGGATTTGATTTCCCCAAGCGTCAGGGCTTTTTATGGCGCTACTGCCACACGCATTTGGTACCGGTCAGCGATCATGCCCGCTTGCATACCGTTGAACAAAACCTGTCTCTGTTACAGCCGCTTGGCCTGCCAGGCGTCAGTCAGCAGGTTACCATGAGCTATCCATCTCAGGACTGGCAAGCCTGCGAGCAGCTGTTGCAGCAACAGGGCATTACCGGCGATTACATTGTGGTGCAACCCACTTCCCGCTGGTTCTTCAAATGCTGGAGCGAAGAAAAAATGGCCGCCACCATCAGCGCGTTGCAGGCCGACGGTCACTCATTGGTGATCACCTCTGGCCCGGATCAAAAAGAACGCGAAATGGTGGCGCGCATTCTGGCGCTCTATCCGCCACAGGGTGTAGTGTCCCTGGCTGGGCAACTGACGCTGCGGCAACTGGCCGCCCTGATCGACCACGCTAAACTGTTTATCGGCGTAGATTCGGTGCCTATGCACATGGCCGCCGCGCTGCAGACCCCTTGCGTCGCGCTGTTTGGCCCTTCCAAGCTGGTGTTCTGGCGTCCATGGCAGGTCATTGGCCATGTGATATGGGCCGGTGATTATGGCACCTTGCCCGATCCAGACGCCATTGATACCGGCACCGATGAACGTTATCTGGACCTTATTCCTACAGACGCGGTGATTGCAGCCGCGCGGAGCACGCTGGCATGAAAGCATTTCGTTTGGCGATCGTTCGCCAAAAATACCGCCCGGACGGTGGAGCTGAGCGTTTCGTCTCACGCGCCCTGGAGGCGCTGGAACAGCAGGACCTGGATCTTAACGTCATCACCCGCGAATGGCAGGGTGATGCCAACCCGAACTGGCACATTCACCTGTGCAATCCGCTGAAATTTGGCCGCATCAGCCGTGAACGCGGCTTTGCCGACGCGGCCAGAGCCCTGTGGCAAAAGGAACGCTTCGATTTGGTGCAAAGCCATGAGCGCATTCCGGGCTGCGATATTTATCGCGCCGGCGATGGCGTGCATCGCCGCTGGTTATTGCAGCGGGCGCGCCTGCTGCCGGAATGGCGCCGCAAGTGGCTGTTCTCCAACCGCTACCACCGTTACGTGATGTGTGCAGAACGGGCGATGTATGCCGCTCCAGAGCTGAAAGCGGTTATCTGCAACGCCGAAATGATTAAACAGGAAATCATCGATGATTTCGGCGTTCCCGCCGATAAAATCACGGTGATCTACAACGCCATTGATAATCAAAAATTTCTGCCCGCCAATGCCGAACAGCGACAGCAGCTACGTCAGCAATACCAGATCCCGCAACAGGCGCACTGCCTGATTTTTGTCGGCTCAGGTTTTGAACGCAAGGGGCTGGCCGCCGCCATTCGCGCCGTCGCGGCCACTGACAGCTATCTGCTGGTGGTAGGCAAGGATAAGGCTGAAAAACGCTATCAGGCGCTGGCGCAGTCGCTCGGTTGCAGCGAACGGGTGCGGTTTATGGGAGTGCAGAAACAAACACTGCCCTTCTACCAGGCTGCCGATGCGCTGTTATTACCGACGTTGTACGACCCGTTCCCCAATGTGATTCTTGAAGCCATGTCCTGTGGACTGCCGGTGATCACCAGCACCACCTGTGGCGGTGCCGAGTTTATCACTCAGGGGCAAAATGGGTTTGTGACCGATGCCCTCGACGTACCGGCGCTGATCGAGGCGATCACCGCGTTGCCACATCAGGCTCAGGGTTCCACCATGGGTGAAGCCGCAAGATTACGTATCATGTCGGCTACCCCGGCACACCTGTCGGAACAGCTGATATCCCTTTATAACCGGCTGCTGGATTAACTATGCGTATTCTGATGATTATCGACGGTCTGCCCGGCGGCGGCGCAGAAAAAGTGGTGCTGACGCTGTGCCAGGGCATGCAGCAAATGGGCAATGACGTCAGCCTGATTTCATTGCGCGATGTCTGTAACTACCCTATCCCTACCGGCATTCACTACCAGGTGGTGGCGGACAGCAGCCGTTCGCCATGGCGTAAACTGACCGAGCTGTCTCGCCGCGCCGCCGCGTTGGACAAGGCCATCGCAGATAACGAACGGCAACAGGGCGCCTATGATCTGGTGTTCTCCAACCTGCATAAAACCGATCGCATCGTCAGCCGCAGCAAACTGCTCTCGTCAGATCGCCTGTGGTTTTGCATTCACGGCATCCTTTCAACCTCTTATCTGGGCCACCGCAAGGGGCTGGATCGCTGGTTGAAACAGCGAAAAATCGCGGCGGTTTACCAAGGCAGAAATATCGTTGCGGTATCAAAAGCCGTCGGGGACGATTTACAGCGGAACCTGCCGATCCAGCCAAGCAGACTGGAAGTGATCAATAATCCGTTCGACATTGCCAGCATCGAGCAGCAGGCGGCAGAGCCCTGCGAGTTGGCGGGCAAAGATTACCTGGTGCACGTTGGGCGTTTTCATCCGCACAAACGGCACGATCGCCTGCTGAAAGCCTATGCCCAATCGGGTATACAGGCGCCGTTGGCGCTGATCGGCACCGGCAGCGAATCCCATATCGCGCAGGTGAAGCAACTGGCGAACCAGTTAGGCATTGCCGAACGCGTGCTGTTTCTCGGCTTCCAGGCCAATCCCTACCCGTTTATTCGCCACGCATCCCTGCTGGTGCTGAGCTCCGACAGTGAGGGCTTTGGCAACGTACTGGTTGAAGCGCTGCTGTGCGATACGCCGGTGGTCAGCACCCGTTGCCCGGGCGGTCCTGCGGAAATTCTGGAAAAAGCGGGAATGGAAAACGCATTGGCGGAGCTCAATGAAAAATCGCTGGCGGAAAAAATGGCGAAAATGTATGCCTCGCCCCCGGAGATTAATCACCAACAGCTGCTGAGCTATGGGTTACAGCCTATTTGTCAGCAATATTTATCGCTCAAAAAATAATTAAGGCAGGGGAAACCCTGCCTTATTTTTAATTAATTGAACGCCTGTATTTTTTCCCACACATCATCAACGGGCACATCAATACAGTCACCCGATTCGGTCTGCAAAATGTGATAGCGGCCGGACCATGGGTGCCAGGATTCTTTATCCGTATCGCCAAAGAACACCACCATATCTTTATTCAACGCGGCAGCCAGATGCATCTGCCCACCATCGCTGCACAACACCCTGTCGCATAAATCAAAACCGGCCAGTAATTCCCGCACCGACGCCGTTGGGTACAGCGCCACACGCTCGTTCTGGCACAGCGCCAACAGTTGCTCTGCCCGTTTCTGATCGCCAATATCATCCGGCGTCAGCGTGCCCTGAGGCGACCAAAAAATCAGGACCCCCGTGTTGGGTTCAGCAACTAAACGATTGATAATTTCAGCATAGCGTTCGATCGGCCAGCGCCGCTTAGGGCTGCGGCTGCTGATATGAACGGCACAAATCCGCTCGACCGACGGTAAGCTGGCTTGCAACCGCTGCGCAGCCTGTTGACGCTCTTCCGCGGTCAGAAACACCCGCACCGGCGGGATAGGGATGGGTTGTTCGGTAATAGCCGAGAGGTAGCTGAAGGTATGTTCTACCTGATGTTTTCCGCTGAAATTCGCCTTGCGGAAAGGATGATGAATATCAGGCGTGCCTAAATCTGCACCAATGATATTGCTGACCCCGGCCATTTTTGCCAATCGCAGGCTGTACTTGCAGGGTACCGGATTGGCCAGGATGGCCGCGTCGAATTTTATTTTACGCAGCTGAAGAAAAATCATCAGCCGTTCGAAATAAACCCCCAGCGTGGTTTCATTTTTCGCCTTATGCTTTGCTTTTTTATAGACAAAGACTTTTTCCAGATGCGGGTTATTTTTAACGACATCCTGGCTAACTTTATTGATTAACAGATAAAGTTTGGCGTCCGGATAGGCAATTTTCACCCCTTCGATCAACGGGGTTGTACAAACAAGATCGCCAATATTGTCACGGCGAATAATTAAAATATTCTTCATTCCAAGCCTATCAGCGAAATCTCTCGCCTGTTGTCTGAAACTGACACCCAAGGTTACCAAATTAGCGCCTTTCCCTTCCAGTTATGGTACTATTCTGAATAACCCATATAAATGAAATTGATAGAATGTTGCTGCGTTTATATCAGGTACTACTCTACCTTATCCAACCCCTGATCTGGCTCCGCTTACTGTTGCGCAGCCGCAAAGCTCCAGCCTACCGTAAACGCTGGGCAGAACGCTATGGCTTCTGCGCCGGTAAAGTCGCGCCGGGCGGGATTATGCTGCATTCCGTCTCCGTGGGTGAAACGCTGGCCGCCATCCCCTTGGTCCGCGCGCTACGCCACCGCTACCCCTATTTACCGATTACTGTGACCACGATGACCCCGACAGGTTCAGAACGCGTGCAGTCCGCCTTCGGTAAAGACGTTCACCACGTTTATCTGCCTTACGATCTGCCTGGCTCGATGCGCCGTTTCCTGGATCAGGTGAATCCCAAGCTGGTCATCATCATGGAAACCGAGCTGTGGCCCAACCTGATTAACGCATTGCATCAGCGCCAAATTCCGCTGGTGATCGCCAACGCCCGTCTCTCTGCCCGCTCAGCCGCCGGTTATAAAAAAATCGGCGGTTTTGTCCGCGATATGCTGCGCCGCATTACGCTGATCGCCGCGCAAAATCAGGAAGATGGCGAGCGCTTTATCGAACTTGGCCTGAAACGCTCACAGCTTACCGTTACCGGTAGCCTGAAATTCGATATTTCCGTTACTCCAGAACTGGCCGCACGCGCGGTCACTTTACGCCGTCAATGGGCGCCGCGTCGCCCGGTGTGGATCGCCACCAGCACCCATGAAGGTGAAGAAAGCATTCTGCTGGCTGCACACCGAAAACTGCTGGAGAAACACCCTGACCTGCTGTTGATCCTGGTGCCTCGCCACCCGGAACGCTTCGCTACCGCTAAAGATCTGGTACAAAAAGCTGGTTTCAGTTACACCCTGCGCAGCAGCGGTGAAATCCCTTCCGGCGGTACTCAGGTGGTGATCGGCGATACTATGGGCGAATTGATGCTGCTGTACGGCATTGCCGATCTGGCCTTCGTTGGCGGCAGCCTGGTGGAACGTGGCGGACACAACCCGCTGGAAGCCGCGGCACATGCCATTCCGGTACTGATGGGTCCCCATACCTTCAACTTCAAGGACATTTGCGCCAAACTGTCGCAAGCGGAAGGGTTGATCACCGTGACCGACGAGGAATCACTGGTCAAGGAAGTGGCTACATTGCTCACCGACGAAGACTATCGTCGCTATTACGGCCGCCACGCGGTGGAAGTGCTGTATCAAAATCAGGGAGCGCTGCAACGCCTGCTGCAACTGTTGGAACCGCACCTGCCGCCTCGGAGCCATTAAATGAGCGACCGTAAAAGCCTGTCGGTGGTGATTATCGCCAAGAACGAGGCCGGGCTGCTGCCGGATTGCCTGCACTCCGTTGCCTGGGCAGACGAAATCATCATGCTCGATTCTGGCAGCCAGGATGACAGCGTCGCCGTTGCCGAAAGCTTGGGTGCCAAAGTATTCACCCATACCGACTGGCAGGGCTTCGGCAAACAGCGGCAACTGGCTCAAAGTTACGCCAGCCACGACTATATTCTGATGATTGACGCCGACGAACGCGTTACGCCGGAATTGCGCCAGTCTATTGAACAAGCGCTGGCCGCGCCAGATGAGAATAAGGTCTACAGCTGCGCACGCCGCAACCTGTTCCTGGGGCGCTTTATGCGCCACAGCGGCTGGTATCCCGACCGCGTCAACCGCCTGTATGCCAATCGGCGTTATCGCTATAATGACAATCTGGTGCACGAGTCGCTCAATACTGACGGGGCGAAAGTGGTGCCCCTTAGCGGCGATCTGCTGCACCTGACCTGCCGTGACTTCTTTGCCTTTCAACGCAAACAGCTGCGTTATGCCGAAGAGTGGGCCATTCAACGCCACCAGGCAGGCAAGCGCTGCGGCTATCTGTCGATACTGACCCACACCCTTGGCGCCTTTTGCAAAACCTGGCTGTTGCGTGCCGGTTTTCTAGACGGTAAACAGGGGTTGCTGTTAGCCGTGGTCAACGCGCAATATACCTTCAATAAATATGCCGCACTCTGGGCATTGGGCCGCAACTTTTCAGAGAAGTGAATCATGACCCGTAAAGCCATTTATCCCGGTACTTTCGATCCCATGACTAACGGCCACCTGGATTTGGTGACACGCGCATCTTTGATGTTCGATCACGTCATCCTGGCCATCGCCGCCAGCCCGAGCAAAAAGCCGCTGTTCACGTTGGATGAACGCGTAGCCTTGGCCAGCCAGGTGACGTCGCATCTGGATAACGTGGAAGTGCTGGGGTTCAGTGAACTGATGGCGCACTTTGCCGCCCATCAGAATGCCAATATTCTGGTACGCGGCTTGCGTGCGGTCTCTGATTTTGAATATGAATTGCAGTTGGCGAACATGAACCGCCATTTAATGCCGACATTGGAAAGCGTGTTCCTGATGCCTTCCGAAGAGTGGTCGTTCATCTCCTCCACCCTGGTGAAGGAAGTTGCACGGCACGGCGGCGATATCTCACCTTTCCTGCCGGCCGTAGTCACTCAGGCATTGTTCGAAAAGCTCGCCGAACACTAATCAGCGCTGGCAGCGACGGCAGAAAAATGTGCTGCGCTGCCCGTGTTTGGCAGACTCAATCGGCGTGCCGCATGCGCGACAAGGCTCCCCCGCACGGCCGTACACCTGCAACTCCTGCGCGAAATAACCCGGTTTACCGTCTGACTGCAGGAAATCGCGCAGCGTGGTGCCCCCCTGTTCGATTGAACGCAGCAACACCGCCTTGATGGTCTCCGCCAATAACTCCGCCTCCGCTTTGCTCAGCGAGCCAGCTGGACGGTCTGGTAAGATCCCGGCGGTAAACAGCGATTCACTGGCGTAGATGTTGCCTACCCCGACTACCAACTTGTTATCCATCAACCAGGGTTTGATCAGCGTGCGCTTGTTGCGTGACTTTTCGTACAGGTAAGCGCCATTAAAGGCTTCGCTTAGCGGTTCCGGCCCCAGGTGCGCCAGCACGTTGCTGGCCGCCAGATCCTCGCACCATAACCAGGCGCCAAAACGGCGGGGATCGGTATAGCGCAGGGTCATGCCATTGCTGATCACCAGATCGACGTGGTCGTGCTTGCCGGCTTCGGTTTCCTCAGCCAGCATGCGCAGGCTGCCGGACATGCCCAGGTGAACAATAATCCAACCGTGGTCCAGTTCAATCAGCAGATACTTGGCACGGCGTTGCACGCTGCGCACCGGTTGGTCGCTCAGCGCCAGAATTTGCTCGGAAACCGGCCAGCGCAGGCGGGCATTACGCACCACCGCATATTGAATGCTGTGACCGACAAGATAAGGTTCAATCCCGCGTCGGCTGGTTTCAACTTCTGGTAATTCAGGCATCTGGCGCTCTCCCGTTGATTTCCTACCTTTATAAAACAAAAAACCCGGCCGAGGCCGGGTTTTTATTAATCCACTAAAATTATTTAATTTTAGCTTCTTTGTACAGTACGTGTTGACGGACAACTGGATCGAATTTCTTCAGTTCCAATTTTTCCGGCTTAGTACGCTTGTTCTTCGTGGTGGTATAGAAGTGACCAGTACCAGCAGAAGAAACCAGCTTGATCTTCTCGCGAACACCTTTAGCCATGATTCAGTTCCTTAATACTTCTCACCACGGGCACGCAGATCGGCCAAGACCGTCTCAATACCCTTCTTATCGATAACACGCATACCTTTAGCAGATACACGCAGAGTTACAAAGCGCTTCTCAGCCTCAACCCAAAAACGGTGTGAGTGCAGGTTCGGCAGAAAACGGCGTTTGGTCGCGTTCATTGCGTGGGAACGGTTGTTACCGCTCACCGGGCGCTTGCCAGTAACTTGGCAGACTCGGGACATGTCTATTCTCCAAAAATCAAATCAGCTCGAGCTTCGTATAGGGTATGGCCGCCTCGTCAGGCTTTTAGAGCCCATCTCAGCAAACTTCATACTGAGGAGACTCTCGTCATCAGGTCAGAAACCACACATCAGGTTAGAAACCTGCTGAGATAGGCTCTTGCGCCAAACCCAAGATTCTCAAAGGTGGCGTAGTATACGCTCTGAAGCGTAAGTGCTCAAGTCCCGAACAGCTAAAGATCCCATAAGGATCGCGAAAAAATCGCTTAAAGCCATCCGCGTTCGGCAAAAGAGACGCATTCACCCCGACCTATAACCAAATGATCGAGCACTCGGATCTCCAATAACAGGCAGGCATTAACCACTTGCTCAGTTATCAAACGGTCGGCGTGGCTGGGTTCAGCCTTACCCGAAGGATGATTATGCGCCAGAATAATGGCGGCCGCATTAGCCTTCAACGCTTCGCGCACAATTTCTCTCGGGTATACGACGACGCTGCTGATGGTACCAGCAAACATCTCCTGATGGCGAATAACACGGTGCTGATTGTCTAAAAACAATACCAAAAACACTTCTCGCTCATGGTGAGCCAACAAACTTTGCAGATAATGCTGGGTCATCTTCGGATTGAGCATGGCATTTTCCTGGGCCAGATGGCTGGAAAAGAAGCGGAACGCCAGCTCCGAAATCGCCTGCAGTTGGGCATAACTGGAATTACCCAGCCCCTTGTGACTGCAAAAAACCGAATGTTCCGCCGACATCAGGTGATACAGCGAACCAAACTGCTCCAATAACTGCTCCGCCAACTGCATAACATGCACGCCGGGAAAGCCGGTGCGCAGGAAAATGGCCAGCAGTTCCGCGTCGGACAATACCGAGGCCCCGTAACGCAACAATTTTTCCCGTGGCGCCAACGTACCCGGCCACAGGGTGATTACCTGACTGCTCATTAACACCCTCCCGAAAACGCCACAGCATGCCACGCAGTGACGCGGCCAACGACAGGTGTTTGATAACATTGCGAAGTGCTGCGCAAAGCACAATGTAACTCGTTGCAGGCATAGCGGAATCACTCACCTGTCGGGCGGTTATGCTAAAATGCCACATCTTTCGGATTCAATCGGACAATCATGATGACGGGACTTTCCGGCAAACATATTGTGCTTGGCATCAGTGGCGGCATCGCCGCATACAAATGCCCAGAACTGGTACGCCGCCTGCGTGACAGAGGCGCGGAAGTGCGTGTGATAATGACCGGCGCGGCGAAAGCCTTTATCACGCCGCTGACGCTGCAGGCCGTTTCCGGCTACCCGGTATCGGACGATCTGCTGGATCCCGCCGCCGAAGCGGCCATGGGCCATATTGAGCTCGGCAAATGGGCGGACCTGGTGATTCTGGCGCCGGCTACCGCCGATCTGCTGGCGCGCGTCGCCGCCGGAATGGCCAACGATCTGCTGACCACCGTCTGCCTGGCCACGGCGGCACCGATCGCTGCCGCACCCGCCATGAACCAGCAGATGTACCGCGCCGTCGCCACCCAGGCCAATCTGCAAACGCTACAAGCGCGCGGAATGCTGCTATGGGGGCCAGACAGCGGCAGCCAAGCCTGTGGCGACGTCGGCCCAGGCCGCATGCTCGATCCGCTGGAAATCGTCGAACTGGCGAACAGCCATTTCTCCGCACCGCAAGATCTGAAACATTTAAAGATTATGCTCACCGCCGGCCCAACGCGCGAAGCGCTGGATCCAGTGCGTTTCATCAGTAATCACAGCTCAGGTAAAATGGGCTTTGCCATAGCGCGCGCCGCTGCCGTACGCGGTGCACAGGTCACGCTGATCGCGGGGCCGGTCACTCTGTCGACGCCACCGTGGGTCACTCGGGTTGACGTGAACAGCGCATTGGAAATGGAGCAGGCGGTCCAGCAACGTGCCGGCCAACAGGATATTTTTATATCTTGCGCTGCCGTGGCCGATTACCGCGCCGAGCAGATTTCCGATGAAAAAATAAAAAAACAGGGTGATGAAATCATCCTCAAAATGGTAAAAAACCCCGATATCGTTGCCGGCGTCGCCGCGATGACCAAAAATCGGCCTTTTGTCGTGGGGTTTGCTGCCGAAACCCAGAATGTGGAAGAATACGCGCGACAAAAACTGGCGCGTAAGAAACTGGATTTAATTTGCGCTAACGATGTATCGCTTGCAGAGCATGGGTTTAACAGTGACACCAATGCCTTGCACCTTTTTTGGCAGAATGGAGAAAAGCGCCTGCCGCTGAGCGACAAGGCACTCCTTGGCCAACGTTTAATAGACGAGATAGTCAGCCGTTATGATGAAAAAAATCGACGTTAAAATCCTCGACCCGCGTATCGGGAAGGACTTCCCTTTACCGACCTACGCCACCCCAGGTTCCGCAGGCCTTGATCTACGTGCCTGCCTGGACAGCGCTGTCGAGTTGGCGCCGGGTGAAACCACGCTGCTGCCAACGGGCCTGGCTATTCATATTGCCGACACCGATCTTGCCGCAGTGATCCTGCCGCGTTCCGGCCTGGGCCATAAACACGGTGTGGTGCTGGGCAATCTGGTCGGCCTGATCGACTCCGATTACCAGGGCCAGCTGATGGTGTCCGTCTGGAACCGTGGTCAGAAATCCTTCACTATTGAGCCAGGTGAACGTATCGCGCAGATGGTGTTCGTGCCGGTAGTACAGGCTGAATTCAATCTGGTAGAAGAGTTCGACAGCAGCGAACGCGGTGCCGGTGGCTTTGGCCACTCAGGCCGCCACTAAGCGCTGCCTGATACCTGACCGACGACAAGGAATTGTCGCCTTAAATCTTGCTACCCCGGAGAGAAGGACAGCTCCATGGCAAGATTTGGCCGACTACGATTACAGCGCACACCAGGGCGCACGGAGAATACAGGTCGTTAAGGCCGCTGACCCCAGCATCGTAAAAAAGCTATCACATAAGCCGCACAGAGCGTTCTCTGCAACGGCCGGTGCCCGGGTTTCCGAAAGTCTAAGCAGTTTTAGCAAGGGTCTAATCAGACATGGCAGAAAAAGAAAATATCAAAAGGAATCGGCGCGAGGAAATACTGCAGGCATTAGCCCAGATGCTGGAGTCCAGCGACGGTAGCCAACGTATTACCACCGCTAAACTTGCCGCTAACGTCGGAGTCTCCGAAGCTGCACTGTACCGGCACTTTCCCAGCAAAACACGGATGTTCGACAGCCTGATCGAGTTTATTGAAGACAGCCTGATCACGCGCATCAACCTGATTTTGCAGGATGAAAAAGAGACCTTTAACCGTCTGCGCCTGATTTTGCTGCTGGTATTGGGGTTCGCCGAACGCAACCCTGGCCTGACGCGAATCATGACCGGCCATGCGCTGATGTTTGAACAGGATCGCCTGCAAGGCCGCATCAACCAGCTGTTTGAACGCATTGAAGCGCAATTGCGTCAGGTACTGAAAGAGCGAAAACTGCGGGAAGGCAAAGGCTTTATCGTGGACGAAACGCTGCTGGCAAGCCAGCTGCTGGCGTTCTGCGAGGGGATGCTGTCGCGCTACGTGCGATCTGAATTCCGCTATCGCCCAACCCAAGAGTTCGATGGCCGCTGGCCACTGCTGGCGGCACAGCTGCAATAAACCCGTTACCGGGCGCATTTTACGCGCCCGGTAACGTAGATACTGAGTTAGACCCCGTACTGCTCACGATAGGCGCGCACCGCCGCCAGGTGATCCGCCATTTCTGGCTTTTCTTCGAGATAAACAATCAAATCCTTCAGCGTCACGATGGAAATCACCTTGCAGTGATAGTCACGCTCAACTTCCTGAATGGCCGAAATATCCGCACGACCTCGTTCCTGACGATCGAGTGAAATCAGCACGCCGGCCAACGTTGCGCCGCTGGCACCGATGATTTCCATGGATTCACGGATAGCCGTACCGGCAGTGATCACATCATCCACCAGCATCACGCGGCCCTGTAGCGGGCTGCCTACCAGCGTGCCACCTTCGCCATGGGTCTTGGCTTCCTTACGGTTAAAGCAGTAAGGCACGTCGCGCTCATGGTGCTCTGCCAAAGCCACCGCCGTGGTGGTGGCAATCGGGATACCTTTGTAAGCAGGACCAAACAGCAGATCGAACTCGATACCGGAATCCATCAGAGCTTCAGCGTAGAAACGCCCGAGTAGCGCAAGATCACGCCCGGTATTAAACAGGCCGGCATTAAAGAAATATGGGCTGGTACGGCCGGATTTCAGGGTGAACTCGCCGAATTTCAATACCTGCTTGTTAAGCGCGAACTCGATAAACTGGCGCTGATAGGCTTTCATTACTGCTTCTCCTCGTCTGGTCGGTTAGATCTGTTAATACTGCCGCCCGATCGCCGGGCGTAAAAAAGGCGACTCTTGAGTCGCCTTAAAAAATTAGTCTGCCAGCGCCGCTTTCTGCGCCTGGAAGATGGTATCGATGCCCCCTCGGGCCAGCGCCAATAGCGCCAACAGTTCATCATGGCTGAACGGCTCGCCCTCGGCGGTGCCCTGCACCTCGATCATACGGCCATCTTCCATCATCACCACGTTCATGTCGGTTTCTGCTGCAGAGTCTTCAACGTACTCCAAATCGCACAGCGCTTCGCCGTTAACGATACCGACGGAAACTGCCGCCACCAGCCCTTTCATCGGGTTGGCTTTCAGCTTGCCGTTGGCCACCAGCGCATTCAACGCATCGGCCAGCGCAACGCAGGCGCCGGAAATGGACGCGGTACGGGTACCGCCATCGGCCTGCAATACGTCACAGTCGAGAGTGATGGTGAACTCACCGAGTTTTTTCAGATCTACCGCTGCACGGAGCGAACGGGCGATCAGGCGCTGGATCTCCAGCGTACGGCCACCCTGCTTGCCTTTTGCGGCCTCGCGGGCGTTACGGCTGTGGGTGGAACGCGGCAACATGCCGTACTCAGCGGTGATCCAACCCTGGCCCTGACCTTTCAGGAAGCGCGGCACACTCTCTTCTACCGTGGCGGTGCACAAAACTTTGGTATCGCCAAACTCAACCAGCACTGAGCCTTCTGCGTGTTTGGTATAATGACGGGTCAGTGTCAGTGGGCGAACTTGTTGTGGTGCTCTGCCTGCAGGACGCATGGGCTCTCTCCGGCTTCTTATCAACGATTGGCTGCGCATTATACGGGCTTCGTGACGTAATGCCTATCCTGCCCGAAGGTCCAACGCTATAATCGCTCCATCTTTTCCTATTACGGGTACGCATCAATGATCCGCAGCATGACAGCCTACGCTCGGCGAGAAATCAAGGGTGAATGGGGCAGCGCAGCTTGGGAGCTGCGTTCCGTTAACCAACGCTATCTGGAAACCTACATCCGTCTGCCGGAACAATTCCGCAGCCTGGAACCGGTGATCCGCGAACGCATTCGTGGTCGTTTGACCCGCGGCAAAGTGGAGTGCAACCTGCGCTTTGAGCTGGATCCGAGCGCGCAAAGCTCGATGATCCTGAACGAAAAACTGGCCAAGCAGCTGGTTGAAGCCGCCAACTGGGTAAAAATGCAGAGCGACGAAGGGGAAATCGATCCTATCGACGTCCTGCGTTGGCCTGGCGTGATGTCTGCTCAAGAGCAGGATCTGGACGCCATCAGTGCACAACTGATGCAAGCGCTGGATGGTGCACTCGATGACTTCATTGTGGCTCGCGAAAGCGAAGGCACCGCACTGAAAGCGCTGATCGAACAGCGTCTGGAAGGCGTGAGCGCTGAAGTAATCAAGGTTCGCGCCCAAATGCCCAACATTCTGCAATGGCAGCGTGAGCGCCTGGTCAGCAAACTGGAAGAAGCCCAGGTGCAGCTGGAAAACACCCGCCTGGAGCAAGAGCTGGTGCTGATGGCGCAGCGTATTGACGTTGCCGAAGAGCTGGATCGCCTGGAAGCTCACGTAAAAGAAACGCACAACATCCTGAAGAAGAAAGAAGCCGTGGGCCGTCGCCTCGACTTTATGATGCAGGAGTTCAACCGCGAATCCAACACGCTGGCATCCAAGTCCATCAATGCCGAAGTGACCACTTCAGCCATCGAGCTGAAAGTGTTGATCGAGCAGATGCGCGAACAGATCCAGAACATCGAGTAATACATTGCTTCATTCGCTTAAGCCCGCACCCGCGGGCTTTTTTTATGGCGCAGAAGACTACACCTGAAACGGGCGGCGGTGGTATGCGGCTTAATACAGCTCTTGGGTTGGCCGCAAAACAATTTCGTTGATATCCACCTCCGCCGGTTGCTCGATGGCATAAGCGATGGCACGCGCTACGGAATCCGCCGGGATGGCTTGTTGATAAAACTCCTCAACGAACTTCACGCTTTCACGGTCTGAGGTGCCGAGCTTCAGTTCAGAATCCACGGCTCCCGGACAGATAATGGTGGTGCGAATATGTGCCCCCACCTCATAACGCAAGCCTTCGGAAATAGCACGTACCGCAAACTTGGTGCCGCTGTAAACGGCGCCGCCCGGGCTAAGCACCTTCAGACCGGCGACGGAGGCGACATTGATAAAGTGACCGCTCTGCTGTTGCTCAAACACCGGTAGCGCAGCGGCAATGCCATACAGCACGCCTTTGAGGTTGATATCGATCATCCGTTCCCATTCGTCGACCCGGGTGGCGCTCAGCGGGGCTATCGCCATTAACCCTGCGTTGTTCACCAACACATCAACGCGCCCAAATTCCGTTATTGCGGCATCGACCATTGCCTCCACGTCGTTACGGCGAGTGACATCTACCGCTACCGCGAGCGCTTTACCCCCGGCCGCGATGATTTCATTCGCCAATGCATCAAGACGCGTTTTGCGACGCGCTGCCAATACCAACGTTGCGCCCCGAGCGGCGAGATGGCGAGCTGTCGCCTCGCCCAATCCGCTACTGGCGCCGGTAATAATCACAACCTTGCCTGAAATCTGGTTCATACAGTTCTCCTCAGCAAAAAGGCCATAAAGCCTCCGTTATAGAACCGGATGTCGCGATGTGTCGTGAAGCCAAAAATAACCATGCGATTTATAAGCCATCGCAAAGACTGAAGTATAGTACAGCCGTAAAAAACCGGGTCACAAGCGACTCTCGCCGTGAAATTCGCGTTGAATTTATTTATGAAAAACTGCCGATAAGTAAGAGAGGATGACAATCGGCAACTTACCCGGCTTACCGAAAGTATTTTGTTCTAATTATCACGTAATGTAATGAAAGGCCGGGAGAGCTGTGGCTAAATGTGTTTTTTCCTGCCCGTTAAGCCGTACGGACTCTTTATGCCGCAAATTCTGCAATTTATTTTTGCCCTGGTGGTGATCATCGCCCTGGCACTACTGGTCAGTAATGACCGCAAGAAAATCCGCCTGCGTTATATTATTCAGCTTTTAGTCATTGAAGGCGCACTCGCCTATTTCTTCCTGCATTCAGAAAGCGGCCTGAGCGTCATCAAGCACGTTGCCGGTTTCTTTGAAACGCTGCTGACCTACGCCGCACAGGGTTCCGACTTTGTGTTTGGTGGCATGAGTAAAGACGGGCTGGCGTTTATCTTCCTGGGCGTGTTATGCCCGATTATCTTTATTTCCGCGCTGATCGGTATTTTGCAGCATTTCCGCATTCTGCCGCTGATTATCCGTCTGGTCGGCACCCTGCTGTCCAAGGTTAACGGCATGGGCAAACTGGAATCTTTCAACGCCGTCAGCACGCTGGTGCTCGGCCAGTCTGAAAACTTTATCGCCTACAAGGGCATCATCGGCGATATCTCGCCGCGTCGCATGTACACCATGGCAGCCACCGCCATGTCGACGGTATCCATGTCCATCGTCGGTGCCTACATGTCGATGATCGATGCGCAATACGTGGTAGCCGCGCTGATCCTCAACATGTTCAGTACCTTCATCATATTGTCGATCATCAACCCTTATCAGTTGGACGATGAACCCGAACTGAAACTGAGCAAGCTGCATGAAGACCAGAGCTTCTTTGAAATGCTGGGCGAGTACATCCTGGCGGGCTTCAAAATCGCGATGATTATCGCCGCCATGCTGATTGGCTTTATTGCGCTGATTTCAGCGGTAAACGCTCTGTTCTCCGCCGTGTTCGGCATCAGCTTCCAGCAAATCCTGGGCTATGTATTCTATCCACTGGCCTGGCTGATCGGTATCCCGGCACCGGATGCGCTACGAGCGGGCAGCATTATGGCGACCAAACTGGTGGCCAATGAGTTTGTGGCAATGATCGAACTGAAGAAAATCGCTACGGAGCTGTCACCGCGCGGCCTGGGCATTCTGTCGGTATTCCTGGTGTCTTTCGCCAACTTTGCCTCTATCGGCATCGTCGCCGGGGCAATCAAAGGGCTTAACGAGCGACAAGGTAACGTGGTTTCTCGTTTTGGTTTGAAGCTGGTTTATGGTTCCACGCTGGTCAGCCTGCTTTCGGCAGCCATCACCGGACTGGTACTGTAAACACTATCCCGGCCTGCGGGCCGGGAGCTTATCAGAACGCGACGCACACGGGCGCATCAACCCGCATCACGGAATCCTGTGCAAACTGTTGTTTATAGCTGCTGCGCAATGCCTCAATATGGGTTTCACTTTCCTTGCCTGGCGCATGAATCAGCATCAGCGCTTTGCTGTTTTCGCGCGCCAGCTTGCCGTCATTACCCAACCACTGTCCTTTGGCATCAAATACCGATAACCCATCTTTAAAACGCGGCGTCACTTGCCGATCGACAAAATTCTGCCATTCGGCAGCACCGATCGCCGGCCCCGCAGGGCGATTAAGGCCAAAATAAAGCGTAGTTTGGACCATAGGATCGCCAACCTGGCAGGTCGCCGATTTTTGCGGCCCAGCGTTCTGAACCGGCGCAACGCAACCGCTCAACAGGATGGTCACAGCGGCAGCCGCCGCCAGCAGGGAAGTAGCTTTCATTTATCTTCATGTTCCTCAGTAAACACCATCATCAGCCAGAGATCCCTCACCGCCAAGCGGTCTCGGGATCGCATGCAAAAAGCATAGTCAGCAATAGAAACCAATGCGAAATATCTAATCCATTCTTGAAACGAATAAGGTTCAAAAAGGCAATGGATAAGCAAATAAAACAAAAAATGGATTAACTAAAGTAATCCGAATTGCCATCGGTTAGAAAAACTCAGTGGTGCTATGTCCTCGCGGCCATTACCCTGCCACCATGACTCTCATTCCCGCCTACCCTGTGAATATCTTATGTTATTGAGCATTCTTTATATCATCGGTATTACTGCCGAAGCCATGACTGGCGCACTGGCTGCCGGCCGCCGCCAAATGGACATGTTTGGCGTCATTATTATTGCCTCTGCCACAGCAATCGGTGGCGGTTCGGTACGCGACATGTTGCTCGGGCATTTCCCCCTGGGGTGGGTCAAACATCCTGAATATATCGTTATCGTTGCCATTGCCGCGATCGTCACCACCTGGCTGGCCCCCTTGATGCGCCACCTGCGTCGTCTGTTTCTGGTGTTGGACGCCGTTGGGCTGATTGTATTTTCAATCATCGGCGCGCAGGTCGCGCTGGACATGGGCCACGGCGCCATCATTGCCGCGATTGCCGCTGTAATCACCGGCGTGTTCGGCGGCGTTCTGCGCGATATGCTCTGCAACCGCATTCCGTTGGTATTCCAGAAAGAAATCTACGCCGGTATCTCCTTCGCCGCCGCCTGGCTGTACATCGGTCTGCAACATTTCAGCCTGCCACATAATATGGTGGTGATCATCACTTTGGTGGCCGGCCTCAGCGCCCGACTGATTGCTCTGCGCTTTCGGCTGGGTCTGCCGGTGTTTAACTATCAGCATCCGGATCATTAATAAGGGCACCATAACAGCATAGGCAATCCCGTTGTTGATGGACTCCAAGAGAAACATCACATCAAGGCGCGCCGGCAAAACCCACAATCCCTTGTGAGCCCAGGGTGCTGGCCAGCGCCAAGACTGGCTGGTGCTGGAGAAAATCGGCAATCTGTTGTGCCCTTTTTGCACCAATACCGACGATTTTCCGCCACGCCACGGGGGACATTTGCTGGACCTGATGCCAGTTTGTCAGCGCCATCGTTTGCTGCGGGGAGAGCGGTATACCTAAAGCGAGCAGCCAACGCGCGAACGGTTGTTGTCGCGCCTGCTGAAATTGCCGGTGAATGCTTTGCCCTCGCTTACCGCCGATCCCGGGCGCGGCCATCAGTTGTTCCGGCGTCAGCAACAGCCAATCCAGCAAATTCCGCACTAACCCCTGATCGATCAGCGTCTGCCAGGTGGATTCACTAACGCCGCGCAAACTTAACCCCTGCGGGCCGCTCAACCACACCAGTCGGGCAAGAAACTGCTGACGGCAATCCGGCCGCCAACTGAAACAACTCAACGCGTGATAACGTTCAGCAGACGGCGCACTGGGTAGCGACCGGTCCGTTACGCGCCAGACCACGTTATTAAGATGTGGAATGCCGTGTCCCATCAGGCTGATTGCAACCTGATCGCCGGGCACAACCGCCCATTTTCGCCAACGTGATAGCGAGCCGAGGTTAACCCGCGTTACCCATTTATCGTCCATCCTGACGGGGTCAAGCCGCAGTACCACGGCGATTTTTCCGGTGCGGCCAATATTGAAATCAATGCCATTTACTCGCGCCACCTGCTGCGCGGGCGGATACTTCCAGGCAACGGCCCAATCACCGGGCCTGGCTTGCCAGTAGAGCCCCTGGGGTGAGTGTGCCTGATGGATCACCACACCATCGGTGACGAAAGGCAAAGCGGTTTTATGCCAATGCTCTCGCCATTGTTGCACCTCCGCCGAGGAGTTCACCGGCTGCGAAAAAGTCAGGGCAAGAGGAAAACCCATTTCAGCAAGCTGGCGTAAACGCTGCGCCATCTCCTGCGGACCGTTGGGCCAGGCCCAGACAAACAGCCCAATCTGTTGGAGTAGCAGCGAGGGTTTATTTTTCATCAGCGCACCGGCGACCTTGGCACGGGCGTTGATGCCGCCGCTGACCTTTTGTTGATGACCGTTCACCATCAGAAACAGCTCGCCCTGCAGAATCAACGTTGGCGGGGCCCCCTTAATACTGACCGGCACCGCAGGAATAGTCCGCACTTTTTCCAGCCAGTTCTCGCCTTTCAGTCCGTTCCCTCGGCTGATCGCCGACGTCAGTTTTCCGTCGTGATAAACCAGCGTGATGGCGACACCGTCCACTTTGGGTTGAACCCAGACATCACTACGCCCCTTTAACCATTGGTCGACGGCGGCAAGATCCGGCAATTTCCGCAACCCGGTATGCGCCACCGGGTGCGGCACCTTGCCTTCGGGTAAAAGCGGGCCAGCCCCCTCCTCCGGCGCTACCCCGGCGCAACGCTGCCATAACCGCAGCTTTTCGCGCAGGCTGTCGTAGACTTCATCTTCAATTAAACTGCTGCCCTGCTGGTAATAAGCTACGTCCCAGCGTTCAAGCTGGTTTTTTAAGGCGGTTATCTCCAGTTGCATCCGCACCGGGCGCCACGCCGGACAGGCTTGCGCCCGAACAGTCTCACTGCACAGCAAACCGACCAGCAGCATCATCCCTATTCTCATGACACTTTTGCGCATCTTTCACCTCCCTGATAACCGGCAGTAAAGCCGGAAGAGGAAAGCAAGACAATGGCCCATGAGGCGTTCTGCGCAGCGGTTCGATTAACGCCTGCCGGCATTGCAGAAAACCGTCAAAATTTGGCGATACGCTGCGCAAACCACCCTGTTTGAGGTTTTTTCAGCATAAAGCGGCGGGCAAAATGCGAGCTAACGCTGCATCCGGCACGTTAGCCGTGTATACTGTGCGGAGAAAATACACATCCGCTGTTATTGGCATATCAACGAATATCATCATGGCTCAAGGCACGCTTTATATTGTCTCTGCCCCTAGTGGCGCAGGGAAATCAAGTCTGATTCAGGCTTTGTTAAAGACGCAACCGCTGTACGACACGCAGGTTTCGGTTTCGCACACCACGCGCGACAGCCGCCCGGGTGAACAGCATGGCGATCATTATTTCTTCGTCTCAAAAGAAGAATTCTGCCGAATGATTGAGCAGGATGCGTTTCTTGAGCACGCCGAAGTGTTCGGCAACTATTACGGTACCTCACGCGCTGCCATTGAGCAGGTGCTGTCGACCGGGGTAGACGTTTTCCTGGATATCGACTGGCAGGGCGCGCAACAAATTCGTGCCAAAATGCCCCAGGCGCGCAGCATCTTTATTTTGCCGCCGTCGAAGGAAGAACTTGGCCGTCGCCTTCGTGGACGCGGACAAGACTCTGATGAAGTGATCGCCAAACGCATGGCGCAAGCCGTGGCGGAAATGACGCACTACGCGGAGTATGATTATTTAATCGTGAACGATGATTTCGATCTGGCCCTGTCCGATCTGAAAACCATAATTCGCGCCGAACGCCTGCGTTTAGGCCGCCAATTACTGCGGCATGACGCTTTAATCAGCAAACTATTGGCAGACTGAAGACAGTTTCAGTATTATGCCCAGTCTTTTCGTCACCTGTGGAGTAGCACAAATATGGCACGCGTAACTGTTCAAGACGCTGTAGAGAAAATTGGTAACCGTTTTGACCTGGTGTTGGTCGCTGCTCGTCGGGCACGTCAAATCCAGACTGGCGGTAAAGATGCACTTGTTCCGGAAGAAAACGACAAGTACACCGTTATCGCACTGCGCGAAATCGAAGAAGGCCTGATCACCAGCCAGATCCTCGATGTTCGCGATCGTCAGGAGCAGCAAGAGCAGGAAGCCGCAGAAATTCAAGCGGTTACCGCGATTGCTGAAGGTCGTCGTTAATTAATTAGACTGCGAGCCTGCCTTGTACCTGTTTGAAAGCCTGAATCTGCTGATTCAACGTTACCTGCCTGAGGAGCAGATTAAGCGCCTCAAACAGGCATACCTCGTTGCACGTGATGCTCACGAGGGACAGACACGCTCCAGCGGTGAGCCCTACATTACTCACCCGGTTGCTGTGGCCTGTATTCTGGCGGAAATGCGTCTCGATCATGAGACGCTGATGGCAGCCCTGCTGCATGACGTCATCGAAGACACCCCGGCCACCTATCAGGATATGGAACAGCTGTTCGGCAAAAGCGTCGCCGAATTGGTTGAGGGCGTATCCAAGCTCGACAAACTGAAATTCCAGGACAAAAAAGAAGCCCAGGCGGAAAACTTCCGCAAGATGATCATGGCGATGGTGCAGGATATCCGCGTCGTGTTGATCAAACTGGCCGACCGCACGCACAACATGCGTACCTTAGGTTCGCTGCGCCCCGACAAACGGCGGCGTATTGCGCGTGAAACCCTGGAAATCTACAGCCCACTGGCCCATCGTCTGGGTATTCACCACCTGAAAACCGAGCTGGAAGAGCTGGGTTTCGAGGCGTTGTATCCGAACCGTTATCGCGTAATCAAAGAAGTGGTGAAAGCCGCCCGCGGTAACCGTAAAGAGATGATCCAGAAGATTCTCGCCGAAATCGAGGGGCGATTGACCGAAGCCGGCATCCCCTGCCGCGTCAGCGGGCGAGAAAAACATCTGTATTCCATTTACCTCAAGATGCACCTGAAAGAACAGCGCTTCCATTCGATTATGGATATCTATGCGTTCCGGGTGATCGTGAAAGAGGTGGATACCTGCTACCGCGTGCTGGGTCAGGCTCACAGCCTGTATAAACCGCGCCCTGGCAGGGTCAAAGACTATATCGCCATTCCCAAGGCCAACGGCTATCAATCGCTGCACACTTCACTTATCGGCCCGCATGGCGTTCCGGTAGAGGTGCAGATCCGTACCGAAGATATGGATCAGATGGCCGAAATGGGGGTCGCCGCGCACTGGGCTTATAAAGAAAAAGAACAGGGTGAAACCGGCACCACCGCGCAAATCCGAGCCCAGCGCTGGATGCAGAGCCTGCTGGAGCTGCAACAGAGCGCCGGTAGCTCGTTTGAATTTATTGAGAGCGTCAAATCCGATCTGTTCCCGGATGAGATTTACGTTTTCACCCCGGAAGGCCGCATCGTTGAATTGCCTGCGGGCGCCACCCCGGTCGATTTCGCCTACGCGGTGCATACCGATATCGGCCACGCCTGCGTTGGCGCACGGGTTGATCGTCAGCCATACCCGCTGTCGCAGTCACTGACCAGCGGCCAGACGGTCGAAATCATCACCGCTCCGGGCGCACGACCAAACGCCGCCTGGCTGAACTTTGTCGTCAGTTCCAAAGCGCGCGCTAAAATTCGCCAGATGTTGAAAAACCTCAAGCGCGATGATTCGGTTGGCCTCGGCCGCCGTTTGTTAAACCATGCGTTGGGCGGCAGTCGCAAACTGGCCGAGATCCCGCCGGAAAATATCCAACACGAGTTGGATCGCATGAAGCTGGCGACGCTGGACGATCTGCTGGCTGAAATCGGCCTGGGCAATGCCATGAGCGTCGTGGTCGCGAAAAACCTGCAGGGCGATCAGTCCAATCTGGGCACCTCTTCCGGCGTTCGTAACCTGGCGATCAAGGGCGCAGACGGCGTGCTGATCACCTTTGCCAAATGCTGCCGACCTATTCCGGGTGACCCAATTATCGCCCACGTCAGCCCAGGTAAAGGCCTGGTGATCCACCATGAATCCTGTCGTAATATCCGCGGCTACCAGAAAGAGCCTGAAAAGTTCATGGCGGTAGAGTGGGATAAAGACATCGAGCAGGAATTCATTGCCGAGATCAAAGTGGACATGTTTAACCATCAGGGGGCACTGGCCAACCTGACGGCAGCCATCAATGCAGCTGAGTCCAATATTCAAAGCCTGAATACCGAAGAGAAAGACGGCCGGGTTTATAGCGCCTTTATCCGCTTGACCACCCGCGATCGCATCCATCTGGCAAATATTATGCGTAAAATCCGTATCATGCCGGATGTCATCAAAGTTAACCGTAACCGAAATTAGCGCTTATGAGCCCTGAACGCTATGCGCGGATTTGTGAAATGCTGGCCACCCGGCAGCCGGATTTAACCGTCTGCCTGGAACAGGTTCACAAACCGCATAACGTCTCCGCCATTATCCGCACCGCCGACGCTGTCGGCGTGCATCAGGTGCATGCCGTGTGGCCAACTACACGCATGCGAACCCTGGTTTCCTCCGCCGCCGGCAGCAACAGCTGGGTCAATGTTCAAACCCATCGCACTATCGGCGACGCCGTAACTCATCTGAAAGGCCAGGGCATGCAGATCCTGGCGACTAACCTTTCCGCCCGGGCGGTAGACTTTCGCGAAGTGGATTACACTCGCCCTACCTGCGTCCTGCTGGGCCAGGAAAAAACTGGCATTACCGAAGAAGCGCTGGCGCTTGCCGATCAGGACATCATCATTCCGATGATCGGTATGGTGCAGTCACTCAACGTGTCGGTTGCCTCAGCCTTGATCCTGTACGAAGCGCAACGCCAGCGGCAAAATGCCGGCCTGTATCGCCGTGAGCACAGTATGCTCGACGCAGAAGAACAACAACGTCTGCTGTTTGAAGGCGGCTACCCGGTGCTGGCCAACGTGGCCAAGCGTAAAAAGCTGCCGCGCCCTCATATCGATCAACAGGGCCAGGTGGTCGCCGATGCCGAATGGTGGGCGGCCATGCAGGCGACGGTACGCAAATGAAAGGCCGTCTGCTGGATGCTGTCCCACTCACTACGCTTTCCGGGGTTGGCGCCAGCCAGGCGGGCAAACTGGCCAAGATTGGCCTGGAAACCATTCAAGATCTGCTGCTGCACCTGCCGCTGCGCTATGAAGACCGCACCCGCCTCTACCCGATAAACGATCTGCAGCCTGGCATTTTTGCCACGGTGGAAGGCGAAGTGCTGCGTACCGACATCAGTTTTGGACGCCGGCGGATGCTAACCTGCCAGATCAGCGACGGTACCGGCCTACTCACCCTGCGTTTCTTCAATTTCAACGCTGCGATGAAAAACAGCCTGGCCACCGGCCGTCGCGTGACCGCCTACGGTGAAGTCAAACGCGGTAACCACGGCGCCGAAATTATTCACCCTGAATATCGCATTCAAGGGGAAAGCAGCGAAGTTGAGCTGCAAGAGTCATTGACACCGGTTTATCCCACCACCGAAGGCATACGCCAGGCCACGCTGCGCAAGCTGACCGATCAGGCGCTGGAGTTGCTGGATACCTGCGCTATTGCCGAACTGCTGCCGCCGGAACTGAGCGGCGGTCTGATGAGCCTGCCACAGGCGCTGCATACACTGCACCGCCCGCCGCCGGATATCCAATTGGCGGATTTGGAACAGGGCAAGCATCCGGCGCAAAAACGCCTGATCCTGGAAGAGCTGTTGGCGCATAACCTCAGCATGCTGGCGGTACGAGCCGGTGCGCAGAGCTATCAGGCCCTGCCGTTAATGCCCGACGACCGGCTTAAAAAGCAATTCCTCGCCCAGTTGCCCTTTGCCCCCACCGGCGCGCAAGATCGCGTAGTGGCCGATATCGAAGCCGATATGCAAAAAGGCTTCCCGATGATGCGCCTGGTGCAAGGCGACGTTGGCTCCGGCAAAACGCTGGTGGCCGCGCTGGCAGCACTGCGCGCTATCGCTCACGGCAAGCAGGTGGCGTTAATGGCCCCAACGGAACTGCTGGCCGAACAGCACGCCAATAACTTCCGTCAGTGGTTTGAACCGCTGGGGTTAGAGGTTGGCTGGCTGGCTGGCAAGCAAAAAGGCAAGGCGCGTATCGCACAGCAAGAGGCAATTGCCAGCGGGCAGGTCTCCATGGTGGTCGGTACCCACGCCATCTTCCAGGAACAGGTGCAATTTTCCGGTCTGGCGCTGGTGATCATCGATGAACAGCACCGTTTTGGCGTACACCAGCGGCTGGCACTGTGGGAGAAAGGCGAAGAACAAGGCTTCCATGCCCATCAGTTGATCATGACCGCCACGCCAATCCCACGCACGCTGGCAATGACCGCCTATGCCGATCTCGACACCTCGGTGATCGACGAACTGCCACCGGGCAGAACGCCCGTCACTACCGTTGCCATTCCAGACACCCGGCGCGCCGATATTATTCAGCGGGTGAAAAGCGCCTGCATGGAAGAAGGCCGCCAGGCGTACTGGGTTTGTACGCTGATCGAAGAATCCGAACTGCTGGAAGCCCAGGCAGCCGAAGCCACCTGGGAAGAATTGAAAACCGCGCTGCCAGAGCTGAAAGTGGCGCTGGTGCACGGTCGCATGAAAGCACAAGAGAAACAGGCGGTAATGCAGGCCTTTAAACAGGGTGAGCTGCAGCTGTTGGTGGCGACGACGGTGATCGAGGTGGGGGTCGACGTGCCCAACGCCAGCCTGATGATCATCGAAAACCCGGAGCGACTGGGGCTGGCTCAGCTGCATCAGTTGCGGGGGCGCGTGGGTCGTGGCGCCGTAGCGTCTCACTGCGTGTTGTTGTACAAAACCCCGTTGAGCAAAACGGCGCAAAAGCGCCTGCAGGTGCTGCGCGACAGTAATGACGGTTTCGTTATTGCCCAGCGCGATCTGGAAATCCGCGGTCCCGGTGAACTGTTGGGCACCCGCCAAACCGGCAGTGCGGAGTTCAAAGTGGCGGATTTGCTGCGCGATCAGGCGATGATCCCGGAAGTACAACGCGTCGCCCGCCATATACACCAGCAGTACCAGGAGCATGCCAGAGCCCTGATTGAACGCTGGCTACCGGAGAAAGCACGTTACTCCAACGCCTGATTTTCAGGCAGAGAAAAGGCGCCAGATAGGCGCCTTTTTCGTTATTACGACCGGTTAATCAGCCAATCGCCGGAAACACCGGCAACAGCAGATACAGCTTAATCACAATCGCGTTGGCGATATCGATAAAGAACGCCCCCACCATAGGCACCACCAGAAACGCCAGGTGCGATGGACCGAAGCGATCGGTAATCGCCTGCATGTTGGCGATCGCCGTAGGCGTGGCTCCCATGCCGAAACCGCAGTGGCCCGCAGCCAACACCGCTGCATCGTAATTTTTACCCATCACCCGGTAGGTAACGAAAATTGCGTACAGTGCCATCACCAGCGTTTGTACGGCCAGGATCGCCAGCATTGGCAGCGCCAGAGAAGCCAGCTCCCACAAACGCAGGCTCATCAACGCCATCGCCAGGAACAGCGACAGGCTAACGTTGCCCAGCACCGACACCGCACGCTCAAACACGGTATAGAACCCGGTGAAGGCCAGGGTGTTGCTGAGGATCACCCCAACGAACAGCACGCAAACAAAGTTGGGTAATTCAAATACCGTACCGCTCAGCAAGCCGGAGATAAACTGCCCCAGGCTCAGGCAGATGGCGATCATCGCGATGGTTTCAATCATGATCAGCGAGGTGATCAAACGGCCGCTCTCCGGTTTTTCAAAACCGCTTGGCTGGACGCTGTCATCCGGCGAGCCTTCCGGGGTGGAAGAGTGCTTCACCAGGTAACGCGCCACCGGACCGCCGATCAGGCCACCCAGAACCAGACCGAAGGTGGCACAGGCCATCGCCACTTCAGTGGCGTTTTCAAAGCCGTAGCGTTCGATAAACAGCTTGCTCCAGGCCGCCCCGGTACCGTGACCGCCGGACAGGGTAATCGAGCCGGCGATCAGGCCCATCAACGGGTCCAGACCCAGCATTTTCGCCATGCCGATGCCGATAGCGTTCTGCACCAGCAGCAGGCCCAGCACCACAAACAGGAATACCATTAATGCCTTGCCACCCGCGCGCAACCGCGACAGGTTGGCGTTCAAACCGATGGTGGCGAAGAAGGCCAACATTAACGGGTCTTTCAGCGACATATCGAAGCTGATTTCCCAGTTAACGAACTTTTTCAGGGCTAACAACAGGAGTGCCACCAGTAAACCACCGGCGACAGGAGCGGGAATGGTGTATTTCCTCAACAGGGGGATGCTGGTGACGCATTTGCCCCCAAGGAGCAGAACCAATGTTGCTGCGACTAACGTGCCATAAGTATCAAGATGAAACATCCAGTTACTCCATGTAAGGGAAAAGATCCAATTAATAAATAATAAGTTAGAGAAAACCGCTTAGTTTTTAAAACTTGATGAGTGCAGGATTAGAAGTAAAAAACGCTGATAACACAAGAAAAAATGAACGAAAATGCGACATAAGTGACGATACTGCTAACAAAGCATTAACGCGCAACCGTTTGCTTTTATGGGCCAAATCATTAAAATGCCTGCTTTGCCGTTTCTGGAAATGCCACACCATGACCCAGCCATCCGCCGAGTTCGATGCTGCGCAAAAAGCATCCGCCACTCCCCGCAACAGTGAACTGATTTATCGCCTGGAAGATCGCCCACCGCTGCCGCAAACGCTGTTCGCCGCCGGTCAGCACCTGCTGGCGATGTTCGTTGCCGTGATCACACCGGCCCTGTTGATTTGTCAGGCACTGGGTCTGCCGGCGCAGGACACTCAGCACATTATCAGCATGTCGCTGTTCGCCTCCGGCCTGGCCTCTATTTTACAAATCAAAACCTGGGGACCCGTCGGCTCGGGCTTGCTGTCTATTCAGGGCACCAGCTTTAACTTTGTTTCGCCGCTGATCATGGGCGGGCTGGCGCTGAAAAATGGCGGCGCGGACGTTCCCACCATGATGGCTGCGCTGTTCGGTACGCTGATGGTCGCCTCCTGCACCGAGATCCTGCTGTCACGCGTGTTGCACTTGGCACGGCGCATTATCACCCCGCTGGTCTCCGGCATTGTGGTGATGATTATCGGTTTGTCTCTGATTCAGGTCGGTTTGACTTCCATCGGCGGCGGCTATGCTGCGATGAACGGAGGTACCTTCGGCGCCCCCAAAAATCTGCTGCTGGCCGGCGCGGTATTACTGGTCATTATTCTGCTTAACCGTCAGCGCAATCCCTACCTGCGCGTCGCCTCACTGGTGATTGCCATGGCGGTGGGTTATCTGCTGGCCTGGGCCATGGGCATGCTGCCAGAAAGCCAGCCCACCCCCGAGACGGCGGCGATCATCATCCCGACCCCGCTGTATTACGGTCTGGGTTTTGACTGGAATCTGCTGCTGCCGCTGATGCTTATCTTTATGGTCACCTCGCTGGAAACTATCGGCGATATCACCGCGACCTCTGACGTGTCGGAACAACCTGTGAGTGGCCCACTGTATATGAAGCGCCTTAAGGGCGGCGTACTGGCCAACGGCCTGAACTCCATGCTGTCGGCGGTGTTTAATACCTTCCCTAACTCCTGCTTCGGTCAAAACAATGGCGTGATCCAACTGACCGGCGTCGCCAGCCGCTACGTCGGCTTCGTGGTGGCACTGATGCTGATCGCGCTGGGGCTGTTCCCGGCGGTGGCCGGCTTCGTACAACACATTCCTGAGCCGGTATTGGGCGGCGCCACCCTGGTGATGTTCGGCACCATCGCCGCATCCGGTGTGCGTATCGTGTCGCGAGAGCGTCTGAACCGCCGTGCAATCATGATCATGGCGCTGTCGTTGGCCGTGGGGATGGGCGTTTCCCAGCAACCGTTGATCTTGCAGTTCGCACCGGACTGGCTGAAAACATTACTCTCCTCAGGCATTGCTGCCGGCGGCATCACTGCCATCGCGCTGAACCTGCTGTTCCCGCAGGAACACGAGAAACAATAATCCATCGAACTGCCTTGTGACAAACGGCCGCTTGCGGCCGTTTTTTATTGCCTATCAGACCATTGCACTTGAGATGCCCGGCCAATTGCGGCATAAACAGGGTATCTTTTTTGACCGACGCGGATGTAGACGATGAAATTTATCGGAAAACTGTTGCTGACGTTGCTGCTGCTGGTCGTGCTGGCCGTTGCACTGTTGTACGTCATAGGGCAAACCCGTTGGGCCGCGGGCTGGGTCAGCCGCTGGGTCAGCGATAACAGCGACTACCGCCTGTCGGTGGCGGCAATCTCGCACTCATGGAACCAGCCGGGCCAAATCAGCCTGGAAGACGTTCAGTTGGCCAAAAAAAATCAGCCTCAATCACTGGTGGCCAAACGTCTGGACCTCGGTCTCAGCCTGCGCCAAATTACCGAACCTCGTCATTTCCATAGCGTCACGCTGCGTGACGGCACGCTGAATCTGCAGCAGCAGGACGCAGCAACGCCAATACAGGCCGACGTGCTGCAACTGAGCAATATGGCGCTGCAATCCAACGATGAAACCTGGCAGCTCAACGCGCAGCAGGTCAACGCCGGCATCACGCCATGGCAACCCAAAGCCGGCCATCCATTAGGTGATAACAATCAGTTCCAGTTCAGTGCCGGCTCGATGACGCTCAATGGCATCCCGGCCTCTCAGGTGCTGGTTCAGGGCGAGCGGAAACAAAATCAGCTGCTGCTCAGCAATTTCGGCGCCGACCTGGCGCAGGGGGATTTGACCGGCGTAGCCACTCGCGCCGCCGACGGCAGTTGGCAGGTAGAGCGACTGAGGCTCAGCGGCGTGCGCATGCAAACTCCCCTGACACTGGAACAGTTCTGGCAACGTTTTACCGCTCTGCCCCCCGTCACGCTCAAACGTTTTGATCTGATAGATGCACGGCTGGAAGGCAAGGAGTGGGCATTTAACGATCTCGACCTGTCACTGCAAAATGTCACCTTCCAACAGGGCGGCTGGAGCAGCCAGGACGGTTCGCTGAACTTTAACGCCAGCGACCTGATCAATGGCAGTTTCCATCTGATTGATCCGATCATGAATATGCGACTCTCGCCGGCCGGCATCGCCATTCAGCAGTTCACCACCCGCTGGGAAGGTGGGTTATTGCGCACCTCGGGCAACTGGCTGCGTGCCAACAACCGCCTGCAGCTGGATGAGGTCGCGGTCGCTGCGTTGGAATATACGTTGCCTATAGACTGGCGCGCATTGTGGTTACAACCGCTGCCGAACTGGCTGGCGGAGGTGTATGTCAATAAACTGACCACCAACCGTAACCTGATCATCGATATCAACCCGGCCTTCCCTTTCCAGATCACCGCACTGGACGGTTATGGCAGCAACCTGCTGCTGGCGCGCGATCACCAGTGGGGCATCTGGTCCGGCACGCTGAATTTGAACGGCAGTGAAGCTACCTTCAACAAAATTGACGTGCGCCGACCATCGCTGGCGCTGAACGCCAATGACGAGCAGATCAACGTCACCGAGCTCAGCGCCTTTATGCCGCAGGGGTTGTTGGATGCCAAAGCCACCGTCGAGCAGCTGCCGGGCAAGCCTTTTACGCTGTCGTTGAATGGGCGTTCGGTACCGCTGAATACGCTACAACAATGGGGATGGCAAGCAGTACCGCTGGAAGGCGACGGTAATCTGCAATTACAGTTGAAAGGTTTGTTGAACAGCGATGGGCCATTTAAGGCTTCATTGCAGGGCAGGTTGCAGGCCACTGCCGCCGATGGCCAAACGGTCAACCAGCAACTGCCTTAATTCTGGATAGGCCCTCTCCGCATAGAGAGGGCCTGGGTATTAACTGTCTATCGCCTCACAGCCGCCCTGATCCAGGGGCACTTCCGGCTCGGCCGGCAACACCATATAAGTGCCTTCAAATACCGCACCTTTGTCGTCGTCACCGAACAAATGGACTTCCGCCTGCACGCGAGCGCGGCGGCCACGGGCCAAACGGGCCAGATCGCCGCTCAACGAGCTGAGATCCGCCACTGCACGCGGTCGGCCAGTGATGGGCTTGCTGTAACGAATATGGGCATCAGCCAAAATGATCGTGCCACCGAGATGGCGCTCACGCAGCAATAGCCAGATCAGGCCCCAGGCGGTCAAGGTGGCCAGAGAGAACAGGCTGCCGGCAAACAACGTGTGGTGCGGGTTCTGGTTGCCAATTTCCGGCATGGTGGTGACAAAGCGCTGGCCGGTATATTGGCTGATGCGCACCCCCATCTTCTCGCTGAGCGGAATGTGATCGTACCAGGCCTGCTGCAGCTGACCGCACCAGTCGGGCCGATGCAGGATATCGTCCAGCGTCGCCACCGGTTTGATCATCAGGAAATGGCGAATCGGCGTGGTTTGCGGCGCGGTGATCTCACCCTGATTAATGAAACCCAGCTTGGCAAAGAAATCCACCGCGTCTTCACGGGCGCTACAGACTACGCGCTTCACGCCCTCCTGGCGCGCCACGGATTCCAGCGTCATGGCTACCAGCGTCCCCAGGCCTTTGTCCTGCACCGTCGGGTCTACCGCCAGAAAACGAATCGCGGCTTCGTTATCGGCATTGATGTACAGTCGCCCAATGGCGACAATTTTTCCGCTCTCGTCCACCACCATCTGATGATGTGCCATGGCGTCGTAGGCATCCTTTTCCGACCCCACCGGCTGGTGCAACGGCTTGCGCAGCATTTCCCAGCGGAACTGGTAATACTCTTTCAGTTCTTGCTCTGTTACCGGTACTCGTAGGTGATACATAGACGCCTTCTCTCTCAGAATCTTAGACTTGAAGCCAAAACGTCACCGGCCCGTCGTTCACCAGCGCGACTTTCATGTCGGCCGCAAACTCACCGGTTTGGGTTTCGATACCGCGTTCGCGGCACTGGCCAACAAAATATTGGTATAACCGATCGGCCTCTTGCGGTACCGCACCGCGAGAAAAACTCGGACGCATACCTTTTTGCGTGTCGGCCACCAGCGTGAACTGCGAGACCACCAGCAAACTGCCCCCTGCCTGTTGGACGTTGAGATTCATTTTGTCGTTCTCATCGCCAAAGATGCGGTACCCCAATACGCGCTCACACAGGCGCTCGGCCTTCTGTTCGTTATCGTCCTGCTCCACGCCCAATAACACTAACAAACCGGGGCCTATGTTGCCTACCGTCTGGCCTTCCACCGTGACGCTGGCATTTAATACCCGTTGAATTAACGCAATCATAACTGCCCTTCTGATGACTGTTCCTGTTGTTGTGCCTTTTGCTGTCGGTAGTCGCGGTATTCCCCAATGGTAACCGTGATTTCCGCACCGAGTAACACGATACACCAGCTCCAGTAGACCCAAAGGAATAAAATGGGGATCACCGCCAACACGCCGTAAATCAGCTGATAAGACGGGAACATGGTGACATACAGCGCAAACCCCTTCTTGCCCAGCTCAAACAGCAAACCGGCCACCAGTGCGCCAATCAACGCATCCTTGGGTGGCACCCTAACCGTCGGCACGATGCAATACAGCAGCCAGAACGATATCCACGACAGGATCAGCGGGAAAATACGCAGCACCTGATCCACCAGGCTGTTGACGCCGGTCTGCGCCAGCCAGTTAAGCGACAGCAGATAGGAACTGATCGCCATACTGGCCCCCACCAACAGCGGCCCCAGGGTCAGCACCATCCAGTACACGGCGAAAGAAAACACGATAGGACGCTGATTCTTGCTGCGCCAGATGGTGTTGAGCACGCTGTCCACCGACGAGATCAGCAACAGCGCAGTGACTATCAGGCCGCAGGTCCCGACGGCGGTCATCTTGTTGGAGTTGGCGACAAACTGCTCCAGATAACTTTGAATTACGTTGCCGGCGGCCGGCATGAAGTTGGAAAAGATAAAGCTTTTCAGTTGAACGCTGATGTCGGAGAACATCGGGAACGCGGCAAACAGCGCAAACACCACGGTCACCAGAGGTACCAGTGACAGCAGTGAGACGTAGGCCAGGTGGCCCGCCAACATGGTCAGGCCATCGCTGTCGACGCGTTTAATCAGCAGTCGTAAAAAGGTGACGCTGGGTTTGATCGAAGCGGGCAGCTTCTTGCGGCGGAAAAACGACATGGCCACTCCTTGATGTCAGTTTGTACGCCTTAAGCTTAACCCTTTGCGGTCATTGGGCAAAATAAGCCGGTACTACGTCGCGGTCGGTCACGTGAACCGTTTTGATGCCAAGCGCCTGTGCCGCGGCGACGTTATCCGGGTGATCGTCAAAGAACACCGCGTCGTCCGGCGAGGTATTTTCTGCATCCAGTACGTGCAGATAAATGTTGGCGTCCGGCTTACGCATGCCAAGATCCTGCGACAAATAGAGATGATCGGCGGCTTCGGCCACCTGCGGGTAGTGCTGCGGCCAGTAATTGCAGTGCAAGCGGTTGGTGTTCGATAACACCACCACCCGGTGACCTTCGCTGCGCAGGCGCTTCATGATGTCGATCACTTCTGGACGCAGGGCGACAAACACCGCCTGCCAACCGGTAGCGAACTGCTCGAAACTGAGGGCAATCCCCATTTCGGCACTCAGCCCTTCGGCAAAGTCTTCATCGCTGATTTCACCGCGCTCGTGCTGCTGAAACAATTCGCCCATAGCAAAACGTTCGGACAAGACCGCCAATGGCGTACCGCTCAAACTGCTCCATACACCCAGTACACGTTTGAAATCGATATCGACGATCACATTACCTAAATCAAAGATATACAACATAGTCCTCTCCTGATGGGCCGGTGAGATTTTACTGTAGCGGGAAAAGCAGAGGCTGAATAGAGAGCGGATGGAAAAGCGTATAGCACGCGGCAGAAATGAGAAAAGACAGAGGAAAAAACTCAGGGCGCTGGCGCGCCCTAAGTGTTGCAGACTAAATCGGCGATTAGGCTTCTTTAGGACCGCGGCTTGCACGCTTACGATCGTTTTCCGTCAGGTGACGCTTACGGATACGGATCGAGGTTGGCGTGACTTCTACCAGTTCGTCATCATCGATGAATTCCAGAGCTTGCTCCAGAGTCATTTTGATAGCCGGAACCAGGGTAGTGGCTTCGTCAGTACCGGAAGCACGCATGTTGGTCAGCTTCTTACCGGTCAGGCAGTTCACGGTCAGGTCGTTGGAACGTGAGTGAATACCGATGATCTGGCCTTCATACACTTCCGCACCGTGACCCAGGAACAGCTTGCCGCGATCTTGCAGACCGAACAGGGCGAACGCTACCGCTTTACCCTGGCCGTTAGAGATCAGCACGCCGTTCTGGCGCTGGCCAACTTCACCCGGACGCACGTCGTCGTAGTGGCTGAAGGTGGAGTACAGCAGACCGGTACCGGAAGTCATGGTCATGAACTCGTTACGGAAGCCAATCAAGCCGCGGCTTGGGATCACGTAGTCGAGACGCACACGGCCTTTACCGTCTGGATCCATGTTTTTCAGGTCAGCTTTACGCTCACCCATGGCTTGCATGACTGAACCCTGGTGCTGTTCTTCGATGTCCAAGGTCACGTTTTCGAACGGCTCTTGTTTACGACCATCGATTTCACGGAAGATTACTTTCGGACGGGATACCGCCAGTTCGAAACCTTCACGACGCATGTTTTCGATCAGAACCGACAGGTGAAGTTCACCACGGCCAGATACGCGGAATGCATCAGCATCTTCAGTTTCTTCAACGCGCAGTGCCACGTTGTGCACCAGTTCCTTGTTCAGACGCTCAAGGATTTGACGCGAAGTCACAAACTTACCTTCTTTACCGCAGAAAGGTGAGGTGTTGACGTTGAAGAACATGGTTACGGTCGGCTCATCTACAGACAGCGCCGGCAGTGCTTCCACTGCAGAGGTGTCACAGATGGTGTCGGAAATGTTCAGCTCGCCCAGACCGGTGATAGCGATGATGTCGCCCGCTTCAGCCAGGGTAGACTCGATACGCTCCAGACCCATGTGGCCCAGCACTTTGCCCACTTTACCGTTGCGAGTTTTACCTTCGCTATCGATGATGGTGACCTGCTGGTTTGGCTTCACTTTACCGCGCTTGATACGGCCGATACCGATCACGCCCAGGTAGTTGTTGTAGTCCAACTGGGAGATTTGCATCTGGAATGGCGCTTCGAGCTCAACCTGCGGCGCAGACACGTGGTCTACGATCGCTTGATACAGCGGAGTCATGTCTTCCGCCATCTCATTGTGGTCAGTACCGGCGATCCCCATCAATGCAGAAGCATAGATGATTGGGAAGTCGAGCTGCTCGTCGGTTGCGTCGAGGTTAACGAACAGGTCGAAGACCTGATCAACAACCCAATCAGGACGTGCGCCCGGACGGTCAACCTTGTTGATTACCACGATCGGCTTCAGACCATTAGCGAAGGCTTTTTTGGTCACGAAGCGGGTTTGCGGCATTGGGCCATCCATTGCATCCACAACCAGCAGCACCGAGTCAACCATTGACATCACACGCTCAACCTCACCGCCGAAGTCGGCGTGTCCTGGGGTATCCACGATGTTGATGCGGTAGTCTTTCCAATTAATGGCGGTGTTTTTTGCGAGGATGGTAATCCCACGCTCTTTCTCCAAATCGTTGGAGTCCATTACGCGTTCGGTGGCTTCTACACGCTCTCCGAAAGTACCGGATTGTTGCAGCAGCTTATCAACCAGGGTGGTCTTACCATGGTCAACGTGGGCAATAATGGCGATGTTACGCAAATTTTCGATCACAGCTTTGCCTCAGGCATTAGAAATAGCGCGCTATTGTACACGTATTAAGCGAGGGACTAAACAAGATCACAACAGTCTCTTATAAACAACTGTGTACAGGTCAGTATGTGATCCCTTTCACGGTGCAAAAAGCAGCATCCGGTGCACTTTTGCACCATTACAGTGCCCCACCCCGCACTGATTGCACCATTTAAGTGCAAAACGTCACTGATGGTGCATACTGATTCTGTGCAAAACCCATGCAGAAAGGCGATTAAAGCGCTTTAGCAAAGTTGGCACAGTTTTCGCTTTAGTCTTTTCAAGGCAAAAAAAGCCAGTTTCACAGATTCGTTCCACGACGACGACAATGATAAATCCGGGAGAGTTAAGTATGTCCGCTGAACACGTTTTGACGATGCTGAATGAGCATGAAGTGAAATTCGTAGACCTGCGTTTCACTGACACCAAGGGTAAAGAACAACACGTCACCATCCCTGCTCATCAGGTAAATGCCGACTTCTTCGAAGAAGGTAAAATGTTTGACGGTTCCTCGATCGGCGGTTGGAAGGGCATCAACGAATCTGACATGGTGCTGATGCCAGACGCCAGCACTGCGGTACTGGATCCGTTCTTCGAAGAATCTACCCTGATCATTCGCTGCGACATCCTCGAGCCAGGCACCATGCAGGGCTACGATCGTGACCCACGCTCCATCTCCAAGCGTGCAGAAGATTTCCTGCGCTCTTCCGGCATCGCGGACACCGTTCTGTTCGGGCCAGAGCCAGAATTCTTCCTGTTTGACGACATTCGTTTCGGCAGCAGCATCCGCGGTTCCCACGTGGCCATCGACGATATCGAAGGCGCATGGAACTCCGGCACCCAATACGATGGCGGCAACAAAGGCCACCGTCCGGCAGTCAAAGGCGGTTACTTCCCGGTTCCTCCGGTCGATTCTTCACAGGACATCCGTTCTACCATGTGTCTGACCATGGAAGAAATGGGCCTGGTCGTTGAAGCGCACCACCACGAAGTGGCAACCGCAGGTCAGAACGAAGTGGCAACCCGCTTCAACACCATGACCAAGAAAGCCGACGAAATCCAAATCTACAAATACGTGGTTCACAACGTGGCTCACGCATTTGGCAAAACCGCGACCTTCATGCCGAAGCCAATGTTCGGTGATAACGGTTCCGGCATGCACTGCCACATGTCGCTGTCCAAGAACGGGACTAACCTGTTCGCCGGCGACAAATACGGCGGCCTGTCTGAGACTGCCCTGTTCTACATCGGCGGTATCATCAAGCACGCTAAAGCGATCAACGCCCTGGCCAACCCGACCACCAACTCTTACAAGCGTCTGGTCCCAGGCTACGAAGCTCCGGTCATGCTGGCTTATTCTGCCCGTAACCGTTCCGCTTCCATCCGTATCCCAGTGGTTGCCAGCCCGAAAGCGCGCCGTATCGAAGCCCGTTTCCCGGATCCAGCGGCTAACCCGTACCTGTGCTTCGCGGCCCTGCTGATGGCAGGCCTGGACGGTGTGATTAACAAAATCCACCCTGGCGACGCCATGGACAAAAACCTGTATGACCTGCCACCGGAAGAAGAAGCTGAAATTCCAAAAGTTGCAGGCTCCCTGGATGAAGCGCTGGCAGCACTGAGCGAAGACCGCGAGTTCCTGACCCGTGGCGGCGTATTCACCGACGACGCTATCGATGCTTACATCGATCTGCGCAAAGAAGAGATGGACCGCGTTCGCATGACGCCACACCCGGTTGAATTCGAACTGTACTACAGCGTTTAAGTTTTACCGCGCCGTCTGCGGGCGGCGCCCAGATTTAGTTGTCTTTTTTTGTTGCCGTGGAAACTTTCAGCCCATCTTCGGATGGGTTTTTTTCTCCACCGTATTTTCTGCAAAACTATTCCATACCGCGTGCATAACGGATGGAGTAGGATAAATGCACTAAAAAGGTGCAGTCGTCTGCTATGCCCAAGAGATTTCACGGTGCAGCTAGGCGGCAACCGAGCGAACCGACAGGAGCTTGGTCTGCCAAGTGACTGGTGTGAGTAAGAGCAGCCAACAACGCTGCGTCTTGAAAGATAAAGGGCATATATGGCAACTGGCAAGCTGCCCGACGCAGGGCAGATCCTCAATTCTCTCATCAACAGCATCCTGCTGTTGGATGACTCACTGGCGGTTCATTACGCCAATCCGGCAGCACAACAACTGCTGGCACAAAGTTCTCGTAAACTTTTCGGTACACCGTTACCCGATTTGCTCGGTTATTTCTCACTGAACGTCGATCTGATGCGTGAGAGCCTGCATGCCGGTCAGGGCTTTACCGATAACGAAGTGACCCTGGTGGTTGACGGGCGTGCGCATATCCTCTCCCTGACCGCTCAGGCGTTGCCTGATGGCTATATCCTGATCGAGCTGGCACCAATGGATAACCAACGCCGTTTGAGCCAGGAACAACTTCAGCACGCCCAGCAGGTGGCAGCCCGCGATCTGGTCCGAGGCCTGGCGCATGAAATTAAAAACCCGCTTGGCGGGTTGCGCGGTGCGGCTCAATTGCTGGCCAAGGCGCTACCCGATCCGTCGCTGACCGAATACACCAAGGTGATCATTGAGCAGGCCGATCGCCTGCGCAACCTGGTCGATCGCCTGCTCGGCCCACAGCGACCGGGCCAGCACATAACCCAAAGCATTCATCAGGTGGCAGAGCGTGTGTGCCAACTGGTGTCGCTTGAGAAGCCGGATAACGTGACGCTGGTGCGGGACTACGACCCGAGCCTGCCTGAAATGGCGCACGACCCGGATCAAATCGAACAGGTATTGCTGAACATCACCCGCAATGCGCTGCAGGCGCTGGGAGAAACAGGTGGCACCATCACGCTGCGCACTCGTACCGCTTTCCAGATCACCCTGCACGGCACCCGCTACCGGTTAGCGGCACGTATCGACGTAGAAGATGACGGCCCCGGTGTGCCGGCGCAGTTGCAGGACACGCTATTTTACCCGATGGTCAGCGGCCGCGAAGGCGGGACCGGCCTGGGGTTATCCATCGCCCGTAATCTTATCGATCAGCATTGCGGAAAAATTGAATTTAACAGTTGGCCAGGACATACCGAATTCTCGGTTTACCTGCCTATTCGCCAGTGAGGTTTTCTATGCAACGAGGGATAGTCTGGATCGTCGATGACGATAGCTCCATCCGCTGGGTGCTTGAACGTGCGCTCACTGGAGCCGGTGTGAGCTGCGTGACCTTCGACAGTGGCAATGCGGTGCTCGAAGCCCTGGCCACGCAAACTCCTGACGTGTTGCTGTCTGACATCCGCATGCCGGGTATGGATGGTCTTGCGTTGCTCAAGCAGATCAAACAGCGTCATCCGATGCTTCCGGTCATCATAATGACCGCACATTCGGATCTCGACGCCGCCGTCAGCGCCTACCAGCAAGGGGCGTTCGATTACCTGCCGAAACCCTTTGATATCGATGAAGCCGTAGCGCTGGTAGAACGCGCCATCAGCCATTATCAGGAGCAGCAGCAGCCTGCACGCAGCCAACCGGCCAACGATCCGGTGGCAGACATCATCGGTGAAGCCCCGGCGATGCAGGACGTGTTCCGCATCATCGGGCGCCTGTCGCGTTCGTCGATCAGCGTACTGATCAACGGCGAATCAGGTACCGGTAAAGAGCTGGTTGCCCATGCCCTGCACCGTCACAGTCCGCGCGCCAAATCGCCTTTTATCGCGCTGAATATGGCGGCGATCCCCAAAGACCTGATCGAGTCCGAACTTTTCGGGCATGAAAAAGGGGCCTTTACCGGCGCCAACCAAATCCGTCAGGGTCGCTTTGAGCAGGCCGACGGCGGGACCTTGTTCCTGGATGAAATCGGCGATATGCCGCTGGATGTGCAAACCCGCTTGCTGCGGGTGCTGGCAGATGGCCAATTCTATCGGGTCGGTGGTTATGCCCCGGTGAAGGTTGACGTACGCATCATCGCCGCCACCCACCAGAACCTGGAAATGCGGGTACAGGAAGGTAAATTCCGTGAGGATTTGTTCCACCGCCTGAATGTGATCCGCGTGCACCTTCCGCCGTTGCGTGAACGCCGTGAGGATATTCCGCGTCTGGCGCGTTACTTCCTGCAGGTGGCGGCAAAGGAGCTGGGTGTGGAAGCGAAAAACCTGCACCCGGAGACTGAAACTGCACTGACGCGCCTGCCATGGCCAGGTAACGTTCGCCAGTTGGAGAACACCTGCCGTTGGTTAACCGTGATGGCCGCTGGGCAGGAGGTGCTGATTCAGGATCTGCCGAGTGAGCTGTTTGAAACCTCTGCGCCGGAAACGACCGGGCATAGCCTGCCCGACAGTTGGGCCACGCTGCTGGCACAGTGGGCAGACCGCGCGCTGCGTTCCGGTCATCAAAACCTGCTGTCGGAAGCGCAACCGGAGATGGAGCGCACCTTGCTCACCACTGCACTGCGTCATACCCAAGGGCATAAGCAGGAAGCCGCCCGTTTGCTGGGGTGGGGGCGCAATACGTTAACGCGTAAGTTGAAAGAATTGGGAATGGAATAGTTTGCGGCATTGATGATAGAAAATACAATCAAGCGCACAAAAAAACGGCTATTTCAGGCTTTACAGCCGAAGAGGCCGCAGTATGATCGGGGCGCACACCCTGGAGGCTTCCATGCTGGATTCGTTAATCGCATTCATTTCTCAAGGCGCAGAACTTGGTTCTGCCGCCAGCCACACGCCGCAGGCAGCCGTTGCTGCGGTATTGTGCGCCGCACTGATTAATTTCTTCAGTTAAAACAACGGCCGCGAAAGCGGCCGATGTTTTACTCATCAAATAACCCGAGAGAATTGCTGAGTGCGGGCCTGTTGACGCAGGTAGATATCAAAGCACATGCAAATATTGCGGATCAGTAACCGGCCACGCGGCGTAACCTGAATGCCCTGCTCGTCACGCTCCACCAGCCCATCGCGTTCAAACGGCGCCAACAATTGCAAATCCTCGGCAAAATAATCGGCAAAGTTGATGTCGAACTGACGTTCTATGGCCAGATAGTCCAGTTTGAAATTGCAGATCAGCGTTTTGATCACCTCACGCCGCAAGCAGTCGTCTTCGGTCATGGCCAGGCCGCGCCACAGTGCATGACCTTGCGCTTCAACGCTGCTGTAATAAACCTTCAGCTCTTTCTGGTTCTGCGCATAGCTGTCCCCCAGCATGCTGATGGCGGAGACACCCAGCCCCAGCAAATCACTGTCGCCCTGGGTGGTGTACCCCTGGAAGTTACGATGAAGTTTTCCTTCGCGCTGTGCCACCGCCAACTCATCGTCCGGTCGTGCGAAATGATCCATGCCGATAAACTGATAACCCGATTCGGTCAGGGAGGCTATGGTGTGCTGCAAGATATCCAGTTTCTGCTGCGCGCTCGGCAGATCTGCATCTTTGATTTTGCGCTGGGCAGCAAACAGGTTCGGCATATGGGCATAGTTAAATACGCTCAGGCGATCGGGGCTTAGCTCTGCCACCCGCTGCAGAGTGTAGGCAAAGCTCTCCGGCGTTTGCTTTGGCAAGCCGTAGATTAGATCGATATTGGTGGAATTAAAGCCAAGCGCTTTAGCGCGAGCAATCAGGGCAAAGATAAAGGCTTCATCCTGCTCGCGGTTCACCAGCCGCTGCACCTCTTTATTGAAGTCCTGCACCCCCATGCTCAGGCGATTAAAACCTTCGCTACGTAAATGATCGAGCACATCCAGCTCAATCTCACGCGGATCGACTTCGATCGACATTTCGGCATCGGGTAGGAAATCAAAGTGTTGGCGCAGCATCGTTACCAACTGGCTGATTTGTGCCTTGCTCAGATAGGTTGGCGTACCGCCACCCCAGTGCATCTGGCCGACCTTACGCCCGGCAAACAACGGTGCACGTTGAGCAATCTCTTGCGCCAGCACCGCCAGATATTCATCGGCCTTGTGCGTTTGACGCGTCACCAGCTTGTTGCAACCACAGAAATAGCAGAGCTTGTGGCAGAAAGGAATATGCACGTACAGCGATAAAGGGCGCTCAGGATAACGCACCGCGGCGCGTTGAAACGCCGCTTCGTCGTAGCTCTGGTTGAATTCCAGCGCTGTGGGGTATGAGGTGTAACGCGGCCCTGAATAGTTATATTTCTGGATCAGGGCCAGATCCCAGACAATTGCCTGCTCTGACATGCTCACTCCTTCCGATATTTTTTCCTACCGGGCCGGGAGATGGGCAGTTGTCTACGCTGTCTGGCCGCGGAAGCGCTGCGAAAACGCTTTTTGCGTTTAGACAGCCGCCATAGTTTACCGAATAACCACAGCAGATAACACATCAAGAGTAGGGCTATTGACGGGATCAGCCACATGACGCGTTAAATTACGTCTTTCGGGTTACCGCCTTTCAGCAGTTTCAGGATATCTTCCTTTTTCTCTTCTTCTTCGTCGTCTTCATCGTCGCCCAGCTCAATGCCCAGTTGCTCCATCAGGGCATCAATGCGATCCAGAGTCTGGTCAACATAACTCTGATCTTCTGCGCTCAGCGTCTCGCCGTCGTCAATACGATCCAGCAGTGCGTCCAGACGCTCATCATTTTCCAGCTTCGCCAGCTCTTCTTCCGGGGACAGACGTGGTTTGGCTTCGGCCTTAGGTTTTGGCTGCGGCTTGGCTTTTGGCTTGGCTTCGACCACCAGCGCTACCGGCACTTTGCTGCCAATGCGCGGATCTTTGGTCTGCGCGTCGGCCTTGTTCTTTTGATTGGCAGACTCAACCTGGGTGCGAGAACCGGAAGCAAGACCACGGCGCTTTTTCAGACGCTTGCGCTCACGGGCTTCCTGATCGAGCTCCACACGGCTTTTCTTTTTGGTTTTCGACGTCGCCGCGCTGCTGCGTGGGGCGCGAGGTGCTTTTGATGGCTGGTTCATAGCGTATGCTCTTAGGTATGTAGATTCAGTATAGAGATAGATGCTATACGATTGCGGCGGAATCTAGCAGAAAGCGAACAAAGAAAAAAGGCGGCAGGTTAAACCCGCCGCCTTTTTGCACCCTCTTTCGAAGGATATTCCTGCTACGCATTCCGTGCGCACACTCAACATCCAGGTTTTTCCTTTTGCTGTAAGCGCATTCCCTGCCGCACTACTTCCTTCATCCTGAAGGGAAAATCATCCATGGCGAAATCCGTTCGTGTCCACTCTTCCTGAGTTTGCTTCCTGCCGGCATCCCAATTGCGGTAACTTCACCATCCCTGTGCTATTTGCAAATTCCGATGCAAATAGACCCATTCCTTCGGTTATTCGTCCTGGCACTCATTAGCACGTCCCGTGCTCTCCCTGAGATTTATCACCCTTCCCGGATGTTCCTTAATCCTGCACAGTCCTGTGCTGCAACTTACTTTACGCTATCAGGGGTCAGGCTCAAGGCACCCGCTGCGTAATAGGCTGATAAAAATACGCATCGGAGAATTAACATCATGTTTTATAATAAAAAGAATAAAAACAACTTTCGAATAAAAGCGACATTACCCCCTATTCGAATGGCAAATGTCTCACAAGCCTGCCCCACATAAATTGCCACACCCAACTGGCCCGGCGCTTAAAAACAGAGAAACACACCATTTTTAGCGCTGATGCAGTTATAATCGCCAACCAGTTAGCCATCCTCACGGAGACGAAAAATTTTGACCAGCAAGAATTACAATTATCATGTGACCCATTTCGTCACCAGTGCGCCCGATATTCGCCATCTGCCGGGGGATGAAGGTATTGAAGTTGCGTTCGCCGGCCGTTCTAACGCCGGTAAGTCCAGCGCGTTAAATACCCTGACCAACCAGAAAAGCCTGGCGCGTACCAGTAAAACGCCGGGGCGTACCCAGCTTATCAACCTGTTTGAAGTGGAAGAAGGCATTCGCCTGGTCGACCTGCCGGGTTATGGCTACGCCGAAGTGCCTGAAGAGATGAAACGCAAATGGCAGCGGGCGCTGGGTGAATACCTGCAAATGCGCAACTGCCTGAAAGGCCTGGTGGTGCTGATGGACATTCGCCATCCGTTGAAAGATCTCGACCAGCAGATGATCCAATGGGCTGTCGATGTCGGCACGCCGGTTCTGGTTCTGCTGACCAAAGCGGACAAACTGGCATCCGGCGCACGTAAGGCGCAACTGAATATGGTGCGTGAAGCGGTAGTGCCGTTTATGGGTGATATCCAGGTTGAGGCCTTCTCCTCACCGAAAAAAATGGGCGTCGACAAACTGAGCCAGAAACTGAACACCTGGTTTAACGAGATCCCGCCGGAAGTGCTACCGGAAGATGATGAAGCCGCCGGCGAATAAAAAGCCGCTGCGCTGCAATAGCCGATGTGGAAACGCATCGGCTTTTTTATGCGCGTTATTCGGGCGCCAGGCTATTTTCGTTATCTAATTACAGTTCTGACTGAAATCCATCACAAATACTTATGATGACTTGGTATTGAGAATCCGATGAGCAGGCCATTTCGGGGGAAAATCTGAAGGAAAGAGGTCGCGGGACGAATAAGAAGAACCTATGGTTTGGCTTTGTTTTTACAATAAAAAACGCCCCAGTCAATACTGACTGGGGCGGCTAAATATTCAGCCAAATCCGATTACGTGAAGTAAAAGGTCTGAAAGATAGAACATCTTACCTCTGTACCCTACGCCAGTAACTCTACATGATTTTTTCGCAGTGCAAAAGAATTTTTTGTAGTTTACTTACACAGTTTGGCGCGTAATAACGGCGAGGTTGGGGAAACAATCGCCGTATCCTGTAGCTTAATTACAAAAACTGCTTAGGTTATCGCCAGTTAGCCCATCCTTTAAGAACGAGGCCAGCGAACGGCCGCGCAATCAGTGGGCTTCGTCCCAGTTGGCTCCCACGCCGACATCCACTTTCAGTGGGACAGCCAGCGTCATGCTATTTTCCATCAGCTCGCGAATGCGTTGGTTAGAGGTTTCCAGCACCGATTCATGCACCTCGAACACCAATTCATCGTGTACCTGCATGATCATACGCACCAGCGGCTCTTCCTGAGCTTGCAACCAGGCGTCCACCTCGATCATCGCACGTTTGATGATATCGGCGGCAGTCCCTTGCATAGGGGCGTTAATCGCCGCGCGCTCGGCCGCCTTGCGACGCATGCCATTACTGGAGCTGACATCCGGCAGATAGAGACGGCGGCCGTCCAGCGTGCTTACATAGCCCTGACTGGCAGCCTGCTGGCGGGTACGCTCCATATATTCCAATACGCCCGGGTAGCGCTCGAAGTAGAGATCCATGTAGCGCTGCGCTTCACCACGCGGAATGCCCAATTGGCGTGCCAGACCAAACGCGCTCATGCCATAAATCAGGCCAAAGTTAATGGCCTTGGCGCTGCGACGCTGTTCGTGGGTCACTTTATCAAGCGGCAGGCCAAATACCTCGGCTGCGGTGGCACGGTGGATATCCTCACCGGCCGCAAAGGCCTTCAGTAACCCTTCATCCTGTGACAGATGGGCCATAATGCGCAGTTCGATTTGCGAATAGTCGGCCGCAACGATGCGGTAACCCTCAGGAGCAATAAAGGCCTGGCGGATCCGGCGCCCTTCGTCGTTACGCACCGGGATATTCTGCAGGTTAGGATCGCTCGAGGAGAGACGTCCAGTAGCCGTCACCGCCTGATGATAAGAGGTATGCACCCGGCCACTGACCGGATTGATCATTAGCGGCAGCTTGTCGGTGTAGGTCGTCTTCAGCTTCGCCAAGCCACGGTATTCCAGGATCACCTTAGGCAACGGGTAATCCAACGCCAGTTCGGCCAACACTTCTTCGTTAGTAGAAGGGGCACCACCCGGCGTTTTCTTCAGTACCGGCAGCTTCTGCTTTTCGTAGAGGATCGCCTGCAGCTGTTTGGTTGACGCCAGATTGAAAGGCTCTTCCGCCAGTTCATGAGCCTGAATTTCCAGCTCGGCCAGGCGTTTGGTCAATTCGATGGAGTGCGTGGCCAGAATGCTTTGATCAATCAGCACCCCGGTGCGTTCGATGTGCGACAACACCGGCAACAGCGGCATTTCAATCTCATTGAATACTTTCAGCAGCTCGGCGCTTTCCTTCAATTGCGGCCACATCGCCAAATGCAATTGCAAGGTAACGTCGGCATCTTCGGCAGCGTAAGGAGCCGCCTGCTCCAGTGCAATCTGGTTGAAGGTGAGCTGCTTTTTCCCCTTGCCGGCTATCTCTTCGAAGGTCACGGTTTTATGGCCGAGGTAACGATCGGACAAGCTGTCCATATCGTGACGACCGCCCACGCTGTCCAGCACATAAGATTCCAGCATGGTGTCGAAGGCAATGCCGCGCAGGGTAATGTCGTAACGCGCCAGCAGGCCCATATCGAACTTCAGATTTTGCCCGACCTTGAGCGCTTTCTCGTCTTCCAGCAGCGGCTTCAAGGTGGCCAGCACATAATCGCGATCCAGCTGTGCCGGGGCATCGAGATAGTCATGCGCTACCGGCAAATAGGCGGCTTCGCCCGGTGCAATGGCAAACGACAGGCCGATCAGATTGGCGGTCAGGGTGTCCAAACCGTCGGTTTCGGTATCAAACGCAAATACCTCGGCTTTTTTCAGCTTTTCCAGCCACTGCACGAAAGTATCTTCATCCAGGATGGTGACATAACCTTCTTGCGATAACGTCGCTTCGGCAGGTGCTTTGTCTGCTACCGCCGTAGCCTTTGGCGCACTGGCAGCTTTCACGCCGGTACCCTTTTTACCTTCCAGCCAAATACCGGCTTCAACATCCGCCAGCCAGCGTTTAAATTCGTATTGTTTAAACAACTGCTGCAGCACATCGACATCCAGCGCTGATACTTCGAGATCGGCGCAGGTAAGATCCAGTTCGACGTCGGTTTTGATGGTCGCCAGCTTGTAGGAGAGGTAAGCCACCTCTTTGTTCTGTTCCAGCTTGGCCGCCATGGTCTTGGCGCCGCGGAAGCTGAGCGTGGCGATGCTATCGAGGTTGGCATAGAGCGCATCCAGCCCCCCAAGCCCCTGTAACAGCGCCTGCGCGGTTTTCTCGCCCACACCAGGTACGCCAGGGATGTTATCCGAGGAATCACCCATCAACGCCAGGAAGTCGATAATCAGCTCCGGCGGAATACCGTACTTATCGCACACTTCCTGTGGACCAAGGATGGTGTTGTTCATGGTGTTGATCAGGGTGACGTTCGGTGTGACCAACTGCGCCATGTCTTTATCGCCGGTGCTGATCAGCACCGCATGGCCGGCTTTTTCTGCCTCCAGTGCCAAAGTGCCAATCACATCGTCGGCTTCTACGCCGGGCGTGACCAGCAGCGGCAACCCCATCGCCTTGACCATTTTGTGCAACGGTTCGATTTGCGCGCGCAGGTCGTCCGGCATCGGCGGCCGGTGCGATTTGTATTCTGCGAACAGCTCATCGCGGAAGGTTTTTCCTTTGGCATCAAACACCACCGCAACATGGCTTGGCTGGTACTGCAGCAATAGACTGCGCAGCATGTTCAGCACGCCATACATTGCCCCGGTAGGTTCACCCGCAGAGTTGGTCAGCGGAGGGAAGGCGTGGTAAGCGCGGTAGAGGTACGAGGAACCGTCAACCAGGATTAATGGGTTTTCTGCAATCTGGGCCATAGCGTTTCTTTATCGTGATCGGACATGACGGTAAGCATGCCATAGCTGGCCGCCTGAGACGAACCTTAGCGTGCATTAAGGGCGAAAATCATGTGATTCTGCAAAGCGATCCGCAAGATCCTGCCTGTGGATAACTTTGTGCATAGAAAAGACAACAAATTATAACGATGAGTTTATCGTTATAATGGGAAATAAAAATCCTATTAAAATCACTGCGTTAAACAGTGCTATTTTAACTGAAGGTTATTATCGACTTTTACACAATTTGTGGATATAACTTGCGCCCGATTTTAATCGCACTATTAATCAAATTTGGCGCCTCAATTACCATAGCACAAGGTGAGCAAGTTGCACGAAAACGCAGCAAATGCCTATTTCTTCCCCTCTAAAACAGCTACTGCTGGCAGGAGTTTTCCCCCTATAATGTCGTTAAAATATTTTTTGTTCATGCATACTGGCATGTAACGCTGTTCTCACCAACCGTCAGCCTATAACCATGCCAAGATTGCTATCCCCTGTTATTTTTATCGTTTCCAGCCTGCTCGCCATTTTGGTCACCGTACTGTGTTCGATCCCCATTACGATCGCCGGCGTCATTAAGTTACTGGTGCCCTTTCCTGCCGTATGGCGACGTATCTCCGCCTTCGCCGACTTTATGATGTGGTGCTGGTGCCTGGGGTTATCGCTGCTATTACGTATTAACGGCCAACTGCGCTGGGATATAGAAGGGTTGGAAGGCCTGGATCGAAAAAACTGGTATCTGCTGATCAGTAATCACGAAAGCTGGTCGGATATTGTGGTGCTGTGCGTATTGTTCCGTAACCATATTCCAATGAATAAGTACTTTCTTAAACAGCAATTGGCCTGGGTCCCTTTTGTCGGTCTGGCCTGCTGGGCGCTGGATATGCCCTTCATGAAACGCTATTCGCGCGCCTATTTGCTCAAACACCCGGAAAAGCGCGGTAATGATATCGAGACCACACGCCGTTCCTGCGAGAAGTTTCGTAAACGCCCGACCACCATCGTTAATTTTGTAGAGGGCTCGCGTTTTACCGAAGCCAAGAAAATTAAAACTCGTTCGCCCTACCGTAATTTATTAGCCCCTAAAGCTGCCGGTATTGCTTTTACACTCAGTGCATTAGGTAAGCAGTTCGATAAGGTGTTAAACGTCACCCTGCTTTATCCAGATAATACTGAGCGGCCTTTTATGGATATGCTGTGCGGCCGGTTAAAACGCATTGTGGTAAGGGTTGAATTGCTGCCAATCGAGGAAAGCATGCATGGCGATTACTTTAACGATAAGCAGTTCAAGCGACGTTTCCAGCTTTGGCTGAACACGCTGTGGCAGGATAAAGACAGATTGCTGGATAGATTGAAACGGCAATAGAAGTTAAAAAAAAGCCGGCTAAGCCGGCTTTTTTACTTTAAATTTCGGTTACTTCTGCTCGCTGAGGAATTTAACCACGTCGGCGAATTGCTTCACGTAAGCATCCATCGAACTGGTGTCCAGGCCGTCATTTTTGACCATGTATTTGCCGTTAACAAATACCGCCGGTACGCCACGCAGTTGCAGATCTTCTGCAGCTTTCTCCTGTTGAACCACCAGGGATTTAACTACGAAGCTGTTCAGAGCCCCGTCATAATCAGCCGCGCTCACGCCTGCTTTCACAAACACGTTGCGGATATCATCAGGCGTTTGTACGGTCTGGGTTTTCTGCACCGCTTCGAACATCAGCGGGCTGACTTTATCTTCCACACCCAGGGCCATTGCAACAGCCCATGCCTGAGTCAGTTGTTTACCCAACGGCCCCAGGAACTCAACGTGGTACTTGGTCATTTTAGTGCCCGCAGGCAGCGCTTTTTTCACATTTTCGGAAACGTGATAAACCTGCTCGAACTGATAGCAGTGTGGGCAATAGAAGGAGAAGAACTCCAGTACCTGAGGTTCACCCGTCACTGGCTTGTCCAGGGTGACATACTGGGTACCATCGCTAAACTGCGCAGCCGAGGCACTGAATGCCATTACCATGCCAACGAGCGCCAACCAAATTTTCTTCATAAGACTAAACTCTCCATTGTGTTAAAGCTTCAATACATTGGCATCAGCTGCAGAGGGGGCTCCTGCAACAGCTTAACCTGTTCGGTGAATGCCGCCGTCTGAGATAACCAAAAATCAGACTCCGCCATCCACGGAAAACTTTTAGGGAACGCAGGATCTTGCCAGCGGCGAGCAACCCATGCCAGGTAGTAAACCATACGCATAGCACGCAGCGGCTCGATCAACGCCAACTCACTTTGATCAAACTCAGCAAACTCTGAGTACGCTTCCAACAAAATATCTAACTGCATCAAACGATCGCGACGCTCACCGTGCAACAACATCCACAGATCCTGTATCGCTGGCCCGTTACGCGCGTCATCAAGATCAACAAACAGTGGGCCATCACGCCACAGAATATTGCCCGGATGGCAGTCACCGTGCAAACGCCGCGGCTGCCAATCCTGATGCCAATGCTGTTTGATCGCCTCAATCAGCTTGTCAGTCGCTGCAAGAAAGCTGTCACGCTGCGCTTTGGGCAACAGCTCGCAGCCCGCCAAGACCTGACGCGGTAAAGTGAGGTACTCCTCGATGCCCATCGTCGGACGTTCAACAAACAGGCTTTCGCTGCCCACCTGATGAATGCGCCCCAGGAAACGGCCAACCCACTCCAGTTGATCGAGATTGTCGATCTCATACTGCCGCCCGCCAACGCTGGGAAAAACCGTAAAAAAGAAACCGTTGTGCGTATGCAGCGTATTGCCCTGCAGAACTAATGGGGCAACTGCAGGGATCTCCGCCAGAGCAAGATCATGGGAGAACTGATGTTCTTCACCAATTTGTTTCGCGCTCCAACGTTCGGGCCGATAAAACTTCACCACATAACGCTTACGATCCTCGTCCATAAACTGATAGACGCGGTTTTCATAACTGTTAAGCGCCGTTAGCCCGGAGTCTACACGCAGGCCAACCCCTTCCAGCGCGTCCATAATCAGGTCGGGCGACAGGGTCTGAAAATTAAAAGCTGAGTTGTTCATAACAACATTCGGTTTCGTTTGGGCGACATCACAATGCCGGGATTGAGAAATAGTAGCATTAATGACGGGTTGCACGAGCAACGGCTTCACCCCGGCGCACGAATGCTAATCTTTGATCACGCCACGGGCGCGTAGCAGTGCCGTTTTGAAATCTTCCTCATAATCCTTTTTCAGACCGGGGATCTGTTCATTGCCGGCGCTACCGCGCATTTTCAAATGGTAGATCAGGATATCATCGCTCAGTTCAGTCAGATTGCCCTGAAAGCCAGCTTCTTGCGCCAACTTCTGTAAAAACTGGATCAGATTAAGATCCGGATCTTCCTGCCAGGCCGGGTGCAGAAGCTCAATCAGCTCGTTTACGCGGTGCGTTTTCATCGCAATATTGTCCAATAGAATCAATAAACACACAAAGTAACAGGCTTGCCAACGCAGTGAAAGAAGCAGCTTGTCAATAAAGGTAAATCCTGATGCCATACCTGCTTTAGCGCTACAATCATGGCGTTAGTTACAATGCGGAATTTGAAATATGCATGAAGAGATTACCGGCATTATTCTGGCCGGAGGGCGTGCCACTCGCATGGGTGGGGAAGATAAAGGTCTGGTTCCCATTGCCGACATCCCCCTGTATCAGTATGTGCTTGCCCGGCTACGGCCACAGGTCGGGCCGATAGCCATCAACGCCAATCGCAATCAAGCACGGTATAGGGAAAGTGGCCTGCCGATAATTGGCGATCTGATCCCTGACTTTTCAGGCCCGCTCGCCGGTATGCTGGCCGGCCTGAAATACGCAACGACCGAGTGGGTGGCCTTTGTCCCCTGTGATGTTCCTGACTTTCCTGCAACGCTTATCGAGAAACTCTGGCAACAAAAAGGAAGTGCGATAGCCGCCTATGCCAGTGATGGGGAACGGGCTCACCCAACGCTAGCGCTATTGCACACCAGTCTGGCGACTCCGTTGGAAGATTATCTGGCCCGCGGGGAACGCAAGCTGATGCTGTTCCTGGACGCTGCGGGTGCACTGCAGGTGGAGTTCAAAGGGCAACAATCGGCCTTCCACAATCTTAATACCCTTGAGGACTGCCAACGTTGGGGAATTATCCATGAATAGCCCTTACCAACCCCCTCTACTGGCCATTGCTGCCTATAGCGGCACGGGCAAAACCACTCTGCTTAAACAAATGATTCCTTTATTAAAGCAGCGGCAAATCCGCGTAGGGCTGATCAAACATACTCACCATGATATGGATGTCGATACCCCCGGCAAAGACAGTTATGAACTGCGCAAAGCCGGTGCCGACCAAACGTTGGTCGCCAGCAATAACCGCTGGGCATTAATGACAGAAACGCCGGAACAACCCCCACTGGATCTGCAATATTTGGCGAGTCGTTTTGATACTGGCAAGGTGGATATCATTTTAGTCGAAGGGTTCAAGCATGAGCCCATCAGTAAAATCATTCTCTATCGTGAAGAGGTGTGTAAACCACTGGAGGATATGCTGGACGAGTTTGTGATCGCCATTGCCAGCGATCGGCCAATCACTGGCAATGTCCCACTGTTGGATCTTAATGACCCAGAGTGCATCGCTGACTTTATCGGGAACTGGTTAAAAAGCGCAGCCTAGCTGCGCCTTTTTCTTTCGCACACAGCAAAAAGGCCATCCTTGCGGATGGCCTCTTGGCTTAATTGATGCCTGGCAGTG
>NZ_JALJRT010000011.1:0-178997 GCF_024519545.1 Serratia sp. Ser99 | reverse complement strand
TGAAAGCCAGTGCGGAAGTGGCGGTGAACAAGAACGCCACGCTGTCGCTGGGCTATGGCGGGCTGCTGTCGCAAAACTACCAGGACAACAGCGTCAACGCCGGTTTTACCTGGAAGTTCTGATCCAACAAATTTCACTTTCGGGATTTAAACCCACAGGGCCAGCTTGCTGGCCCTATTTTTTTGCATGGTTTCCCCGCAGGCGGCGGTGTGGAGCTGCAGGGTTAAGGTAAAAATAAGGCAAGAAAAAACCGAGACCCTTGCGGATCTCGGTTCAAATGCGGGTAAAACAGATTAGCGCTACGGCTCAAGTTTCGGTGAGGGTCTGTTGCATACATTCTCTCAGTACAGCAACCGAAATGAGCTTTCCCTGGTGTTATTGTGATTATTGGTGATGCGATTTCACTATTGTTATATTTTTATTGTGGTGTTGCTGTGTGTCTCTTCTGATACCATGTTTGACTATATAATGTGGTATGTCAAGCAATGTTTAGATAATACATTGTACCATATACCAGTTTTAGATCGCTTTTTTGCACGGCAAGTATGAAAACGACTGAAAAAACAGCAAAAAAAATCGAAGGAAAAAATGGATAACAATCATCAGAAATTCGATTCACAGTCGATTGCAAACCGGGTCAGGGAACTGTTTGTACATTATGGGATTGGTAAGTGGCAGCATGCCAAGGAGCTCAGCCGTATTCTGGATCTGAGTTTTTCGCATGCGCATCGCAAGCTGAAAGGGCAAAGTCCCTGGACTCTGGAGCAGATTAACGACGTCGCGGCGGCATTAGGGGAAACGCCGGCTGCGATCGTAGATACCGGTGCTGAACATGACGTCTCCGCGCAAACTATTGCACGTGATGCCATCTTTTACGTGGGCGGGGTGGAATTAGCCTGCGTCGGTTATATCGGCCATGAGCTGATTGGCGGGCGGACTGCGGAATATGTCGCACTGCAGCAGGCTGGGCAATGGGGCATTTATCGCGCGGATGATGCACCGCAGGGGCAACGCTATTGTGTGGAACTGATAGAGGTTCGCCCCGCCGCCGTCGAAGACGAGCGTTTGAGCATTGCTGTGCTCGATGATTCGCATCTGGCGGCCGATGAGCTGACCAAATACCTAAACGGGCGTGGTTTCCATGCCGTGGCATTCTACGACGTCAGCAGCTTTTGTCAGGCACTGCAGCAAAGCCTGTTCGATGGTTACGTGGTCGACTGGTTGATCGGTCAGGAAACGGCAGATCGCTGTATTGAAACCATCCGCGCGTCGGATAACCCAGACGCGCCGGTTTTAGTGCTGACCGGTCAGTTGGGTACCGACCAGCGGGAGTCTGAAATCGCCAGGGCGATGCGTGACTATGACGTGCTTGGTCCCTATGAGAAACCCGTGCGGCTCCACGTTATCGAAGCCGCACTGTTGCGGTGCTTCAACCTTTAGCAGCGAGCAGTGAAGCCAGTGCGGATGACAAGGCGTCCAGCCGAACCGGTTTCATTAAATAGTTGTCGAACAGCGCCCGCTGTTCGACAGACAGTTGCTCAGGGGTGTAGGCGCTGATGCCGATAATCGGGATATGGCGGTTGGGGCCACGTTGGTCACGCAGTTTTTTAGCCAGTGCGGCCCCATCGATTCCCGGCATTTGCAGATCCAGCAGCAACGCGTCGTAAGGACGCCGCAGCAATTTTTGCAGCGCTCTTTCAGACGAGTTGCACAGCTCATGCTGATAGCCGAGCTTGTCCAGCAGCGCCGAGAAGGCGTCACTCACCGATTTATTGTCATCGACGACCAAGATATGCTGCTGTTTCTGCGGCAAACTTTGCTGGTGGAGCGGTGTTTCACCCAACTCCTCCTCGTTACTGACTTCTACCGGAATGCTGACGATAAAGGTGCTGCCTTTTTTGATTTCGCTGTAGACGGTAATGGTGCCGTTGAGCAGCGTCACCAGCCCGTGCACAATCGCCAACCCCATGCCGACGCCGCCATACTGGCGGGTATGTGATTGATCAAGCTGGGTGAAGGGCCGGAATATCTGATCCAGCATTCCCTTTTCGATACCAATCCCGGTATCGGTGACCTCAATAATCAGCGAACTGCCGGTAGCCTGGCTGCGCAAGCAACTATGCAGCGTGATGGTGCCGCTTTCGGTGTATTTGAACGCATTGGTCAGCAGATTGACGATAATTTGCCGAATACGCAGCGGATCGGAATGTATCTGCAAGTGGCCACATTCCACTTCACACAGCAAAGTGACCTGATCTTTCTGGCGCAGCGTTTTGATTTCATTCGCCGTTTCTTCAACCAGCCGCTGGGCATCGAAGGGAGCGATACGCAGTTCCATCATACCGCTGTCGAGATGGGCGTAATCGGTCAGGTCTTTCATCTGACTTTCAATTTGCTGTGCGGCGGTTTCCAGCCTTTGGAAAGTGTCCGCGTGCTCGGCCGACACCTGGGTATTCACCAGCACATCAATGGCGGACATGATGCTCTGTAGCGAGGTGCGTAGCTCGTGGCCGATGGCGCCCAGAAAGGCATTTTTGGTGCGGGTGGCTTTTTCCGCCTCAATGGCCTTGGCCTGCTGGCGGATAGTCAGGCGCTGCTGACGCAGCACAATCAGCGTGATGGCGATCAGCGCGATCACTGAAAACATCACGATCACCAGACCATAGAAAATGATGTGTCGTTTCTCGATATAGTCTTCGTAGGCAGCGGTGCGCTGCTTCACTTCGGCATGATCGGTCAGGTTAGCCATCTCAATCGCATAGGGCTTGATTTGCTTCATCGCCTGCGAAATCAGAGAGAAATCAATTTTCGGGCTGTTCAGCAAATTATCAATCTGATCCATTTTCTCGCGCATGTGCGTGACGACTTCGGGATAACCCGGTTCGGCATACAGCGGCTGGGTGGATTCGGAGACCGTTTCCAGCACGTAAAAGCGCGAATAAAGGATTTCAAATTTGAGCCGAAGATCTTCGCTATCCACCTGCGGTGCGTTTTTCAACTGTTCGACCAGCGTGTCGAATTCCGCCAGCTTGATCGAGAATTTGGCGATCGACCAGGAGTAATTTTCCTGCGTGCCGGCGATAGCATACAACCCTTTTTTCGACAGGGTCGCGCTGTAGTAATACAGCGTCACCGTAGAGGCAACCAGAAACAGTGCGGCAAAGATAGCCGGGATCGCCAGCCTGCTGCCGCTTTTAAACCCTGTGAGCTTCATTTAATTACGATCCTGTCCACTTGCCAGATGAAGCGCGAGTTGTAGAGCGGAGAATTTAACTCAGGCCCGGCGGCATCCCTCGGGTAAACCAAAAACAGCGGGCCGAAGTTTCTGATCTTCAGCATGACGCCGTCCATTTTGTAAGCCAAAATCATGTTGTATTTTTCGACATCGGACAGCGGCACGTCGATGTAATAATCGTTCAGCGCATAAAATGTCAGCGTGCTGCCTTTGGCGCCGACGCGCGCCAAAATGTCCGCCACGCCAATCCCTTCGAACTTTCTTTGCGGCGTCCAGGAGGTAGAGGTGGTGATGCTGCGTACCGGCATTGCCAACAGTTGTTTATCGGTAAACAGATAGCTTTTCTTTACCGGATCGGTGGTGTTTTCGATGTTTCCCGCGACTTCCAGGGTGAAACTTAGCGCGCTGGTTTGAAGGATGGCCAGCGCAAAAAATGCCCACAGCGTGTTTTTAAACAGATTGAACAGCATCAATGTTCTCCAGAGTCGCGGATGCTTGCATGAGCCTTGCCCATATATCAGGCAAAATAATGGCAGAAAATAGAGGGTGGTGTCGAAGTAAAGGGTAAAGAGGACGAAAAGAAAAGGCCAGGGGGTTAACCTGGCCTGAGTTTTAGCGGGTGCCCAAGCTTAGCGCATGGTCACAAACTCTTCTGCGGCGGTCGGGTGGATCGCCACGGTGTTGTCGAAGTCTTTCTTGGTCGCGCCCATTTTAATGGCTACGGCAAAGCCCTGCAGGATCTCGTCCATGCCGAAACCGATGCCGTGCAGGCCGACGATTTTCTCTTCTTTACCCACGCAGACCAGCTTCATGCGGCACGGTTGACGGTGCTGCGTCACGGCGCTGTACATGGCGGTGAAGGAAGATTTGTACACTTTCACGTTGTCCGCACCGAATTTCTCAATCGCTTCCGGTTCGGTCAGGCCAATGGTGCCGATCGGCGGGTGGCTGAACACCACGGTGGCGATGTTGCTGTAATCCAGGTGCTCTTCCGGCTTGTTGTTGAACAGGCGTTCGGACAGGCGACGGCCTGCGGCTACGGCAACCGGAGTCAGCTCGACGGCGCCGGTGTTATCGCCCACGGCGTAAATCCCTTTTACGTTGGTGTTTTGGTATTTATCGACGTCGATGTAGCCTTTTTCGTTGGTTTTCACCCCGGTAACGGCCAGGTTCAGGTTATCGGTTGCCGGTTCGCGGCCAATCGCCCACACCAGGCTGTCGACGGTGAATTCCTTGCCGTTTTCCAACTGCAACGTCAGGCTGCCGTCGGCGTTTTTGACGATGGCTTTTGGCACGGATTCCGTGTGCAGGCTTGGCCCTTCGGTGTTCATCACTTCCACCAGGGTCTCGACAACCATCGGGTCGAAAGTCCGCAGTGGCGCGTGTTTACGCACGAACAGGTGGGTTTCAGCCCCCAGCGCGTTCAGCACGCCAGCGATTTCTACAGCGATATAACCAGCACCCACCACCGCAACGCGTTTTGGCATGGCGTCCAGATCGAAGAAACCGTCTGAATCGATGCCGTATTCTGCACCCGGAATGTCAGGGTGGCTTGGACGGCCGCCGGTGGCGATCAGGATATGGTCGGCAGTGATTTTTTCACCGTTCACTTCCACCGTGTGGGCGTCGACAAAGCGCGCGAAGCCTTTGATCACGTCGACTTTGTTTTTACCCAGCACGTTGTCGTAGGAATTATGAATGCGGTCGATATAAGCGGTGCGGTTGGCGACCAGCTTCTTCCAGTCAAACGCGTTGACGGTGGTATCGAAACCGTAATCCGGGCCGTACAGGTGGATGGCCTCAGCGATTTGCGCCGCATGCCACATAACTTTTTTCGGTACACAACCCACGTTTACGCAGGTGCCGCCCAGTTCTTTGGCTTCAATCAGTGCGCATTTCTGGCCGTACATGGCTGCCCGGTTGATCGATGCGATGCCGCCGCTGCCGCCGCCAATTGCTAGATAATCGTAATGTTTGGTCATCTGGGATTTCCATGAATTGTGTGAATCGAAGAGCGTAAGAGTTTAACGCCTGATGCAGGTTTGTCGCAAAGATTGCGTCAATGGCTGTGATAGGTGGGGTAAAGGCGCGGCAGGCCGCGCCCCGGAAGCTTATTCCGGCACTACCCAGTTCACCAAATGGTGGCCATTGCCTGACGGCACCAGGGTTTTGTGCAGCCATGGCAGCACGTTTTTCATCTGCTGTTCCAGCTTCCACGGCGGGTTAATTACAATCATGCCTGAGGCGGTCATGCCGCGCTGGTCGCTGTCGGGTCTTACCGCCAGTTCGATCTGCAGAATATTGCGGATGCCGGTGGCTTCCAGGTCTTTCAGCATGCGCTTGATTTGCTGGCGCATCACCACCGGGTACCACAGCGCGTAGGTGCCGGTGGCAAAGCGCTTGTAGCCTTCCTGCAGGCCTTTTACCACGTCCTGGTAATCGGTTTTCATTTCGTACGGCGGGTCCATCAGGATCAGCCCGCGGCGCGACAGCGGCGGCAGTTGGGATTTCAACTGCTGGTAGCCATCGGCGCGTTGCACCTTGGCACGCTCGTCCTTCTGGAACTCACTGCGCAGCAACGGGAAGTCGCTCGGGTGCAGTTCGGTCAGGTGAATTTTATCCTGCGGACGCAGCAGCTGACGGGCAATCAGTGGCGAGCCAGGGTAGTAACGCAGCCTTTCGGTGCGGTTAAAGTTGTGCACTACGCTCATGTAGGCTGCCAGCTCTTGCGGCAGGTCATCACGTTGCCACAGCAGACCGATGCCTTCCAGGTATTCCCCGGTGCGCTCGGCGTGTTCACCGCTCAGCTGATAGCGACCTGCGCCGGAGTGGGTATCCAGGTACAGGAACGGCTTCTCTTTTTCTTTCAGCGATTCGATGATCAGGCTTTGAACGGTGTGCTTAAGCACGTCGGCGTGGTTGCCGGCGTGGAAACTGTGGCGGTAACTTAACATGGCTTGTGGTAATTCCTTGTGCTCCCGACGGAGCCTGCTGAACAGAATAAAGGCTTATATTCTGCACAGTATAAACTGTCTGGGCGGGAAAAAGTGAAATGCGTGACCTCAGCCCTTCAATCAAGGAGAAAGGCGATGACTAAAGCGGCCATTTTGGCTAAATACCCTGGCGCGTCTCGCTGGGCGTTCGGCGACAGCCCCATGCTGGCGGACGAGCTGTTGCAACGGGTGCTCGAAGGGCAAAAAACCGCCACCTGCTGTTCTTATCTTTCATATCGGCAAGAGCAAGAGCCGATGCTCGGGGATTACAACGTCGTGCTTGACGGTCGCGGTGAACCGGCCTGCGTCATCAGGATCCTGTCATTGAAGCTGACTCGCTATTGCGACGTTACGGCCGAGATGGCGGCACAGGAAGGTGAGGGGGATAAGAGCCTGGCGTTCTGGCGGCAGGGGCACCAGGATTTTTTTACGCGTGAAGGCACGTTCTCGCCCCAGATGTGGCTGGTGTTTCAACAGTTTGAGCTGGTTGACGTTTTACAGTGATGTCGGCGGGGCCTCCAGGGCGTTGACCACCTGCTCACGCAACCAGCCATGGGCCGGATCCAGGTGCGAGCGTTCATGCCACACCATTACCATGTCATAGCCGGGTATTGCCAAGGGGGCCGGCCAGGTGCGCAGGTCGCCAAGCAGTTCGCCCAGCATGCGTGAAGGCAGCATCGCGACCATATCGGATCTCGCCAGCAGTGCGGGGATGAACAGGAAGTGCGGCAGTGACATTACTACACGCCGCGCTAATCCCTGCGCTTCCAACAGCGTGTCAATCAGGGTGCGAAAACCGCCGCCGTCTTGCGAAACCATCACGAACTCCAACTGACAAAACTGCTCCAGCGAAGGGGGGCTTTGCAACAACGGATGGTCACGGCGGCTTACCAGCAGGTACTCCTCGCGAAACAACTGCCGGTGGCGCAGCTCGGCGGGGGCTTCTTCCCGGGACAAAAAACCGAGGTCGATCACGCCGTCCGCCAGATCGCGACTCATGTGTTTCGGCGATGCTTCGCGGATCGCCAGGCGGGATTGGGGTGCTGCCTGCCGCAGTTTGGGCAGCATCGGCAACAGGATGGCATATTCGGCGGCGTCGGCGGCGGCCAGTTGCCAGGTCATTTCAGCCAGCAGCGGATCAAAGGGGTGTTCCGGCGCCAGCAGGCGGCCGAGGTCGGCCAGCGTCTGGCGCAGAGGCGTCAACAGGCTTAGCGCGCGCGCCGTGGGCAACATCCCTCGCGGGCCGGGCAGCAGCAGGGGATCATGGTAAATCTCGCGCAGCTTGGCCAGTTGAATGCTGACCGACGGCTGGCTCAGATTGAGGCGTGCCGCCGCCCGCGTCACGTTGCGTTCGCTGAGCAGCGCTTCCAGCGTGACCAGCAAGTTGAGATCGACCCGCTTTAAATTGTTGATAACTATTCCTCGTATTAAATCTATCAATTTCAACTATAGCGCCAATCCTCCTACCGTGGAACGGACGTCGGAAAAGCCGGCGAAACCATAACGGATGAAGGAAGAGACGATGAAACTGAGCGAGTATGTTAGCTACGACGCGCTGGGGCTGGCAGCATTGGTACAGGCGGGTGAAGTCAGTGCACAAGAGCTGCAGCAAACGGCGAGGGCTGCGGTTGAGGCGGTAAACCCGGCGATCAACGCGGTGGTGGAGCATTGGCCACAACCTCTGTGGGAGAGGCGCGGCCCGCTGTCAGGCGTTCCCTTTCTGATCAAGGATATCGCCATCAGCATGGCCGGCAAGCGTCTTGAATTGGGAAGCCGGTTGGCGCAGGGGCAGATTGCCGCGGAAGACAGTTATCTGATGCGCAATATCCATCGCGCGGGGCTGGTGACCTTTGGCCGAACCACCACGCCGGAGATGGCGTTCAGCACCACCACCGAAGCGGTGCTTTACGGTGCTACGCGCAATCCCTGGAACCTTGATTTCAGCGCGGGAGGTTCCAGCGGCGGTGCTGGCGCGGCGGTTGCTGCCGGGGTCGTGCCTATGGCGCATGCCACTGATGCTGCAGGCTCTATTCGCGTGCCTGCTTCGTCCAATGGGTTGTTCGGCCTTAAACCGACGCGCGGCCGGGTATCACATGGCCCGGCGATGGATGAAGTGTTCAACGGCTTTGGCGTTCAATTGGGGCTGAGTCGCACGGTACGCGACAGTGCCGCTTTACTGGATGCGCTACAACATCCCCATCCCGGCGAACCTTATTACACGGCACCGCAGCCAGAAAGCTGGCTGTCACAGGTCACCCGCGAGCCTGGTCGGTTGCGTATTGGCATGATGACTCAGGCGTGGAATGGCGGGAAAACTGCACCACACATCGTTCAGGCCACCAACGACACCGCAGTGCTGCTGAGCGAGCTGGGCCATCAGGTCACTGAGGCGGAGATGCCGATCGGCGTCAGCTGGCAGGAACTGGTATTCGCCAATGCGCAGATCTGGTGCGCCAATCTGGTCGGTTGGGTTGAGGGGTTGAGCCAAACCACCGGACGCGCGATTTCAACCGACATGCTGGAGCCGGAAACGCTGGCCTGTTACCACTACGGGTTGGCCGCCAGGGCGGTGGATATGGTTGCGGCGCTTGAGGTGCGTAACCGGGTGACTCGTGCCGTGGGCACCTATTTCCAGCAGTACGATCTGTTGTTGACCCCGACCATGCCTGACTTGCCTTGGCGGATTGGTCGCTACGGTACCGGAACGGCGGATATGAGTGGCCTGGAGTGGACCGCGCATTTATTCGATCATTCACCGTTCACGCCGGTGTTTAATGTGGCAGGCGTGCCGGCGATGTCGGTGCCGCTGGCGCATGATGCGCAGCACAATCTGCCGATAGGCATGCAATTTGTTGCCGGTTTTGGCCGCGAAGATCAACTGCTGCGGTTGGCAGGGCAGCTGGAACGGGCAGCGCCGTGGCATCAACGGCGTCCGGCTGTTTGGGCGGCAAATGCAGGGGAATAGCAGTCAAAAGGCAAAATATCCGCTATGTTGCTGAAAGGCTTTTTGCGGCGGGCTCTTGGCTCGCCGTCCCATTCAGGAGGAGACGATGAGCTGCATCTTTTGCGAAATGGTGGCGGGCAGAGTGCCGTGCCATAAAATTTGGGAAGACGAGAGTCATATGGCGTTCCTTTCCATTTATCCGAATACCGAGGGTTTCAGCGTAGTGATCCCCAAGGCGCACTATGAGAGCTATGCCTTTGCGTTGCCGGACGAGGTACTCAGCGAGCTGATGTTAGCGACCAAGCGGGTAGCGCAGTTGCTCGACCGGGCGTTTGACGACGTGGGCCGCTGCGGCATGGTGTTCGAAGGTTTTGGCGTCGACCATGTGCATGCCAAGCTGATCCCGATGCACGGTACCGCTGCGCTGGAACAGTGGCAGCCTATCGAATCGACCTCGGCGAAATTTTTCGACCGCTATGAGGGTTACCTTTCGTCCCACGACGCGGCGCGTGCTGACGACGAGCATCTGGCCGTGCTGGCCGCGAAGATCCGTCAGAGTGCGGTTTAAGGCACTATCTATCAACGCCGGGCCATTGATTTTCCTGCCGCTTGGCACCATGTTAGATATTCATACGCATTTTAAGGCCTGCCCGTCGTGGCGGGCCCCAACGCTAATCAGGACTGCCCTATGACAAATCCGTTGCTGACTCCGTTTTCCCTGCCGCCGTTTTCCGCCATTCGCCCAGAAGATATCGTGCCTGCGGTGCAATCCGCCTTGGACGACTGTCGCGCTGCGGTAGAGCGCGTTGTCGCGCAACCGGGGCCATTTACCTGGGATAACCTGTGTCAGCCGCTGGCGGAGTCTGACGATCGCCTGTCGCGCATCTGGTCGCCGGTCGGCCATCTGAACTCGGTGAAAAACAGCCCGGAACTGCGTGCCGCCTATGAGCAGGCGCTGCCGTTGCTGTCTGAGTACGGCACCTGGGTAGGGCAACACGAAGGGCTATACCAGGCTTACCGTAGCCTGAAAGAAGGCGAAGCCTTCAATCAACTGACAGTGCCGCAGCGCAAGTCAGTAGAAAACGCGCTGCGTGATTTCGAACTGTCGGGCATTGGGCTGTCGCCGGAAAAACAGCGTCGTTACGGCGAGATCGTCGCACGCCTTTCCGAACTGGGTTCCACTTACAGCAACAACGTGCTCGACGCCACCATGGGCTGGAGCAAGTTGATCACCGATCAAGCCGAACTGAGCGGCCTGCCGGAAAGCGCGCTGGCTCAGGCTCAGGCGATGGCGCAGGCCAAAGAGCAGGAAGGCTGGTTGCTGACGCTGGATATGCCAAGCTATCTGCCGGTGCTGACCTATGGCGATAACCGCGCGCTGCGTGAAGAAATGTATCGTGCTTTCGCTACCCGCGCCTCCGATCAGGGACCAAATGCCGGCAAATGGGACAACAGTGAAGTGATGGCGGAAACGCTGGCGTTGCGTCACGAATTGGCCCAGTTGCTGGGCTTTGACAGCTATGCCGACAAGTCGCTGGCGACCAAAATGGCGGAAAACCCGGAGCAGGTACTGGGTTTCCTGAGTGATTTGGCCAAACGCGCCCGTCCGCAGGCCGAGCAGGAACTGGCGCAGCTGCGTGCCTTTGCCAAACAGCATTACGGTGTGGATGAGCTGGAAGCCTGGGACATCACCTATTACGGCGAAAAACAAAAACAGCACCTGTTCTCGATCAGCGACGAGCAACTGCGCCCCTACTTCCCGGAACAACGTGTGGTACAAGGCCTGTTCGAAGTGGTGAAACGCATTTATGGCATCACTGCCAAAGAGCGTAAGGATGTGGATACCTGGCATCCAGAAGTGCGCTTCTTTGATCTGTTCGACGCTAACGGTGAGCTGCGCGGCAGCTTCTACCTCGACCTGTATGCCCGCGAAAACAAGCGCGGCGGGGCCTGGATGGATGACTGTGTCGGTAGCCTGCGCAAGGCCAACGGCGAGCTGCAAAAACCGGTTGCCTATCTGACCTGTAACTTCAACCGTCCGCTGGGCGACAAGCCGGCGCTGTTCACCCATAACGAAGTGACCACGCTATTCCACGAGTTCGGCCACGGTCTGCACCATATGCTGACCCAAATCGACACCGCCGGTGTTTCCGGTATTAGCGGTGTGCCATGGGATGCGGTCGAACTGCCGAGCCAGTTTATGGAAAACTGGTGCTGGGAGCCGGAAGCGCTGGCGTTTATCTCCGGCCATTATCAAAGCGGTGAGCCGCTGCCGAAGGAGATGCTGGACAAGTTGCTGGCCGCCAAAAACTACCAGGCTGCGCTGTTCATCCTGCGTCAGTTGGAGTTTGGCCTGTTCGACTTCCGCATGCACGCCGAATACAGCCCTGAGAAAGGTGCGCAGATCCTGCCGACGTTGGCAGAAGTGAAAAAAATGGTGGCGGTTGTGCCTTCTCCAAGCTGGGGCCGTTTCCCGCACGCTTTCAGCCACATCTTTGCCGGCGGTTACGCGGCGGGTTACTACAGCTACCTGTGGGCAGAAGTGTTGTCGGCAGATGCCTATTCGCGCTTTGAAGAAGAGGGGATTTTCAACGCCGAAACCGGCAAATCCTTCCTCGACAACATCCTGTCGCGTGGCGGTTCCGAAGAGCCGATGGAACTGTTCAAACGCTTCCGTGGCCGTGAGCCGCAGCTGGATGCTATGCTGCGCCATTACGGCATTAAAGGATAACCCCACCGGTGAGCGTGTGTTTATTGTGTGAAGAAGGCGCCGATCCCGGCGCCTTGTCTATTCTGGCGGAACGCTGGCAGTTGGTTTCGGACGACGACGCGACGATGGCGCTGGTGCTGACGCCGGAACGTCTGGAGTTGCGTAAGCGTGACGAACCCAAGCTGGGGGCGATCTACGTCGATTTCATTTCCGGCACTATGGCGCACCGACGCCGCTTTGGCGGCGGGCGTGGCGAAGCGGTGGCGAAAGCGGTCGGCATCAAGGGCAGCTATCGGCCAAACGTGGTGGATGCTACGGCAGGGCTGGGGCGCGATGCCTTTGTGCTGGCCTCGCTGGGCTGCCGGGTGAGGATGCTGGAGCGTAATCCGGTGGTGGCTGCCTTGCTGGACGATGGACTGCAACGCGGCTATCAGGATGCGGAAATCGGCCCATGGCTGCGCGAGCGTATGACTCTGCTGCATGCCTCCAGTCTGACAGCGTTAGCCGAGCTCGACTCACCCCCCGAGGTGGTGTACCTGGATCCCATGTACCCGCACAAGCAGAAAAGCGCGCTGGTGAAGAAAGAGATGCGGGTGTTCCAGTCGCTGGTGGGCAGCGACGACGATGCCGATGGTCTGCTGGCGCCGGCACGCCGTCTGGCGACCAAGCGCGTGGTGGTTAAACGGCCGGATTATGCTCCACCATTGGCTAACGTGCCCGCGCATGCGGCCTCGACCACCAAAAGTCACCGTTTCGATATTTATATGCCCTATCCCCTTCATACTTGAGGCTGTATCTGTGTTGGCTGCATTACTCGGCCCGTCCATGGGCCTCGCCCCTTAACGGGGCCAACGCAAACGTTGTTCAAATCTGTTCCCGACAGATTTGTTGTGCGCCCCAGTCACTTACTTGAGTAAGCTCCTGGGGACTGACAAACTTGCCGCCTTGATACAACGCCAATTATTTAGGGCATAGAGGGCGAAATAGGGAGGTATTCATTGATCCACCTCCCAATTTTATTTTTTACCTTGCAAAGATACTGGCAAGCTTGTGTTCCAGATCGCATGATTCCTGTTCGTTCCCCTCCCTATAATTAGATGATAATGAAGAAGACACTCCTTGCTGTTTTGCTTTGCCTGGGTACCTCTGCAATGGCTTCTGAACCAGTCAATATCACCATCCTCGGCACGTCCGATCTGCACGGTACCTTTGTGCCCTGGGATTATTCGACCGACACCGAAAACCTGGCTGGCAGCCTGAGCCAAATCGCCACTCAGGTGCAACAGGTACGGGCGAAGCAGCCCAACGTGATCCTGGTCGATGCCGGCGACACCATCCAGGGCAACTTTGTCGAGACTTTTAAAAACGACAAAACCAGCCCGATGATCCTCGGGTTTAACGCGCTGGACTATGACGTCTGGGTGATGGGTAACCATGAATTCGATTTCGGCCTCAAACCGCTTTCCACCTCACTGAACCAGTTCAAGGGCACGGCATTGGCCGGCAATATTCTGTGGGAGAGCGGCAAACCCTACCTGCCGGCGTATAAAATCATTGAACGTCAGGGAGTGAAAATCGGCATTATTGGCATGGATACGCCGATGACCGCAGAGTTCGCCAAAGGCACCGACCGGGTGAAAGGGCTGAACTTTACCGATCCGGTACAGGCGGTGAAGCAGGTCATTCAGCAAATTCAGGGTGAAGTGGACGCTATCGTGCTGGTGGCGCACATGGGCATCGACAACGAGAACCAGCGCCCTGGCACCGGCGTTGGCGATATCGCTCGTGCGAACCCGGAACTGGCGGCGATCGTCGCCGGGCACATGCACGTCAAAGTCGATAAAGAAGTGATTAACGGCGTGATCGTTACCGAACCGGACAAATATGGCCGTGCGCTGTCGCGCATCGATTTGCAGTTTGAGCAGCATAACGGCAAGTACGTGCTGATCAACAAAGACAGCTATACCTACCCAATCAAAGGCATCGCGTCGGATAAAAAGCTGGAAGAGATTTATCAGCCTTATCACAAGATTTTGCGCGCCAACTCCAACCGGCCGATTGCCCAGCTCAGCGGCCAGGATCTGGTGCCGCCGGATGCCGTGAAGGGGATCCCGCAGGTACACGTGCAGGATACCGGCATCAGCAAACTGTATCAGGAAGCAAGCCGTTACTATGCGCCACAGGCGCAGGTGATCGCGCTGCAGATTGATAATGACCGGCCGAAATTAAACGTCGGTACCATTACGGCCAAAGATATCGCCTTCAATTATCAATATGCCGGCGGCGAGATCACCGTGTACCAACTCAGTGGCAAAGAGCTGAAGAAGTACATGGAATGGTCGGCGGGCTACTTCAATCAGCTGCAGGACGGCGATGTGACCTACAGCTTCAACCCGCAGCGCCGCGCGTCCAAGTATTCCACCAATGATTTCTTCGATGGCGTGACCTATAAAATCGACCTGCGCCAACCGGTCGGGCAGCGCATCCGTGATTTGCGCATGGCCGACGGCACGCCGGTGACTGACAGCACGCCGATCCATCTGGGCATGAACAGCTATCGCATGGGACACCTGACGCAAAAAGGCGGCGCACTGGAAGGTATGCAGTTCCCGGTATTGTCGGACAGCAAGGCTGAATATGGCGAAGAGGCCGGAACCATCCGCAACCTGACTATCCGTTATCTGACCGAAGTGAAAAAAGGCCAGTATCAGGGACAGGCGGTGCAGCGCTGGCAGTTGGTTGGGTTGGAAGGCTACGAACGTGAGCGTAAAATCGTCGAAAAACTGCTGAACGACGGCAAAATCAGCGCACCTACCAGTGAAGATGGGCGCTACGGTAATATCGCGTCGTTCAACGTGAAGCCACTGCTGATCGGCGAGCCGAAGGCCCGTCAGCAGCAACAGGCGGCATTGAAGGCAGAATTGGCCGCCGCCAGCGACCCGGTGGCGAAAAAACGCCTGAGCGATCGGTTAGTGATTCTCGAGGCGATTAACAAAGCCTGATAGAGATAATGGGCTCGGCGTAGGTATGCTGAGCCCTACCAACACCCGTGGATTACTTCCCCTGCAGCAAGCGCTTGCCGACGTCACCGCCTGGGTGTACCGCCAGCAACGTTTCTTTGTCGTAGCCACTGCGTTCCATCAGGCAGGCACAGGCCGCGTCGAAGATTGCCAATACCAGCACGATAGACGTCGTTGCCAGCATATTCAGTGGATCTATCTCATTTTCTACCCCGGTGCGGATCACCAACCGTGCTGCTTTGGCGATCGCCGAATCCGGATTTTCCGTCACGCCGATCAGCGGCACACCCTTGGCCTGCAGCGTTGGCAGCAGGCGGGTCAATTCGTCGGAATTTCCACCGCGCGAAATCAGAATCATCAAATCATCGCTGCGCAAAAAGCCCAGATCGCCGTGTGCTGCATCGGTGGCGTTCAGGTAGATGGCTGGCCGTTCCACGCAGGCCAGCATATGGGCTATCTTGCGTGCTGCGATGCCGGAAGTCCCGACGCCGGTGACCACGATTTTCCCCCGGCACTCGGCCAATGCCGTCAGCAACCGTTGCCAGCTTTGTGCGTCGATGCGCTGGCTCAGCTGTGCCAGTTCCCGGCTGTAGATTGCCCAGGCTTCAGTGGCCCGCTGCCATTCCTGCTGCATCAGGCTTCCTCCTGCATCAGTTGGCGGTATTTCATGTGGTCGTTATACAGCTCATGGAACACGCGGTATTTACGGTCGTAATAGCGTTTGATTTTGTTGGTCTGTGGCGTCACGGTTTTACCGATGCGACTCATGGCGCTCATGGCTTCCGGCAGCGTGTCGTATACCCCGGCCGCCACCGTGCCCATCATCGCTCCCCCCAACAGCATCGCCTCGCTCTCTTCCGGTAACAGCATGGCGCAGCCGGTGGCATTGGCATGTTCCTGCACGAAAATCGGGTTTTTGGTACCGCCGCCGCTGGCCATGATGGTGTCGATGCTGTAGCCACTTTGGTTCATGGTTTCAATAATATGGCGGGTACCCAGCGCAATCGCCTGGATGGTCGCCAGATAATGCAAGGCCATATCTTCCGGGGTACGCGACAGCTTCAGCCCGGTCAGAGTACCGGTCAGCGTCGGGTTGGCCCGTGGTGAACGGTTGCCGTGGAAATACGGCAGCATATGAATGTCCTGGGTCAGGAAGGCAATCTCCTCCGGCTCACCTGCCATGCGGCGCAGCAGGGCATTCAGCACTTCATAAATTGTCTGTCCCTGGGTTTTTGCCTGTGCCAGCAGCTCCGGGTAACAAGGATGCGACTGGATCACGTGGTCAATCAGCGCACCGGTGGCGGACTGGCCGCCCTCGTTCAGCCAGTATTCCGGCAGGATCGCCGAGTAATACGGCCCCCATACGCCGCCAATAAAACGTGCGGTACGGGACATCGCCATATGGCCGGTGGAAGTACCGCCAATCAGCGCAACGCGGCGGTTAAAATCTGCCACTTCACCGGAAACCCCGGTAGCGCCAAGCGTGCCGAGCGTCCCGGCGTGGGCGTCAATGATCGAGACGCTGACCGCCGTGCCGGCAATCAGGCCCATTTCACTGGCGGCACGCTGGGTGAGGCCGTGGCCGAGCGGTTCGCCCATCATTTTGACGTCGCTGCCGATCTTGGCGGCATCGTGCTCCAGCACGTCTTCCAATCCAATCTGTTTGAAATAGCTTTTGTCCCAGCGCTGTTCATGGCCGAGATAGGTCCATTTGCACACCGTCGAACACAGTGAACGGGTGGCGTCCTGGGTGGCCCGCCAGGTGAGGAAGTCCGGCAGGTCAAACAGGTAACCGGCATTGGCCCAGGTGGTCGGCATATGCTGTTTCAACCACAGCATTTTGGGGGTCTGCATTTCCGGCGAAATGATACCGCCGACGAAATCCAGCACCCGGTGTTTGGTGGCATTGATGCGTTCGGCCTGGGTGATGGCCCGGTGATCCATCCACACGATAATGTTCTGCTCGGTGCGGCCGGACGGGCTGACGGTCAGCGGTTGGCCCTCTTTGTCCAACACCACCAGAGAACAGGTGGCGTCAAAACCCAGTCCTTTAACCTGAATCGGGTTGATGTCGGCCTGGTTGACCGCATCGCGCACCGCGTTGCACACCGCCTGCCAGATATTGTCCGAAGACTGCTCAACGAAGTCCGCTTTCGGACGATACAGGTCGATGGTTCGGCTGGCCTGCCCGACCATGTGACCGTTGAGATCGAATACCCCTGCGCGCGCACTTCCGGTGCCTACATCTACGCCAATAAAATAGCTCGCCATTGTTTTTCTCCAGTCAGGCTTTTCGATTCTGTAATGCGATAAACAGGATCAGCACACCGCCCCACAGGGCCATGGTCAGATAGCTGCTGACGCCCAGCAGGTTGAGGCCGCTTTCCAGCATTTGCAGCACAATCAGCGCCAGCACCAGACCCAGCACCCGGCCAAACCCACCGTCCGGGTTAATGCCGCCCAGCACCGAGGCCAAAATGGTCACCAGCAGATAGGATTCGCCGTAACCGGCCTTGGCCGAGTTGAATTTGGCCATCATCAGCAGCGCCGCACCCCAGCCGAGCAGGGCGGACAAAATATAGACCGCAATCTGTACCCGGGCGGTGTTTACGCCGCTAAAACGGGTGGCTTGCTCGTTGGAGCCAATCAGATACAGGCTGCGTCCGAGCGTGGTGTGCTCCAGCAATAGCCACAGGCCAACGGATACCAGCAGGAACAGCAGCAGCGCCACCGGAATGCCGAGCAGACTACCGTTGCCGAGATACTGAATCGCCGCCGGGAAGCCGGAGATCACCGCGCCGTTGGACAGCAGAATATTCAGGCCGGTGATCAGCGTCATGGTGCCGAGCGAAGCGAGGATGGGCGAAACGCCAATCCAGGCGACCAGCACGCCGTTAAGCGCGCCAATGGCGACGGCGACCAGCAGCCCGGCCAGCAGTGCCAGCGCCAGAAACAGCGGTTGGTCCGGGTGGCTGACGATAATCGCTGCCATCACCAGCGAGCAGGCGTTGGCACCGGCGATAATCGACAGATTGATGCCGCCGGTCAGCATGGTAATGCCCATACCGAGCGCCAGCATGCCGAGGATCGGAAGCTGCGAGGCGATCGACTGGAAATTGCCAAGGCTGAAGAAGCGCGATCCGAGCAGCCCGGCGAACAGCAGCGCCACGGCGATAATGATCGCGCTCTGCAGGCGGATGATCCGATCGTTGGGGATCAGGCGGGTTAACTGGATCATGTCATAGCTCCTTGGCCAGCTTGCGTTTTTCATTCCAGGCGGTGCTGCTGATGCTGATCAAAATGATCGCGCCGCTGAACACCTGGTGCCAATAGGCCGACACGCTGAGCAGTGTCAGGCCGTTTTGCAGGAAGGCCAACAGCACCACGCCCAGCAGCGTGCCGGTCAAGGAGCCGCGCCCACCGGTCATGCTGGTGCCGCCCAGCACCACCGCAGCCAGCACCGTCAGCTCAAAACCGAGCAGGGAGTTGGGGGCTACCGACTGGGTTATCTGCGCCTGCACCACCGCGGCGATACCCGCCAGAATGCCCATGTAGCCGTAAACGTAGAAGTGCAGTCGCAGCAGGTTCAGCCCCAGGCGCGACGCCGCATCGCGGTTGCCGCCCATAGCGAAAATTTGGCGGCCGAGGCGGGTAAAGTTCATCAGCACGCCGGTGACGATAATCACCGCCAGCAGGCACAGCAGTGGCAGCGTCAGGCCGTAGTCATAACCGTCGGCCCCCTGGAATGAGAACCAGCTGATGCCATCCATAAACCAGTCGGGGAAACCGTACAGCCAGGTGCCGTTGGTGGCGTAAACCAGTAAGCCGTAGAACAGGTTCAGCGTGGCGATGGTGATGATGATCGCCGGCACCTTCAGCCAGTAGACCAGAAAACCGTTCACCAGCCCGAGCAACAGGCCGACGCCCATTGCCAGTGCGAACGCCAGCGGGAAGCCGCCGCCGTGTTGAATGACCCAACTGGCCATCACGTACTGCGCGATGGCGGTGATCGCCGGGAATGAAATATCGATGCCGCCGGCAATCAGCACCACGAACAGGCCGCAGGCGAGAATGCCGAGAATCGCGTAGCTGGTGGCGACATCCGTCAGGTTACCCAGCGTCAGAAACTCGCTGGTGCTGACGCTCAGGCCTATTGCCAGCAACAACACCAGCAGGCCCAGGTAAAACTCGTGCCGGCCGGCCAGGCGGGCCAATAATGACTTATCCATTCACCACCTCGGCGATCTGTTGTTCGGTGCTGTGGTGCGGCGAAAACTCGGCGATCAGCTCGCCCTTGCGCATCACCATCACCCGATGGCTGTTGTAATAGGCTTCCGGGATTTCGTCGCAGATCATCAGCACCGCCATGCCGAGCGCGGCCAGATCTTTGGCGATCTGGTAGATCCCCTCTTTGTTGGCGATGTCCACTCCGACGGTAGGCGAGTCAAGGATCAGGATCTTCGGCTGCGTTGCCACCCACTTGGCGATGGCGATACGTTGCGCATTGCCGCCCGACAGGGTTTTTACCGGCAGCGCGCTGTCGGAAACCTTGATGTTCAGATCGCGAATCAGCCGGTTAACCAGCTCGGTCGCTTTGGCATGGTCCAGCAGCCCGAGCGGGGTGTGCAGTTGATCGAACACCGTGACGATGGTGTTGTCGTAGATCGACTGCTCCATGATCAGCCCTTGCGTAAGACGATCCTCCGACACATAGCCGATACCCTGGCGCACCGCTTCACGGTTGTTGTGCAGTTGGACCGGTTGACCGTCGATGCGAATTTCTCCGCTGTCGGGACGGGTCATGCCGAACAGGCTGAGGCACAGCTCGGTACGGCCCGCGCCAAGCAGCCCGACGATCGAGACGATCTCGCCACCGTGCAGTGAAAGATTGATGTCCTGGTATTTTCCGCGCCGGCTGAGATTGCGAACCTCGAGCAGCGGTGCGCTATCGGTGGACGCCAGCGCCGGCAGTTGGCTGTAATGGAAGCGTTGGCCGGTCATCAGGAACGCCAGCTCATGACTGTCCAACTGGCTGGCGGGATAAGTGCCGACCAGCTTGCCGTCGCGCATCACGCTGATGCGGTCGGCGACCTCCATCACTTCATCCAGTCGGTGGCTGACGAACACCACGCAGATGCCCGCCGCTTTCAGTTCGTTGACCACCCGCAGCAGGCCGTCGACCTCTTGCCGCGTCAGCGAAGCGGTTGGCTCATCCATGATCACAAGCCGTGCATCGGCGGCAATGGCGCGGCATATGGCCACCAGTTGGCGATCGGCAATCGACAGTTTTTCGACTTTCTTGTCGGGATCGATATGCACGCCGACGCGCGCCATGGCATCCAGCGCCGTCTGGCGCATCACCTGCTTGCGCACCCAGAAATGGCCGCCGGGCAGGTAGCGGTGAATGGCGATATTTTCCGCCACGGTCAGGTTGGGGAATAACGACAGATCCTGATAAATTACCTGAATACCGTAATAGCCGGACAGCTGCGGCGTCAGAGAATGAAAAAGTTTACCCTCAAGCGAAATATTGGCGCCTTTTTCCGGCTGATAAACGCCGGAAATAATTTTAATGATGGTGCTTTTTCCGCAGCCATTTTGCCCGGCCAGGCAATGCACTTCGCCAATATTTAGCGTCAGGTTGATCTGGTCCAAGGCCAGCACGCCTGGGAATCTCTTACTGATATTTTCCAGGGTGATAAATGCGGTGGATGTGGTCATAGCGTTAACCTGTGCAGGTTTTTATTATGGTAGTGACTGAAACTCGGGGCGCACTATATTGCGCCCTTCGTTGTTTCATGACTTTCCCGGTGTGGCGTAATATTACTGAAAATTAAAATCCTAGCGATTTGGCATTATCTTTGGTGACTTCAAGAATTTTATTAAACCGAATCACTTTTTTATCCATGTCGACGTCGGCTTTACCCAAACCTTCGATCGACAAATCTTTGGTCACTTCTTTGCCCTGCAAGAGTTGATCGGCCACCGTCACCAGGGCATAACCGGCGTCTTTCGGGTCCCACAACAGGGCTTTCTTGATGTCGCCGCGTGCCAGGTAAGGCGCGGCCTGTGCCGGCATGGCAATACCGACTACGGCGATCTTGTCCTTGGCGCGTTTCTTGGCGACTGCCTGGCCGGCACCGATCGGGCCGAGGGAGCCGAAGCCGATAATGCCTTTCATCTGCGGATAGGTTTTCATCAAATCCAGCGTGGTGGCGTAGGACTTATCGATGCTTTCCGCTACCGGCAGGCGCGAAGTGACTTCGAACATGTCCGGGTATTTGGCTTTCTGGTACTTGATGGCGGAATCCGCCCAGGCGTTGTGCAACGGCACGGTCAGCGAGCCGACATAAATGGCATAGCCGCCTTTGCCGCCCATGTCTTTCGCCAGCTCATCGACGTTGGCCTGCGCATACTTCTCGCTGTCGATGGTTTCAATGTCCCACTGGCCAATCTGCTGGTCCGGGGATTCATGCGTCAGCACCACGATGCCTTTCTCGCGCGCCTTTTTCAGCACCGGCTCCAGCACCTTGGCGTCGTTAGGCACCACGATGATGGCGTTGACGTTCTTGGCGATCAGGTCTTCAATCACTTTCACCTGTGCGGCTGGGTCTGGGGTGGACGGCCCGGTCTGGTAGGCATTGACGTCGAGCTTTTTGGCCGCGTCGTTAACGCCGACTTCCATACGGTTGAACCAGGGAATGCCGGTCACTTTGGCAACCACGGCAATCTCGTACTTTTCAGCAGCAAAGGCAGGTGTTGTCGATAACATGCACGCAGAAACCACACATGCATTTAATAATGCGAGGTTAAATTTCATTCGCTGTACCTTTTTTATCTGTAGGGGTGGCTGTTTTTCCACCTGAGCAGATTACAAAGGAATGGAAGAGGGGACGTAACGAGAGTTGGGAAATTGTGATCTGTGCACATTGGAGTAAAAATATGACGGTTTTAATGTTAATTAATTGTTGAATAATTCACTGGTGGTAATTTTACCACGAAAAATCATCATAAAATTAACAATAAAAACCATAATTATTTACATATTTAAAACAAATGAGGCGGGGCAATCGGGTTTTGCAGGGGTAAAAATGCCGGACTGAGCGCCGGCATTGAAGCATTTTAGCAATGTGTGAACAAGATCACCTTATGAACCTGTTACAACACGCCCTGCGCCAGCATGGCGTCGGCTACCTTGACGAATCCGGCGATATTGGCGCCGTGTACGTAGTGGGTTTGCTTACCCTCGCCGCCGTATTCCACGCAGGCGTGATGAATATCCGCCATGATATGTTGTAAACGTACATCCACTTTCTCGGCGCGCCAGCCGATGCGCGCGGCGTTCTGCGCCATCTCCAGCCCGGAGGTGGCAACCCCACCGGCGTTGGCCGCCTTGCCCGGCGCAAACAGCACCCCGGCGTCCAGGAATGCATCGGTCGCCTGAATGGTGGTCGGCATATTTGCGCCTTCCGCCACAGCTTTAACCCCGTTGCGGATCAGTGTCTGTGCGGCAGCCAAATCCAGCTCGTTTTGGGTGGCGCACGGCAGGGCGATATCCACCGGCACGTTCCAGGGCTGCTGGCCGGCCAGATAGGTCAGGCCACGTTCGCGGGCATAATCTTCCACGCGACCATAGCGCTGATTCTTGATCTCCACCAAATGGGCCAGTTTTTCGGTGGTAAAGCCGGCTTCATCGACCAGAGTACCGCCAGAGTCTGATACGGTGATCACGCGCGCATCCAGCTCCAGTGCCTTCTCAATGGTGTATTGCGCCACGTTACCTGAACCAGAAACCGCAACCCGCATACCTTCAAAACCCAGCCCGTGACGTTGCAGCATGGCGTCGGTGAAATAGACCAGCCCATAGCCGGTGGCCTCTGGACGGATCAGGCTGCCGCCGAATGACAGCCCCTTGCCGGTGAACACGCAGGCGGTGTTGTTGGACAGCTTTTTCATCATGCCGCTCATAAAGCCGACCTCACGACCGCCAACGCCGATATCGCCGGCGGGCACGTCGGTATCCGGCCCGAGGTGACGGTACAGTTCAGTCATCAGCGCCTGGCAGAAACGCATGATCTCCGCCTGGCTTTTCCCCTTGGGATCAAAGTCCGAACCGCCTTTTCCGCCGCCCATCGGCAGGGTGGTCAGGGCGTTTTTAAACGTCTGTTCGAAGCCGAGGAACTTCAGAATCGACAAATTGACCGAAGGATGAAAGCGCATGCCGCCTTTATAAGGCCCGATGGCGGAGTTGAACTGCACGCGCCAGGCGCGGTTGACCTGCACCTGGCCGCGATCGTCGACCCAACTGACGCGGAACTGGATGGTACGCTCGGGCTCTACCAAACGCTCCAGCAGCGCATATTCGCGATAGCGCGGATTACGCTCGATAAAAGGCCACAGCGAAGTGAAGACTTCCCTGACCGCCTGTAAAAATTCCGGCTGGTGGGGATTATGTTGTTGAAGCGAGGACAAGAAAGACTCTACCGATACGGTATTTTCCATGGATAACTCCTTTATACCCGTTTCCTTTCAAGCTGCCGCGTTGTTGCCCGGCTACAGCCCGAAATTCATAGGGTAATACTATTAATTTCCCCCATTATTTTTATAAATATTGGTATGGATAAAACCTGGGGGAGGATGTTGTGTCTTTAGCGACTATATCACTGGAGGGCGGTTGATTATCAAGCGATTATTGATGTCGGCGGAATGAAAAACGCCCGCAATCGCGGGCGTTGGGCAAGTCTGTTTAGCGGCGCCGACTTAATCTTCGGCTTTTTCGTCTTCGTCACGCAGCGGCACAATCAGCATGTCGATGTGCACGGTGTTGATCAACTGACGTGCGGAGGACATCAGCTTGCTCCAGAAATCCTGATGGTGGCCGCACAGGACCAGGTCCATATCGTATTTCTTGATGGCATCAACCAATACCTGCGCCAAATCGCCGCTGCCGCTCAGGGTTTCGGTGATCGGATAGCCGGCATTCTGCGACAGTTCGGTCAATGCATGGTGAGTTTCTTCGGAAATGCGTTTTTGCATATCGCCGAGATTAACGTCGATCAGGCCGGTATACAGGTCGGAATAGTTAACATCTACGTGGATCAGGGAAACTTTGGCGTTGTACGGACGCGCCATAGATACGGCTTTCTCCACCAGGATTTTACTTTCCGGGGATAGGTCTACCGCAATCAAAATGTGTTTGTAAGCCATGAGAATACTCCTTCCATATAATGCCGATTAAAAGGTTAGCAGGCATTTAGCGTACCAGCCTGGCGCTTCAGGTTTCATTTTATCATTCAGATAACACAATGATATGTTGAGGCGATCACACTGCACCGCATCAAAAAACTCTCTTTATCTTCCTACCGTCAGTTTTACACCCGCTGGGCAGAAAAGCCTATCGCCCATGATGCGGTTGCTGGGTTGACCGATTGAAATATAAGCATTCTTAAACAGAGTATAGCCCCAAATGCCCTTTAGGGCAGTGGAAAACTCCGGCGGCCTCAGGCAGGGCGGTTATCAGTTATAACCAATAGATGGATGACAAATGGATGGCTTGCGGTAAATTTTATCTACTGCTCAGGCCAGTTTGCGTTTCATTAACCTACAATAATGACTATAGGCCTTATCATTTCTCCTCTGTATCAAACCTGCGCGTGTGCATCTGCATGGCGATGGGGTGTTTCCAGAGGCGGTGGGTTATGCGCGGCCTGTGCTGTGCAAAGGGGATCGGAGCGGTAAGCTCCAGCAGTAATGGGTGATAGAGGTAGGGCAGTTGGACCCGGCGGAGCGCCGTGGATAACAACGCCTTGAGGAGGCAATCATGATCAGTACCGTCGCGCTGTTTTGGGCTCTGTGTGTGGTGTGTGTGTTAAACATGGTGCGGTATTACTCTTCTCTGCGCGCGCTGTTGGTGGTTCTGCGCGGCTGTGACCCGCTGCTGTATCAATATGTCGACGGCGGTGGTTTCTTTACCGCCCATGGCCAGCCGAGCAAGCAGATACGGCTCGTGCGCTATATCTTCTCGCAGCGTTATGTCGAGCACCATGATCCGGAGTTTATTCGCCGCTGTGAGCGTGTGCGCGGGCAGTTTATGCTGACCTCAGCCCTGTGCGGACTGGTGGTGATCAGCCTGGTTGCGCTGATGATTTGGTATTGAATCCGACCGATTCTTTCTGCAACAGACAAAGAAAAAGGCGGCCACCAGGGCCGCCTTTCTCATCAGGCAAACTGCTTAGATCACCTTAAGCGCCAACCAGTACAGCGAACCGGAAAGCAGAATCGAGATTGGCAGGGTTAACAACCAGGCCAACAGGATGTTCTTCACGGTTTTGCTTTGCACGCCGCCGCCGTCCACGATCATCGTCCCGGCTACCGCCGAAGAGAGTACGTGGGTGGTGGAAACCGGCATGCCGGTATAGCTGGCAACGCCAATCGACAAGGCTGCGGTCATCTGAGCCGACACGCCCTGAGAGTAGGTCATGCCCTTCTTACCGATTTTCTCGCCGATGGTGGTGGCGACGCGACGCCAGCCGACCATGGTGCCGAGTGACAACGCCAGAGCAACCGAGACGATAATCCAGATCGGTGCATACTCAACGGTTTGCAGCAGATCCTGACGCAGGTTTTTCAGGAAACGTTGGTCCTGGGCCGAGGTTTCCGGCAGCTTGGCGATCTTGTCTGCGGTATCCGTTACGCACATCAGCAGGCGGCGCAGATGACTACGCTGTTCTACCGTCAGTTGATCGTAACTTTGCAGATTGTTCAGCAAGCCCTGAGTCAGCTCAATCGCCGGCATAGCGCGCGCGCTGTCACAGTGGAACTCGATAGGTTTATCCGGCGAGACGTCCTCATCCGGGCTTGGCACCAGTGGGGTCAGTGTGACCACGTGCGCCAAGGCGTCGCTGTGCTGCTGGTAATATTGCTGCAGGTGGGTCACGGCATCACGCGTACGGGTGATGTCATAGCCGGTTGCATTCATATTGACCACGAAGCCGGCCGGCGCAACGCCGATCAGCACCAGCATGATCAAGCCGATGCCTTTCTGACCATCGTTGGCGCCGTGCGAGAAGCTGACGCCGATAGCAGACAGGATCAGTGCGATACGGGTCCAGAACGGCGGCTTGCGTTTGCCGTCGACCTTTTCACGTTCCGCAGGGGTCATGTGCATACGCTGGCGTTTCTTGGTGCCACTCCAATAGCGGCGCAAGGCAAACACCATCAACCCGGCGACCATCATGCCGACCAGCGGCGAGATGAGCAATGACAGGAAAATACCGATCATTTTCGGGACGTTAAGCGCATCCACTACCGAAGTGTGGGTCATCAGTGCGTTGGTTAAACCCACACCGATAATTGCGCCAATCAGCGTATGAGAGCTGGAGGCCGGCAGACCGAAATACCAGGTGCCGAGGTTCCAGATGATAGCCGCCAGCAGCATGGAGAACACCATGGCTAATCCGTGCGCTGAACTGACGTTCAACAACAGATCGGTTGGCAGCAGATGAACAATGGCGTAAGCAACACTCAAACCACCGAGCATAACGCCAAGAAAGTTGAACAAGCCAGCCATCACAACCGCAAGTTGCGAACGCATGGCACGGGTATAAATTACAGTAGCAACCGCATTGGCCGTGTCATGAAAACCGTTAATGGCTTCATAAAACAACACGAACAACAATGCGAGAATTAACATCAGGCCGGTATGGAAATCCAGGCCAGCGAACAAATGCAGCATAAGCGTTACGCCAGTTTGTGGACATGAACGCCGCGCATTATCAGTGACAACCGGGGCCGGGGAAAAGGAAAATATGACGTTTTTTTGATTTCGATATGACGAAATGATGGCGTTGGTATGACAAATACATGAAATATCAGCGCGTTATGCTGAATGTCTCGCTGTAATATTTTCTTACTATGGCGTTGAGGGCGGCATGGCTTTACAATCTGCCGCCGTAAAGTTGTCGGTTACCGGTAGCGATACGGCGTAAAATAGCGGCCTTTTGTCGCGATTGTGGTTTTTATTCAGAGAGGCGCAGGTGGAACAGTTTGATGTCGTGGTAATAGGTGCGGGCGCAGCGGGCATGTTTTGCGCGGCGCAGGCAGGGCAACTCGGCTGCCGGGTGCTGCTGCTCGACAACGGCAAAAAACCGGGGCGCAAAATCCTGATGTCCGGCGGCGGACGCTGTAACTTTACCAACATGTACACGGAGCCTGCCGCTTACCTGTCGAATAACCCGCATTTCTGCAAATCTGCGCTGGCACGCTACACCCAGTGGGACTTTATCGATCTGATCAACCGTCATGGCATCGCCTACCACGAGAAAACCCTGGGTCAACTGTTTTGCGACGACTCGGCGCAGCAGGTGGTCGAACTCCTGGTGAAAGAGTGCGAGCAGGGTCAGGTGACGACACGCCTGCGCAGCGAAGTGCTGGGCGTAGAGAAAACCGCAGAAGGCTTCGAACTGGCGCTGAATGGTGAGAAAGTGAGCGCTCGCTCACTTGTGGTGGCCAGCGGTGGGTTGTCGATGCCGGGCCTGGGCGCGACGCCGTTCGGCTATAAGCTAGCGGAGCAGTTTGGCCTGAAGGTATTGCCGACGCGCGCCGCGCTGGTGCCTTTTACGCTGCATAAACCGCTGTTGGAGCATTTGCAGACCCTGTCTGGTGTCTCTGTGCCGGCAGTGATCACCGCAGAAAACGGCGTCAGCTTCCGCGAAAGCATACTGTTTACCCATCGTGGCCTGTCCGGGCCGGCGGTATTGCAACTTTCCAGCTACTGGCAGCCCGGTGAGTTTGTGAGTGTTAACTTACTTCCTACGCTTGATCTGGCGGGCTTCCTCAATGAGCAACGTCAGGCACACCCTAATCAAAGCCTGAGAAATACCCTGGCGCTGCACCTGCCGAAGCGGTTGGTGGAATGTTTGCAGACGTTGGGCCAACTGCCGGAAGCGACATTAAAGCAACTGAATCCGACGCAGCAGACAGCGTTGGTGGAAATCTTGCAGAATTGGCGCGTACAACCCAACGGTACCGAAGGCTACCGCACGGCGGAAGTGACGCTCGGCGGCGTCGACACCAAAGAGCTGTCCTCCAAGACCATGGAGGCCGCCAAGGTGCCGGGCCTGTACTTTATTGGCGAAGTGGTGGATGTGACAGGGTGGCTGGGGGGATATAACTTCCAGTGGGCCTGGAGTTCTGCCTGGGCTTGCGCTCAGGCGCTGGCGGCTCAAAAGCAATAATTTCCGCCGGGGTGATGTAAAAGCCGGCATTTGCTGCGTCGGGTGGAACCGACGCAGCAAATAAAATTATGATTTAAGACCGATAAATAAATCATGCGTACCGCACGAAACAGAGTAATTCGTCGATATTCAATTTATTGTATTTAGCGGTATTTAAATTATTTGTAAATCAAGTTTTTTGGTATTATTTTTAGTTTAATTATTCTGTCTAAATTGATTTAATTAATGGTGGATAACCTGATTTTTATTATTTACAGCGAGTGAAAAACCTCATCTATAATTATTTTTCATGTTTTCGAGTGAGAAATTATTATGAATGGCGTTTTCTTTGTTCGGCAAATACCTATTACCCCAGAACTTCAGGTTACAGAATTAAAAAACCACGCCAATGGTTTCCTGCGCTATAACAATATCAACGATCTGGCACACAGTGGTCCAGAAGCCCTGACCTGGTTCCTGAACCGCGCCAATACGCTGTTTAAAAGCAATTATCCTTCTGCGCTGCCCACTGCCTCATTGCAATTGTCGTATTTGTCAGTTTTTTGCCGTGCGGAACATGAAGCGGATAGCCAGGCATTACCTGTTTACGATTTCCTCAAAATCGATATTCAACCCACAGGAAAAAGCGGCTACGGCGTGATGTTCTCTTCGCAGATGCGCGAGTATTATCGCGATCGGCTTGAAAATGGCATGGATACGTCGGAAATTCCGGTCGATCAGGCGTTCTTCAACTCTATTTTCAAGCAAGACTCGCCCAAGACCGGCGTACTGGAAAGTTATCCGGTGATCATGATCCCCCGTAGCGAAAATGAGCAAGCTCCTTCGCTTACGCATACCTATCTCAGCAGCCTGGGGCTGGATTCCCGGCATGTCCAGCCGCCTGCGTCGGCTTATCCTTTCCGGTTTTACTTCAAACAGGATCTTGCCACGCAGGATCCCGAAGTCATCGCGGCAATCTCAGCCTGCGGGCAGGCGATGTTTGAAATCGTACGCCCGCACCTTTATCCGTTGGATCAGCAGGATATGCCGCGTTTTGACATGGCGCACCTGACGGACATCAAGTGGGAGCAGCACAATACGGCGCGCAGGTGGGTGGCTGAGCATCAGCCCTGCGTCGAGGCGCTGATGGCGCTGCACGGTATCAGGTACTAGGGTTAAGCCGGCGACGGGAGCCAATCATTCAACTCTGCGGAATATCCTTGCGACGCTACGCCGCAGGGCCTTTCAGCTCCACGCGATTGCCGTCTGGATCGGTGAAATAGAGAGACGGCCCGTCGCCCTCTGCGCCAAATCGGGATTCGGGGGGATCAACGCTGATCCCCTGCGATCGCAAATACGCTAACAGTTCGCCCTCGTTGAAAGGTTCGATGCGCAAACAGAAATGATCGACATTCTGCTGGCGAGCATCGGGATGCTGGCCGCCTTTTTTCCCCAGCACGCCGTCGACGTCGACCAGATCAAGCATGGAAACGCCGACGCGCAGATGCACCAGCCCCAGATCGGGACGCCGTCTGGCGATTTCACACCCCAGTATCTGGGTATAAAATTGAAGGCTTTTTTCCAGGTCGGTGACGCGCAGTACCAGGTGATCGATTTTCTTCAGGCTGAATGGGCGCACGCTGATGTCCTCAGATCGACGGATAATTAATCAGTATAATATACCCGTCGCCTTTCACGTTGCAGCGTCGTTACCTGCACTAAGTTACGTGGCCCTACCTGAATTTGTCAGTGCCCGTCATTGCCGGCAAGGGTTGCCACTATGGCTTCCAGCGCGGCATGCGGCGCGGCTGCGAGTGTAGAGCCCGCCTGCGCATTTTCCGCCAGCAGTCGCTGCAGCCCGACCAGCCAGTCGTAGATATAGAAGGCGGCATTTTTCGCCGGCGTGGGCGCCAGTTTGGTCAAGCGTTGCTGATTGCCCCAGTCGACCGCGGGCTGCGGTGGTGGGGTAAAGATTGGCTGGCCGGGATTGATGCGGCTGGCGGGGCGTAAAGCCGCCTCGCGCTGCTGGAAGCCCAGCCAGGCAACGAAATCGCTCAATACCGTCAGCGCCTGGCTGACCTGACGATCCTCCCCCTGTTCCGGCAGGGTACCTGCGGCCAATGCGCGCTCCAGCGTTGCGTCAATCTCCAGGCGGCAGGCGGCACTAATCAGCGCATCAACCAGCAGTTCCAGCTGCGGTTTTTCGACGCCCAACAGGGTCAGCAGTTGGGCATTGTCCGGCAGGCAACGCAGATGATTAACCCAGTCGGCGAATACCTTTTGGGCAAAGGAAGAACGTCCATGTTCCACCGAGCCGGTCGCGGCGCTATCTTCCTCACCAAACAGGTCGATCTCCACGTCGAACGGCGGTGCGGCGACAGTCGGTGCCGGTGAAGCATGCTGTTGCTGCACGAAGAGTTGGCGCAGCCTGTCGCGCTGCGGTAACAGCCATTCCAGCAATTCACCATGCGCCCCAGCCTGCGCCTGCAAGGCTCGCAGCAGTTGTTGGCTGCGCTGTTGCACACGCTGCGGATCCGCTGCGGCAAGCCAGTTGCCGAGCAGGCTTTCACTCAGCTCACGCCGCAATTCTTGTTGCAGTTCCTGAATGCGCGCTTGTTTCAATGCCGGGCGCGCCTGCGCCATCAAATAGTCCGTCATGCGGCGGCAGTCGCGTTCATCCATGGCCAGCAGGGTGGCCCAACTGTCGCCGGGCTCACCGACGTAGCGCTGAACGGCGTCGTCGGGGCGGGCTTTCCCTTCGCGCGACGCGTCGAACGGCGTGATTGCCCAGATTAAACCGGGCTTACGACGGCTGCGTACCGCAGCACTTTCCCCCTGGGTGCGTTTAACCCAGTAGGCCAGCGCATGGCCGGTTCGACTGGCCTCCTGTGGCGTGCCGGCGGCATCGCTGACCAGCAACAGACTGGCCTGCAGATTATCGGCGTAGTGGGTCAGCAGATTGGCGCGTTTGGCCTGTTGCATACGCCATGTCAGATCGCCATCTGAACGACGGAGGCTGGCTGGAATGTCGAGAAGCTCAGCGTCGACGGGCAGCCCAGCGGGCAGAAGTGTTGCCACTTCGGCAGCTAACCACGCCAGATCGGCCTGCGCGACGTCCACGACGGCGCCGTTTTCTGTCAGTACGGAAAGTTTCACCTCGGCTGGCGTGGTGACCGCGTGGGCATGCTGAATACCCGTATCGGGATCCAAAGCTTGTAGAGCGGCCTGTACGCGTTCACTGCAGCCCAGCGTCTGGAGGCTATGCGCCAACTGACGATAGAGCATGGTCAGCGCCGGGTCTTCACCCCACAGCGGTGCGAACAGGCGGGCCCGGTCGTCAATGCTCAGATAGGGGGCCAATGAGACGGCCTGCGGCCAGAAGTGGCGGTCCAGCGCCTGTTGCCATTTGCCGCCGTGGTGACGAAGAGTGTCCCACAGCGCCACGATGGCATTGCTGTCCATGCCGTCAATCGCCATGGGCTGGCGATGGCGTTCCAATGTATTCAGGTGTGCGGCAATGGCTCGTGCGTCTCCATCCGGGCGAAAGCCGTTCATCAATGCTGCACTGGCCGTTATGGCGAGCAACTGCGCGTTATCCAGCAAGGTGATGCTCACCGGATAAGCTGGAGATGCTACGACGACGGGCGCGCAGTAGCGTACTGCCAGCGGGCAATCCTCTGAAAGCAGCGCGGCGCCGGGGGCCAATGCCGCCAAGAGGTGGGCTTTGGCAGCCGCGTTATGACCATAAAGGCCGATGGCGACGCGGTGAGGCGTGGCGGTGTCCAACTTCCGCGCCCGATTGTAGCTGCGGCGCAAACGGATCGTCAGGTTATCGGCTTCCCGGTCCAGGCGAGCCGACTGTTGCCGTGCGCCGGCGACCCAGTCAATGGCCTGGATAATTCCGTCGCTGAGGCGGTTTATCGGGTCTGAAGTGATAGGTTTCATCGTTGATAAATGCTCCCGCTGTCGATCCAGTAATGGGTTGCACCAGAGGCGCTGGCAGCCAGGGTATTGAGTTTAAGCTGTAGCTGATGTGCGTGAACCGGGCTGCCGTCGGCCAGCATGGCGTGGGCAATTTTAACGCCCTCGGCACCTTGCGCTTCACTGCCGGTAATGGCCAACCGCAGGCTGATGACCGCATCGCCAGCCAGCTTGCGTGCCAACAGGGGATCGGTGATGGTCAGCGTATATAACGGCGATGCCGGCCAGCGCGGGTTGTCCAACTGACGGAACCCAAGGCGCAAAGGACCGCGCAACTGGAAGCAGCCGGCGGGATCCAGCGCAAAATCGGCGCGATCCAGATCGATATCGCGATAGTAGACGTCATCGTCCGCCAGCATGTTATTGCCGTCCAGCATGCCCAGATGGCGAACGGTGGAATAGGGCTGGAAATCCCCAACGTTGAAGTAAAAACTCTCGAGGCGCAGGTCGATGGCCAGCAGGCACAGCATCGCTCCCACGGCGGCGGTGGATTTGGGGTTATCGATACGCCCACGCTTGTTAAACGGATACCAACTGCGGGTGTGATAGCCCTCGAGCGGCAAGATGCGGCTGGCGGGCAGCGGCTGCAGATGGCGCAGCAGGGCCTGGACGCCGGGGAAACGTGCCGGGCGGCCGGTCAGCAGCAACACATCGCAGGCGTACAGCGCCACCACTTCACACAGCAGCCGCAGGCAGCGGCCAATGCCGATCCGGTCAGACAAGAAGGCGCTGTGCAAGTCACCCAGGCGGACGACCAGCGGCGTGTGCAAAATATCGAAAGAAGAAGTGCCGGTTTCGCGCTGGATCTCGCCGTTGATAAACGCCAGCACTTGCGGGGTTGGGGCTTGAGGCAACAGATCGCCCAGGCTGGCGGCCACTTCGGCCTGGGCATCCAGCGGGTCGTAATCCTCATAGGCTGCCAACAACGCACGCCCGACAGGCATGAAAATCTGTAGCGCGGCCTGTTGGCGCAGGGTGGAAAATCCGTCCATGCGGCCTTCATTGCCGAAAAGCTTATCCATCACGGCCACCGGGGCCGCGACCCCAGCGTCCTCGATAGCCTGCTGCACGGCGGGCAAGATAAACAGCTGGATCACGTCCAGCAAAATATCGTCACCGGCGACTTTAAAGCCTTCGCGGAACAGCAGGCGAGGGTTGATCTTGATGTTATTGCCTACGCCATCGTCCAGCCTGTACTGGGTGATTGCCAGATCGGTGGTGCCGCCGCCGATATCGATGGAGGCGATACGCAGCGTTTTTCCTGCCGGTTCATCGGCTGCCAAAGGGCGATCCGGTCGGGCCATGCTGGCAAAAAAGGTGTCGGTACGGCCGGTGAAGTTCACCTGGGTTTCGTTGTACAGATAAACCATCTGGCCGCAGGTCGCCTCGTCCCATTCCATGTGCACCTGCGGAACGGGGAAGCGGGTTTGCTTGCCGTCGAACGGTGCGTCCAGCGGGTGCCAGCCCATGGCTTTCCACACCAGGCCAATCGCTTCCTGCATACGGCGGCGGAAAATTTCCCGTTCCGGTTTCGGCATCGCCGAAGGCAATGTCAGGATGATAGTTCGCAGGCGGCGCGGGGCGGTGGCATTCGGCATTTTTGCCCGTTGGGCGACGCTGTTGATCTGCATCAGCGCCTGCGCCAGCAACTCGGTCAGCATCAGCGTCATAACCGCGCTGCGGCTGTAATGGGCGGCGAATACCGGTAGCCGTTCCGCTAACGGCAGCGCAGAAAGCGGAACGCCTTCATCGTTTAACAGGGTGGTCAAGGGAGCGGCGGTGGCCATCGGCTCCTGCTTGCCGTTAAAACGCCAGCCAGGCGCATAGCGTTCTTCGTCCCACAGGTAGCGGCGGGGGCTGGAAATACCGGTGGTGCCTTCACTGCCCTGCCGTTGTTGCGCCAGCTGTGCGGCCTCGCGGCCCACGCGGGTGATGGAAGGCCAGACAAAGGCGTCGTCGCGCCCGCTCTGGAACGAGAGGCCGGGCTTGCCGAACGAGACCTGAGAAAACTCGACCCGGCTTTCGAACAGTTCGTTGTACACGCAGTGCGGCGCGCTGAGCGAGCGTAGCTGCAGTTCATAGGTCTGCTTCAGGCCGTTGCTTTCTTCCGGATGGTCTTCGACCAGCACGCCACAGGTGTGGGAGTTGCCGACGTCCAGAATCACGTCCACGTTGACCGCGGGCTGCTGCAGCGTAGCCGCGATGATCTTTATCTGCGGCACCGCCAGTTGGTCGCCGAGCATGTTCAACACGTTAAGGTAGTGCGCCTGATATTCGAAAGTTTTCAACCCGGTGTAGATCTGAGCTTCGGCACGTTGTTCCAGCGTGGTGGCGCCTTCGGTAAAGGCTTCGCGCAGCCAACCGTCCACCCAGGTCAGATCGAGAAAATCGCCCAGATCGTGATTGCGGTGGGCCAGCGCGAAGCTTAGTCCGGTGTCGAGATCGCTTTCGCTCGGGGCTAACGCCTCCTGGCCTGGCGTCGCGATACGGGTATCGAATGCCAGCACCACCCGCAGCGAGTTGCCGTCCTGATCGGGGGTATCCAACTGAAGGAGCTGCATGCGTGCCCAGTTGTCCGGCCCGGCCAGAAACGCCCCGGAAGGGGTGTAGCGAAAGAACGGCAGTGGCAGCCAGGTCTTATCCAACAGCCGCAAAGATTGCTGCAGGGGATAACTGAATTCAGGGCGCACCACTTCATCGACCTGCCCCGGCTGCGCGGGCAACAGGTATTTGCCGCTGTCGGCATGCCACTGCAGGCGTAAAAGTGGGCCACTCGCCGTCTGGCGGACAAACTTGCCCGGAAAATCGGCATCCAAAACCGGCGTCAGGGCAAAGTCCAGAAATTGGATGCCGCTGTCCTGAATCAGCGTAATGGCGTTTTTATAGTCCGTAAGGGGGGCCAGCATCATTTACTCTCGCGCTTTAACGTCATGGGATAAACCGTGTCCGCAGCGTAACGGCCGGTGCATTCCGCCGGGCCGGTCTCATTTTGCCTGCAGACGATTTCCGGCAGTGGGTAGCGGCTGCCGTCGCTGCAACGCGCTTTGGTGCGGCTGTTGATCACCAGATTGCCTGACTGCATCAGCCCGGCCTCTATCGGCGCCCGGCAGGTGATGGTATCGCCGTAGGTGATGCTGGCGGTGCCTTTTCCGTTATTGAGACGGTATTGCAGGCTGGGCCGTTTGCCGGTCAGCGGATCTTTCAACGCCACCGTCGCGCGCCATCTGCCGTTGAGAAAACGGGTGGAGCCGGCCTTGACCGCTGCGGCTGGCAGTACCAGCGAATTTTTGTCCGCCGGCGGCAACACCACCGGGACGGGCGGCGGCGGCATTAGCGTGGCGTGTGCCAATGGCAGATGCAGCTTGGGGATCGGCTTGGCGACACCGACAGGCGAAGGTGATGGTGCCAGCACCGCCGGAGATGTGGCTGGTGGGGGATTCGTTTGGCTCAGCCAACCCGCCAACAAGGCCATGATCGCTATCACTGGCGCCATCCACACATAGCGGCGCCACGGCCGGCGCACCGGCGCGAGGATAATTTCTGGCGTCAGGGCTGCGGGTTCCGCAGCAGGTTGAGGCTCGGGGGCCGCCTCTACGCGCGGACTGGCGGCAATTGGCGTCGGTTTTTCTGCCGGCTCTTCGGTTGGGCGCAGGCAGGCCAGCGGATCGTCCTGACACTGTGCCTGTGGCCTGATAAAGCCCCAAAAGGTCAGCACCGGTTTATCGTCGACCAGATAAACATGGTTGGGATCGGGTATTTGCATCGCCTTGCTTAACAAGGCGCCGAAAAGGCGTTGGCTGGGATGGGCGGTCGTTTGTGTCTCGGCGATCAGGGCGTTGAAGGTTGCCAGGCTGCGCTCCAACAGGTGCACGGCCTGAGCGCGTTGAGCCTCGTTCGCCGCCAGCCAGGAGGTGACTTTTCCAGGGAAAGGCGAGTACCAGTCAATGTGAGTGCCCGCCTCGTTCGGCTGCGGGATAGCCAGACAATCAGCGGCCGGCTGCTGTTGACGAATGCGCAGAGTTTCCCGCAGCTGCAACGCGCAGGCGTAAACCGGCTGTCCATTCTCGCCCAATGCAAGCACATCATCCAAACGGCCACTGCGTAAAAAGGGTTTTCCCACTGCCAAGCACCTTGTTCTGTTACCGATAAACGCATAAACGGTCATGGTAACCCGCGAACTAAAGCGGCAAACGGCCAAGGACAGGCGTAAAAAGGCACCTCTTGCTTTAATGGGCGAGGCAGAAAACGCATAGAGCCTGTTTATCGTGGCAATACCGCAGCCTGTTTCCTGATGCCGTGAGGCGAAAACCGACTCATAGGCTAAGCTGGCTTGAAGAGAGTTTTTCATTAGGTGACCCGCATGCAGATCATTCTGGCCCCGACCAATCTGGGGCTGCGCCCTCTGTGGCCCGGCCATATCCCCGGTACCTGGCGAGCGCCACAGGCGCTGATGGCACAGGGGTTGGCTCAACGGCTGGCGGCGGAGGCCATCCATGAGTTAGTGTCGCCGACCTATTCTCCGCTGGCCCCCTCGGGCACCCGCATACGGAATGGCCATGCCATTCGCGCTTTCAATTTAGAGCTGGCTGCAGAGGTGGCCGCGGTGCAAGCGCGTGGTGACTTCCCGCTGGTGATTGGCGGTGACTGCTCAATTTTGTTGGGCGCGCTGGCGGGGGCACGCCGCGCAGGGCCACTTTCGCTGGTGCACATTGATGGGCACAGCGACTTTCGTCATCCCGGCAACTACGACCCTCAGCAGATGTTGGGCGCGGTGGCGGGGATGGATCTGGCATTGGCAACCGGCCGCGGGGAGGCGTTGTTGACCGAATGGCCCGGCGTGGTGGGGCCGTTGGTACCGGATCGCCAGGTTTTACAATTGGGTGAGCGAGAGTGCCGCGACGCGGACTTCGCCTGGCCGGATATCAATCAGACTGCCATCACGCGTATCGATGTTTTTGCCGCCAACCTGATGGGCAGGGCGGAAATTATACGGCATATCGACCAGATGCTGGCCGCCGAACCAGCGTGGCGATTTTGGTTGCACCTTGATGTGGACGTGCTGGATCAGGCCGTGATGCCAGCGGTGGATTCCCCCGGCAGCCCCGGTATCGATCGTCTTTGGCTGGAAAATATCGGGGCTAAGCTGCTGCAAAATCCGCTGTGCTGCGGCATGACGGTATCGGTATTCGACCCGGATCTGGATCCCGACGGCCGCTACGCGGCTTTGATCGTGGAAATGCTCGCGGCGATGTTCCATCGGCACAAACCTTAAGTCAGGCCTTGTGTGTCGACAGCAGGATGCTGGTTTCGGTGCTGGAAATGCCGGCAATGCGCCGAATTCGCCCCAGGATTTTGTCGAAGTTCTCCAGGCTGTCGGTGCGGATCTCCACCAAAATATCCCACTTGCCGTTGGTGGTGTGCAGGGTAAACACCGCGGGCTCGCCGCGCAGCTGTTGCAACACGCTTTGCGCCTTGGTGCCTTCGACCGCCACGGACATCCAGGCGCGGATGCGGTTATGTTCCACCCCCGGTTTTACACGGATGGTGTAGCCGGTAATGATCCCTTGCGCCTCCAGCGCCTCAATTCTTTTTTGCACCGTAGCGCGTGATACCCGGACCTTATTGGCCAGTTCGGTCACCGAGCTACGGGCATTTTCGCGCAGCAGCGCGAGGATTTGGCGGTCGGTATCGTTCATGGTGTCAAAGTGTCGGTTCGAAGTGGCGATTTGTAAAAATATAGAGCAATTTAGCCAGTTATCACACTGTTTGGCGTCAAATTGATTTTCCATAATAGGGCGGCGTCGCTATCCCGAACCCTGTGAGAAACATCATGCAAACCACCCAATCCGTTTTAATGGTGCGGCCATTCGGCTTCGCCGCCAATCAAGAAACCCGGCACAGCAACTTCTTTCAAAAAATCACGGAACATAATGAAAATCAGGCAACGTTGGCATTAACTGCCTTCAATGATTACGTCGACGCACTGACGCAAGCCGGTATCGACGTTACGGTGATAGAAGATACTGGCGGGCAGGAAACGCCGGATGCGTTATTTCCCAATAACTGGATTGCTCTGCTGGGGGACGGCAGCCTGTTCACCTTTCCGATGGAAGCGAAGAACCGACGACGGGAGCGCCGCCTGGACATTATCGCGCAGCTCGCCAATGATTTTGTGGTTGAACGGCAAATTGATCTTTCCGCCCACGAACTGGCGGGGCGCTTTCTGGAGGGTACCGGATCGCTGATCCTGGATCACCGGCATAAGCTGGCTTACGCCTGCCGGTCTTCACGCAGTTCGCCGGAGGTAGGCCGCGAATTTGAACGACACTCCGGCTACCAGATTGTCTGGTTCGAGGCTGCTGACCGCCATAATCGGCCCATCTATCACACCAACGTGATGCTGAGCGTCGGTGCGGAATATGCCATTGTTTGCCTTGAAAGCATCCGCAACGAAACGCAAAAAAGTGCGCTGATCGCCTCGCTCACACGCAGTGGAAAAACCATTATCGATGTCAGTTTTGCCCAGATGGAGGCCTTTGCGTGCAACGTGCTAGAGCTGCGCGCCAAAGACGGCCACCCGGTTTACGCCATGTCCACCCGGGCCTGGGCTCATTTCACCCCGAAGCAGCAAACGCTGCTCGGCAGCTATGCGCGCCTGGCGCTTGGACCTATTGATATCATTGAGGATCTGGGCGGCGGCGGGGCGCGGTGCATGCTGGCGGAAATTTTCCTGCAGCGTAAATTCGCACCGGCCTGACTGCGCAGGCCACTCAGTTCAATCCCAATTGATTCAGCAGCATCTTGTTCAATTCGATGCTTTTGTGGACGTTCAGCTTGCGCATTGCCGAGCGCTTATGGGCACTGATGGTCTTCTGGCTGCGCTGCAGCATACCGGCGATGGTACAGGCGGACATGCCGGAGCTCATCAGCTTCAGCACCTTCTTTTCGCAGCTGCTCAGGGCGGCAATACGGCACTGTCGGCATTTCCAGATGCCGCTGGCGTGCAGGGCGACCCAGGGCTGCTGGCAGAAGCGTTCCAGCGCCAACTGCAGTTTTGCGCGAACGACGGCATCATCATCGCGCCGATTAATGCTAAACAGCGCCGGATGCTTGTGCTCGTAGTGAGCATCGCGGTCGTTGAGGATCAGCACGGTCATTTGCCGATGGCGCGGCGTCTGATAAGGGCTCTGGTAGCAGCGGGCACAGCCGCAGCTGTCTTCCAGCGTGCGGAAGACGATTTCTATCGGCTCCATATTTAGCAAATCGGCCGAGGCGCCGCGGCTGCTTGCATTCAGGTTATGGAGGTAATCCTCTACCAGCAGGCGCAGTCCGAGCTGATAAAAGTTATCGCTGCCCAACAGGGTGAACCGGATATTAAGCATAGTTACTCCTCAAAGCGCGCATCGTGCGGAAACAGTCGCTTGGCCTGGCGTTGCAGATCGGCGGCTCGCTGGGGCTGTTGCAGTAGCCGGCTGACCGCCATCAAATTGATGTAAATATTGGCGTCTGGCCGCACGCGGATTTCGTTTTCAGCCCATTGCTGGTAGCTCAGCAACGTAGCCATATCGCGGGTTTGCGGGTATTGCAGCAGCTGTCGCAACTGCATGTCATAGTCGTAACGGACCTGCCAGGGCGTCGGTGTGATGACCTGGCTCATGGGGTCGAATTGCCGCAGGCCGCTTTTTTCCACAGCGGTAATGATCAGCGCGCTGTGCAGGCCGTTAAGCAGATACGGCACCATCAATGCAGCGATGCCCGCAGTGGTCAGCCGCAGCGGGAGCTGCGAATGGGAGGGCAGCCGCAAACGGCGTCGGAGGTCGCTAACGCGCAGAATCACCAGCAGCAGCACCGCGTGGGCGGCGGAGAGATAAAGCGGGTATTCCACCATCATGTGCAGCAGGATCGGCAACGCCGCCAGCCAAGGCGCGGGCCGTAATGCAAGGGCGCGGGTGCGCTGCAGCAAACGCCAGAGTCCCCAGACGATCAGGGCGATACCGCCCAGGCTCAGCAGACCGCCTTCGACGCCCCACAGCAATATCTCGTTGTGCGGGTGGCTGATGGCAACGCTTTCCATACCGCTGCTGTGAGTGGTGTAAAAATGATGCAGAAAATCGTGCTGAAAATGGCCGTAACCCCAACCTAACCAGGGACGCTCGGCGATCATGTCTAGCGCCTCTTGCCAGTAGGTAAGTCGGTAAAAAATCGGTTCCGGCAGCATAAGCGCCCGCGTAGCGCCATTTAGCATCACCAGCAACAGCCCGGCGCTTACCCCGGCCATCAACAACAGCAGGGCGATGCCGGCGCGGCGGCGATTAAGGCGGTACAACATCCACAGTTGGAGCGGAGACAGCAGCAGGGCCGCCAGCAGTCCGACGCGGGAGGCGATAACGATCAACAACAGCGGTGCCAGTAGCAGTATGGCGGCGGCCAGCCATTGCAAACTGCGCGACAAAGGGCGACGGGCGCTCAGCAGATACAGCGCCAACGCCAGGCCGGTAGCCATAAAGCTGGCCATCAGGTTCCACTGCTGGAAGATGCCGTAAGGGCGGTTTTTCAGGGTGTTGTAGCCCATCCAGTTGCCCGGCTGCAGCAAACTGTATTGCACCAGGCCCAGCAAGGCTTCGATAACCGTCGCTGCCAGCAGCAGCATCAATAGCCTGCGCCGCCACCGGCGATCGAGCGGGATTTGCAGCAGCGCAAAGTAGGCCAGAACGCCCAGCACCAATCCCATCAGGCGCGGCAAGGCTTCGCTTAACCAGGGCTGTTGAGCCCACAATAGCGGCAGGAGCAAAATCAGGCTGCCGGACGCCAGCAGGTTAAAGAAGCCGGAGGTGGCCAGCGGCGGACGGCTGAACAGCATCGCACCTATGATCAACAGGGCGATGAAGATCCCGCCGACCAGATTCCACGGCAGATAGAATCCGCTGCCGCCGCGATTGGGCCAGTAAATGTGCATGGCGATCAGGCAATAAAATGCCGCCAACCCGAATAACCAGGCTGCTTTAGATTTGGACATCATGACGTGTTCCTGCGGCGCCGACTTACTGATAAGCCAGTACGAAATTGGCTACCGAACTGAACTCACCCTCGGTAATGGTTTTATTCTGTATCGCGCTGGGATGGCCCTGCACATAGGCGGTGAAATTCAGGATATTGGCGCCGTCCTGCAACGTCACCGCGCTGGTGGCCTGGTTCAAATCAATGTCCGCGCCCTTGCTGTCAAACAGGGCGATCGCGGCACCGTTGGCGCCGTTATTAATCGCCAGCTTGCCCGGCAGTTCGCTGTCCTCGTTCCCGCTGAAGGTGACATTGACGGTTTTAAACACCGCCGTTTTACAGTCGGTCAACTTGATGTTGAACGGCACCGGGTTGCTATGGCCGTAGCGGTACAGGGTTTTGACGATCACCGTGTCCATTTCCACCACCTGATCGGCCGATTGCGGTTCGATATTGCAGGGGCGACTCACCACGGTGCCGTGGAACTGCAGCGGTGAGCCGACCAGCTCGGTATCCGCCAGCGTCGGCAGTGCCGAAAAGAGTAGCGGCGTGCAACTGAGCATCGCTAAAGCGCGTAAACGCATCGTCTGTTTCTCCCTGAATTACTCGAAGGCCGCCACAATGGTGGCAGAGGCGTTGAATTCCCCTTCCGCGATTTCTTTACCGCCGTTGGCCAATGGCGCGGCAACCAGGTTCCAGCTACCGCCGTTACCGATATTTGGCACCGGGTAAAACTCATTCGGGATCACCAACTGGCCGTTATGTTTGATCTCGATACCGAGGTCGGTTTTATCGGTTTTAAATGCGTTATTGGTGAAGGGCGCCGGGGTGCCGGAGACCGCCAGTTTGATGTTTAGCGTACCGTCTTCGAAGCTGCCGCCTTCGCATTGGAAGCGCACCGGGATACTTTGTGGGTAGCTGGCGCCGTTCAGATTGCTGCCGCCGATTTCACCGAACTCGACGTTGATCAGTTGGCCTTCGTTCACCACACATTTATCCGGCACGTAGAGAATGGCGGACTGAATAAACACCTGCGCCATCGGATTGGGGCCGAAACCTGCGTCGGTTGACCCCAAACGGCCATACATCTCGATGATCTGCCGGTCATTGATCTGTACGCCGTTAATAATTTTTTTGCGTACCCGGAAGGTGATTTTGCCTTTGGAGCCACTGCCATAGTTATTGACCTGCAAATAAGGCGGTTTGCAGGAGTGCTGGTTGAGCAGATTGGACTCGTTATAAAACGGTACGGTGATATAGGCGTTTTTATTGCCGGCGATCCAAACTTCGGCTTTCAAGTCCAGGAAGTCATTCAGTTTTAAATAGCCGTTGCCGTATTCGGACGCAGGCAATGCCGAATCCGACTTATAAAAGTGTGGGCTAACGGGGATCGGGGTGTCGCAATAGACCTTACCGGTATAAGTGCCGCCTAACGAATAGGGAAACTCTTTGGTAAAACCGACCTTGTTGGTGATATTGCTTTCATTCAGGTCGATATAAAACTGTTTCGCTCCGCCGTCCGGGGTGACGTAGCCGTTGGCCCACACGGCTGGAGCCGTCAGCGCCAGTGCCAGCGGCAGGCAGGAGTTAAGGTAGGTTTTTTTCATCACGTTTGTGAACCTCACAGGTAAATCACCTGAATGTGCGCCACGCCGGAAAAACCGGCCGCCATCACCGCTCGCTGCGTGGATTCCACGCTGGCGCTGAACCACAGCGTATTGCTGCCGGGCTGCAGAATGTAAGGCCGGCTCTGCTGGTTGAGCGATAGCGCATGGCCCTGCTGATCCTTCAAACGCAGGCCGATGCCCTGTACGCCGCCGTTCAGTTTCAGCAGATCGGGGTTGTTGATATCGCTTTCGCCGAGAAACACCAGCGTGGCGGCCTGTTCACCCTGCAAATAGAGCTGCCCGGCATCGCCGTTACGTTGCCCTGTCGGGTTATCCGCCAAGGCTTTGGCCCCCAGCAGGCAGTTGCGGAACGAGAGGCGAAAACGTACCGGCGCACTCTGATCGCCGGCGTTTTGAAAATCGCGTGCGTTAACATCACCCAAATCAATCGACTGATCCTGGCTGTCCGGCGTCAGGCTGCACGGGGAGCTGAGCAGGCCGCCATGAAAGCTGACGGTGCCGGTGGTGCCTTGGATCACGCCCAGTGGCGTTGCCGCCGTCGCGCTGCCGCTAACCAGCAGCGCGGCGATCAGCAGGGGCCGCAGGCGGCCGCCGGTGAATTCAGCCATGCGGAATCTCCTTATTTTTTGGTCTCGGGCACGGCGTTGCATACGCTGCCGTTACAGGCGAAGCGCAACTCCGGGTGACCGCCGTAGTCATTGATATAGGTGATGACAAAGCTGTTGAGGCCGTTGTCGCGCACCTTAATGGTTTCGCTCGATTTCGGTTTCAGCATCACCGGCTGGAAGTCGCCCAGCGCGCCGCCGCCCTGTTTCTGCGTTTGGCGGGTCATGCCGGTCAGGGTGATGTAAAACGGCGTAGGGTTTTCAACGGTGAAACCGCCGGTGCTTTTGCGAAATACCAGCTTCTCCTGCCAGACTTCGCCTTTTGGCGCGACGATGGCTTTTGGCCGATAAAACAGTTTGATCTGGGTTTGCAGTGCCAACTGCATCACGTTGGTTTTACTGCTTTTCGGCGGAATTTCACGCAGGTTGAAATAGAACACCGACTCGCGATCTTGCGGCAGACGATCGGCCTCCGGCGTCTTGGTGATGCGCACCACGCTGCGTTCATTGGCTTCAACCCGCTGCAAGGGCGGTAACACCACCAGCGGCGAAGTGATTTTCTGGTGCTGCTCGTTTTCCAGCCAGGACTGCGCCAGGAAAGGCAGTTCCTTGTTTTCATTGACGATATTCAGGCTGATTGATTTCGCGTCGCTGAGGTAAACGGCGCGAGTACGATCCAGCGATATCGCTGCGTTGGCGGCCGGTACTGCTGCGGTCAAAGCCAGGCCCAGCGCGGCCATTTTTGCTAACGGAACGTTGTTCATAATCATCAATTCTCTGCGTTACGGATTACAGTTTGGCGCACGGCAGCAGTAGCTGGTCCAGCGGCTTGGCGGCGCCCGGTATAACAATGCGGCACTGGCGTTGGCCTTCCCAGGCGACGTCCAGCTGCTCTTGCGGCTGCACGCCGGTCAGGTAGACCGAGCCGCCGTCGTTCACGACCGCCACCTCACGGCCTTTTTCGCTCAGCACCGTGGCGCCGAACGGCGGTTCGCTGCCGTCGGCAAGCTTGATGGTGGCCAGCAGCTTGCTGCCTTTCACCACCTCAAAGTGGCGGTAGCCGATGGCGCCCTCGGTCAGCGTGCCTTGCACCACCGCTCGGGTGGCCTCCACGTCGTCCGCCAGGGTATTGACGTCGATGCGGGTGTCGGTGTTGTAGTAGCTGGTGATATCGGAGATCACCGCCAGGCCGAAGCGGTTGCTGTAGGCGCGGCCGTTGTTGATCGGCACCCCGGCGATGCCGTCGGTGTCCAGCATCATCCGGCTGCCACCGTTGCTGGAGTTCTGGTGGGCGGCAATGCCGTGTCGGGTAGCGGTAATGCCGCTGCGGAAGGTCCCGCCGATCGACGAATAGCTGTCCTGCTGGTAAGAGGCGCTGGCGTTGAGCGAGCCGAACGAGGCGTTATGGCTGTAGTAGCCGCGGGCCAGCGATTTGCCGGACTGGTTAAAGCCGCCGCTGACCTGCCAGGTGTTGTTCGGGTCGGTATAGTCGTTGTAAGACGCCATCTGCGTCACGTCGCTGTTGCTGGTTTGCAGTGAGTAACCGAGCCGGCGGCGATCGCCGATCGGCACGCTGAAGTTCAGCATCACGCTGTCATCGGTGCGGCCGTGATAGGTGGTACGGTAGGCCGACAGCGATGCGGTCACGTTGCTGACATTGCCGACGTTGAACAGCTTGCTGGCGGATAACCCGTAGCGATCCTGCGCCCTGGCATCCCAATAGGTTTGGTGCGAATAGGTCAGGTAAGCGGTGATCGCCTTGGCGCTGTCTTCCGCCATAAAGGTTTTGCTGGCGGTAATGGTGTACAGCTCTTTTTGGCGGCCGTTGTAGCGTTCGTCATAGTCGTTGTAGCGCTCTTGCAGATACTGCGACATGTTCATGAACTTGCGCTGTGAGAAGCGGTAGCCGGCGAAGGTGATCTGGCTGTTCAGCTCATCGAAGCGCTTGGCGTAGTTGACCTTGAACGACATGCCGCTGGCGGTAGGCTCATTGGGCAAACGGGCGATGGACTGCGTCACGTCCACCGACATGGCGCCGAACACGTTAAGATCGCGACCCAGGCCAAGCGCCCAGGCGTTGTAATCGCCGCCGAGCAGGGCGCCGCCGTACAGCGACCAGGCGCTGGTCAGCCCCCAGGAGAAGTCGCTGGCGGAAAACAGTGGCCCTTGCGTGCGGTGATCGTATGCCGAAGGCTTACCCACCGCGACGTTGTAGCGGACATAGCCGGGGCGCGTCAGGTAAGGGATGGTGGCGGTGTCGACCTGGAAAGTGGAGACGGTGCCGTCTTGTTCTTCCACCTTCACGTCTAACCGGCCACGTACCGAACTGTTGAGATCCTGAATGGCAAACGGCCCGGCGGGCACGGTGGTTTCGTACAGCGTACGACCTTCTTGCGAGACGGTGATCTTGGCGTTGCTTTTGGCAATGCCGCGTACTTCCGGCGCATAACCCTGCAGGTTTGGCGGCAGCATGCGCTCGTCGCTGGCCAGATTCAGACCGGTAAAGCGGTAAGAATCAAAGACCCCCGAGTCGAGAAAGATTTCACCGAGCGTCAGCTTGGCAGCCTGCATCGGCAGCGCGCGGTAGGCGTAGATCTGGTTCCAGTCGAAGTTGTTATCGCGCTCGCCTGCCTGCTGATTGTAATTGGCCTGATAGTCGGCGCGCAGGCGCCAGGCACCCAGGTTGGCCCCCACCGTCCCGTAGCTGCTGAGATTTTCGGCGGTGTTGTTATTGTGGCTCTGCTTGCCGACTTGGCCGCTGATGCTGTAGTCCAGCAGCAGTCCGGGAATGCCGTCGTCCCACTGCTCCGGCGGTGTCCAGTCCGGATCGGAATATTTCATCCAGGCCTGCGGGATGGTGATGGCCAAGACGCCGCCGCCGATGCGGTCGGAGATGGTCGCCCCTTTGATGCCGCTGATATCGGCGCAGCTGTTGTCGTGCCACAGAGTGATTTTTTTGAGGACGTCTTCTTTCAGCGCCATTTTCTCGACCAGATCCGGCGGCAGACAGACGCGAGAGCGATCCTTTTTATCCGGCGACGGATAATATTGAATGCTGCGCTGCGGCAAGGTTTTCTGGTTGATTTTGATATCCAGCAAATAGGCGCCGGGCATGACGTAATCGGCGTCGGAAAAACGCGATAAATCCACTTTGCTGCGATCGCCAATATCCAATACGTCGGTATTGAATTCCGTGGCGGAAAAAGCCGAATGCACCCAGAGGAAAGATAGAATGACGGTAAGGGGTATTTTTTTCCGTGTCAGTAATGACGTCATAGAATAATCACTCATGGCAAATCCGCGCCCAATAGCAGGTCATCCTGTACGACCTGAATACGTAATACGTGATGTCATTCAGTGCCTGACGGCGGCACCCGCCTAACGAGGCGTTACTTACAGATAAGACAGGGTGAATTTCGCCAGTGAGCTGAATCCGCCGGCCCTGGCCCTGTCGGGATGAATGCGTAACTGAGCGCCAAAGCGCAGCGTGTTGTCGCCGGCGACAATCTGGTAATCCGCGGTGGTACTGCCCAGCGGTATCTGAACGCCGTTGGCGGTCAGTAGCTCAATAGCCACGCCCTGGGCTTCGCCATAAACCCCCAAGAGATCGGGATCTCGGCTGTCGGCGATGCCGTTGAAAGTGACGGTGGCCGCGCGGTAGATAAAGTCGGGTTTCACGATGCTGGCCAATTCGCAGTTCACCAGCTTGATCTCAAAGTTGCGGCGGCTGCCGATCAGTACCGGTTGCGTATCCAATGCCGCATCGGTCATCGAGATCAGGCCGAAATCAACGGTCTGGTCCAGGCTTTCGCTGGCAATCCCGCAGGGGGTTTCGACGATCTCGCCACCCAGGTTGAGTGTGCCGTGGCCCTGATTTTTCGCCGTCGCCTCTGCGCTGCAAAGGCTGAGCGCGATAAGCAGTACGCCCGAAATCCGGTTTGTCATGCTGGCGTCTCCCTGTAGCCGTTGGTCCCGTTACCCAATGTCCGTGCAGGTAAAACGGGGACACCAAAGTGGCGTCCCCGAGGGGGGATTACAGGTAAGCCAGTGTGAAGTTTGCAACGCTGGTGAATTCGCCTGGGACCACGGCGCCAGAAGCGCTGCTGCCTTGCAGATAAGCGGCGAATTTCAGGGAGTTATTACCTTCGGTCAGACCCTGACCATCGGTTGCGGTGCCCAGTTCAACGTCTTTGGAATGCAGGTTGTCATAGATTCTGATGCCAGCGCCGGTTGCGGTGCCGCTCAGTGCCAGCAGTTTGCTGTTATCTGGATCCGGCGTACCGGTGAAGGTCACCTGGACGTTCTTCATGGTCGCAATAGAGCAATCTTTCAGTTCGATGCTGAATGGCTCAGAGCTGGATTTGCCTTCTTTAGCCAGCAGACGGCTGCTGATTTGGCCCATAGGGACAGTTTGATCAACAGATTCCGGTGCTACGCTGCATGGCGCATCAATAATTTCACCGGTAAAAGTGACTTTACCGCTGCCCTGGTTAGATGCGGCGTGAGCAACAGATGCAGAAGCGAAAGCAATCACGGTTGCCAGCATTAATTTATTCAGTTTCATTTCTCAAGTTCCTGTAGAGAGTATTTAAATAAAAAGAACAGCACATCTAAATCCCCCACAACAGCGGCAACGTCATGTCGCCGACGCCGTAGTTGGAGCCAGATCCTTTTGCTCTGGGCAATACGCCACCCTCCGTTATTCATGAGTGAATAACGAAATATTTTGGAAGTCGTACAAGCGAAATCCATAAAAGAAAAATAGGTATATCACCATAGCGTCTTGCTGGGATTATTCTTGCAAATAATAGGTGCGGTTGGAAATAGCTTTTATTAAGTTAAGTCAAATACAGAATATAAAACCAAAAGGAAAAAGAAATATATATAATTGAAAATCAATAGATCGTATACAAATATTATCCAGAATAAATGACTATATAAATGGCAATATGCGAGATATTAGATCGCCAGAATTAGTGTTCGCACTACAATTAGCAATATTGTTTTGATAATATCGCCCTCAGACAGCAGATGATGAATTCTGCGCGTTAATCGCGGGTAAAAAGTTAACTCTTTGTTTTTATGGGTGAACGCGCCGGTAATACTGGCCTGGGATGTGACTTTCATTCATTGTGGCTACGATAATTTCTTTTTGAGTTTTAACAAAAACATAACAATACAGATGTGTATCGGATTATTACCAATACCCAACTGTTATTGTGCGTTTTTGTTATTTAACTCGTTAGGATTAATCAGAAGCAGTCAGATAAAGCAGGGCTTCGCGACATAATAATGACCTAAGTGATAATTAAGGGATGATAAACGGAATGATTACCATAATTAATGATTCAACTCGCCGTTCCGCCGTCGCTACGGCGCTGATGATAATGTCCTGTTTACTGCTGTCCGGTTGCGTAGGAAAAAATGGCACCGGCACGGTTGCCATGAAAAAAGTTTCACAGAGTAATCCTAAGGAAAACACTGATGAGCAACGGATCGCGCTTTGTCAGCAACGGGTCAACTCACTTAAGAATATTAATCCGCAAAGCTATCAGAAACGGATTGCTTATTTTAACGGGCTGTTGTCCAACGCCTCGGGATATGCCGGCATTCGCAGTAATGTCGATGAAAGCACCCGTAAAGCCATAGATGCGCTTTATAAATATAAAACCGAGAAATTCTGCGCCGACGTTGAGCATGAGCTGATGTCCGATCTGTCGAGCCGGGTGGAGAGCCTGTAATCATGAGAAGGTATGCGGAAGGAGCCGCTGCTTTGCTGCTGTTGTTGGTATGGGGCGCTGCATCGGCGGCAGAGATTGCACCTGGCAAGGATGACGGCATTCCCGCATTGCTGAAATTTGCCGAGCAACAGCAGGCGGTGCCGGTGGTGGAAAGTGCACCTGCAGCGCCTCAGCCGGTGACTGCCAAGCCCAAACCCGCCGCTGTTACGCGCGGAGACAACGCCCGTCTGACTGCGCTGAATCAGGCCCTGCAACGGCAAGCCGAAACCATCCGCCAATTGGAACAGCAGCTGGCGGCTCAGGCTCAACCGGCGGCGCCAGCCCCCAAGGCAACACCCAAACCGGACCCGATTGATATCCGGCCGCTGGTGGCCGCGTTAAAAGGGATCCGTAAGGCCATCGCCACGCCGCCAGACTTGATCGCCATGGCGGCGGCTCTGGCACGACAGCAGCGGATCGTCACGCAGCAAGAGCAGCAGTTGCAGCAGCTCAACCGTCAGCTAGCCGCGCAGCGACAACCGCCGGAGCTGGCCAGCGATGCCGATAAGCAGGCCTACGCCGCCGGGGTTTCGCTGGGGCGTGACATTCTGCATTTACAGGAAGAGAACCGCCGCTTGGGAATTGAAGCCGATCGCCCGCGCTTGCTGGCGGGCATTGCCGATACGCTGGCGGGGCAGCAACGGTTGGATGATGCCGCCATCGACAGCGCGCTAAAGGCCGCAGACGCTGCCTTGCAGCAGGCCCAACAGCAGCGACAGCAGGCGATACGGGGGGAGGGTAAAACCTACCTCGCCGATTTCGCCAAGCAGCCTGGCGTGCAAAAAGATGCGCTCGGTTTTTATTACCGTGTGGACTATGCCGGCAGCGGGCAGATAAACGCCAATGACAACGTCGATATCGTGGTACGCGAGAGCTTGCCCAATGGGCAAGTGATCAAGGATATGGACTTGGCCGGCACCACTATCTCTTTGCCTTTGTCGCAATATCCACCGCTGTTTCGCGCCGCCATCGGCAAATTGAACAAGCATGGGTCCATGACGCTGGTGGTGCCGCCAGTTCTGGCATACGGCGACAAAGGAAGCCCGCCCGCAATCCCCCCGGGCGCCACGATGATTTACACCTTGCGCGTGGCCGACGTGCTGCCGCAGGACAGGAGCAGGCAAAAGTAACCCAAGGAGTACGCGATGGCCAAGGCGCCGATAACATATGAAATCAGGAAGTCACATATGCTAAACGTGTTACGAAAACTCTGTATGGAGCGTGCGTCGGGTGCAGGGGAACATCACCCTCCGGCACCGGAACACTGGCCTAAAACCAGGGAGCTGGCTGACAAATGCGGTGAAAATATTTACACCACGCGCACGCTGTTATTGGCATTGGAAAAAGAGGGTAAAGTTCGTTGTACTCATCGCAGCATCAATAATTCGTTACGCTGGTATATTTGTGCATCACCCAAAAAAATGTAATTCCTTTCCTGTTTCGTCATTTTGACTACCCTTCACAGCGGATCAACACAGGGCTGACGGAGCGAAAAGCGCCTCAGCCCGACTCCTTTGTTACGACTAATGACCAGCCATTGGCAGTGCAATTTTTGAGGCCGTATACTGAGGGTCTGGGTGCAAATATTTTCATGATGGATGCGTGCTTATAATGAAGGAAAGCAAAGAAATACTGTTATTGGATGATATTCATTATCAAATAGACGAGCAGGTTATTTTAGATTCCGTGTCTTTCGGTCTGAATCAGGGCGAATTTAAACTGATTACCGGCCCGTCTGGCTGCGGAAAAAGTACCCTGCTAAAAATCGTATCTTCCTTGATCGACCCAACCCGTGGAAAAATTATCTTTGCCGGTAAGGCCATTACCGATATACCGCCGGAAGAGTACCGTCAACAGGTGTCATACTGTTTTCAAACCCCTTCGCTGTTTGGCGACAGCGTGTATGACAATATCGCGTTGCCCTACCAGATTCGCAAACAAAAACCGGACAGGAAAAAGATGCAGGCCGACCTGGTACGCTTTGGGCTAGCGGAAAATATGCTGGATAAAAGCGTTAACGAATTATCGGGCGGCGAGAAGCAGCGAATTTCGTTGATCCGTAACCTGCAGTTTATGCCCAAGGTTCTGTTATTGGATGAGATCACCAGTGCGCTGGATGAAGATAATAAACGCAACGTTAATGAAATTATTCATCAACTGGTCGCGCAGCATGGCGTCGCGGTGTTGTGGGTTACGCATGATAAAGATGAAATCAAACATGCGGATGATGTGATTACTTTGAGTGCGCATGGCGCTCGGGCACAGGAGACGACCAATGAACCAGCATAACATCAGCAATGAATCTTTGGCTTTGTCGATGGTATTGGTGATTATTGCTATTTTAATCAGCCATAAAGAAAAGCTGGCGCTGGAAAAAGACATTATCTGGAGTATTTGCCGGGCGGTGGTGCAGTTGATCATTGTCGGCTACGTGCTGAAATACATTTTTGATGTAAATAACGCCATTCTGACGGTGCTGATGGTGCTGTTTATCTGCTTTAACGCCGCCTACAACGCGCAAAAGCGCAGTAAATATATCGATCACGCATTTATGACGTCGTTTATTGCCATAACCACCGGCGCGGTATTAACGTTGGCGGTGCTGGTACTGACCGGTTCGATTGAGTTTACCCCAATGCAGGTGATCCCGATTTCCGGCATGGTGGCCGGCAATGCGATGGTGGCAGTTGGCCTGTGCTACAACAACCTGGGGCAGCGTTTCAAAAGCGATCAGCAGAAGATTCAGGAGATGCTGAGCCTGGGCGCCTCGCCGAAGTTTGCTTCGGCGGCGCTGATCCGCGACAGTATCCGTGCTTCGTTGATCCCTACGGTGGACTCTGCCAAAACCGTGGGGTTGGTCAGCCTGCCGGGTATGATGTCGGGTCTGATCTTCGCCGGTATCGATCCGGTCAAAGCGATTAAGTACCAGATTATGGTGACTTTCATGCTGTTGTCGACCGCCAGCCTGTCGACCATCATCGCCTGCTACCTGGCCTACCGGAAGTTCTACAACGAGCGCCATCAGCTGGTGGTCAGCACGTTGAAATAATCTGGAGAAATAAGGGTAGGGGCGCCCGGTTAAATCAGGGGCGAGCATGCTCGCCCCTTTGCGGCCGCTACCCTTGCAGCAGAGCGATGCTCTGACGGATTTCACGTTCTATATCCGCTGCCGTCCAGCTGTCCAGTTGCGACGAAAACGGCTCGAAGGCGTAAATGCCGGTGTAGCCCAGGCGCTCCAGATCCTGCACCTGCTTTTTGCTCTCCAGCCGATCTTTATCGCTCAGCATGATGCGTTCTTCGTCGCTTAATGCGCTTTTAGCACGCAGATCTTCCACCCCGGAAAGGTGCACCAGCCCAATGCCGTCGATCTGAATTTGCGCATCAAATTCAGGCTGCGTTACGTCGCTTAAATAGTGGTGGAAGGTATCCAGCACGATTTTGTACGGCGCGCCAGAATCCCGGATCAGGGACTGCGTCAGCAGCGATGAGCGCAGTGAGCTGATACCGAACCCCAACGGCTCTACATAGCCCTGTACACCGTATTGCCTGAACAGCGGAGCCAGCAGCTTAAGGGCCGCCAGCGTGTCTGTTTTTTTCTGCTCTTCGCTGCGGTTATCGCCCGCGCTGCAATGCGGGCACAGCACCAGCGCCTTGCTGCGGATTGCCTGAGCTTGTGACAACAGCGCCTCGGCGTTTTTCAGCAACGCGGCTTGATCGTCCAGCAGGTTAAACATGCCGAGCGCGTTAATGGTGACGATTTCGATACCGTATTTTTCTGCCAACGCATTTAATTGATCGTTGCTCAGGTTATCGGTCACCTTGCCGCTCGGCATATCGTTGCGTAGCTCTACTTTGTTGAGCCCGCACTTTTTCACCAGGCTGAAAAACTGTTCCAAATCGAGATTTGGCGCGATCTTGCGGTTGATGCAAAAACGGTCTGGCGCAATGGTCATGATGCATTACTCCTGAATGAGTTGATAAAGCCTGATATTTACAGGTCTATAGCGGCGTGCGTTGTATTTCGGGTTGAGGTTGGCGATAGCGTTTTGCCATGACCACGTCCTCCATTTTTTCCAGCGATACCCCTCGTGTTTCAGGAATATAGCGGCCGATAAACCAGTAACTGAACAGGCAGCAGACGGCGAACACCCACATCGGGAAGGCACCGTGGAAGCTTGAGAACAGATAAGGGTTATCGTTGATCATCGGGAAGGTCTGAGACACGACAAAGTTGGCCAGCCACATACAGCCGACGGCGATGCTCATGCCCTGAGAGCGTATGCGATTGGGGAAGATTTCTGACACCAGGACCCAGGCGCCCACGCCCCACGACAGCGCATAGAACACCATAAAGAACAGCATGCCAAACAGCGCGAAGTAGCCGGTGGCCTCGGTATAGAGCGCATAGGAGGTGATCAGCAGGCCGGCGATGACGCCCAGCGTACCCCAACGCATCAGTGGGATGCGGCCCATGCGATCCATCAACATGGCACCGATGACGGAACCGACCAGCTGCATCACGCCGATCCAGATGGTTTGGAACAGCGCTTCCTGCGCGTTTACGGTGACGGTTTTCAGCACCACCGGCGCGTAATACATCATTACGTTAACCCCGGTGACCTGCTGCAGCATGGCGATCATGCAGCCAACGAACAGAATGAAGCGTACCCGTTTATCGGCATAGCTGAGTTTTTTCTGGCTGGCTTGCTGATCCTGTTTTATCGAGTCTTTGATTTCCTGCAGCACTTTTTTCGCATGTTCGGCGTTGGACACTTTGGTCAGCATCGCCAGCGCCTGATCGTCCCGGCCGACCATCACGCTCCAGCGTGGCGACTCTGGAATGATAAATACCAAAATGCAAAACAGGATGCAGGGCAGCACGCCGGAGGCGAACATCCAGCGCCAGCCCATCTCCACCAGCCAGGCTTCACTGGCGATGCTGGCGATTTTGAAGTTAACGTAGAAGATCACGATTTGGCCGAACACGATGGCGAATTGCTGCATGCTGAGCGCACGGCCGCGCATGTCTTTGGGTGAGACTTCCGACATGTACATCGGCGAAACGGTCGCGGCGATACCCACCGCCAAACCGCCGATAATGCGGTAAATCACAAACCAGGTGAAAGTTGGCGCCAGTGAAGAACCCACTGCCGAAATTGTGAACAGCACTGCCGCCAGCATCAGGGCCTTCTTACGACCATATCGCCCGGCCAGTGGCCCGGCGGCAAAGGCACCGACCACGCAGCCTATCACCACGTTGGAAACGGCCCAGCCGGTTTCGGCGGGGCTGAGATTAAAATAGGTTTTCAGGGATTCGATCGCGCCGGAGATCACGGCGGTGTCGTAGCCGAACAAAATGCCGCCAAGTGCCGCAATGCCGCATATTCGCAGTATGTACCCGGTATTATGCTTACGCTGAGATGACATGTGTTGCTCCGATTTTTTTCCTGGCTTCCACCCGCGCTGTTGGTTGTAGGGAAGAGGAGGCGGAAGGGGTTGGACCCTGCCTGTCATTAAGGCGGTGATAGTCGAATTAACGCTTCGGTAAACAAGAACATTTATTTCATAATTAGTGAATAATGAAATATTGATTTTTAGATCCAGTTCAAAAAAAACCGCAAATGCCCCTCAAGCGTTACCGCGCGATCCTTTAGCGTCTGGCCGGGTCGTCTTTCCCCGTGGGCTGCCTGTTTCTGTATAAAAGTCAGGGCTAATTCCCTGCCGTTAGCACGTGAACACAGGGACCGCTTTTTTTCCTTCATGTAATGGCCTTGCACGGTGACGTGGCAAAACTGCGACCTTCCGCACTAAAAACAAATTTTCTAAAATAATTTATTTGAAACTTTTTTTTCAATGAAATAGAGTTTGCTTCATCCGGTCAGGATTTAGCCTGCTTGCGGGCAGTCTCCGGCAAGCGGTGTGATGAAAACGCTACGGCCGCAGACGGTCAGGCGACAGCGGACTTAAAAGAGGGTGAGACATGAAAACCGTGGGTAACTTTATTGGCGGGCAGGTGTGCCTGAGCAGCAGCAATCAAACCGTCGACGTGCATAATCCGGCTTCCGGGCAGGTTGAACGCCGCGTGACGCAGAGCACTGCCGCCGAGGTGAAGCAGGCCATTGACGTGGCCCACCAGGCATTTGCCGACTGGTCGCGCACCACACCGCTGCGCCGTGCGCGCATCATGTTCAATTTTAAGGCGCTGCTGGAACAGCATCGCGACGAGCTGGCGGCGCTGATTGTCAGCGAGCATGGCAAGGTGTATTCCGATGCGCTGGGCGAACTGACCCGCGGCATCGAAGTGGTGGAATTTGCCTGCGGCATTCCACATCTGATCAAGGGCGAATATTCTGCGGACGTCGGCAGCGGCGTTGACAGCTTCTCGCTGATGCAGCCGTTGGGCGTGGTCGCGGGTATCACTCCCTTCAACTTCCCGGCGATGGTGCCGATGTGGATGTTCCCTATCGCGCTGGCCTGCGGCAATACCTTTGTGCTCAAGCCCCCGGCGCTGGTGCCTTCGGCCTCGGTTCGCATGGCCGAACTGCTGAAAGAAGCCGGGCTGCCGGACGGCGTATTCAACGTGGTGCATTGCGCAAACGAAGAAGCCGCGCAGCTGTGCACCGATCCCCACATTCAGGCGGTGAGCTTTGTCGGCTCCTCTGCGGTGGCTGAACATATCTATACTACCGCCAGTGCCCACGGCAAGCGGGTGCAGGCCTTCGGTGCGGCGAAAAACCAGGCCATCATCATGCCTGACGCCGATCTGGACGCGACGGTCAATGCCCTGATGGGCGGCGCATTCGGCTCGGCCGGCGAGCGTTGCATGGCGTTGCCGGTGGCGGTGGTCGTCGGCGACGACACGGCCGATAAACTGATTGCCAGACTGAAGCCGCTGATCGCTCAGCTGCGCGTTGGTCCAGGGCTTAAACAGGGTGGCGAAGAAAACGAGATGGGGCCGCTGGTATCCTCGGCGCATCAGAAGAAAGTCCTGGGTTATATCGATCTGGGCGTGGAAGAGGGCGCTACCCTGGTGGCCGATGGCCGCAACTATCAGGTGGCGGGTTACCCGGACGGCTACTACGTTGGCGGTACCCTGTTTGACCACGTTACGCCGGAAATGCGTATCTATCGTGAAGAGATCTTCGGGCCGGTGTTGGGCATTGTCCGCGTGCCGGACTACCAGACCGCCATCGATACGGTGAATAGCCATGAATTTGGTAACGGCAGCGCTATCTTTACCAGTAACGGTCACTATGCGCGCCAGTTCGTGCAGGAAGTGCAGGCCGGCATGGTGGGGGTCAACGTCCCGGTGCCTGTCCCGATGGCGTTCCACAGCTTTGGTGGCTGGAAGCGCTCGGTGTTCGGTGCATTAAACGTTCACGGTACCGACGGCGTGCGTTTCTACACCCGGATGAAAACCGCCACCGCCCGCTGGCCAACCGGGCAGCAAACGGTGTCTGAATACAGTATGCCGACGCTGGGTTAAGGCACTATACCCGTCGTCTTTCAAGCCGCATCTGTGTTGGCTGCGTGTATTTGGCCCAGTCACCCTGTAGGGGGCGAATAAATTCGCCCCGATTAATGCGGGCGCGGCATGCAGCGCCCCTACGATGATGCAACGCCAATTATTTGGGGTCTATTCATACTTAATTGGGAGAATTACCATGTCTTCATTGCTCGCCAAATGTCAGCAGCCAAATGCCGAGGGGCGCATCCAGCACGTCACCCCGGAGAATGCCGACTGGCGCTTTGTCGGGTTTGACGTCTATCGTCTCGAAGCCGGTCAGTCGCTGCAGTTGGAAAGCGGCGACAAAGAACTGTGCCTGGTGCTGGTCGCCGGTATCGCTTCTGTCGCTACCCTGCGAGCGGAATACCCGAGCATCGGTAAACGGATGAGCCCTTTTGAGCGCACCCCGCCTTATGCGGTGTATGTGCCGCATCACGATCGAATTGAAGTGCGCGCGGAAAGTGCGTTGGAGTTGGCGGTTTGCAGCGCGCCGGGCCACGGGCACCTGCCATCGCGGCTGATCACTCCGGCAGACGTGGGCGTAGAGCGGCGCGGTAAAGGGCGCAATCAGCGTCTGGTACACAATATCTTGCCGGACAGCGCACCGGCCGACAGCCTGTTGGTGGTGGAAGTGTACACGGAAGAGGGCAATACCAGCTCTTACCCTAGCCACAAACACGATCAGGAAGATTCGCCGGATGAAACCTATCTGGAAGAGACTTACTATCACCGGATCCAGCCGGAACAGGGCTTTTGCCTGCAACGGGTCTATACCGACGACAGGTCGCTGGACGAGTGCATGGCGGTCTATAACCGCGACGTGGTCAAGGTGCCGCGCGGCTACCACCCGGTGGCAACGCTGGCCGGTTACGACAACTACTATCTCAACGTGATGGCCGGGCCGGTGCGCCTGTGGAAATTCACCTGGGAAAAAGACCACGCCTGGATTAATAGCGACGGATACCCAGCGGCGAAATAATTCGCATCAGGCCCGGCTAGCCGGGCCTTGTTGATCCTGCACGTATTACTCTTCTTTGGCGTTATTCAGCGCCAGCGAGACCGCCAGGGTTTGCGCCAGACACATAGAGGCGACCTGGGAGCGGAAACCGTCCACCTGCGCTTCGCGCACCACAAAGCACACGTCGCTGAAGGCGGCCAGCGGGCTGACCTGGCTGTCGGTAATGGCAATCTGCTGTGCGCCACGCTTGGCGCCCAACTCCACCAGTTCCAACGCTTCCTGCGCATACGGCGAATAGCTGATGGCGATCACGACGTCATTGGGTTTCACCATGCTGAGTTGCTCGGTAAACATGCCGCCCAAACCGTCGATCAGAAAGGCTCGGCGCTCCAGGTGACGCAAGGCATAGGTGAGGTACGAGGCGACGCTGAATGAGCGACGCAGACCGATCACGTAGATATTTTCGGCGTTGTTCAGCAACTCAACCGCGCGATCCAACTGCTCGGGGCTGGTTTGCATCGCCAGCTGTTGCAGGGCCTGAGCATTGACCATGGTGAAAACGTTAAGAATTTCCGCCGGTTTTTCCGGCGCAACGTTATCGTCGGTAGAGGTCTGGCGAAACAGGCGGGCCCGTTCGGTATAGTTGACCGTTTCTTCCATCAGGTGCTGGCGAAAAACCTGTTTCATTTCGTTGAAACCGCTGAAGCCAAACGCGTTGGCAAAGCGGATCAGGGTCGACGGCGGGACGCTGGCCTGTGCGGCGATGGAGGCGACGGTATCGAAAGCAATGCTGTTACTGTTATCCAAAATGTAACGCGCCACCTGTTTCAAACGCTTGCTCAGCGTTTCATAACGGTGGCGGATCTCGTCCTGTAACAGCGAAAGTTGAGTTGGGTTGTTCATCCATTCGGCTCGCAGTGTGGGCTAAGGCGTATTGGCCTGACGCCTGAATTATTGACAGCTCATTCTAACAGATGGAGCGGAAGTTTCATTTCACCAAAAAGCGATTTATTCGATTGCAAGTTGCGTTACTTCACAGAAAACCGGCAAAAAAATCCCCTTAAAGCGGCGAAAATCGTTTAAGGGGAGGGTTTGTCGATTAAGACGAGTGAGAGGTTGGGCGGTATTGGCGCCAGAAGCCAATCAGCGTCAGGTATTTTTGTTTCACCTGCTCGATTAAGCCGGCGTCATCCAGTTCGCCCTGCAACCAGCGGCGTGAAGGCTGGCCGAAGATGGTGCGGCCGACGGCAAAACCTTTTACCCAACGGGCGTCTGCCGCCGCGGCGAAACCGGCCTTCAGCGTTTCTTCCGGTGAGTCCAGCCCCAGTATCAATACGCCACGGCAGAATGGATCGTTCGCCTCTATCAAAGCCCCCACCCGCTGCCAATTTTCTGCGCTCAGCGGCGGCAATTTCCACCAGTCGGGCTTGATGCCCAGCGTGTAAAAATATTGCAACATCTCCAGATAGTAGCTTTCGGCCTTGTCGGCGTTGCTTTCCGGCAGGATCACCTCCAGCAACAGTTCGTGGCCGGACTTGCAGCAACCGCGATACACGTCGGCAATCAGTTCATCCTGCTCACGACGCAGTTCGGCGGCGTCATGCGGGTGGTAAAACACCAGGCACTTCACCACGTGCTCCTGCGGCCAGTCGATCAGCTGCGAGCCAATATTGCCGTGCTCCAGTCGTAGCGGGCGTGAACTGGGCAGCTCGATCGGTCGGCCAATCCACCAGCCCTGCCCGGTGATGCTGTTCAGCGCCGCCTGCCCATAGGTGGTATCGGCCAGAATGCCGCTGTTGCCCTGCAACCCGGCAACCTCTGCGGCCTGTTGCGCCGCGGTCAGCAGCAGGGTTTTCAGTTTGGGAATGCGTTCCTCGCTGACGTTGGCTTCTCGCGCCATGTCCGCCAGCTGTTTGCGGTGGTCGAAAGCGAACACACACAGCTCCGGCCACTGCTGTTTACGGGTAGTGACCCGGTGCAGATGGTTAAGCCGCGCATCGCGATCCGGACGTTTCACTTCCTGCTCGCGCTGCAGGTAGTCATCCAGTTCCTGCTTGGTCGGCATCGCCGGCGCACAACCGTGACGCGAAACCACCAGTGCGCCGCAGGCATTAGCATAGCGGCAGGCCTGATCCCAACCTTCATCGTTCAGGTAACCGCGCAGCAGGCCGGACATAAAGGCATCGCCCGCACCCAGTACGTTCAGTACCTCAACTCTTACGCCGGAGTGCAGTTTGACCTGCTGCCAGCTTGTCGGGATCTCCGCTTCAAATACCGAACAGCCCTGGGCGCCGCGTTTGCAAACCAGCGTGGCCTGGGTCGCCTTGCGCACGTTTTTCAATGCGGTCAGGGTATCGGTGCTGCCGCCGGCAATATGAAACTCTTCTTCGGTGCCGACGATCAGATCAAAGTGATGCAGCACTTCTTGCAGTTCGCGGGTCACTTTTTCTGACTCGACGAAACGGGTTTCACCGTCGCCCAGCGATGTCAGGCCCCACAGCACCGGCCGATAATCGATATCCAACGCGGTGCGCAGACCGTGGCGTCGGGCGTATTCCAGCGCCTTCAACACTGCCGCGCGGGTGTTCGGATGCGACAGGTGGGTGCCGGTAATGGCCAATGCCCGTGAAGATGCAATGTAGGCCTCGTCGATATCGTCCGGCGTCAACGCCATATCGGCGCAGTTTTCGCGATAGAAAATCAGCGGGAAGGTTTCCTGATCTTTTATGCCGAGGATCACCAGGCCGGTCAGGCGCTGGGGGTCGGTAATCAGGCTTTGGGTGTCGGCCCCAACGCGTTGCAGTTCTTCGCGCAGGAAACGGCCCATATGTTCGTCGCCGACGCGGGCCAGCATGCCGGACTTCAGACCCTGAATGGCCGTGCCGTAAGCCACATTGCCGGAAGAGCCGCCGAGATATTTTGAGAATGTGCTGGCATCTTCCAGGCGTGCGCCGATTTGCTGTGCATAAAAATCGACGGCGATACGCCCGAGACAAATGACATCAAGCTGTTTTTCTTGTGTAGCCATACCCGTTTCCTTCTGTATTAAGCGAAACCCCGACTGCGAAGCATTTTTGGAGTATGAGGAATAAAAATTTCAATTTCAAGATTGAATGAAATTTACACCCCAAAAATGTGATGCATTTAAAACCCCGTTGCTACAACGGTAAAGGGCATCGAAAACCCCGCCCGCCCTGAGGTGAAAACGCCGAGGATCGGCAAGGATATCCTTGGTGTCACAGGCTGATGGTGCCAAGGTTTGCTGTGAGTTCAGGCGGTGTTGGGTGGACGCCTCAACGGGTGAAAGGGTGGCTAAGTCAGTGAATTCTAAAGGCATGGATGAAACGGGGTTTTCATCATTATGGGATCTTTATCGCAAAATGAAATGTTTCTTCTGTAATGTGATTTTATGAAAAATATATTTGTTTATAATCCCAACACGTTTCAGGTTGTCGGCTTAAGCAGGACACAGCGCTTGCTGACGGCGAGTATCACACAGCTTATCTGGTTCGGCATGCAGCTGGTGCCGGCGCGGGCGAGACTAATCTAAAAGGGTGAGTAAATGGGCAAGATCCGGTTAACCATGGCACAGGCACTCGTCAGGTTCCTCGACAACCAGTACCTGTTGGTCGACGGCGTGGAAACCAAATTCGTCAAAGGCATCTTTGCGATTTTCGGCCACGGCAACGTCCTCGGTCTGGGGCAGGCGCTGGAGCAGGACAGCGGTGAGCTGGTGGTGCATCAGGGGCGTAACGAGCAGGGTATGGCCCACGCAGCGACCGGCTTCGCCAAGCAGAAGCTGCGTCAGCAGATCTATGCCTGCACCTCTTCCGTCGGGCCCGGCGCCGCCAATATGATCACCGCCGCCGCGACCGCCACCGCCAACCGCATTCCTTTATTGCTGCTGCCGGGCGATGTTTACGCCTCGCGCCAGCCGGACCCGGTGCTGCAGCAGATTGAACAGTCCTACGATCTCAGCATCAGCACCAATGACGCCTTCCGTGCGGTGAGCAAATACTGGGACCGCATAGTGCGTCCTGAACAGCTGATGAGCGCCTGCATCAATGCGATGCGCGTGCTGACCGATCCGGCGGAAACCGGCGCGGTGACGCTGTGCCTGCCGCAGGACGTGCAGGGCGAAGCCTATGACTACCCGGACTATTTCTTCCAAAAGCGTGTGCATCGGCTCGATCGCCGCCCGGCGACTGCAGGCATGCTGGAGGATGCGTTGGCGCTGCTGACCGCTAAACGTCGCCCGCTGCTGGTGTGCGGTGGCGGGGTGAAATACTCGCAGGCCGGCCAGGCACTGCGTGACTTCGCCGAGCGTTTCCACATCCCGTTTGCCGAAACTCAGGCGGGCAAAGGCACGGTGCCTAGCAGCCATGAATTCAACCTGGGGGGCATCGGTGAAACCGGCTGTCTGGCGGCGAATACGCTGGCCCGTCAGGCCGATCTGGTGATTGGCGTGGGCACCCGTTATACCGACTTCACCACTTCGTCAAAATGGCTGTTCCAGCATCCGGACGTCGATTTCCTCAATATTAACGTCAGCGCTTTTGACGCCGGCAAGCTCGACGGCGTGCAGGTGTTGGCCGATGCCCGCGAAGCGCTGTCCGCACTGAGCGAACGGCTGGCACAGGCAGATTATCGCGCCGGCTGGGGCAATGCCATTGCCGACGCACGCAGCGCGCAACAGCAGGAAACCGCCCGGGTTTATGCGGTGGAATACACCGGAGAAGGTTTTGTTCCTGAAATTGACGACCACCTCGATCGTGACCGCGTGTTTGCCGAATTTATCGAAAAGACCGACTCCTTGTTAACCCAAAGCCGGGTGCTGGGGGTGCTGAACCAGCATCTGCCGCAGGACAGCGTGATCGTCGCCGCCGCGGGCAGCCTGCCGGGTGATTTGCAACGGGTGTGGCACAACCACGGCGAACAGGGTTATCACGTGGAATACGGCTACTCCTGTATGGGCTACGAGGTCAATGCCGCGCTGGGGGTCAAGCTGGCTGAGCCGAACCGCGAGGTGTATGCGATGGTCGGCGACGGCGCCTTTATGATGCTGCATTCCGAACTGGTCACGTCGATTCAGGAAGGCTGCAAAATCAACGTGGTGCTGCTCGACAACATGACCAACGGCTGCATCAACAACCTGCAGATGGAACACGGCATGGACAGCTACACCACCGAGTTCCGCTTCCGCAACCCGCAGGGCGGCAAGCTCGACGGCAATTTGGTGCCGGTCAACTTTGCCATGCTGGCTGCGGCCTACGGTTGCAAGACCTACAGCGTGACCACTGAGCAGCAGCTGATCGAAGCGCTGGCCGATGCCCGTCGGCAAACCGTGTCGACCCTGCTGGACATCAAGGTGCTGCCAAAAACCATGGTGCACAAATATCTCAGCTGGTGGCGCGTGGGCGGTGCCCAGGTTGCCAACAGCGAAAAAATCGTCGCCGTGGCCCGCAAGCTGCAGGAAAACATCGATAAGGCCCGCGACTACTGATCAGGATCCCGTTTGATTACCCAGACCTTGCGTCTGCCGCAACTATTTGAAGAGGATAACGAAAATGACATTGAACATTGGGGTTATTGGCACCGGCGCAATCGGTCGGGATCACATTCGCCGCTGCAGCAAAGTGTTGCAGGGCAGCCGTATCGTGGCGGTCAACGACATCAATCGCGACAGCGCCGCCAAGGTGGTGAGCGACCTGAAGCTGGACGCCAAGGTGTATGACAACGGCCACGATCTGGTCAATGCGGCGGACGTGCAGGCGGTGCTGGTCACTTCCTGGGGCCCGAGTCACGAAGAGTTTGTGTTGGCCGCGATTGCCGCCGGTAAGCCGGTATTCTGTGAAAAGCCGCTGGCGGTTACCGCTCAGGGCTGCAAAAACATCGTCGAGGCCGAAGCGAAACACGGTAAACGTCTGGTGCAGGTCGGCTTTATGCGCCCTTACGATCAGGGTTACCGCGCATTAAAACAGGTGCTGACCAGCGGGCAAATTGGCGAAGCGCTGATGCTGCACTGCGCACACCGCAACCCGACCGTCGGCGAAGCTTACACCACGGATATGGCGATCACCGACACCCTGATCCACGAGATTGACGTGCTGCGCTGGCTGCTGGATGACGACTATGTCTCGGTGCAGGTCGTGTTCCCGCGTAAAAGCCCCAAGGCGTTCCCGCACCTGAAAGATCCGCAAATTGTGCTGTTCGAAACCGCCAAAGGCACGCGCATCGACGTCGAAATTTTCGTTAACTGCCAATACGGCTATGACATCCAGTGTGAGGTGGTGGGTGAAACCGGCATTGCCAAGCTGCCAGAGCCGTCTTCGGTGCAGATGCGCAGCGGCGCCCGACTGTCTACCGAAATTCTGACCGACTGGAAAGACCGCTTTATCGATGCTTATGACGTCGAGCTGCAAGGCTTTATCAATGACGTCTTGGCCGGCAAGCTGACCGGGCCTTCCGCCTGGGATGGTTATGCCGCTTCTGTCACTGCCGACGCCTGCGTGGCCGCGCAACTCAGCGGTGAAATTGTGCCGGTGACCTTGCCGCCGCGCCCGGCTTTTTACGGCAACTGATGAGTTGAGCGCCGCACTTACGTTTAAAGAGGAATGACCATGAAGATCGCTTTTGATGTGGATGTCATCAGGGACCTTGGCATCACCAAAATGGTTGAGCAGGTGGCGGACTGGGGCTATCAGTATATTGAGCAGTCACCACACCCGCAGATCAATCCGTTCTACAAGCATCCGAAAGCCGGGCGCGAAGTGATGGCGGAATACAAAAATGCGCTGAAGGCCACCGGCGTGGAGATTTCCTCGTTTATCGTGGTGTATCGCTGGTCCGGTCCGGGCGAAGATCGCCGCCAGGCGGCGGTCAAAAACTGGCGCCGGATGATTGAAATCGCAGTGGAAATGGGTGTGCAGGTGATCAATACCGAGCTGGCGGGTAACCCCAATGAGCCGGAGATCTGTGAAGAACTGTGGTACCGCTCAATGGAGGAGCTGCTGCCGATTATCGAGCGCGAGGGCATCCGCATGGAAATCCAATCGCACCCGTGGGATTTCTGCGAGCTGAGCAACGAAACCGCCGATATCGTCAAGTCGTTACGCAGCGATCACGTGAAGTATCTCTACAGCGTGCCGCACACCTTCTACTACGACAAAGGCCAGGGTGACGTGGCCGGCATGCTGAAATATGCCGGTGACGATCTCTCGCACGTGTTGATCGCCGACACCATGAACCATACCAAGCACTGCCGCTATATCGTCAACCCGCCGGGTGTAGACGCCGCCGTGCACCAGCATATGGGTATCGGCGAAGGGGAAGTGGATTTCGATGCCCTGTTCCAGACGTTGCGCGATATGGAGTTTGCCAATCGTAATTTTAAGGTGGGCGGCGAATCCATTATCTGCACCTCGCTGTTTGGCTATCCGGAACGAATGAAAACTCAGGCGGTAGCGACCCGAGAGCGCATCGAAAAAGAGCTGTTGGGTAAATAAATTTCTCGGCTGCGTGGGTGTGAAATCACCGGCGTGCTGCTCCTATGATTGAGGCTGAAAATGAATAAAGACAACGTAAAACTGGCCATCGCCCCGATTGGCTGGACCAACGACGACATGCCCGACCTGGGCAAAGAGAACACTTTCCAGCAGTGCGTCAGCGAAATGGCGCTGGCCGGGTTTACCGGCAGTGAAGTGGGCAGCAAGTATCCGCGCGATCCGGCGGTGCTCAAGCCGATGCTGGATATCCGCGGCATTCAAATCTGCAACGCCTGGTTCAGCACCTTCTTCGCCGATGGTCAGAAAGAAAAAACCATTGATGAATTTATTAACCATATGAATTTCCTGCATGCGATGGGCGCCAAGGTCATTGGCTGCTCCGAGCAGAGCAAAAGCATTCAGGGCACCACCAAAGGGGTGTTCGAAGAGAAGCCGTATTTCAGCGATGAAGAGTGGCAGCGAGTGGCCGATGGCTACAATGAGCTGGCCAAGATTGCTTCCGGCAAGGGCATGCAGGTTTGTCTGCACCACCATATGGGTACCGGCATTCAAACTACCGCCGAGATCGACCGTTACATGAGCATGGTGAACGACGACGTCTACCTGCTGTTTGATACTGGCCATGCTTACTATTCAGAAGGCAGCCAGCAGGCGATGATGGCGATACTGGAAAAATACCTGCCGCGTATTAACCATGTGCATCTGAAAGATGTGCGTGACGACGTGGTGGCCGAGGTAAAGGCCAACAAACTCAGCTTCCTCGACGGCGTGAAGAAAGGCACCTTTACCGTGCCGGGTGATGGGGTGATCGACTTCCGTCCGGTGTTTAAACTGCTGGATGAGCGCGGTTACAAAGGGTGGATGGTGGTGGAGGCCGAGCAGGATCCGGCGCTGGCCAACCCGTTTGAGTATGCGGTGAAGGCGCGCCGTTATATTAAAGAGACCGCCGGCATTTAATTCGCAGGCGATCGGCAAGGGGCGCTCGAGTCATCGATGCGCCCTTTTTTATTGGCAACGTCAGGCGAGGGTTTTCCAGGTGGTTACCTGTCCGCCGGGCCATGGGGTCGCCGCATAGACACCACGGGCGATGGCCCGTGCCAGGGTGTCCGCCGCCAGTGCACCTATCTGCAGCACCGCCAGCTCTCGGCTGCCTTGCACCTCACGCTGCCCGGTGGATAAGGCAAACACCACATCGCCGTCGAACGGGCTGTGTAGCGGGCGGATAGCGCGTGCCATGCCGTCCTGCGCCATCATCGCCACGCGTTTCAGCTCCACCCGGGTCAACGCCAGATCGGTGGCGATGCAAGCCAGGGTGGTGTTCTTCCTGCCGCCCGTCGGTTCTTCTGGCATCCAGTCTTCGCCCTGGCCATGCAACTGCGCCAGCGCTGCGGCACCGCCATTGCCAAACTCGCCGTCGATTTCATAAGGCGTCGCCCAGAAGGCACGGGTCCCGGGGGCGACGACCGACCCCAGGCTATTGACCGCCACCAGTGCGCCGACGGTAGCGCCATTCGTCGCCACGATCGACGCCGAACCCAGCCCGCCTTTCAGCTTGCCCATGCCGGTCATGGCACCATAGCCTGCACCCACGGTGCCGAGCGGAAAGTCGAGGCCTGCCTTACCGGCGGCCTCTATCCCCAATTGGCGATAGGGTGGGTCGAGCTGCCAGTTTTTCTCGCCAGCGTTGCTTAGATCATACAGGCAGGCGGTGGGTACGATGGGAGAGACCGGTACACCCGGTGCCGGACGCAGGGCGTAACCACGCCCCTGTTGCCCCAGCCAGGCTGCGACGCCATCTGCCGCCGCCAGGCCATAAACCGAACCGCCGCTCAGCACCAGTGCATCAAGGGTTTGTACCAGATTGTCTTCCCCCAGCGCATCGGTTTCGCGGGTTGCCGGGCCGCCACCGCGCACATCGACGGCGGCGATCGCCGGGCTATCCGGCAGGATCACCGTGGTGCCGGTACGCACCCGGCTGTCCTGAGCGACCCCGACCTTCAGGCCGGGTACGTCGGTAATCAGGTTACGGGCGCCGGTTCGAACGGCGGGAGAACTTGGCATTGCGGCCCCCAGGAAGGTGGTGGGAGAGAGGATGCCGATAGCACCCGTTACGCAGGCCAGCGTTTGCACGAAGGTGCGACGGCTGACGGTGAAGGGGCGGTTTGCCGCCCCTGGTTCACTTTTTATCTCACTCATGAGGCTGATTTTTTCTGCTGTTCACTGCGAAAGCGAGCCATATGGTAAGAATCTACCAGTACGCCGTCGCGCATGGCGTAAGCGCGGCTGGTCCCTTCGATTTCAAAACCGAACTTGCGGTATAGCGCGATGGCCGCCTGATTATCGGTAAATACCGTCAGCTCGATGCGTTCGATGTCTGCCCAATTGTCGCACAGGTCAATCATCGCCTTCATCAGGCTGCTGCCGACACCCTTGCCGTGGTGGTGATCATCGACGCCGATGCCAAAGGTCGCCACGTGGCGGCGGCGCACACGCTGATTCAGCATCACGCTCAACTGACCGACAATCTGTCCGTCGATGCAGGCCACCAGGCTATGAGTGCCCGGTTCGAGGTTGGCGAGGCGCTTGTGCCATAGTTCGACCGACGGTAGCGGAAGATGTAGCGTGTCACGGTAAGCCTTCGGCTGAGAATAGAGTTGATGCAGGGCCTGTGCATCTGCCGTTTCCACGTGACGAACTACGATTTCACTCATTACGCTGCTCCTTTGGCTTACCGGTTGAATAACCTCTGAATTTATCGGTTTATTGTGTCGAGTCAATATTATTCCGGATTGGTTAAAAAAACGCTTTACAGGTGCGAATGATAATGATTATTATTGCGATGCGTTCCGGAGAGAGTATCAACCTTTGATACCCTCGCTGCGAAGGCACGACATTGCTCACATTGCTTCCAAGTATTACTTAGCCAGCTCGGGTGCTGGCTTTTTTTTTGCCTGTTTTCAACTCACCCGCCTTCAACAAATTCCCTGCCAATGGCTTCGCAACTCCATCTAAATTTTTGAACAGAGGGATGAGTTTTTTACGCTTTCATATTCTGCTGCCAGGACTAGACTGTAAAAAACATTGAGGAGAGTTGAATATGATTTATCTACGTAAGGCAGAAGATCGCGGTCATGCCAATCATGGTTGGCTGGATAGCTGGCACACCTTCTCCTTTGCCAACTATTACGATGCCGATTTTATGGGCTTCTCGGCGCTGCGGGTGATCAACGAAGACGTGATCGACGCAGGGCAGGGTTTTGGCACCCACCCACATAAAGACATGGAAATCCTGACCTACGTGCTGAGCGGCACGGTAGAGCATCAGGACAGCATGGGCAATAAAGAGCAGATCCAGGCCGGTGAGTTCCAGATCATGAGTGCCGGCACCGGAGTGCGTCACTCCGAGTACAACGGCAATAACGATCGTCCGTTGCACCTGTACCAGATTTGGATCATTCCCGATCGGGTCGGGCTGGAGCCGCGCTATGAGCAACGCATGTTTGATGCGCCACAGGGCCGCCAACTGGTGTTGTCGCCGGATGCGCGCGACGGTTCACTGAAAGTGTTCCAGGACATGACGCTGTCCCGCTGGGCATTGAAGCAAGACGAACAGGCAGAATGCCCGATTGAAGCCGGTCGTCGCGTGTGGATCCAGGTGGTGCGTGGCAAGGTAGTGGTCAATGGCCAGCAGGCCGGCACCAGCGATGCGTTCGCGGTGTGGGATGAAACTGCGCTGTCGATTCATGCCGATGAAGACAGTGAAATTCTGCTGTTCGATCTGCCACCGGTCTGATAAAGCGGTAAATACTGAGGGCTCACACAGTGAGCCCTTTTTGCGTTGTGACGTCCGATAACCAACAATATCGGCAGCGGTTTTTTTTTGCTAAAATGAGCGCCCATTCACGGTTAGCCAGTTCATTGATAATGAAGAAAAAACGGCCGGTACTTCAAGATGTCGCAGACAAGGTTGGCGTTACCAAGATGACGGTGAGCCGTTATCTGCGTAATCCCGAGCAGGTTTCTGCCATCTTGCAGCAAAAAATTGCCGTCGCGCTGGATGAGCTGGGCTACATTCCCAACCGTGCGCCGGATATCCTTTCCAACTCCACCAGTCGCGCCATTGGCGTATTGCTGCCGTCGTTGACCAACCAGGTGTTCGCCGAAGTGCTGCGCGGCATCGAGAGCGTCACCGATGCGCACAATTATCAGACCATGCTGGCGCACTACGGCTATTTGCCGGAGCGCGAAGAACAGCGCCTGACCTCGCTGCTGTCTTACAACATTGATGGGCTGATCCTGTCTGAACGGCACCATACGCCGCGCACCATGAAGATGATTGAGGTGGCAGGGATCCCGGTTGTCGAACTGATGGACTGCGTTTCACCGTGCATTGACCTGGCCGTGGGGTTTAACAACTTTGAGGCGGCACGCCAGATGACTCAGCAAATCATCGCGCACGGTCATCGCCACGTGGTGTATTTCGGGGCGCGTCAGGATGAACGTACCATTATCAAGCAACAGGGCTATGAACAGGCGATGCGCGAATCCGGTCTCGAGCCGTACAGCGTCATGACTGCGCGTTCGTCGTCCTATTCCGCCGGTGGCGAACTGCTGCGTCAGGCGCAGCGCGATTATCCGCAGATCGACAGTATTTTCTGCACCAACGATGACCTGGCGATTGGCGCGACCTTTGAATGCCAGCGCCAAGGGCTGTCGATCCCCAAAGATATGGCGATTGCCGGTTTCCACGGCCACGATATCGGTCAGGTGATGGTGCCAAAACTGGCGAGCGTCCTGACGCCGCGTGAACGCATGGGGCAGATCGGGGCTGAACGCCTGTTGGCGCGTTTGCGGGGCGAAACGGTCAGCCCGCGCATGGTGGACGTCGGTTTTACCGTGATCCCCGGCGGCAGCATCTGAGCGCTTTTAACTCTTTGTTTCGTCAATTTTAATTTGAAAATCGCGCCGCCCGGCGCGTTTTGCTATTCATCTGTAAGCCCACCGCGTGTTACCCCCGTAAGTTTGATCTCTATCCCAGAACGCGAATTTTAGCCCGTTACCCGGTTCCGACACTGCTGTTGTTACCGGTATCATGATACCGGTAACAACGAGGTCAATGACCTTGTGGCGGCGCGATAGGGTCGCTACAGGGAGAAATAGAACCCTTGACTCAGCACCACCTACAGCTCGTCTTCTAACACCGGGAAGAGCCTAAAAATACAACAAACGCGCGCTTTACGGCCTATCGTAAAGAGAGTCTGCGATAAAAAGGTTGGAGAAAAATTATGCCATTAGTGATTGTTGCAGGCGGCGTCGCGCTGCTGTTGCTGCTGATGATCCGCTTTAAGCTGAACGGCTTTATCTCTCTGGTTCTGGTTGCTCTGGCGGTGGGTATCGCTCAGGGTATGCCAGTCGATAAAGTGATCGGCTCCATCAAGGCCGGCGTGGGCGGCACCCTGGGCAGCCTGGCGCTGATCATGGGCTTCGGCGCCATGCTCGGCAAGCTGCTGGCGGACTGCGGCGGCGCCCAGCGCATCGCCACTACGCTTATCGAGAAGTTCGGTCAAAAATACATTCAATGGGCGGTGGTACTGACCGGTTTTACCGTCGGTTTTGCGCTGTTCTATGAAGTTGGCTTCGTGCTGCTGCTGCCGCTGGTCTTCAGTATCGCCGCGTCTGCACGCGTGCCGCTGCTGTATGTCGGCGTGCCGATGGCGGCTGCGCTGTCGGTGACCCACGGTTTCCTGCCGCCGCACCCTGGCCCAACGGCGATCGCCACCATCTTCCATGCCGATATGGGTAAAACCCTGCTGTACGGCACGCTGCTGGCCATTCCGACGGTGATCCTGGCCGGTCCTGTCTATGCCCGCTTCCTGAAAGGCATCGACAAGCCGGTTCCTGAAGGCCTGTATAACCCAAAAATCTTCACCGAAGAAGAAATGCCAAGCTTTGGCATCAGCGTTGCCACCTCGTTGGTGCCGGTGATCCTGATGGCGCTGCGTGCGGTAGCGGAAATGGTGCTGCCGAAGGGCCATAGCCTGCTGCGCTTTGCCGAGTTCTTCGGCGATCCGGTGATGGCGACGTTGATTGCGGTACTGATCGCTATCTTCACCTTTGGCTTGAACCGCGGCCGTACTATGGATGAAGTGATGGGTACCATCACCGACTCCATCAAAATTATCGCCATGATGCTGTTGATCATCGGCGGTGGCGGTGCGTTCAAGCAGGTACTGGTCGACAGCGGCGTGGAGAAATACATTGCCGCCCTGATGGAAGGCAGCAACGTCTCACCTATTCTGATGGCCTGGTCGATTGCGGCTGCGCTGCGACTGGCGCTGGGTTCCGCTACCGTGGCGGCGATCACCGCCGGCGGCATCGTGGCCCCGTTGATCGCCACTACCGGCGTCAGCCCGGAGCTGATGGTGATCGCGGTCGGTTCAGGCAGCGTGATTTTCTCTCACGTCAACGATCCGGGGTTCTGGCTGTTCAAGGAGTATTTCAACCTGAGCATCATGGAAACCATCAAGTCCTGGTCGGTGCTGGAAACCATCATTTCCGTCTGCGGCCTGGTAGGGTGTTTGCTGCTGGCGACGGTGGTCTAATATTCCTGTCGTTTTTCAGGTTGGCGCAGCGTTGACTGCCACTTGAAATGCAAAGGGAATAGCGAGGTTATCCGGCACCCCGTGGGGGTGTCGGACATTCTTTTTGAGTTTGGGGCGCATTTGATGGCGCAGGCGGCGTAACCCGTTGCCAGAACGTACATCTGACTCCGTAAGGGCATGACATTATGAGTAATCCACAGCACCACGTATTTATTTTGATGGGCGTTTCAGGCAGCGGAAAATCTGCCGTCGCCAGCGCCGTTGCCCATGAATCTCATGCCGCGATGCTGGACGGAGACTACCTGCACCCGCGCGCCAACATTAATAAAATGGCCGCCGGGCATGCGCTGGACGATAACGATCGCGCCCCGTGGTTGGCCGCATTGAATGACGCTATCTTTGCCATGGAACGCACCAATGACGTCTCTCTGCTGGTGTGTTCGGCGCTGAAAAAAAGCTATCGCGACCGCCTGCGTGAAGGCAACCGCAACCTGCATTTCATCTATCTGAAGGGTGACAAGGCGGTGATTGAAGAGCGCCTGAAGCAGCGCAAAGGGCATTTCTTCAAGCCGCAGATGCTGGTTTCCCAATTTGCCACCCTGGAAGAGCCGGGCACGCAGGAGCCGGATGTGCAGGCGATTGATATCGATCAGCCGCTGGATGGCGTAGTCGCCGATACTCTTGCCTATATTCGGCATGTTGCAGCCCAGTAATCCGGGCTGCCACCCTAAGCCGGCGCCGCACAGGCGCCCGTTTATTCACTACAGCTTCATGTAAGCCCGCACGCCGTCCAGGAACATCTGGGTCGACAACATCACCAGAATCAGCCCCATCAGCCTTTCCAGCGCGCTCACGCCTTTACTGCCCAGCAGGCGCAGGAACAAGTCCGACATCAGCAAAATAGCGGCAGAAATCCCCCAGGCAATCAGCAGCGCCACTACCAGATGTGAAATCTGGTTCGGATACTGGTGCGAGAGCAGCATCAGCGCCGCCAGAATCGAAGGCCCGGCGACCAGTGGGATGGCGAGCGGGACCAGGAAGGGTTCTTCCCCGGCGGAAAGCCCGCTGCTGTTGCCCTCCTGCGTAGGGAAAATCATTTTGATGGCGATCAGAAACAAAATAATCCCGCCGGAAATGGACACGGTTTCGGTTCGCAGGTTGAGGAACGCCAGAATTTTCTCGCCGGCGAACAGGAAGATCAGCATTAACAACAGGGCGATCAGCAATTCGCGGATCACCACCACCCGGCGTCGGCGCGGTTCCAGATGTTTGAGTACCGACATGAAAATCGGCAAGTTGCCTAGCGGATCCATGATTAAAAACAGCAACACCGTGACGGAAATCATCTCTGTCATCATTACCTCTGCATCTGAAAAACGTGTCGGCCATCCCGACCCACGCACTAACCCATCCCCGATGGCTTGAAAGACAACGGGGTATATAAGAAGGATTGCTGAGAATCGTTCAGCTATCGAATAAATTCACTTTGCGCCTGCGCTGACATTTTGTAAGGTGGAGAGATAGTGCACACAACTTATAGCAGTCATCCTCCAAGGCAGGACAGTCATATGAAAAACGTTGGTTTCATCGGTTGGCGCGGAATGGTCGGCTCCGTACTCATGCAACGCATGACGGAAGAGCGCGATTTCGACGCCATTCGCCCGGTCTTTTTCTCCACTTCGCAGCACGGTTCTGCGGCGCCGGCATTCGGCGGCCAGCAGGGCACGCTGCAAGATGCTTACGATGTTGATGCGCTGAGCGCGCTCGACATCATTATTACCTGCCAGGGCGGCGATTATACCAACGAAATTTACCCGAAGCTGCGTGAAACCGGTTGGCAAGGCTACTGGATTGATGCCGCTTCTTCACTGCGCATGCAGGATGACGCGATTATCATTCTGGACCCGGTCAACCGCGACGTGATTCAGCAGGGCCTGGACAAAGGCATCAAGACCTTTGTCGGCGGCAACTGCACCGTTAGCCTGATGCTGATGTCGCTGGGCGGCCTGTTCGCCAACAACCTCGTCGAGTGGGCATCCGTTGCGACCTATCAGGCCGCTTCCGGCGGCGGCGCGCGCCACATGCGTGAGCTGTTGACTCAAATGGGCATGCTGCACGCAGACGTGGCGAAAGAGCTGCAGGATCCGGCATCGGCCATTTTGGACATCGAACGTAAAGTCACTGCGGCCACCCGCAGCGGCAAACTGCCAACCGATAACTTTGGCGTGCCGCTGGCCGGCAGTCTGATCCCGTGGATCGACAAGCAGCTCGATAACGGCCAGAGCCGCGAAGAGTGGAAAGGCCAGGCGGAAACCAACAAAATCCTCAACAGCAGCAGCGTGATCCCGGTTGATGGCCTGTGCGTGCGCGTTGGCGCGTTGCGTTGCCATAGCCAGGCATTCACCCTGAAACTGAAAAAAGACGTTTCGCTGCCGGAAATCGAGCAGATGCTGGCGACCCACAATGATTGGGTGCGGGTGATCCCTAACGACCGTGAACTGACCATGCGTGAACTGACGCCGGCTGCGGTTACCGGGACGCTGAATACGCCAGTCGGCCGTCTGCGTAAGCTGAATATGGGGCCGGAATACCTGTCTGCGTTCACCGTGGGTGACCAGTTGCTGTGGGGTGCGGCTGAACCGCTGCGCCGCATGCTGCGTATCCTGCTGTAACCTGAACTGTACTTCCCGAGGGCTGAGCTCTTTCAGCCCTCAAAAGCCTTATTTTCTTCCTTTTTCTCCGTTTCGGCGCGCTATGGACTAAGTCGCTGCAAAGGGGAGAAAGCACACAAGCCATCGGCACTCCACCATGCGGGCAGCAGCGCAAAGACGCTGTCAGGCTGGCAGTTTTCTTAATGAAGCTTTTTCCTGGTAATGCGGCAATGTTTTTAACTGACATTAGCTATGCTTAAAGGGCTGGCGGATAAATTTTCGCCAGCACCAAAAATAAGCATAAAGAGCGGTATTCGGGTCGGTAGGGTGAAAATTGATCAATAACCGACTGTAATCACGCTTTAGAAACCGAATGAATTGCATGATAACCAAAACGGCTATGGATTAAGCGTTACGCCCTGTGGATCTCAAGGTACAGCCAACGCCGCTGTAACCTGAAAGGCGATGGGCTGCGTGGCCTCTTATAAATCATGCTCTTAATCTTAGGAAGAAGACTATGCCTGTACTTCCCGATCGTGACGTGATTGATCAGCTTTTCTCCGGCAACTCTGCCGATCCTTTTTCCCTGCTTGGCATGCATGCGGTCGATAACGGCCTGCAGGTGCGTGCGCTGTTGCCTGACGCCAGCGAAGTCTGGCTGCGGGATCAGCAAACCGGCCGCCGATTGGTGCAGCTGAACTGTGATGATGAGCGGGGTTTTTTCAGCGCCACGGTGCCGCGCCGTAAAACGCCGTTCCGCTATCAGTTTGATGTGCGCTGGCACGATCACCAACAGATCGTCGACGATCCCTACCGCTTCGGCACCCTGCTGCAGGATATTGACAGTTGGCTGTTGGCTGAAGGGACCCATTTGCGTCCTTATGAACGTTTGGGCGCTCATCTCGCCACGCTCGATGACGTCGAAGGCGTCAGTTTTGCCGTTTGGGCACCCAACGCCCAGCGAGTCTCGGTGGTGGGGGAATTCAACTTTTGGGACGGACGCCGCCATCCGATGCGCCTGCGTCGTGAAAATGGCATTTGGGAGCTGTTTCTGCCGGGCGTGAAGGCCGGGCAGTTGTACAAATATGAAATCATCGACTGCTACGGCAACACCCAGCTCAAGGCCGATCCTTACGCATTTGAAGCGCAGATGCGACCGGACACCGCGTCGTTGGTCACTCCGTTGCCTGAGGTGGTAGAAAACACCCCGCAACGTCAACGGGCCAATGATTTTGACCGCCCGATTTCTATCTACGAAGTGCATCTTGGCTCGTGGCGCCGCCACACCGACGATAATTTCTGGCTCAGCTACGGCGAACTGGCCGTGCAGCTGATTGATTACGTCAAGGACATGGGATTCACCCATATCGAGCTGCTGCCGATTAACGAGCACCCGTTTGACGGCAGTTGGGGTTATCAGCCTTTAGGTCTGTACGCGCCGACCCGGCGTTTCGGCACTCCGGCCGACTTTAAGGCGTTTGTGGCTGCGGCGCATCGGGCCGGCATTAACGTGATCCTCGACTGGGTGCCGGGGCATTTTCCCAGCGACGCCTATGGCCTAGCGAACTTCGACGGCACCGCGCTGTATGAATACGCCGATCCGCGCGAAGGCTTTCATCAGGACTGGAATACCCTGATCTATAACTATGGCCGCAACGAGGTGCGTAATTATCTGGCAGGTAATGCCCTTTACTGGCTGGAGCGTTATGGCATAGATGCGCTGCGCGTCGATGCGGTAGCCTCGATGATCTACCGTGATTACAGCCGCGCTGACGGCGAATGGGTGCCGAATTACTACGGCGGTAACGAGAATCTGGAGGCCATCGCCTTCCTGCGTTATACCAACCACACCGTCGGCAAGGAGCGCCCCGGCGCGGTGACGCTGGCGGAAGAATCCACCGATTACCCTGGGGTGACGCTGCCGCCGGAATCCAATGGCCTGGGGTTCCATTACAAATGGAACCTGGGGTGGATGCACGACACGCTTAACTACATGAAATGCGACCCGGTGCACCGAAAATATCATCACAATCAGATGACTTTCGGCATGTTGTACGCCTACACCGAGAACTTTGTGCTGCCGATTTCCCATGACGAAGTGGTGCATGGCAAGAAATCGGTGCTCGACCGCATGCCCGGCGATGCCTGGCAGAAGTTTGCCAACCTGCGCGCCTACTACGGCTTTATGTGGGCGCATCCGGGCAAGAAGCTGCTGTTTATGGGCTGCGAATTTGCCCAAGGGCGCGAATGGAACTTCGACAGCAGCCTCGACTGGCACCTGCTGGAAGGGTTGGACGGTTGGCACCACGGCGTGCAACGGCTGGTGCGCGATCTCAACCATTGCTATCAACAGCAGGCGCCGTTGTATGAGCGCGACTATCGCCCTGACGGCTTTGAGTGGTTGGTGGTGGACGACCACGACAACTCGGTGTTCGCCTTTGCCCGTTACGATTCGCAGGGCAATGAGCTGATTGCCGTCAGCAACTTCACTCCGGTACCGCGCCATCATTATCGCATCGGCATTTCGCGTGCCGGCGAATACCGGGAAATCCTCAATACCGACTCGCATCATTATCACGGCAGCAATACCGGCAATCAGGGCCGCGTGGTGTCTGAACAGATAGGCAACCACGGCCGCGAGTATTCGATCAGCGTGACCGTACCGCCATTGGCGACCATCTACCTGCTGCGGGAGGCGCAATGACTGAGCTGACGCCCGGCATCGCCGCGCCCCTCGGGGCGCACTATGACGGTAACGGCATCAACTTTAGCCTCTATTCCTCCCGAGCCACGGGGGTGGAACTGTGCCTGTTTGACGAGCAGCAGCAGGAGGTTCGGCTGCCACTGACGGCGCGCAGCGGTGATATCTGGCACGGCTACCTGCCGGGCGGTAAACCGGGGCAGCGTTACGGTTTCCGCGTACATGGTCCGTTTGATCCTGCGCAGGGGTTGCGTTTTAACCCCAACAAACTGCTGTTGGATCCCGCCGCGCGCGCGGTAGAGGGACCGGTTGCAGATGATCCCTATCTGCATGGCGGCTATGACCGGCCGGATCAGCATGACAGCGCCGAACTGATGCCCAAGTGCGTGGTGATTGACGAAGCTTACGATTGGCAGGATGACCGCCCGCCGGCCACGCCCTGGGGCAAAACGGTGATCTACGAAGCGCATGTGCGCGGCCTGACCTTGCAGCATCCGGAAATCCCACCGGTGTTGCGCGGTAGCTTCGCCGCGCTCGGTCACCCGGTGATGATTGCCTATTTCAAGCGGCTCGGCATCACTGCGCTGGAGTTGTTGCCGGTGCAGCAGCACAGTTCTGAACCGCGTCTGCAGCGGCTCGGACTGATTAATTACTGGGGCTATAACGTACTTGCGCCCTTTGCGCCGGATAACCGTTATTCCAGCCTGCGCACTGATACGACGCCGCTGAGCGAGTTTCGCGATGCGGTAAAAGCGCTGCATAAGGCTGGTATTGAGGTGATCCTCGACGTGGTGTTCAACCACAGCGCCGAGCTGGATACCGATGGGCCGACGTTGTCGCTGCGCGGTATCGATAACCCGGGCTATTACTGGCTCACCCCCGACGGCGACTACGTGAACGATACCGGCTGCGGTAACACGCTGCGATTGGATCAGCCACAGGGCGTGGCCTGGGTGATGGACTGTCTGCGTTTTTGGGTGGGCGAATGCCACGTTGATGGCTTCCGCTTCGATCTGGGCAGCGTACTTGGCCGTACGCCTGCGTTCGACCGCGATGCGCCGTTGTTTCAGGCGATACTGGCGGACGACCTGCTTTCTCGCTGCAAGCTGATCGCCGAGCCGTGGGATATCGGGCCTGGCGGTTACCAGGTGGGCCAATTCCCGGGGCGCTTCGCCGAGTGGAACGACCATTACCGGGACGATATCCGTCGTTTCTGGCTGCAGGACGGCATATCGTTGGGGCAGTTCGCCCAACGTTTCGCCGCTTCCAGTGATCTGTTTAACCAACGCGGGCGTGCGCCGTACGCCAGCATCAACATGCTGACCGCTCATGACGGGTTCACCCTGCAGGACTTGGTCAGTTTTAACCGCAAGCACAACCAACTGAACGGTGAAGGTAACCGTGACGGCAGTGATCGTAACTTTAGCAATAACCACGGTGTTGAAGGCCCGATTGCCGACGATGCCATTTTGCAACGCCGCAGGGCCAGCCGACGAGCGCTGCTCGCCACGTTGTTGCTGTCCCAGGGGACGCCGATGCTGCTGGCCGGCGACGAGCATGGACACAGCCAGCAGGGCAACAACAATGCCTATTGTCAGGACAACGCTATCACCTGGCTCGACTGGGCCACGGCAGATGACGCTCTCACCGATTACACCGCAGCACTGATCCGTTTACGCCAACAAATCCCTGCCTTGCAGCAAGACCGCTGGTGGCAGGAGGGTGACGGCAGCGTGCAGTGGCTGAACGCGCAGGGGCAACCCCTCGACGCGCAAGAGTGGGAGCAGGGTGAACTGCGTTTGCAGATCTGTCTGTCGCAACGCTGGCTGGTGGTCGTGAACGCCACGCAGCAGGCGGTGGAGATGACGTTGCCCGTCGGCGATTGGCAGCTTGTCGCTCCCTTTACTCAGGAAGATTCGCGGGCGGTTTTACCCGCCTGGCACCAGGCTGCGCACTCGATTTGCGTGCTGGTAAAGAAAAAATAAAAGGAGTCAGCTATGGTTAGGTTTGAAAATAAAGACCCCCTGATGTTGGCACGCCAACTGCCGATTAAGTCCGTCGCCCTGATCCTGGCCGGTGGCCGCGGTTCGCGTTTGAAAGATTTAACCTCAACCCGGGCCAAGCCGGCCGTCCACTTTGGCGGTAAATTCCGCATTATCGATTTTGCCCTGTCGAACTGTCTGAATTCGGGCATTCGCCGCATCGGCGTGATCACCCAATACCAGTCCCATACCCTGGTGCAGCATATCCAGCGCGGTTGGTCGTTCCTCAACGAAGAGATGAACGAGTTTGTCGATCTGTTGCCGGCCCAGCAACGCCTCAGTACCGAGCACTGGTACAAGGGCACGGCGGATGCGGTGTACCAGAACCTGGATATCATTCGCCGTTACGACGCCGAATATGTGGTGATCCTGGCGGGCGATCACATCTACAAGATGGATTACTCGCGCATGCTGATCGACCACGTGGAGAAGGGCGCGCAATGCACCGTTGCCTGCTTGCCGGTACCCCGTGAGGAAGCCAGCGAGTTCGGCGTGATGGAAGTGGACGAAAACGATCTGATCCTCGAATTCCTGGAAAAACCCAGCAACCCGCCGCCGATGCCAGGCAACCCGGATATGTCGCTGGCCAGCATGGGGATCTACATCTTTAACGCTGACTACCTGTTCCAGTTGCTGGAAGAGGACATGTCGACGCCGGGCTCCACCCACGATTTCGGCAAGGATCTGATCCCGAAAATCACCGCCCAGAAAGCGGCTTGGGCGCACCCGTTCACGCTGTCCTGCGTGACCTCCAACCCCGATCTGCCGCCGTACTGGCGTGATGTGGGTACGCTCGAGGCCTACTGGCGCGCCAACCTCGATCTGGCTTCGGTGACACCAGAGCTGGATATGTATGACCGTGCCTGGCCGATCCGCACTCATATGGAACCGCTGCCGCCAGCCAAATTCGTACAGGATCGTTCCGGTAGCCACGGTATGACCATGAACTCGCTGGTGTCCGGCGGTTGCATCGTCTCCGGTTCGGTGGTGGTGCATTCGGTGCTATTCCCGCGGGTGCGGGTGAACTCGTTCTGCACCATCGACTCTACCGTATTGCTGCCGGACGTTAACGTCGGCCGTTCCTGCCGTCTGCGGCGCTGCATTATCGACCGTGCCTGCCATATTCCCGAGGGCATGGTGATTGGCGAAAATGCCGACGAGGACAGCAAACGCTTTTATCGCTCGGAAGGTGGCATTGTGCTGGTTACGCGCGAAATGTTGTCAAAGTTGTGAGTTAAGGTAGTCGGCAGAACGATAGCCTGCCGCCATATAAACGGACTGATGGCTTGCACAACGCGGGGTTAACAACAGCGGCAAGCCTGCTTTTCCAGAGTAATTTTGCCGATTCTCAGGAGTGATAATGCAGGTTTTACACGTATGTTCTGAAATGTTCCCCCTGTTGAAAACCGGCGGGCTCGCAGACGTGGTTGGCGCATTACCGGCGGCTCAGATCGCCGAGGGCGGCGATGTTCGGGTGTTATTGCCCGCTTTTCCTGACGTGCGTAATGGCATACCGGACTCGGTTCTGGTGGCAGAAATCGATTCTTTCGCCGGCCGGGTCGGCTTGCGTTACGGCACCTACCACGGCGTGGGCATTTACCTGATTGATGCCCCCTGGCTGTACGAGCGACCGGGTAGCCCGTATCACGACCAATCAATGAATGCCTATTCCGACAACCACCGACGCTTTGCCCTGCTGGGCTGGATGGCCTGTGAGCTGGCCAAGGGGCTGGATCGGTACTGGCGCCCGCAGATAGTGCATGCCCATGACTGGCATGCGGGGTTGGCCTGTGCCTATCTGGCCGCCAATGGCCATCCGGCACGTTCCATCTTCACCGTGCATAACCTGGCCTATCAGGGGCTGTTCTCCGCCCATCACGTGGCAGAGCTGTGGTTACCGCCTTCGTTCTACAACGTCTATGGCCTGGAGTTTTACGGCCAGATGTCATTCCTGAAGGCGGGGTTGTACTACGCCGACCATATCACCGCCGTCAGCCCGACCTACGCGCGCGAAATCACCCGGCCGGAGTTTGGCTATGGTATGGAGGGGCTGCTGCAGGAACGCCAGCATCAGGGGCGCTTGAGCGGCATTCTTAACGGCGTAGATGACAAAATTTGGGACCCGTCCCACGATCCGCGGCTGACCGCCCGTTACGACGCTGACGATCTGAAGAACAAGGTCAAGAACAAGCTACACCTGCAAAAAGCCATGGGCCTGAAGGTGGATGAGTCGCTGCCGGTGTTTGCGGTAGTGAGCCGCCTGACCAGTCAGAAAGGGCTGGATCTGGTGCTGGAAGCCCTGCCTGCGCTGCTGGAGCAGGGCGGCCAACTGGCGCTGCTGGGGGCCGGCGATGCGGTACTGCAACAGGCGTTTCTCGCCGCTGCCGCCGACTATCCGGAGCAGGTTGGCGTACAGATTGGTTACCACGAAGCCTTCTCGCACCGCATTATTGGCGGGGCCGATGTGATCATGGTGCCGAGCCGCTTTGAACCCTGCGGGCTGACTCAACTCTATGGCTTGAAATACGGCACGCTGCCGCTGGTGCGCCGCACCGGGGGGTTGGCGGACACGGTGGTGGATTGTGCGTTGGAGAATCTGGCCGACGGCAGCGCCAGCGGATTTGTGTTTGATGATTGTGACGCCACCGCACTGGGCAACGCCATTCGGCGCGCCATGGTGCTGTGGAGCAGGCCGAAGCATTGGCGTCACGTCCAGCGCCACGCCATGAGCGTGGATTTTGGCTGGCAGGTCGCGGCAAAGGAATATTTGTCGCTTTATTCCCGTCATATTTGACGCTGCCCCTGTGTTGGCTGCACTCACTTACCCGAATCACTTACCAGTGTAAGCTCATCGGGATAAGTTTTTTTGCCGCCTTGATGCAGCGCCAATTATTTTGGGTATATCAACACCTATTGTAATGCCCTATGAATTTCACGTTGCAGCTAGGCGGCCAGCTTACTCATCCCCAGGCGCTTACTTTAGTAAGTAACTGGGTGAGCAAGTGCAGGTAACAACGCTGCGGCTTGAAAGGCGACGGGCAGCCACAAACTTGGGATCGAAAAGCTATGACTTCACCGATTAGTTACACCTCACCCACGGTCAGTGTTGAAGCGCTGAAACACTCCATCGCCTATAAGTTAATGTTTATCGTCGGCAAGGATCCGGCTATCGCCAACCAGCATGACTGGCTGAATGCCGTACTGTTTGCGGTGCGTGACCGTATGGTGGAGCGCTGGTTACGTTCTAACCGTGCGCAACTTTCGCAGGATGTGCGCCAGGTTTATTACCTGTCGATGGAGTTTCTGATTGGCCGGACGCTGTCCAACGCCTTGTTGTCGATGGGGATTTATCAGGATATCGACGACGCGTTGAATGAGATGGGCCTGAGCCTGGGCGAGCTGCTGGAGGAGGAGAACGATCCAGGGCTGGGCAACGGCGGGCTGGGGCGATTGGCCGCCTGCTTCCTGGATTCGCTGGCGACGCTGGCGCTGCCGGGTCGGGGCTACGGCATTCGTTACGAATACGGCATGTTCAAACAGAATATCGTAAACGGCCAACAGATGGAGTCACCGGACTATTGGCTGGAATACGGCAATCCGTGGGAGTTCCCGCGTCATAACACCCGCTATAAGGTGCGCTTTGGCGGACGGATCCAGCAGGAAGGCGCCAAGGCGCGCTGGGTGGAAACCGAAGAGGTAGTCGCCACCGCTTACGATCAGGTGATCCCCGGTTTTGATACCGACGCCACCAATACGCTGCGGCTGTGGAGCGCGCAGGCCAGTAATGAAATCAACCTGGGTAAATTCAATCAGGGCGATTACTTTGCGGCGGTTGAGGACAAAAACCATTCTGAAAACGTATCACGCGTGCTCTATCCCGATGACTCGACGTATTCAGGGCGTGAGCTTCGCCTGCGGCAGGAGTATTTCCTGGTGTCGGCCACGGTGCAGGATATCCTCAACCGCCATTGGACGATGCATAAAAGCTTCGACAACCTGGCAGACAAGATTGCCATTCACCTCAATGATACCCACCCGGTGTTATCTATCCCTGAGCTGATGCACCGGCTAATCGACGAACATAAGTTCAGCTGGCTGGATGCCTGGGCGGTGGTCGAGCAGGTGTTTTCTTACACCAACCACACGTTGATGAGCGAAGCGCTGGAAACCTGGCCGCTGGACATGATTGGTCGGATCCTGCCGCGTCACCTGCAGCTGATTTTCGAGATTAACGATCATTTCCTCAAACAGGTGCAGGAAGTGGCGCCGGGCGACAATGAGCTGCTGGCGCGGGTGTCTATCATTGATGAAACCAATGGTCGCCGGGTGCGTATGGCCTGGCTGGCGGTCGTGGCGAGCCACAAGGTTAACGGCGTTTCAGCGCTGCACTCCGAACTGATGGTGCAATCGCTGTTTGCCGATTTCGCCCGTATTTTCCCTGATCGCTTCTGCAATAAAACCAACGGTGTCACCCCACGCCGCTGGCTGGGGCTGGCTAACCGACCGCTGTCTGACGTGCTGGACGACAGCATCGGTCAGACCTGGCGTACCGATCTCAGCCAACTGAGCGAGATCAAGGCCAATATCGATTACCCCAGCTTCCTGAAGGCGGTGCAAAGCGCCAAACGGCAGAACAAGGAGCGACTGGCGACCTACATCGCCAAAACGTTGAATGTGGTGGTCAACCCGGACGCGCTGTTCGACGTACAGATTAAGCGTATCCACGAGTACAAACGGCAGCTGCTTAACGTACTGCACGTGATCACGCTGTATAACCGCCTGCTGCAGGATCCGGAAACCGAACGGGTGCCGCGCGTGGTGATCTTTGCCGGCAAGGCGGCTTCAGCTTATTACGCCGCCAAACAAATCATCCGCTTGATCAACGACGTCGCCAAGGTGATCAACAACGATCCGCGAGTGCATACGCAGCTGAAAGTGGTGTTCATTCCAAACTACAGCGTCAGCCTGGCGCAAATGATCATTCCGGCGGCGGATCTGTCCGAACAGATCTCGCTGGCAGGCACCGAGGCGTCCGGCACCAGTAACATGAAATTTGCGCTGAATGGCGCGCTGACTATCGGCACGCTGGATGGGGCTAACGTTGAAATGCTGGAACACGTGGGGGCGGAGAACATCTTCATCTTCGGCAACACCGCCGAGCAGGTGGAGGAGCTACGCCGCAACGGTTACAACCCGCATCTGTACTATGAGCAGGATCCGGAGCTGCATCAGGCGCTGACCCAGATTGCCACCGGCGTTTACAGCCCTGAAGAACCCAAGCGCTACAGCAACCTGTTTGATTCACTGGTAAATCTGGGCGATCACTATCAACTGCTGGCAGATTACCGCAGCTATGTGGATACGCAGGACAAGGTGGATGAGGTGTATCGCAATCAGGACGACTGGACGCGTCGGGCGGTGCTGAATATCGCCAATATGGGCTACTTCTCTTCCGACCGTACCATCCAGGAGTATGCGGACGAAATCTGGCACATCAAACCCATTAAGCTGTAATGTAAAAAAGGGCCGGATATCCGGCCCTTTTAACGTTTAGCGGTTTACGATGCCAGAGACAGCGTTTTCGCTTTCGCGTGTTCTGCCAGCCAGGCCTTGACTCGTGCCTGCTGCGTTTCATCCAGCCACATGCCCAACTTGGTGCGGCGCCAGATAGCGTCATCCAGCTCGACCACCCATTCTTTTTCGATCAGGTAGCGCAGCTCGGCTTCATGCAGGCCGTGACCGAAATCTTCGCCCAGATCGTTGAGGCTGTTGGCACCGGCCAGGATAAGCTCACTGTGGCTGCCGTAGGTGCGTGCAAAGCGACGCGCCAGTGATTCAGGCAGCCAGCTGTGCTCGCGGCGCAGTTTTGCGGCGTAGCTGTCGCGATCGCCACCGATGTCGCCGCCTGGCAGCGAACCGTTTTTGGTCCACGCCGGGCCGCAGCCAGGGTAGTAGTGCGACAGTTTTTCCATCGCATGCTCAGCCAGCTTGCGATAGGTGGTCAGTTTACCGCCGAACACCGACAGCAGCGGCGCTTTGCCCTGTTCGTCATGCACGTCCAGCGTGTAGTCGCGGGTGACCGCCTGCGGCGAGTCCGATTCGTCGTCGCACAGTGGGCGCACGCCGGAGTAAGTCCAGACGATATCGTCACGGCCCAGCTGTTTCTTGAAGTGGTCGTTATACACTTTCAGCAGGTAGTTGATTTCGTTATCGTCAATCTTCACGTCTTTCGGATCGCCGTGGTATTCCACGTCGGTGGTGCCGATGATGGAGAACTCGTCATTCCATGGGATCACGAAGACGATACGGTGGTCTTCGTTTTGCAGAATATAGGACTGCGGCTGATCGTGTACGCGCGGCACCACGATGTGGCTGCCTTTGATCAGGCGGATACCGTAAGGTGATTTCAGCTTCAGGCCGTCGTCGAAGAAGTGTTTCACCCATGGGCCAGTGGCGTTCACCAGGCCTTTGGCGCGCCAGGTAAAGGTTTTGCCGCTGTCGACGTCGACCGCTTCTACCATCCACAGGCCATTCTCACGCCATGCGCGGGTGACCTTGGTGCGGGTACGCACTTCGCCACCGCGTTTTTCCACTTCCTGGGCGTTCAACACCACCAGGCGAGCATCGTCGACCCAGCAGTCGGAATATTCGAAACCGCGCTTCAATTCTGGTTTCAGCACCGATTCTGGTCCAAAGCGCAAACCCTTGCTGCCTGGCAGGCTGGTGCGTTTGCCCAGGTGATCGTACAGGAACAGACCGATACGGATCATCCAGGCCGGACGCAGGTGCGGCTGGTGCGGCAGACGGAAACGCATTGGGAAGGCAATGTGCGGTGCCAATTTCAGCAGCACTTCACGCTCTGCCAGCGCTTCGCTGACCAAACGGAATTCGTAGTGTTCCAGGTAGCGCAGGCCACCGTGGATCAGTTTGGAACTGGCGGAAGACGTAGCACAGGCCAAGTCTTGCGCTTCCAGCAGCAGTACGGACAGGCCGCGCCCGGCAGCATCCGCCGCGATGCCGGCACCGTTGATGCCGCCACCGATAACGATCAAGTCTTTGGTTTCCACGTCAACTTCCTCCAGATGTTCGAAATAGCTCTTTCATGTTCGTTTTCGCTCATGATTGTAATCAAAAACCAACAAACAAGCCAAGACTTAACCAAACAAAAACATTTAGGCGTGATAGAGGTAACAGTTTGGTGATAGTAGGTATACAAAAAGAAGGGGTATTTCGATCAGGAATGACCGGGGCCAGCAGGCTGAACCCCGGAGAAAACGGCAGGAATAACGGAGGTAAAAGCGGTACCGCAGGGTTAAACGTGACGGAGAGGGCTTAGCACAGTTCGAGCTGTACGTCGTACTGCTCGATGATTTTCATCACGCTTGGCGGTGGCAGTTGGTCGGTAAACAGATAGTCGATCAGGTTCATGTTACCGAGGTTGACCATCGCGTTACGGCCGAATTTGGAGTGGTCGGTCACCAGCATCACGCAGCGTGAGTTTTCGATAATTGCGCGTTTGGTGCGCACTTCGTGATAGTCGAATTCGAGCAGCGAGCCGTCCATATCGATGCCGCTGATACCGAGAATGCCGTAATCGAGACGGAACTGGGAGATAAAGTCCAGCGTGGCCTCGCCCATGATGCCGCCGTCGCGGGTGCGCACTTCGCCGCCGGCCAGGATCAAACGGAAATCTTCTTTGGCGGTCAGCAGGGTGGCGACGTTCAGGTTATTGGTCACCACGCGCAGGTTCTTGTGGTTCATCAGTGCATGGGCGACCGCTTCCGGCGTGGTGCCGATGTCGATAAACAGCGTGGCACCGTCCGGGATTTGGCTGGCGACGCGTTGGGCAATACGCGCTTTCTGTTCCGACCACATCACTTTACGATCGTTATACGCGGCGTTCACCGAGCTGGAGGGCAGCGCGGCGCCACCGTGATGACGTTGGATTTTGTTCTGATCGGCCAGGTCATTCAAATCACGGCGAATCGTTTGCGGGCTGACGTCAAAATGTTCGACCAGTTCTTCCGTGCTGACATACCCCTGCAGGCGCACCAGCTCGATAATTGCGTCATGACGCTGTGTTTGCTTCACGATAATCCCCTAAAACGCCCGGCTTGTACCTGGCTGTTATTGTTCGTTGTGCGCGCGATGACGCGTGTCCCAAAATGCCATCAATAACCCTAACACTAAACCGGCTACGTGTGCCGCGTTAGCGATCGACATTCCTAAAATATCGAAATATCCGGCCACCAGCCACAGAACCGAAAACACCATCAGGCCGCGTGGCAGCATCAGACCGCGTTCCGGTGCACGTTCGCCGCTAAGCCAACAGTAACCCATCAGCGCATAGACTACGCCGGACAGGCCACCGAACAAGGCACCGCTGAACAGCGACTGCGCCCAACCGCTGAAAAAGGCCGAGACCACCGCCAGCACGAACAGCTTGCCGGCGCCGAGGCGTTTTTCCATCGGGCCGCCGAGATACCACCACCACATCAGGTTAAAGGTAATGTGCAGCAGCGAGAAATGCAGGAAAGCATGGCTGAACCAGCGCCACAGTTGCGTGTACTGCTCGCTGTTCTGCGGCCAGGACAGCCAGTACATTACCGCGTCGTCGCCCAGTATCTGCATCAGGATATAGACCACAATGCACAGCGCCATCACGCTCAGCGTCAGCGGGCCGGCCTTGCTGCGCAAGGTGTGCAGATAAGAATAACCCTGGTAGTGCAGCTCGGCGTCGGTCTTGCCGGCCTGCCAACTGGCGGCCCGGTAGCGGCTGTTGAGTGGATCGATCAGAAACTGCTGCAGCTCATGTTGTACCTGCTCCAGATGGCTGTCGTCAGCCAGCCAGATCTCTGCCGCTTCGCCGCTGTTGTGCACCCGTAGCTCGATGCCCTGTGTCGCCATATAGTCGACAAAGGCCTGCGCCAGGCGGGGGTTGGATACGGCGATTACTCTAACCATGGCTTTTCCGTCTAAGTGAATGATTTTAGCCGCCGGTTTACCCCGATGGCGTTGACGGCCGATTATACCGTCGAAATCCTGAGCGCAGGCAGCAGATCTGCGAAAAACCCGCAAAAACACTCACTAAAAGCGCGAAAAAGGAACCCGCCGCAGACGGCGGGGGGAGGATTATGCGGAGGTTTCAACGTCCTGAGGATATTGGCGTGCCCATGCCTCGAAGCCGCCATCAATGCTGTACACCGCGTCAAACCCCTGATGCAGCAGGTATTGCGCCGCGCTGCGGCTGCTGTTGCCGTGGTAGCACATCACCATCACCGGACGATCAAAGTCGTTTTGCTGCATAAAGGTCTGCAGGCTGGCGTTGGTCAGGTGAAAGGCGCCTGGTGTGTGCCCGGCTTCAAAACTCTGGGGATCGCGGATGTCGACCAGCGCGGCGCTGTCGTCTTTCCAACGGCTGTGCGCCTGCTCAACGTTGATCGCTTCAAACTGTTCCATAACTGCCAACTGCCTCGTAATAAGAATATGCCGCCATTGTAGTCAATTTCGCGGCAATTAAGACCAGATGAAAATTGTGGTTTATTACACCAGTTGTACTTCAACACCTTGCAGGCGAAGCTGCTCTACGATAGCTGGAGATGCGTCACGGCCGGTTATCACCATGTCGATTTGCTCGGTGCGACTGAACAGCATGCCTGCGCGCTGACCAATCTTGCTGCTATCGACCAGCACCACCAGTTTACCGACATAGTTCAGCATCTTTTGTTCGGCCATGGCGGTCAGCATATCGGTTTTGTACAAGCCGTCGGCGGTCAGGCCGATACCGCTGGTGAACATCCAGTGGCCGGCATACAGAGAAGCGTCGCCGTCCTGCGGTGCCAGGGTGATGGACTGAGTTTTATTGTACTGGCCACCCATGATCACTACGCTGTCGTGCTCTTGTTCGATCAAGTAGTTGGCCAACGGCAGGTAGTTGGTGATCACCTGCACGTCTTTACCGCACATCTCACGCCCCAGCAGGAAAGCGGTCGAGCCACAGTTAATCACTACGCTTTCGCCCGGCTGGCACAGTTGCGCTGCCGCTTTGGCAATACGCATTTTTTCGTCCAGATGCTGGGCCTGGTGGATATTGAGTGGCGTCCATGCTGCGCGAGGGGCACTGGTGGCTTCTGCGCCATTGCGAACCTTACGCAGTTTACCGATTTCATTCAGTTTGTTGATATCGCGGCGCGCGGTGGCGGGGGATATTTCAAATGCCGTAATCACGTCCGCTACGGAGATCTGCCCCTTATGCTGTAAGAGATCGAGAATGGCATTATGGCGTTGGGACTCAGTCATGCAGGCTCCATCAGGGAGTGGGGACACTTTTTTTGATTATATGCGCACCTTCTGACGATTTGAATCATTGCTGTTCAAAAGTGCGCATAGGTATGACATCAAAATGCCCCATAGCCTGGTTACAGGAAGGATTTGAAAGGCAAATCGGGTTCAAGGGTGAAACAGTCTTCAAAACCGCGTGGGTAGTGGTATTCCAGATTATCTTTATCCAGCGGCCAGGTAAATTTGCCGCCAACCTGCCAGATAAAAGGCTTGAATCCGTATTGGAGCCGATCCTTTTTCATTTCCCAAAGCATGCGGATTTCCTGTGGGTCCGCTTGGAAATTAGACCATATGTCGTGATGGAACGGGATCACCAGTTTGGCGTTCAATGATTCCGCCATGCGCAGAATGTCGGCGCTGGTCATTTTGTCGGTGACGCCACGTGGGTTCTCGCCGTAGGAACCCAGCGCCACGTCGATCTGATGATCATTACCGTGTTTGGCGTAGTAGTTGGAATAGTGCGAGTCACCGCTGTGGTACAAGTTGCCGCCCGGTGTTTTGAACAGATAATTCACCGCTCGCTCGTTCATGCCGTCCGGCAGCACGCCCGCGGCTTTTTTTTCCACCGGCAGCGTGATCAAGGCTGTGCGATCAAAAGCATCCAGCGCGTGGATTTCCACATCCTTGATTTTGATTACGTCCCCCGGTTTTACCGTGATGCAGCGTTCGCGTGGTACCCCCCAACCGATCCAGATGTCCACGCAGCTTTGCGGCCCGATAAAAGGCACCGAAGCTGCGCAGTTCTGCATCACGGCGGCGGCGACGTTCACGTCGATGTGATCGTTGTGATCGTGGGTGGCCAGGACGGCATCAATGTCCTTGATCGCAAAAGGATCGAGCACAAAGGGGGTGGTGCGCAGGTTGGGTTGTAATTTTTTCACCCCGGCCATGCGTTGCATCTGGTGGCCGTTTTTCATCAATGGGTTGCTATGGCTTTGTTTGCCGGTACCGCACCAGAAATCAACGCACAGGTTTGCGCTTCCCTCCGACTTCAGCCAGATGCCGGTGCATCCCAGCCACCACATGGCGAAAGTGCCTGGCGCGACTTGCTCGTCTTCAATTTCTTCATTCAGCCAGGTTCCCCATTCAGGGAAGGTGTTCAGTATCCAGGATTCGCGCGTAATCGTTGCGACTTTGCTCATGGTTAACCCCTCATCATTTGCGGTTCAGTGATTTAAATAATCACATATAATCATTTTAAGATTTAATGTGATCGATTTTGACTGAATCTAGCACCGTTTTTTTATGCTGGCAATGCAGTAAAGCGTTTGGCTTGTCACCAGGTTATCTGCAGGCCATGGATTAAAAATGCGTAAAAGGTAATTTAATTCAATGGGTAATAAGCGTGGTGAATCTTAGGGCGTTGAATCAACATAGAATTGTTTTATATCTTGCGAGGTTGTTCACAAATAATCATTTATAATCTTTTTGTGATTCTTGGTGATTGGTATGGTGAGGCTGTTCCTGCGTGACTGCGACGCCTGGTTTGGTGCTGGTGGCGTCCGCCAATGCGCAACAAGCATGCAAACGCTACCAGGAGAGCCAGATGGACACCCTTTACACCATTTTCACCGTTTTTTTTAATCAGGTGATGACTAACGCCCCGTTGCTGTTGGGGTTAGTCACGCTGCTTGGCTATGTGCTGCTGCGTAAAAGCGCGGCAGTGATCATCAAAGGCACCATCAAGACGATTATCGGCTTTATGTTGCTGCAAGCCGGTTCCGGCATTTTGACCAGCACCTTCAAACCGGTGGTGGCGAAGCTGTCGGAGGTGTACGGCATCAACGGGGCTATTTCTGATACCTACGCCTCAATGATGGCCGCCATTGAGCGTATGGGGGACGCCTATAGCTGGGTCGGATATGCGGTGCTTCTGGCGCTGGCACTCAATACCCTCTATGTCCTGCTGCGGCGCATTACCGGTATCCGCACCATCATGCTCACCGGTCATATCATGTTTCAACAGGTTGGGTTGTTGGCCGTATTTTTCTACATCATGGGCTACGGGATGTGGACCACCGTATTGTGCAGTGCGCTGTTGGCCTCGCTGTATTGGGGGATAACCTCCAACATGATGTTTAAGCCGACGCAGGCAGTAACCGAAAACAGTGGCTTTTCTATTGGCCACCAGCAGCAGTTCGCCTCATGGGTGGCCTATAAAATCGCCCCTTATCTGGGCAAAAAAGAAGACAGCGTGGAAGCATTGAAACTGCCGGGCTGGTTGAATATTTTCCACGACAATATCGTCTCCACCGCCATCGTCATGACGCTGTTTTTCGGCATCATTCTCTGCTCATTTGGCCTGGACACGCTGCAGGTCATGGCCGGGAAAACGCACTGGACGATTTACATTCTGCAAACCGGGCTGATGTTTGCGGTGGCGATTTTCATCATTGTTCAGGGCGTGCGCATGTTTGTGGCCGAGCTGACGGAAGCCTTCAATGGCATTTCTCAGCGGCTGATCCCCGGCGCGGTGCTGGCGATTGACTGCGCCGCCATTTATAGCTTTGCACCGAATGCCGTGGTCTGGGGCTTTATGTGGGGCACCATTGGCCAGTTGATTGCGGTGGCGGTACTGCTGGCGCTCGGCTCCTCCATCATGATCATTCCCGGTTTTATTCCGATGTTTTTCTCTAACGCCACTATCGGCGTGTTTGCCAATCATTTCGGCGGCTGGCGTGCCGCCATGAAAATCTGCCTGGTGATGGGCATGATTGAGATCTTCGGCTGCGTCTGGGCCGTCAAGCTGACCGGCCTGAGCGCCTGGATGGGCATGGCGGACTGGTCGATTCTGGCACCGCCATTGATGCAGGGCCTGAGCCTGGGCCTGTGGTTTATGGGGGTGGTGATTGTGATTGCACTGCTTTACATGTTCTTCGCCGGGCGCGCCCTGCGCGCGGAAGAAGATGCGGAAAAACAGCTGGCTGAAACGGCCTCACAGTAACGGGAGAGCACCATGACAGTACGAATTTTGGCGGTATGCGGCTGCGGACAAGGCAGCTCGATGATCATGAAAATGAAAGTCGGTCAATTCCTTACCCAGCAGGGCGTTAATCATACGGTGAACAGCTGTGCGGTCGGGGAGTACAAATCCGAACTGGGCGGCGCTGACATCATTGTCGCGTCGACCCATGTGGCGGATGAGATTGTCGTCAGTGGCAACAAGTATGTGGTTGGCGTGCGCAATATGCTTTCTGCGACCGACTTTGGCCCCAAGTTGATGGAAGTGATTGGCGCACATTTCCCCAAAGACCTGAGCCAGTGAGGGAACGGCCATGAAACTGAGTGACTCACTGGCACAGAACAAATCAGTCCTGCTGCAGGCGGAAGCCACCGATTGGCAGCAGGCGGTGAAATTGGGCGTCGATCTGTTGGTCGCCGCCGAGGTGGTGGAACCCCGCTATTTCAACGCCATCCTGGCCGGCGTTGAACGACACGGCCCCTATTTTGTATTGGCTCCGGGGCTGGCGATGCCGCACGGTCGTCCGGAAGAAGGGGTACTGAAAACCGGTTTTGCTTTGGTCACGTTGAAAACGCCAGTGTGCTTTGGCGATGAGGATAACGACCCGATCGATATCTTGATCACCCTGGCTGCGGTGGACAGCCGTACGCATCAGGAAGTTGGCATTCTGCAGGTGGTAAACCTGTTTGAAGACGAAGCCAATTTTGATCGCTTGCGTGCCTGCCGCACGGTGGCTGAGGTGCTGGATTTAATCAATCAAACGTCCGCGGCTGCGGCAACGCATTAATCAGGAGAGCATGATGACCCGACATTTACCTATGCTGCAGGTGGCGCTGGATAACCAGTCAATGGACGATGCCTATCGTACGACACGGCTGATCGCCGACGAAGTCGACATCATCGAAGTGGGTACCATTTTGTGCGTGGCTGAAGGGGTGCGTGCCGTGCGCGACCTGAAAGCCTTGTACCCGGATCGCATCGTATTGGCGGACGCTAAAATTGCCGATGCGGGTCAGATCCTGGCGCGCATGTGCTTTGAGGCGCATGCAGACTGGATCACCGTGATTTGTTGCGCCGATATCAATACCACCAAAGGTGCGCTGGCGGTGGCGAAAGAGTTCGATGGCGACGTGCAGATCGAACTGACCGGCTTTTGGACCTGGGAACAAGCGTTGGCGTGGCGTCAGGCGGGCGTGCAGCAGGTGGTTTATCACCGCAGCCGCGATGCACAGGCTGCCGGTGTGGCCTGGAGCGATGAAGATATCGCCGCTATTCGGCGCCTTGCCGATATGGGCTTCAAGGTGACCGTCACCGGTGGGCTGGCGTTGAGCGATCTGCCGCTGTTCCAGGGCATTCCCATTCATGTGTTCATCGCCGGGCGCAGCATTCGCGATGCTGCGGATCCGGTGGTAGCGGCACGTGAGTTCAAGCGCGCTATTGCTCAACTGTGGGGGTAAATTATGGCTATGTTGCAAAAGGCCGTCCCTTTGGGCATCTACGAAAAGGCACTGCCGGCGGGAGAGGACTGGCTGACGCGTCTGCAACTGGCGGGTGAACTGGGATTTGATTTCGTAGAGATGTCGATAGATGAGAGCGACAGCCGTCAGGCACGGCTGGACTGGAGCAGCGAGCAGCGCCTGGCGCTGGTACAAGCCGTTGCGACCAGCGGCGTACGCGTGCCTTCACTGTGCCTGAGCGCCCACCGTCGATTTCCTTTAGGCAGCGAGGATGATGGGGTGCGCAACCAGGGGCTGCTGATTATGCAAAAAGCCATCCGGCTGGCGCAGGATCTCGGTATCCGGGTGATTCAATTGGCGGGTTATGACGTTTACTACCAGCAGGCCAATGACAACACGCGCGAGAGGTTCCGCGACGGTTTGAAACAGGCGGTGGAGATGGCCAGCCGTGCCCAGGTGACGCTGGCGATGGAAATTATGGATTACCCGTTGATGAACTCGATCAGCAAGGCGCTGGGCTACGCCCATTACCTGAACAACCCGTGGTTTCAGCTGTATCCGGATATTGGCAACCTGTCGGCCTGGGACAACGACGTGCAGATGGAACTGGTGGCCGGTCGCGGACATATCGTGGCGGTACATGTAAAAGATACCCGTCCGGGCGAGTTTAAAAACGTAGCTTTTGGCGAAGGGGTGGTCGATTTTGAACGTTGTTTTCGTACCTTATTGCACAGTGGTTACCGCGGGCCCTATCTGATTGAGATGTGGAGCGAAAGTGCGACCGACCCGTTACAGGAGGTGAGGGCGGCGAAAGCCTGGGTGACTGAACGTATGGCAAGGTCAGGGTTGGCTATAGGAGCTTAGTATGCTGGAACAACTGAAACAGCGGGTCTATGCCGCGAATATGGCCCTGCCTGCGCATGGGCTGGTGACTTATACCTGGGGCAACGTCAGCGGCATTGATCGTGAACGGGGGTGGGTGGTCATCAAACCTAGCGGCGTGCCTTATGAAAGCATGCAGCCGGAGGATATGGTGGTGGTAAATATGCAGGGAGAGGTGGTGGAAGGGCATTTACGGCCTTCCTCCGATACGCCCACGCATTTGGCATTGTATCGGGAATATGCGCAAATTGGCGGTATCGCGCATACCCACTCTACCCATGCCACCGCCTGGGCACAGGCCGGTAAATCCATACCGGTGCTTGGCACTACTCATGCCGATTATTTTGCCGGGGATATTGCCTGCACTCGTGCCCTGACGGCGGAAGAAGTTGCCGGCGAATACGAGTTGAACACCGGGCAGGTGATAATCGAAACGCTGGGTTGCCATCAGCCGTTGTACACACCGGGTATTATCGTGTTTCAGCACGGGCCTTTCAGTTGGGGAAGCACGCCGGATGAGGCGGTACATAATGCGGTGATGCTGGAAGAGGTGGCGAAGATGGCCTGGATCAGCTGCGGCATCAACCCTCAGCTGCGGCGTATTGATGGCCATCTGATGGAAAAGCACTTTAATCGTAAACACGGCGCTGCTGCTTATTACGGGCAGGGGTAAACCAGAAGGAGTTATCCCCGTTGGCGATTACCCTGGGTTGTTATGGCGGGTTCAATCAACGATCTCAGGAAAAGGGCGCCCTTTTCCTGACTCATTAAACTCCCGTTTCGACAGTCATCTTTTCGTAGCGATCGTTGAGGAGCTCTATCTCCGCCGTCACCTTGAACCCTAGCTTGCGATAGAGTGCTTTCAGATGAGGTTTTTTCGTATCTGCCAGAAGGCCGACTTTATTGAGCCCTTGTCGCCCGGCTTCCTCAACAACACGGCTTATCAGAGATTTTGCTATCCCTCGTCCTCTGCACTCCGGCAGGACGGCCAGGGAATCTATATATATTTCATCGGGGTCTGATTCATTTTCCATTTCAGCTCGATGTTCTGTTATGGCTGTGAACCCTGACTCGTCTTCTCCTTTGAAATACAGGATACAGCCAAGTATTTTTTCCTGGTCCCGAGCCACGAAGACGTTTTTATAGCCAAAATAGACATCATGGCGGCCGAAGTTCACTTCGTACTGAAACAGGGCTTCGTTGATATCGTCTTTGCCAGACAGGGCCAGCACCGCATCTTTATCCGCCAGTGCGATAAGCCTTACCACCTCTTCCGCATCAGATTTTTTAGCGTTGCCAATAATGACATCTTCCATAATCGATTAGTCCTTGCTGTATTCGTCAGGCGCCGTACCCCATCATCTTCAGCAGTTGCTGCGCCTGCTGTACCGCTTCCTGGCGATGGGCCACGCCCAACTTTTGGTAGAGGTTACGGATATGGGTTTTGATGGTGGTGGCCGCCACGTCCAGTTCGCCGGCAATTTGATCGTTGCTGTAGCCGGAATAAATCAACCCCAGAACCTGCCATTCGCGCTGCGTCAGCGGGCTGGTGCGGATCAGTTCCGGTACCTGTGGATGAGTTAGCAGCTTATCGACGAAGTTCTCGTCAAAATGCGCGAACTTATGCCGGTGATGTTGATTGATGTCGCGCAGAATACGTTGGGCGCGATGATTTTCCAACTCCGGCAGCGTATTAAGCTGAATCAATTGGCGCAGTTGCTGCGCCATCGCTTCGCCTTCAATGACGAAATGGCTGATAAATCCGGTACGGCTGGCCAGTGAAAGCGCCTCCATCAGGACCTTTTGCGCGTCGCTTTTACGCTCCATCTGCCAGTAAAGCTGGTTGCTGAGCAACAGGTTACGGTTCAGATCGCTGACCAGGCGCAGGCGGCGGGCATTGTCGTTGAGCTCATCGAGCACCACTTCGGCCTCTTCATACTGGCCCAGCATGATCTGCACCCGGGCAATGTTGCGCCACTGGCCTTGCATAAAGTGGTTGTCCGCCATGCCGGGTTTTTCGGTCTGGCGCAGCCATTGGGCAGCGGCTGCGGTGTCGCCGGTCATCTGCCAGTGGATCACTCGCGGTTTGTCGGCATTGGTCAGCCAGTCGCGGTGGTATTGAGAGCCGTGCAGCAGGACTTCACAACGTTGCATGTGCGCATTGGCGTTATCCAGATCGCCACGCGCCAGCGAGCACTTGGCCAACATGGCCATGCACTGCAGCTGCTGTTGAGGCTGATAGTTGGCCAGGATTTTCAGGCCTTCGCGGGCGGCGTCTTCCGCTTCGTCCAGCCGCGACCAGGACCACAGGATTTGTGAACGGATACGCAGCAGGAACTCGTGCATCGGCAGCTGTTCCAGATGCTGTTCGCGCACCAGCTCAAAAGCTTTGTCCTGCGTTTCGTAGGCGGCCTGCAGGAACCCCTGCGCAATCAGAATTTCGCTCTGCTGCAGCAGCGCCCACAGCGCGTAGTGGTAAGCCTGATGGCGCCGGGCCATCTGCTCGGTCTGCTGCATCATCGGCAGTGCGCGAGCCAGTTCGCCCTTGCAGTGATGGACTTCGCCGGTGACCGAGGTGGCGACGATGCGGCTGTAATAGCTGGAAAGCGGCAGGAATTTCAGCGCTTCGGTGGCCAGGCGTTCGGCCTCTTCCGGCTTGCCGGCGTTGATCGCCACCTGGGCGCGCAGGGCATCAAATTCGGCGTGCAGGGTGCGATCGACGTCAATTTTATGCTCGCGCATTGCCTGTTCGGCGCGCTCCAGCAGGGTATTTACTTCGATATAGCGGTGCTGGCTCTGCGCCAGCCAGGCCTGCAGCAGTGCAAGTTTGGGGTTTTGGATCAGCTTTTCGTAAGGAAGCGCGTTCAGACACTCTTCCAGCAGGGCCAGTTCACTGTGGTGGAACAGCGACCAGGCATGCTGCAACAGGATATCGCGCAGCATGCTGACATCGCTGGCCGCCAGCGCGTGGTGGATTGCCTCCGCCGGATACCCCAGCGCCAGCCAACCTTCGGCGGCGGCCCGGTGCAGGCCCGGCAGCTCCAGCGCCAATTCCCATTGGCAACGCTGTCGCAGGAAGGTGGCGAACAAAGGGTGGAAACAGAACCACTCGCCGCTGTCGTCCATGCGGTGGATAAATAAGCCCTGACGCTCCAGCTCTTCCAGCCGTTGCTGGCCGTTGTCTTCGCCGGTCAGGCGGACGATCAGCGCATCGTTCATGGAACGCAGCACCGAACAACGCAGCAGGAAGGCGCGCGCCTCGGCATCGACGTGATCCAGCACTTCGTCCACCAGATAATCCGACAGGTGGCTGGCATTAAGCCCCGCCAGGCGTTTGGCCGACTGCTGGGCGGAAGAAGTGGATTGACGGGCGGATAACGCAATGAGCTGCAGCGCGGTGGCCCAACCTTCGACTTCATCGCACAGCCGGCTGCTGTCATGCTGTTCCATGGGGGCCGTCAGGCGGCAGTCAAAGAACTGTTTGGCTTCGTGATGGGTAAACGCCAGCTGCTGCGTGCCCATTTCCAAAAGTTGGTCACGCACGCGCAGATTGGCAATGCCCAACGGCGGCAAGGTGCGGGACAGCAGGATCAGCGTCAGATTTTCCGGCTGGTGGCGCAGGAAAAAGCGCATGGCTTCATGAATCACGTCATTGGTGATCAGGTGGTAGTCGTCAATCACCAGATACAGTGGCTGATGCCAGTCGGAAAGCTCGATAAACACCTGGGCGAACAGTGCCGACAGGCTGGCGTACTGATGCTTTTGACTCAGTGCTTCGCTTTTGACGCAGTGGCCGCCGCTGGCGTGTTGCAAGGCGGCGATCAGGTAGCTGGCGAAGCGCTCGGGTTGGTTGTCGCTTTCATCCAGCGAGTACCAGCCCAGATCTGATTTACCGGCCGCCCACTGTGCGACCAGCGTCGTTTTCCCGTATCCCGCAGGGCAATTGACCAATGTCAGGCGATAGTTGGCCGTGCTGGCTAATTTGGCCAGCAGGCGATCGCGGATCACGGTATTTTGCAGCCGTACCGGACGGCTCAGTTTCGATGGGATCAGCATAGTATTCCAGAGTGAAAATCGCGGTTTCCGTAGCCGTTGGCCTGCCCGTTGGCGTTCATCGCAGCGCGACGCCTGCCGGGATCGGAGTAGGGTTAATTATTTTATGGCTCGTAATTAATCCCCCTCCTAACTTCTGACAACGTTAAACGTATTGCAACAAGGTTCCGCATTGGCTTGGAGTTATATTGCTATTGATCACACTTTTTTACGTTTACAGCTAAAGCCCTGTGGAACCGTGGTGTTTTAGCGCGCTTGAGTGACGCAGGTACAAGAAAGCATTTATGGGCGCGCAGGCGACTGTAGCCTCTGCGATAACTGTGCTAACGTCATTGAACAAGTTTTCGCCTGGTTCTCAGTGCTCGCCGCGTCCGTCGGTGGGCTTTTTTGCATGATGCAAGGGAGTCAAAAAGTGCCTGAGATCACAATTTTAGCTACGCCCCAATCCTCCTCCCCAGCTAATCCCCAGGCGGGATGATGCCTTCACTCTTTCTCCCCGGCACGATAACGCTAATTTGACCCACTTACTGGATAGAGAGTTTTTTATGTCCCAGCCTACGCTTAAAAAGGATGCTTTCCTGGCGGCACTGACCCGTCAGTGGCAAAAGTTTGGCCTCAGTTCTGCACAACAAATGACTCAGCACCAATGGTGGGAGGCAGTAAGCGCGGCGTTGGCCGAGCAGTTGGCTGCGCAGCCTGCACCGCGCAAAAGCAGTAAGCCGCTGCGCCACGTGAACTACATTTCGATGGAGTTTCTGATTGGTCGCCTGACGGCCAACAACCTGATTAACCTGGGCTGGTATGACACCGTCGAGCAGGCATTGGCGGAGCAGGACATCAAGCTGGCGGATCTGCTGGAGCAGGAAACCGATCCGGCGTTGGGCAATGGTGGGCTGGGGCGTTTGGCGGCCTGTTTCCTGGATTCGATGGCGACGGTGGAACAACCGGCCACCGGCTACGGGTTGAATTACCAATACGGGTTGTTCCGCCAGTCGTTTAGCGACGGCCAGCAGCAGGAAGCGCCGGATAACTGGCAGCGCGAAAGCTACCCGTGGTTCCGCCACAACGCCGCGCTGTCGGTGGATGTGGGCATCGGCGGGAAACTGGAGAAATTGGCCGATGGCCGTGAACTGTGGCGTCCGGCATTTACCCTGCGCGGCGAGGCCTGGGATCTGCCGGTATTGGGCTTCCGCAATGGCGTGACTCAACCGCTGCGCCTGTGGCAGGCGACGCATCAGCATCCGTTTAATCTGAGTGATTTCAACGACGGTAAATTCCTGCAGGCGGAGAAGCAGGGCGTTGAAGCGGCCAAGCTGACCAAGGTGCTGTATCCGAATGACAACCACCAGGCAGGCAAGCGCCTGCGCCTGATGCAACAATACTTCCAGTGCGCCTGTTCGGTGGCGGATATCCTGCGTAAGCACCATCTGGCAGGCCGCAAAATTGAAGATCTGCCGAAGTACGAAGTGATCCAGCTTAACGACACTCACCCGACCATCGCCATTCCGGAAATGCTGCGCATTCTGTTGGATGAGCATCAGTTGGAGTGGGATGCCGCCTGGGCCATCACCAGCAAGACCTTCGCCTACACCAACCATACCCTGATGCCGGAGGCGTTGGAGTGCTGGGATGAGAAACTGGTACGCAGCCTGCTGCCGCGCCACTTCTCCATCATCAAACAGATCAACGCCAACTTCAAAAAGCTGGTGGGCAAGCACTGGCCGGGTGACGACGCGGTGTGGGCCAAGTTGGCAGTACACCATAACAAGCAGGTCCGTATGGCTAACCTGTGCGTGGTCAGCGGCTTTGCGGTCAACGGTGTGGCGCAATTGCACTCCGATCTGGTGGTGAAAGATCTGTTCCCGGAATATCACCAACTGTGGCCGAACAAATTCCACAACGTCACCAACGGCATCACGCCGCGTCGCTGGCTGAAGCAATGTAACCCGGCGTTGTCTGGGCTGATTGACGAAACGCTGAAGGTAGAGTGGGCTAACGATCTTGACGCGCTGAAGGGGTTGGAGAAGTACGCCGATGACGCGGCGTTCCGTCAGCGTTATCAGCAAATCAAGCGCGATAATAAAGTCGTATTGGCCAATTACGTTCACGACGTCATGGGGTTGAAACTGAACCCGGACGCGATTTTCGACGTGCAGATCAAGCGCCTGCACGAATACAAACGCCAGCACCTTAACCTGCTGCATATCCTGTCGCTGTATCGTCAACTGCGCGATAACCCGCAGCTGGATATCGTGCCACGCGTATTCCTGTTTGGCGCCAAAGCGGCTCCGGGCTATTACCTGGCGAAAAACATCATTTATGCGATCAACCAGGCGGCGTCGAAGATCAACAACGATCCGCTGGTGAAGGATCGCCTGAAAGTGGCGTTTATTCCTGACTACCGCGTTTCCGTCGCTGAGCTGATGATCCCGGCCGCGGATATCTCCGAGCAGATCTCCACCGCCGGTAAAGAAGCTTCAGGGACCGGCAATATGAAGCTGGCGTTAAACGGCGCACTGACCGTCGGCACGCTGGATGGCGCTAACGTGGAAATCGCCGAGCAGGTGGGCGAAGACAACATCTTTATCTTCGGCAATACCGTGGATCAGGTGAAGGCGCTGCTGGCGAAAGGCTACGATCCGCTCAGCTACCGCAAGAAAGACAAACATCTGAAAGCGATTCTGGACGAATTGGCGAGCGGTGCATTCAGCAACGGTGACAAGCATGCTTTCGACATGATGCTGCACAGCCTGCTGGAAGGCGGCGACCCTTATTTGGTGCTGGCGGACTTTGCTTCTTACTGTAAAGCTCAACAGCAGGTAGACGAACTCTATCGTGACCGTGATGAATGGACGCGTCGTACTATTCTTAACACCGCACGCGTTGGGATGTTCAGCTCGGATCGCTCGATCCGCGACTACCAGCAGCGTATCTGGCAAGCCAAGCGTTAAGGAGAGCGAATGGATCGCAAGGTCATCGATCAGGCGGCAGCTCAGGCGGGTATCGCTGCCGATTATATTAACGCCCATGGTCAACAGCAGGCGATCGCTGAAGACACCAAGCGCAGGCTGCTGGACGCCATGGGCCGAAGCGCGTCACCGCAGGAGCCTGCGGTGACGCCGCTGCCGGCGGTGAAGGGGTTTTATCAGGGCGCGCCGGTGGCATTGCCGCTGGCGGGCAGCGGTGAGTATCAGTGGACGCTTCTGCGCGAAGACGGCGGCCGGCAGCAAGGCCGTGCCAGCGCACGCAAAACGTTCACCCTGCCGGCTGAATTGCCAACGGGCTATCATCAACTGACGCTGACACAGGGTGAACAGCAGTGGCAGTGCCGGTTGATTGTGGCGCCGAAACGCTGCTTCGAACCGGATGCCTTGTTGACCGGCAAGAAGCTGTGGGGCGCTTGCGTCCAGCTTTACACTCTTCGCTCCGATCGCAACTGGGGCATCGGTGACTTTGGCGACTTGCGCCAGATGGTGGAGCAGGTCGGTGAACGGGGCGGCGCTTTTGTCGGGCTGAATCCGATTCACTCGCTGTACCCGGCTAACCCGGAAAGCGCTAGTCCGTATAGCCCGTCGTCGCGACGCTGGTTGAACGTCATCTATATTGACGTGAACGCGGTGGAAGATTTCCAGCGCAACGAAGCCGCCCAGCAATGGTGGCTGAAACCGGCAACGCAAAAAAAGTTGGCCGAGGCCCGAGCCAGCGATCGGGTGGATTACGGCAAGGTGACGCAGCTTAAGCTGGCGGCGTTGCAACTGGCATTCCCGCTGTTCCAGGCGCGTAAAGCCGCTGACTCTCAACGTCAGGCATTCGAGCAGTTTGTTATCGACGGCGGCGAAAGTTTGTATCAGCAGGCGGCATTCGACGCGCTGCATGCTCATCTTGCGGCTGCGGATGACAGCCTGTGGGGCTGGCCGGCCTGGCCGGAAGAATATCAGCAGGGTGATAGCGCTGCGGTAAAGCAATTTTGTCAGCAGCAGCAAGAACAGGTGCAATTTTACCTGTGGCTGCAGTGGTTGGCTGCCAGTCAGTTCGCCGATTGTTTCCGCCAAAGTCAGCAACAGCAGATGCCGATTGGCCTGTATCGCGATCTGGCGGTCGGCGTGGCGGAAGGGGGCGCGGAAACCTGGTGCGAACGTGAGCTGTATTGTCTGAAAGCCTCGGTTGGCGCACCGCCGGACATTCTCGGGCCGCTGGGGCAAAACTGGGGGCTGCCGCCGATGGATCCGCATGTGATGGCGGCGCGCGGCTATCAGCCGTTTATCGATCTGCTGCGCGCCAATATGACCAGCTGTGGTGCGCTGCGTATTGATCATGTGATGGCGTTACTGCGTTTATGGTGGATCCCTTACGGTGAAACCGCCGTTCACGGCGCCTACGTGAAATATCCGGTAGATGATCTGCTGGCGGTACTGGCGCTGGAAAGTCAACGTCACCGCTGCATGGTGATTGGCGAGGACCTCGGTACCGTTCCGGTGGAAATCGTCGGCAAGCTGCGCGACAGCGGCGTTTATTCCTACAAGGTGCTGTACTTCGAACGCGACGGCGAGAACCACTTCCGCGCTCCGCAGGCCTATCCGGTTCAGGCGATGGCGACCATCACCACGCACGACCTGCCGACGCTGCGCGGCTATTGGCAAAGTGGCGATCTGAAGCTCGGCAACAAGCTGGGGTTGTATCCGGATGCGGAGATCCTGAAAGAGCTGTTCGCCGATCGCGAACGTGCCAAACAGGGGCTACTGGATGGCTTGCATCACTATGGCTGTGTGCCGCAGAAAGTGGGCAAAAAGGCGGCGTTGTTGAATATGAGCCCGCTGCTTAATCGTGGTTTGCAGCGCTATGTCGCCGACAGCGCCAGCGCCTTGCTGGGTCTGCAGCCGGAAGACTGGTTGGATATGGCGGATCCGGTCAATATTCCCGGCACCAGCGATCAGTACCCAAACTGGCGGCGAAAACTGACCAAAACGCTGGAAGAGATGTTTGCCGATCAGCAGGTCAATCGCCTGCTGAAGGATTTGGACAAGCGGCGTCGCAAGGTCTCGGTGGGGTAACAGAGAGCCATTGTGTATTAAAGACGGGGCATGAGAACTTTAGCTCTCATGCAAATGGTAGATACCCAAATTAATTGGAGTTGCAGCTAGGCGGCAAGTGCGAGCTTCCCCAGGAGCTTACTCAGGTAAGTGACTGGGGTAAGTGCACGCAGCCAACAACGCTGCAACGTCAAGTAAGAAGGGTATCAGTAGTAAGAGTGCTCGCCGCGCTGGTGCTCGGTCAAATCGCGCACGCCTTTCAGTTCAGGGAACTTCTGCAGCAGCTCTTTCTCGATGCCTTCCTTCAGGGTCACATCGACCATTGAACAACCGTTACAACCGCCGCCAAACTGCAGAATAGCCAGGCTATCGTCGGTGATTTCCATCAGGGTCACACGGCCGCCGTGGCCAGCCAGCTGTGGGTTGATCTGCGACTGCAGCACGTATTCAACACGCTCCATCAGCGGCGCATTGTCGTCTACCTTGCGCATTTTGGCGTTTGGCGCTTTCAGCGTCAGCTGCGAGCCCAGTTGGTCGGTGACGAAGTCGATTTCGGCATCTTCCAGATACGGTTTGCTCAGCTCGTCGATATAGGCGGACAGCTTTTCGAACTTCAGCTCGGTATCTGTCGCTTCAACGGCGTCCGGCGGGCAATAAGAGACACCGCATTCGGCCGTAGGCGTACCCGGGTTGATCACGAATACGCGGATTTGGGTGCCTTCCTCTTGGTTTGCCAGCAGTTTGGCAAAGTGTTCCTGTGCAGTATCTGTTATACGAATCATGGCATTAGCTCGTTAGTTCAAATAGTTGACTTTAATACTAGGTTATAATACGCCCATTGCCCTGGTACTACAACGTGCGGCAAACGCACCAGATTTGGATCGATGCGGCTCCCTGCTGCTGCAACAACTTGGCGATTTCCATGACCGTACTGCCGGTCGTCACCACATCGTCCAGCAGCGCGACGTGTCGGCCCGCCATGGTTTCATGGCAACGAAACGCACCACGCAAATTGCGCCGCCGCGCGCGGGCCGATAGCCGTTGCTGCGGAGCCGTTTTACGCACCCGGCTCAGGGCGGCGGGGCGGTAATCGCACCCTAACCAGTGGGCCAGTGGCCGCGCCAGCAGATCGCTCTGATTATAGCCGCGCCGCCAGCAACGTTTTGCCTGTAAGGGTACCGCTAAAATGATATCGGGTCTGTTCAGATATTGCTCTCGATGCGCCTGTTGCCAGTTCAGCAGGATTAGCCGCGCCAGCAGCGGGGCCAGTTCCGGCGTGTGCTGAAACTTGAACTTTTTTATCAACTGGCGCAGAGGCGCGGCGTAGTCATTGACGAACACCAGCGCCTGCCAGGGTGGCGGCTGTTGCAGGCAGCGGCCACAGGGCAATCTGGCATCGCCGGCGGGCAGACCGCAGCGCGGGCAGCACAAAGGTTTGGCGGGCATGTGACGCAGGCAGTAGCTGCAGATACCCTGACCATAAAGACGCAGCGACTGTCGGCATAGCCAACAGCGGCTCTGGATTGATAGCATAACCGTCCTCCCTGACGGATGAGAATGAAAGGACAATAACGGATGAGTGCGTTGTACTGGCAAACAATAGGTGAAGGCGATCGCGATCTTGTGCTGCTCCACGGCTGGGGGCTGAATGCCGAAGTGTGGCATTGCATGATTGAGCGACTGACACCGCATTTCCGCCTGCATCTGGTCGACCTGCCGGGCTATGGCCGTAGCCAGGGGTTTGGCCCTATGTCACTCGAACAGATGGCGGAAACCGTGATGGCCGCGGCACCGGCGCAGGCCTGGTGGCTGGGCTGGTCGCTGGGCGGGCTGGTGGCCAGCCAGATTGCGCTGTTGCAGCCGCAACGGGTGAGCGGGTTGATCACCGTGGCTTCATCACCTTGTTTTGCCGCTCAGGATGACTGGCCGGGGATCCGCTCGGAGGTGTTGAGCGGTTTCCAGCATCAGTTGGGGCAGGATTTTCAGCGTACCGTAGAGCGTTTTCTGGCATTGCAGACGCTGGGAACGGAAAGCGCGCGGCAAGATGCCCGCCTGCTGAAATCGGTGGTGCTTAACCAACCGATGCCAAGCGTTGAGGTATTAAACGGTGGGCTGGAAATACTGCGAACGGCCGATTTGCGCCAGCCACTGGCCAAGCTGCCGTTGCCGCTGTTACGGGTTTACGGTTATCTGGACGGTTTGGTGCCGCGTAAGGTGGCAGAACTGCTTGATGCCAAGTGGCCAAACTCGCCATCAATCATCATTGCAAAAGCAGCTCATGCACCATTCATTTCCCACCCTGATGAATTTGCAGAAATTATTGGCACTTTTGTGGCAGAAAATGGGATCTGACCCAAAATCGCACAATAAAGCGCTAAAAAAAGAGCCGCTTAGTGGATAAAAAATAAACCTGTTCAATACTTAGGTGGGTAACTGCGTTGGCTGCACAATGAAAAAACGCGTGCGTATTTTCATTCGGCGTTTCGTCTCTGGGAAAACGGTCTCGTCAGGGAAAGCAACGAGGTCCGAAGATGTCACGGCAGCCAGTGTTATCGCGCATTTACTCTGGACGGCTTTCATAACAAATAAATTATCCCTTGAGAGGTATGGTAATGAAATCTTTGAAAATGATTGTTGCAGCGTTAGTTGTGGGTTCCGTGTCTTTCAGCACCCTGGCGGCAACCTTGCTGACCAAGGAAGATCTGGATAAGAATCCGGGTAAATATGAGAAGATCGGTACGGTAACTACCACCGCACAAACCACATCGCCGATGGATGCAAAAGAAGAACTGTCCAAACTGGCTGATGAAAAAGGCGGACAATATTACGTGATCCTGGCAGGCCGTGAGCACGGCAAGTTCAGTGCTATCGCCGAAGTGTACAAAGACAAGCAATAATCAAGAAGGGGGCGCGCCTCGTGCCGCGCCCCACCTCTCAGTGTTTTAACCGATATATCACCGTACTGCTGCACGCTTTGCCTTCCGGACAGCTTTTGCAGCTGCCGCTCAGGCAGGCGCTGTTATCCTGCTCGATACGCTCCACTTTCCCCATTGCGACCAAACGCTCCAGCATTGCCTGCACCAGCGGCAGCGGAGCCGCCAGCTGACGGCTAAGCTGAAGCGCCTGTACGCTACCGTGCAGCGCCAATGCGTCGCGGATCTGCAGCAGGCCGGCCATCAGTGGCAGTTGCCCTTGGCGCCCTGACAGCAGGCTGCCGGGGTGGCGTTGCTCAGGCGTACCGTGACCCGACTACGTGCCCGGCGCAGGCCGAACAGAATCAGCAGATTGAACAACACCACGATGGCGATCGCCGCCAGACTGTACTGTGGATGCTGGCTGAAGGTGGCAATCTGATAAAACAGCGTGGCCAGCGAGTAGGCCACGTTCAGCCCCCAGAGAATGGAGAAGGTCATCCAGCCGCGGCTGGATTCGCGGGCGATGGCCCCCATCACCGAGACGCAAGGGACGTACAGCAAAACAAAGATCAGGTAGCTGTAGGCGGAAACCCCGGAGCCGAATTTGCTGCTCATAACGCCCATTGAGCCGACGTCCATTTCCCCATCGCCCTTGCTGGCCTCAATCGGGTTGGACAGTACGCTCAGGCTGAAGGTGTCTTTCAGCCCTTGCCAGGTGGTGTCCAATGCGCCACCCAGTTCATCCAGCAGGTTAAAGTTGGCGGCATCAAATTCGGTGCTGTTGATATGTTCGGCGGTGTACAGGGTATTTAGCGTACCGACCACCACTTCTTTCGCCATGGCCCCGGTCACCAGGCCGACGGTAGCCTGCCAGTTGTCACTGTGCACGCCCATCGGTTTCAGCAGCGGCGTCAATACTTTGGACACCGACGCCAGCGCCGAGTCATTAATGTTATCTACCGGCTTGCCGCTGAACGAAAAGCTGTTCAGGCCGCCAATAAAGATGCTGGCAACCACAATCACCTTACCGGCACGCAGCACAAAGCCTTTTAGGCGCTGCCAGGTTTGCAGCAGCAGGCTTTTCAGGTGTGGCACGTGGTAAACCGGCAGCTCCATCACGAAGGGGGAAGCTTCACCGCGCATGATGGTGTACTTCAATACCAGACCGGTGAGGATTGCCACCACAATACCCAGCATATACAAAGAGAACACCACGCCTGCGCCGTCCTGGCCAAAGAAAGCAGCGGCAAACACGGCGAAGATCGCCAGCCGAGCCCCGCAGGACATGAAGGGCGCCATCATGATGGTAATCAGGCGTTCGCGCTGCGCATCCAGCGTACGTGCGCCCATGATCGAAGGCACGTTACAGCCGAAGCCGACGATCAGCGGCACGAAGGACTTGCCGGGCAACCCGAGCGCCTGCATCAGGCGGTCCATCACGAATGCCGCACGCGCCATATAGCCGGAGTCTTCGAGGAACGACAGGAACAGGTACATCATGCCAATTTGCGGCACCAGCGGCAGCACGGTGTTGATACCACCACCGACCCCCTGCGCCAGGAAAATGGTCAACCATTCAGGGAAGTGCAGGGTATAGCCCAGCCATTGAATACCCTGAATAAAGATTGCCGCCGACCCGATATCGAAGATCGGCTGCAGTGCGCCGCCGAGGTTGATGGCTAGCAGGAACATCAAATACATCACCAGCAGGAAGATGGGCACCCCTAACCAGCGGTTGAGGATCACTTTATCCAGCGCTTCGGTCAGACGGTTCGGCATGGCCTGTTGTGAATTGCTCACGGCATCGCACAGGGTGGCGATTGACTGATAACGCGCATCGGCAATCACCAGTGCAGGATCTTCCTGCTGTTGCCGCTGCAGCGCCTGTTTGGCCGCTGGCAGCAGGGCCGCCGCAGGGCCGGCAAGCTGATGGCTGTAGATATCGCCTTCCAGCATCTGCAGCGCCAGCCAGCGACGTTGTTCGCTTGGCAGGGTCTGCGGCATGGCGTCGCTCAGCGTGGTCATTTCCTTGAGCAGCAGCGGCGGGTAGTTCACCAGCGTTTTTAATTCGTTGAACTGATGGTTGTCGATCATCTGCTTCAGCACGCCAATACCGTCGGCTTTGGTGGACACCATCGGCACCACCGGACAGCCGAGACGCGCCGACAGTGCCGCGATATCGATATTAATTTTTTGGCTTTTGGCGATATCCAACATATTCAGCGCGACAATGCAGGGGATGCCCAGCTCCAGCAGTTGCAGCGTCAGGTATAGATTACGTTCCAGATTGGAAGCATCGACCACGTTGATCAGCAGATCGGCGTCGCCGCTCAGAATGTAGTGGCAGGCAATTTGTTCGTCGAGTGAGGTTTGCTCCGAGATGGTGGTCAGGGAGTAGGTGCCGGGCAGATCGACCAGTTTGACCTGTGATTGCGGCGTGGTGAACAGGCCTTCTTTGCGTTCTACCGTCACGCCCGCCCAGTTACCGACCCGCTGGCGTGCCCCGGTCAGCTGGTTGAACAGCGTAGTTTTGCCGGAGTTGGGGTTGCCTATTAAGCCAATAGTGAGTTTTTTCATAATTTAGCGTGATATCAGTCAATGGAAGTTGGGCCAGGCAAGATGCATGGCCAAAGCAAGGCGGCTCAGGACTAGCCGTCGAGCAGGATCAGGGCCAGATCTTTCCTGCGCAGCACCAGGCTGACGCGGCGGGTTTTTATTTCTATGGGATCACCCAATGGTGCGACGCGTACCACTTCAAAAGACGAGCCCGGCAGCATGCCGAGGGATAAAAGTTTTTGGCGATAAGCCGGGCCGATTTCATTGGCGAAGCCGGCGATCTTATAAGACCGTTTAGGCAGAAGATGCATGTAACCTTCTCTAAGCCCAGGCTATTGGGCTGGTGATGATAAAAGAACGTTCCAATGGCAGTCCCGAGATAAAAACCACGGGCTGCCGACGCTTTCAATCCATGAGGTAATGCAGTGAACACGCAAAATAATAATAGTGAGAATAATTATCGTATTCAATACAAAAAATAGGGGTATTGGTAACCAAAGGTTGTGGCGATCACATTTAGAGAATGCAATTGCCTGACAGCGCTATTTTTATCACCCAGCCTGGTGGGGTGCAAATGCGAATGGTGAGTTAAATCAGTTACGTATTTGTAGTGAATTTTTCCGGTTTGAAAAAAGTAGTGACAGATTCGACAGCTTTGATTCGGTGACGTCAATATCGGTATTTATTAGGCAACATATTGCCGGCTGAATACGAGCGCTAAGCATTTGTGTTTCGCTGAGAAATACCGGAATGAGAATTTAATGTTAATAGAGATGTTAATAAATGGCTATTTAGCGTGGCTTTCAGGCTTAAAACCGGAATTATCAGGGCTGTCGGCGGCAGCGAATAAAAATGCGGGTTTATTGAGGCGGGTCAAAAAATGATGAGGGTATTTAGCGGAAAAGGGAGGGGTTAACCCCCTCCCTGTGCCTCATGCGTTTTCTGCTGGCCGCCTGACTACGACTTTCTGCCGAAGGCCGCCGCCAGTGCGTCACCCATGGCGCTGTTGCCTGCCGAGGTGTTAGCGCCACGCGGTTTGGACTTATTGGCCTGCGGTCGCGAGGTGTTGTCCTTGGCCGGTGCTGAATTGCCACCGCGCCGTGGGGAACCTTCACCCGGTTGCTCGTCCAGACGCATGCTCAATGCAATGCGTTTACGTTGCAGGTCCACTTCCATCACCTTCACTTTGACGATGTCACCGGCTTTCACCACGGTGTGCGGATCTTCGACAAACTTGTCCGCCAGCGAGGAGATATGCACCAACCCATCCTGATGCACGCCGATATCAACAAAGGCACCGAAGTTGGTGACGTTGGTGACCGAACCTTCCAGGATCATTCCCGGCTGCAGGTCGTTGAGGGTTTCCACCCCTTCGGCAAAGGTTGCGGTTTTGAATTCCGGACGCGGATCGCGGCCCGGCTTCTCCAGCTCCTTCAGGATGTCGGTCACCGTCGGCACACCGAACTTCTCGTCGGTAAAGTCGCTGGCCTTCAGGCTGCGCACCGCCGCCGGGTTGCCCATCAGATCCTGCAGAGCCTGATGAGTTGCGGCCAGAATGCGTTCGACCACCGGGTAGGTTTCCGGGTGAACGGTCGAGGCGTCCAGTGGGTTGTCGCCGTGGTTGATACGCAAGAAGCCGGCGCACTGTTCAAAGGCTTTCGGCCCCAAGCGACTGACTTTCAGCAGCTGTTCGCGGTTGCTGAAGCGGCCGTTTTCGTCACGCCAGGTGACAATATTCTGCGCCATCATGCGCGTCAGGCCGGCTACGCGGGTTAGCAGCGGCACCGAGGCGGTATTCAGATCCACACCGACGGCGTTCACGCAGTCTTCGACCACGGAATCGAGCTTTTTCGCCAGTTGGCTTTGGCTGACGTCATGCTGATACTGGCCGACGCCGATGGATTTCGGATCGATTTTGACCAGCTCGGCCAGCGGATCCTGCAGACGACGTGCGATGGATACCGCACCGCGCAGCGAGACGTCGAGGTTAGGGAATTCCAGCGCCGCCAGTTCGGAAGCGGAGTACACCGAAGCGCCAGCTTCGCTGACGATCACCTTTTGTGCTTTGACTTCGCTGAACTGCTGTTGCAGGTCGAGGTAAAAACGTTCGGTCTCGCGCGATGCGGTGCCGTTGCCGATGGCGACCAGCTCCACTTTATGCTTGATGCACAGTGCGGCGACGATGGCGGCGGCTTTAGCTGCCTGACCGGTGTGCGGGTACACGGTGTCGGTGGCGACCAGCTTGCCGGTAGCATCGACTACCGCCACTTTGACCCCGCTACGCAGGCCCGGATCCAGCCCCATGGTGGCGCGCATACCGGCCGGTGCCGCCATCAGCAGGTCATGCATGTTACGGGCAAAGACGTTGATCGCTTCATCTTCCGCGCGTTCGCGCACCGTGCTCATCAGTTCGGTTTCCAGATGCAGCAGCACCTTGATACGCCAGGTCCAGTTGACCACCGCTTTGCGCCAGGCGTCCGCCGGAGCATCATTCAGGCGCAGATCCAGGTGGCTGATGATGATCTGCTCCGCCTGGCTTTCGCGTGGGGCTTCTTCAAACTGCGGATCGGCATTCAGCGCCAGCTGCAGTACGCCTTCGTTACGGCCGCGGAACATGGCCAACGCACGGTGCGATGGCACCTGGGCAATGGGTTCATGATGATCGAAATAGTCGCGGAACTTGGCCCCGGCTTCTTCCTTGCCTTCCACCACTTTGGACACCAGGTGCGCATGTTTCCACAGGTAGTTACGGACCTTGGCCAGTAATGCGGCGTCTTCGGCGAAGCGCTCCATCAGGATATAACGCGCGCCGTCGAGGGCGGCTTTTACGTCCGCTACGCCCTTGTCTGCATTAACGTAACCTTCGGCCAACTGTTCAGGTTGCTGCTGAGGATCCTGCCACAGCGTGTCCGCCAGAGGCTCCAGACCGGCTTCAATCGCGATCTGGCCGCGGGTGCGGCGCTTCGGTTTGTAAGGCAGGTAGAGGTCTTCGAGTTCGGTTTTGCTTTGCGTGGCGGTGATCGCCGTCGCCAGCTGTTCGGTCAGTTTGCCCTGCTCGTCGATCGATTTAAGGATGGTCTGACGGCGGTCTTCCAGTTCACGCAGATAACCCAGGCGGGTTTCCAGCTGGCGCAGTTGGGTATCGTCCAGACCCCCGGTGACTTCCTTACGATAGCGTGCAATAAAGGGCACGGTATTACCTTCATCCAGCAGACGGATGGCGGAGTCAACTTGCTCCGGCCGGGCCTGCAGTTCTGTTGCAATAATGCGGCTCAGTGGGTCATTCATAAGTCTGGTATCTGTTGAGAACGGTTGGTAAACAGGGGGACAGTTATACGGATTGCGCGGGGAAAATGCCAGTGGAGCGGGCCGCCTCTCGACAGTCATAGCGCGTAAAGCGGCCTGTACTGCGGCGGCGGGCGGTCGCTCGGAAAAAACTGAAATCTTATTTTACGTACTCGATCTCATTCACGTACCACAGGGCATCGCCGACTGGCGTATTAACGGTGGCGGCATCACCCACTTCTTTTTTAAGCAGCGCGCGGGCCATGGGCGAATCGATGGAGATGTAGTCTCGGCGGCCAAAAATCTCGTCATAGCCGACGATGCGAAAGCGTTTAGTGTCGCCGTCCTCGTTTTCCACTACCACCCAGGCACCGAAAAACACTTTGCCTTCCTGCTGCGGGGAGTAATCGACAATCTTTAATTGCTCGAGGCATTTGGTCAGGTAGCGTACGCGGCGATCGATTTCCCGCAGCCGTTTTTTGTTGTACTGATAATCGGCATTTTCACTTCTGTCGCCGAGGCTGGCTGCCCAGGTCACTTTTTTGGTGACCTCTGGCCGATCTTCGCGCCAGAGAAAGTCTAATTCCTGCTTTAGCTTGTCGTAACCTTCGCGGGTTATCAGCTGCGTTCTCATCGTGGTTCCGCCTTTAGGGACATATCAAAGGGAAGGACGTCATTGCGTGGGCAAAGTGTCGCATAAACTCGCATCGGGCTGTAGGCTGCTGTTGCACAATCCAATGAGCGTTAATCATCGGCCACGCGCAAAATTGCCGGTGCTGGCGTTTCTTATCGCCCCGGCTGAGTTACACTGCCGAATCAGCCGTCGGGTATGCCGCCAGCCAAAAGACGCAGTGCTTCTAAATTTAACCTATGCGCATCGTGATTTTGGCGAATCGTCGCGGGCATTTTGATGAAAATTGTTGATAAATGGGCAAAAGAATAAGCTTTGTAACAATTTCGTCTAGAATATATACCATTAAACGCTGTCCGAAATGACAGGGTTTTTTAACAATATTCACGTCAGGCAATAAAGCCTTTGGGAGTAATACAATGCAAGAGAATCATAAGATTCTGGTCGTCGATGATGACATGCGCCTGCGTGCGCTTTTAGAGCGTTATTTAACCGAACAGGGTTTTCAGGTTCGCAGCGTAGCCAACGCTGAGCAAATGGATCGCTTGCTGACTCGTGAATCATTCCACCTGATGGTGCTTGACCTGATGTTGCCGGGCGAAGATGGTCTTTCCATCTGCCGCCGTCTGCGCAGCCAAAGCAACCCTATGCCGATCATTATGGTGACCGCCAAAGGTGAAGAAGTCGACCGTATCGTTGGCCTGGAAATCGGCGCTGACGATTACATCCCAAAACCTTTCAACCCGCGTGAACTGCTGGCCCGCATCCGTGCGGTGTTGCGCCGTCAGGCCAATGAACTGCCGGGCGCTCCTTCACAGGAAGAGGCGGTGATCGCCTTTGGTAAATTCAAACTGAACCTCGGCACCCGTGAAATGTTCCGCGAAGACGAGCCTATGCCGTTGACCAGCGGCGAATTCGCAGTGCTGAAGGCGCTGGTGAGCCATCCACGCGAACCGCTTTCACGCGACAAGCTGATGAACCTGGCCCGCGGCCGTGAATACAGCGCTATGGAACGCTCCATCGACGTGCAAATTTCTCGTTTGCGTCGCATGGTCGAGGAAGATCCTGCGCATCCACGCTACATCCAGACCGTTTGGGGTCTTGGCTACGTCTTCGTCCCGGACGGCAGCAAGGCATGAGACGATTGCGCTTTTCACCGCGTAGCTCGTTTGCCCGAACCCTGCTATTGATCGTCACCTTGCTGTTCGTCAGCTTGGTGACGACCTATCTGGTGGTGCTGAACTTCGCCATCCTGCCCAGCCTGCAGCAGTTCAATAAGGTGTTGGCCTACGAAGTTCGTATGCTGATGACCGACCGGCTGCAGCTGGAGGATGGTACTTTGCTGGAAGTACCGCCGGCGTTCCGTCGCGAAATCTATCGCGAACTGGGCATTTCTCTCTACACCAATTCTGCGGCGGAAGAGAGCGGTCTGCGCTGGGCGCAGCACTACCAATTCCTCAGCCAGCAAATGGCGCAGCAGCTCGGCGGGCCCACCGACGTGCGAGTGGAAGTAAACAAAAACTCACCGGTGGTGTGGCTGAAAACCTGGCTGCAACCGGATATCTGGGTGCGTGTTCCGCTGACTGAAATTCACCAGGGCGATTTCTCGCCGCTGTTCCGCTATACCCTGGCGATTATGCTGTTGGCGATAGGTGGCGCCTGGCTGTTTATCCGCATTCAGAACCGCCCGCTGGTGGAGCTTGAGCACGCCGCTTTGCAGGTGGGTAAGGGCATCATTCCACCGCCCCTGCGTGAGTATGGCGCATCGGAAGTCCGTTCGGTAACGCGGGCCTTTAATCAGATGGCGTCGGGCGTCAAGCAACTGGCGGACGACCGCACATTGCTGATGGCCGGGGTGAGCCACGACCTGCGTACGCCACTGACGCGTATCCGTCTGGCGACCGAGATGATGAGTGCCGAAGACGGCTACCTGGCGGAGTCGATCAATAAAGATATTGAAGAGTGCAACGACATCATTGAGCAGTTTATTGATTATCTGCGCACCGGCCAGGAGATGCAGACAGAAATCAGCGATTTGAATAGCATTCTGGGCGAAGTGGTGGCTGCCGAGAGTGGCTATGAGCGGGTGATTGAAACCGCTTTGGCGCCGGGCGAACTGATGATGAATGTGCATCCGTTGTCGATCAAGCGTGCGGCAGTGAATATGGTGGTGAATGCGGCGCGTTACGGCAACGGTTGGATCAAAGTCAGCAGCGGCCGTGAGCTGCAGCGCGGCTGGTTCCAGGTGGAAGACGACGGCCCGGGCATTAAACCGGAAGAGCTGAAGCATCTGTTGCAGCCATTTGTTCGTGGTGACAGCGCGCGCAGTACCAGCGGGACCGGCTTGGGCCTGGCTATCGTACAGCGTATTATCGATGGGCATCATGGCGCACTGGATATCGGCACCAGCGAACGCGGTGGGCTGTTGATTCGGGCTTATATTCCGTTACCGATGGAGAAAAAAGAGTCGGGCAATGGGCATCAGAACCCGAAGGACAGCGCGTAATCTTTTTGTCTGGGGGCCGCAGTTTGCGCCCCCGTCAGGACTTCCTGCTCATCACGTAGTATTCCGCTGCCTCTTCATGCAGACGCCGGCCCGTCGTGGCCTGCCAGGGATCGATTAACTCAATGCCGCAATGGATAAAGTTTTGGGTATTGCGCGTGGCCAGGGTGGCACCGTAATGCAGGCAGGTGGCGGCGATTTGGGTATCGACGATGCCCATTAACCGGCCCTGACGCTGATTTTTCTCCATAAGTTCCGCGTATTGCAGTGCGCAGAGTGTATCAAATGGCAGGGTTTGCTCATCAAATCTAATCTGCACTGCCTCCGCCAGCTTGTGTTTGAATTCGCGCTGCCGTTTCCCATCAGGCATACAGGCAACTCCACTGAACAACTCGGCGAGAACTATCGCACTCAGATAAAGCTCATCATTGTCTTTTTCATTCAGCCATCTGATGACGTTATAGTGCGGGTTGGGGCGCAACGTTTCTGAAACCACGTTGGTATCGAGAATAATCATAATTGGTCATCGTCGTCGTCAAAGGTGACAATACGCGGCGGCGTGGCATCGCGCGGTGGGATCTCCAGTTCAACCCCGCCCAACTCGGCAAAGTGTTGATGCATCCAGGTGCCTAACCCATAACGCGGCGGTTTCTTCAATAATGCCTGTTTCAAAATCATGCGAGCTTCCTCCTCCATGGAATGGCCATTTTTTGCTGCCGAGACGCGCAGCAACTCCTTTACTTCGTCGTCCAGATTTCTGACGGTTATGGTAGCCATTGAAACCTCCGTTGCTATCAATGATTGCACTGCATTATTATCTCTTTGCGTCGTTCAAAAAAACAACCAATAAAAATAAAAAAAGGCGTGATATCCACGCCTTAGCTGAAGCTGTAAAAGGAGGTATTACAGTTTTGGACCGGCGCTGACCAGCGCTGCACCCGCTGGAGTGTCGGTGTATTTGTCAAAGTTGGTGACAAAACGCTCTGCCAGATCCTGTGCCTTCTCTTGCCATTGCTCAATGCTGGCGTAAGTGGCGCGCGGATCCAGGATATCCGGGTTGACGCCCGGCAGTGAGGTTGGCATCGCCAGATCGAAGATAGGCAGGGTAATGGTTTCTGCCTTATCGATTTCACCGCTGAGGATCGCATCGATAATACCGCGAGTATCTTTGATCGAAATGCGTTTACCGGTGCCGTTCCAGCCGGTGTTGACCAGGTAGGCCTGGGCACCCGCAGCCTGCATGCGCTTCACCAGGACTTCGGCGTATTGCGTTGGGTGCAGCGACAGGAAGGCTGCGCCGAAGCAGGCGGAGAAGGTTGGGGTCGGCTCGGTCACGCCGCGCTCGGTACCGGCCAGCTTGGCGGTAAAGCCGGACAGGAAGTGGTACTGGGTCTGGTTGGCGGTCAGGCGAGAAACCGGTGGCAACACGCCGAAGGCGTCCGCAGTCAGGAAAATCACCTTGGTGGCGTGGCCGGCCTTGGAAACTGGCTTGACGATGTTCTGGATGTGATAGATCGGGTAGGAAACACGGGTGTTTTCGGTTTTCGAGCCGTCGTTGAAATCAATTGTACCGTCGGCCAGCACCGTGACGTTTTCCAGCAGCGCATCGCGTTTGATGGCGTGATAGATATCCGGCTCGGCTTCTTCGGACAGCTTGATGGTTTTGGCGTAGCAGCCGCCTTCGAAGTTGAACACGCCGTCGTCATCCCAGCCGTGTTCGTCATCGCCAATCAGCTGGCGTTTTGGATCGGTGGACAGGGTAGTTTTGCCGGTGCCGGACAGGCCGAAGAACACCGCCACGTCGCCTTTTTCACCCACGTTAGCCGAGCAGTGCATGGAAGCGATGCCTTTCAGCGGCAGCAGGTAGTTCATCATGGAGAACATACCCTTTTTCATTTCGCCGCCGTACCAGGTGCCGCCAATCAGTTGCATGCGTTCGGTCAGGTTGAAAGCGACAAAGTTCTCCGAGTTCAGGCCCTGTTGCTGCCAGTTCGGGTTAGTGCATTTGGCGCCGTTCATCACCACGAAGTCCGGTTCGAAATCCTGCAGTTCTTCTTCCGTCGGGCGAATGAACATGTTTTTGACGAAGTGCGCCTGCCAGGCAACCTCGGTGATAAAGCGGACTTTCAAGCGTGAGTCGGCGTTGGCGCCGCAGAAGGTATCCACCACAAACAGGCGTTTGCCGGAGAGCTGCGTGGTGACCAGCTGTTTCAGGTCAGCCCAAATTTCCGGACTGAGGAGTTTGTTGTCGTTTTTGCCTTTACCCTGATCGGCCCACCAGACGGTGTCGCGGGTGATGTCGTCACGGACGATGTACTTATCTTTCGGGGAACGGCCGGTAAAAATACCGGTGTCGACGGATACAGCACCCAGCTTGGTTACGACCCCACGCTCATAACCTTCCAGAGATGGGTCTGTTTCTTCCTTGAACAGCAAGTCATAACTCGGGTTGTGAACGATTTCGCCGACGTTATGAATCCCATAAGCGGCCAGATCCTGAGGGGTTATACCTTTAACACGCATGTCACTACTCCTTGGTCACAGAATTTCTGGCGCCAATTGTAGGGATTCAGCAGCGAGTAACCGCGATAGGTATCAAATATTTAACGTTTTAGTCGGTTTTTCGTTACGATCTGAGAGATAGCACACGGAAAAAAGCAAACGTGCAAACGAGGTGAATGAGCGGGCGCAGGGCGCGCCCGCCGATATGGGGTGCTACTTAGTGCAACTGATCGCTGTCACCGGTGTTACCGCTGTACAAGGCGGCAACGTCTACGGCGTCAAACACATAGTGATTGCCGCAGTAATCGCAGTGCATATCGATATTGCCATCCTGCTCCAGCATTTGGGCCACTTCGTCGGTTGGCAAGGTGACCAACGCATCAGCGCAGCGCTGACGTGAACAGGTGCAACGGAAGATCACGTCCTGTGGTTCATACAGAGTGACTTCTTCCTGGTGATACAGGCGATACAGCACTTCATTGGCCGGCAGGCTGAACAGCTCTTCGCTTTTCACCGTGTTGGTCAGTTGTACCAGATGATCGAAATCATCGGCATTGCCGTCCTGTGCCGGCAGCACCTGCAGCAACATACCGCCCGCGGCCGGTTGGCCTTCGAACTCGCCGGTGCGAATGAACAGACGGGTTGGCAGCTGTTCGGACTGGCGGAAGTAAGCCTCAAGGCATTCGGCCAGCGTTTCGCCTTCCAGTGCCACTACGCCCTGATAGCGCTCGCCTTCGGTTGGCGCGATGGTGATCACCATGACGCCGTTGCCGATCAACTGATGCAGCGTGCTGTCATCGGCGATTTCGCTCTGTACGCGCGCTACGCCACGCATTTCCTGGCGGTTGTTGCCGTTAATCACGGCCAGCTTCAGCGGGCCATCACCCTGTAATTGTACGGTGATATCGCCGTCGAACTTCAAGGTTGCGGTCAGCAGGCTGGTGGCCACCAGCAGTTCACCCAGCAGTTTTTTAACCGGCGCCGGATAATCATGGTTGTTCAGGACCTGCTGATAGGTTTCGCTGACGGTAACCAGCTCACCGCGCACCGCGTAGTTTTCAAACAGGTAACGGTGCAATTGGTCATGGTTAGACATAGTTTTCTCTCATTGCGGCGAGGGGTTATTCCTGCTCACCAAATTTAAATTTAATCAGGTCGCGCCGCTCTTTCTTGTCCGGACGGCGGTCCGGATGCGGCATGGTCAGCGCATTCATCTTGCGTGCGAGCGCCACTTTCTCTCGATTGGCGATGCTGGCTTCGGTTTCCTGATACATTTGCTGCGCCTCGTCGGCGCCGCGCCGTTGGCTGGCCAGAGCCAGAACGATCACCGTGCGTTCATCGTTACCCTGACGCAGCTTGATCTCGGCATTGAGCTCGACATTCTTGCTCGGCTTACCGCGCTGTCCGTTATAGTGCACCTTGCCGCCGTCGATCATGTCCCGCGCCAACGCGCGGGTTTTGTAGAAACGAGCCGCCCAAAGCCACTTATCCAGCCGGACCGCGTCGTCCCGTGTTTCCTTATCTTTCATTGCTCCCCCTTGGCTAACGCCGGTATCAACAGGCGGTAGTCGCGCATTGCCGGGTAGTGTCGAAAGGTTTTCTCCGCCATGCTGGAGTCCGGATTCTGCACGCCCAGGCAATAGCGAATACCGAAGGTGCGGGCAGCATCCAGAATAGGTTCACCGTCGTCGACGAACAGGGTGCGTTGCGGATCAAATCCGGTGTGTTGCTGCACGGCCTGCCACAAACGCTGATCTTCTTTCGGATAACCAAATGTGTGGGTAGAAAGTAATAAATCAAGGTGGCGATCCAAACCGGTATGCTCAATTTTTACCGCCAGGCTGTGCGGATGGGCGTTGGTCAACAGGATAGTCCGGTGACCTGCGGCTCGCAATGCCTGCAAAAAGGGCTCGGTATCCTCACGCAGGCGGGCTCGGCTGCCAACCTCAGTGGTCATGCGGTAAATATCAAGATCCAGCCGTTCGCTCCAGTAGTCGAAGCAGTACCAGTTCATGGTGTGCTGCACCGCCAAATATTCCTGGTGAATGATTTTACGCGCTTCGTCGAAGGGAATAGCACGCTGCTCGCTCAGGGCTTGTGGCACCAGGCTGAGCCAAAAGTGGCTGTCGAACTCCAGATCGAGCAGGGTGCCGTCCATATCCAGCAGCACGGTATCAATTTCACGCCAGTCAAACTCGGGAACCATGAAAACTCCATAGGCGAACCGTCGGGGGTCCGGAGGATAAGGGGAATAGCGTTAGCGTAGCATAAGCGGATGACAGGAAGCAGGCCTGCGAGCGACTCAGGGCATTGGCCGCAATGACATCGGGGAGAGCTGCGGGTTAAAGCAGCTTTCGTAATAGCGCTGGATATCGGCGGTTCGGTGCTGGTTGATGCGGCGGCGCTGCACCAGTCGCCAGGTGTTGTAACCCAGAATGACGGCGACCGTCAGCAGCAGCAGGCTGGTACCGAGATAGCGCCACAGGGTGATGATATCCGGCTCGCTGTGCAGCGCAATATGGCGTGTACCGTTGGCGTCGACGCTGATACTGGTGATCACGCCCTGAGCTTCAAACGGCGTATGCAGCAGCATGCTGGCCAGACGTTGCAGTTCATTCCATTGATCGAGCGCGTTGTACTCGTTTAAGGGGACCGCAGGCTGTGGGTGATTGACCAGCTGTTTACCTTCATCGCTGCTGATCAGGAACCCGCCAGGTGGAGGGCTGTTGAGCGCGGCGGCGGCCTGCCGGGTTTCGCTGTAGACAAACGACGATGCGGCAACCTTGGTCAGGCTTTCCAGCGATTCGGCACTTACCGGGCGCAACAACACGTTGACCCCCTGCAAAGCGCCCGACTTGGCGCGTTTCACCAGGGTAGCCCAGTTTTTGACGTTACCCAGGTTCACCAGGGCGTTTTTCAGCCGAACGCAGTCGTTGTCCGCCTGGCAAAGATCCTGCGTTTTCAGCACGATATCGGAAAAATCATCCAATAGGATCATGCCGGATTTTTCAATCGCGCTGGCCAGCTGCGGGTTGAGTTTCTGATCGGTACCATCGGGATGCAACTGAGTATTGACCGTCGCCAGCAACGCTGAAGCTTTGTCGATGACGTCTGATTCCGGCTGCGGCAGGGGGGCTGCGTTGTTCCAGTAAATGCCTGAGCAGTCGAAAGGCATAAAGTTGGAGGTGTGCGAACCGCTGACCGGTGGCGGCACATAACACATACCGTTGCCTTGAGCTTTCAGGGTATCGCCGATGCGCAAGGTGGCGCCTTCGAGAGCCTGAACGTTGGTCACTTCGATTTTTTGCGCGCCCTGCAGCCAGGCCATGCTCAGCTTAAGCGGCAGACTTAGCGGAATATAGGTCAGCAGCAGCACCAGCACCAAAAACGAACTGGCCATCAGCACCGCGTTTCTGCCCCACTGCTGCAACGGGAAGTTTTTCACCTCATCATGCAGAGAAAGGAAGCGTCCCTGGCGTAACACCTGGCGGTTAAGGTAGATATCCACGTCGGTGGTCTTGCCCAGATCCTGGGTGATATAAGGCTGCCAGTGCGGCGGATAAATCAGATCGATGATGCCGAGAGAGATATTGCTGATCTGCCCCTGATTAGATTCGCCAAACAGCCCCCAACGCTTGGGGGTGCCACGCAGGCAGTGCACTTCTTTCAGTTCGCGTGATGTCGGCCGACGGAACAGATTCCAGCAACCCCAGGCGATCATCAGCACGGCGACCACTATCATCCAGGGAATGACCACCACCGGGCTTATCAGGCTGAAGAACAGCAGCAGCAGGGCAGCCGAGATAACGGCGGCTTCCTTGATGCCGTTCGGGCGAGTTAGCGCATGTTCTTCCGGCGTTTCCTTGCGGATATTCACCAGCTCGACATGCTCGCTCTCTTCCTTGCGAATGGAGGCATTTTGGCTCGGGGCTGCTTTCACCACCGGCGGTTGCGGCCGATCGTGAATATGGTCTTTCAGCGAATGCCCGTTGAGGGAGATAACCAGCGGTAACGTCTGGGTTCTGATCACTTCCACATGGTTATCGGCGCTGATGTACTGTTCCCAAAACGGTGGCAGATGCACCTCTTCGGCGTCCAGATAATAGCGCCACTTGTTGGGTTCATCGCTGGCCAGCCCGTAGCGGGTAATGGCGTGGGTAATGGGGTAGACGTTATCGCTTTGCGGGGTCAGCGCCAGCTTGGCGGAAGGCAATGAGCTGTTACCGGGCAACAGTTTGTTGCTCAGCTTATTTTGCTGGCCGAGATAATGCTCGACGGCGGCGCGCTCTTCGCCGGTCAGTTTACGGTGTGTGGGTTTGATAAAGGGCAACGCGCGCGTGAGCAGCGGCTGATTGCGGGCTTTAAACCAGAGATACAGGCCAGCGGCAATCAGGCAGGCAAGCACTAAGGCCAATATCAACACTATTGTGCTCATGCTATCCCCATCTTGGACCCGTGAACCTCACCAACCTGATGAATCGTGGCGCATTATACGCAGTCAAATCACCAAGAGACACCCTGAACAGTGACGGGAGGAAAGATTCTCCGCCGGGATCTCATTTATTGATAATAACTGCCCGTTTTATCGCCATGTCTTACCTGCGTGATGATAGCAATCGGGCTCTTCTATCGGTATCGGCATTATCTTATTTTAATGCACTCTTTTTTACCCGAGAAAGACAGAAAATTGGCAGGTGCTGGCTACAGTTGTTAAAAAAAAGTAAATTACTGCTTGTGCTCGTTGCGGCAAAGGTTCTCATTAACGCACAATGTGATCAAGATCGGTTTTGGTCAGCGTTTGAGCGCAAGTGAACTGCGCGTCACGCCAATCATTATTCTGGTTATCTGCGTCATCACGCCTGATGTTGTGGCCTGCCGCCGGATAACTCATTTGAGGCAATCATGGATAAACACCTGCAAAAACCTAAAATTCTGAAAGTTGAAACGGTCGCACGTTCGCGTTTATTTAACGTTGAGTCCGTCGATTTGGAGTTCAGTAACGGTGTACGGCGGGTGTATGAGCGGATGCGGCCCTCGGACCGTGAGGCCGTGATGATTGTGCCGGTGATTGGCGATGACTTGCTGCTGATCCGTGAATATGCGGTGGGTACCGAATCTTATGAGCTGGGGTTCCCCAAGGGGTTGATCGATCCCGGTGAGGGTGTGTTGGAGGCGGCCAACCGTGAGCTGATGGAAGAGGTGGGGTTTGGCGCCAAACGTTTTGATTTCCTCAGCAAGCTGACGATGGCGCCTTCGTACTTTTCCAGCAAAATGAATATCGTGCTGGCGCACGATCTCTACCCGCAGAGTCTGGAAGGGGATGAGCCGGAGCCCTTGCCGCAGGTTCGCTGGCCGATTGCCGATATGATGGCGTTGCTGGCCGAACCGGATTTCCGTGAGGCGCGCAACGTCAGTGCGCTGTTCCTGACCGAGGCATTTTTACGCGGTTCACGTTAATCGTTGATTGCTAGATAAAAAAAGGGCCAGATTTCTCTGGCCCTTTTTTGTTAGAACAGCTCGTGGCTCTCGCCGCCGGGATCCGTCAACGTCGTGCCGGTATCTCGCGATGGGTAGTCCGTTGGCTGAGTCCCTTCGATGAAGTACTCGGAGCGACTGCCGCCGCCGCCGCCAGAAAGCTTGCCGCTGCTCTTGTCGATGGTGACGCTGATGATGCCGGGTGGTGGAGTGACCTTCTGCTCCGGAATGCCTTCCAGCGCGGTTTTCATAAAGTCGTCCCATGCCGGCTGTGCACTCTTCGCACCGCCTTCGCCGCCGGAAACCTGATCCGGTATCGCGCCTGAAGCCGTAGCACGGCCAAGGTCACGGCGATGGTCATCAAAGCCAATCCATACCGAGGTCACGGTATCCGGGCCATAGCCGGAGAACCAGGCATCTTTCGAGCTGTTGGTAGTACCGGTTTTGCCGCCGATATCACGACGCTTCAGGTCACGGCCAGCACGCCATGCGGTGCCCATCCAGCCCGGTTCGCCGAAAATGTTACTGTTCAGCGCGTCATGCATCAGGAACGCCAGCGGGGTGCTGATCACGTGTGGCGCATACTGCTGATCGCCATCCTGGAGCACCTGAGCCGGAGTCACCTGCTCCAGTTGCGGCATCGGCACGCTGCCATTCTTGCCTTCCTGCGACGTAGCGACATTTTCAATATTGTCTTCAGAAAGTACGGCGGAACGGTGGGTATCACCGTAGATCACCGGCAGGTTACAGCTGCTGCAGACAATCTTCGGCTTGGTTTCGAACACCGTGTTGCCGCTATCGTCTTCAATCTTGGTGATAAAGTACGGATCCACCAGGTAACCGCCGTTGGCCAGAACCGCATAGCCGCGCACCAGTTGCATAGGGGTGAACGACGCGGAGCCTAACGCCAGCGATTCGGTGTGCACGATGTTCTGTGCCGGGAAGCCGAAACGCTGCAGGTATTCTGCCGCATAGTCGACGCCCATCGCACGCATCGCACGCACCATCACTACGTTCTTCGACTGTCCCAGACCCTGACGCAGACGAATTGGCCCATCGTAGGTTGGCGGTGAGTTTTTCGGTCGCCAGTCGGTACCGGCGCCCGGATCCCAACGGGTGATCGGCAGGTCATTCAGGATGGTTGCCAGGGTCAGGCCCTTGTCCATCGCGGCGGTGTACAGGAAAGGTTTGATATTGGAACCGACCTGACGCAGCGCCTGGGTAACGCGGTTGAACTTGCTCTGGTTGAAGTCGAACCCGCCGACCAGCGCCTTCACGGCCCCGTCATTCGGGTTGATCGACACCAGGGCCGAGTTGACGTCCGGCACCTGTGACAGCCACCAATTTTCGCCCACCTTACGTACCCAGACTTGCTGACCGGCCTGCACTACGTCGGTGACGCGTTTCGGCGTTGGGCCCTGCTGAGTATCTGATTTGTAAGGACGCGCCCAACGCATGGTCGCCATCGGTAGCGCAATGTGGCTGCCGTCAGCCATCATCGCCGTCGCTTCTTCGGCGTTGGCCGAGACAATCACCGCCGGAGACAGCGGGCCGTAGTTCGGCAGATTCTTCAGCGAATCGACGATCTGTTTTTGATCCCACGCCGCTTCACCGACTTTCCACAGCACGTTGGACGGGCCGCGGTAACCGTGGCGCATATCGTAGGCCAGCACGTTGTTACGTACCGACTCCTGCGCCGCCAGCTGCAGCTTTTTGGTGATGGTGGTGTAGACCTTGTAACCGTCGGTATAGGCGTTGTCGCCATAACGCTTGATCATTTCCTGACGCACCATCTCGGAGAGATACGGGGCGGAGAAGCTGATTTCCGGTGCATGGTAGTTGGCCACCAGTTCTTCGCTACGGGCCTGATCGTACTGCGCCTGAGTGATGTAATGCTCATCCATCATGCGCGACAGCACCACGTTGCGGCGCGCGACGGCGCGATCGTGGGAGTAAAGCGGGTTGAAGGTAGACGGTGCTTTCGGCAAGCCGGCGATGGTCGCCATTTCGCTTAAGGTGAGCTGGCTAACGTCTTTACCGAAGTAAACCTGAGCCGCGGCACCCACGCCATAGGCGCGATACCCCAGATAGATTTTGTTCAGGTACAGCTCGAGAATTTCGTCTTTGCTCAGCATCTGTTCGATGCGAATCGCCAGGAAAGCTTCCTTGATTTTGCGCATCAGGGTGCGTTCCGGGCTTAAGAAGAAGTTTCTCGCCAACTGCTGGGTAATGGTACTCGCCCCCTGCGACGCATGGCCGGAGACCAGCGCAATAGAGGCGGCACGGAAGATACCGACCGGGTCGACGCCATGATGCTCATAGAAGCGGCTGTCTTCGGTAGCGATAAACGCATGCACCATAACCGGTGGAATTTGGTTCAACTTCAGCGGAATACGGCGTTTTTCACCGTATTGGGCGATCAGTTCGCCGTCGGCGCTGTAAACCTGCATCGGTATTTGCAGCCGCACATCTTTCAGCGTCGCAACGTCAGGCAACTGTGGCTCGACATATTTGTACAAGCCAAAGATCGAGGCCGCCCCCAATACGATGCAACACACTGCAAGGATTAGTAAATACTTTACGAACTTCACCTGAGATTTCCCATTTTCATGTCATTTGGGCAGTTTATAAACAACCGCGCGGTAGTATAAAGGCAAGCCTGCAACATGGATATGTTCTTTTATCATCTGACGATATGGAGGTCGGGCGAAATATGTTCACTCAAGCATGGCAGGTGGGGCTGGATATACAAAGTGACTGCATTCGCGCCCTGGCGGTACAGCGCCGCCGCAACGGTTGGCAACTGCGTCACTGGTGGCAACACAGTCTGCCGCAACCGGTGTTACGAGAAGGTAGTCTCGAACACCCTGAGCTGCTGATTCAGGCGCTGCGACAATGGCGAATTCAGTTACCAAGACATATTTCCTTACGCATTGCTTTGCCCGCTCAACGGGTTTTACAGCAGCAGATGCCGCTGCCGGACGCCAGGCTGAAAGAGCCGGCTCGCGGTGAATACATCACCAACCAGGGATTAAAACAGTTCCCGCTGGATAGCCAGTCGCTGGCTCTGGATTACCGTCCATCACCGGCAGACGCCGCCACTTTGCTGCTTACCGCTGCGCGGCAGCAAGAGGTGGAGCAGTGGCTGCATTGCTTGCACCAGGCCAATTTGCAGCCGCAGGTGGTCGATATTACCCCTTGCGCGCTTCGCACGATGGCGACAGCGGCAGGCGTGTCGACCGAAACCGGTTTGCTGCATCGCCTCGAGCTGGAGTGGTTATGGGTTGCATCACCTTCTACGTCCTTTGCCTATGGGGTTGTCCCAATAGTGGAGGCCACAGAGGCGGGTCAGGCGCTGGCGGCAATGCATGCCGCCTGCCAGCCACTTGCTACGCAGCAAATTTACTATAGCAGCGTGCTGGATGAGCTGCCTCCGCCAGGATGTTTGTCCTGGTCTCCATTTAGCGCTTTTAGTCAACTGCGTCCACCGCAGCCCCTTATACCGGCGGCATTTGTATTAGCCGGGGGTTTGGCGCTGCGCACAGAGGACAACTAGCTGATGTATCAGGTTAATCTTTTGCCCTGGCGCACTCGAGCTCAGCGTCGGCGCGCCACTTTCTGGTTGCGCCTGTTGGTGTTGCAACTGGCGCTGGCTGCGGCGGTGCTGACGGGGGTTTTGGGATTGTTAAACCGTCAGCAGGATCAAGAGTATCTGGCACTTTTGACGTTGGTCGGGCAGCAGACGGAATTGACGGAACGTTTTCAGCAACGGCAACGGGCAATGGCTCGCCTGGCAAGCTTAACCGCGCAGGTGGAGCAACAGGGCATAAATGGGGTGCACAACCGACGTTACCTTCAATTGCTGCAACAGCTGTCGCCCCTGTTGCCCGCAGCGTTGTGGCTTATCGCATTGGATACTAATGCACAAAATATCCGTCTGCGGGGCCTGAGCCGCCGTTATGAGGCGGTGACTCTGTTTGAACAACGGCTAGTTGCGTTGCCGTTGTTGCAGCACGGCCGCCTGACTGAGGTGGTGCAGCGTCAGGATGGTTTGTTTTCATTTACCCTGACGGCACAGTGGGGGCGGGATGAATAAGCCTCTACCGCGCTGGCTAACGAGATGCTTGAACCTGCCGGGGTGGAAGCTGTTGCTGATGCAGTGGCTGGCGTTGAGCGGCCCAATCCTGCTCTTCGGCCTTCTGCTGCTACAGGGCAAATGGCAGCAACTGGGGCAGACCCAGGTGGAGCGGCAACGCCTAACGCAACAAATGTCTCCGCTGTGGGCACAATTGGCCCGGATGCCGACAATGGAGGCTCTCAATCAACAACTGCAACAGATTAAGCCCTCACCGGTGGCTAATGAAGCGTTGCTGGACGTATTGCAGCAAGTGGGGGCCGGGCTGCAACGCTGGCAGCAGCAGGAAAATGCCTCGCGGCAAGCCCTACGGCTGCATCTTGAGTACGGTAGCTTATTAAGGCTGCTGGAAAAATTGCCCACCAGGCTACGCATCGATCAGATGACTGTTGAAACGCAGACGGAGGGGGTGTCGGTGCATTTCACTTTCCAGGATGTGGCTGAGGCTGTGCGGGTTGCCCCCTATGAATAAAAACCTTGGGTTCTGGCTGTTGTTGCTACCGATGGTGCTGCTGGCGCAGCCACGGGATCCTTTTCGACCGCTGCCTTCCCCCGACTGTCCTGCCGCGGCAGAGTCGCCGGTGAATTGGCGATTAAAAGGCACCCTCGGACACGAGAAGCTGCGTTTTGCCTGGATAGTTACGCCGGGCGGAAAGTGGTTGCGAGTCAAACCCAGCCAAACGCTACTGGCTGGGCGTTGGCAGGTTGAGCAGGTACTGGAGCGGCAAGTGACGTTAAGCGCGGTTCAGAGTAATCCGGCCTGTTCGGTTGCCGAGGATAGGGTGGTGTTGGCGTTGGGAAAGCATAAGGAAGAAAAATGAAAGGATGTCGTTGGCTTGCAGTTTTGCTGTGGGGGAGTGCGTTCGCAAGCATAGCACAGGAGCCTGACCCCATTTCTCTGGAGTTTCAGGATGCGCCTGTGGCTGTGGTATTGCAGGCGCTGGCGGATCATCAGCAGCTTAATGTCGTCACCGCCGCAGGCGTGGGGGGAAACCTGACGCTGCGGTTGGATAAGGTACCCTGGCGGCAGGCCCTGGCCGTGATTTTACGCATGGGGAAACTGACTATGACGCTGGAGGGCAACGTGATGATGGTGTTTCCCGAACCAAGCGAACAGGAAAAGCAACGACAACAGCTGGCTTTAGCGCAAAAACAGCCATTACACAGCGTGACCCTGCCGCTGAATCATGCCGACGCGACGGAGATTGCTGAAAATCTGAATGCTCAGGACGGTACCTTGTTGAGTGAGCGGGGCAGCCTGGTGGCGGACAAACGCACCAATGCCGTGCTGCTCCGCGATACCGCACCGATAGTGGCGTTATTGACGCAGCGGATCGCGGAGATGGATGTGCCATTGGCGCAGGTGCAGTTAGCGGCGCATATCGTCACTATTAACAGCGAAAGCTTGCGGGAGCTTGGTGTGCGTTGGGGGCTGGCGCCGGACGAGCGGCCAGCAAAGTCGTGGCAATTGGATGGCTTCAACGTGGCGTTGCCGTTGGAGCGTAGCGCCGTCAGCGCCGGTTTTCATCTGGCACGAATCGGTGGCCGTTTGCTCGATCTGGAACTGATGGCGCTGGAACAGGAGAACCGGGTGGAAATTATCGCCAGCCCGCGCCTGCTGACCGCTAATCTGCAGACTGCCAGCATCAAGCAAGGGACGGAAATTCCCTATGAAGTGAACAGCGGTGCCAGCGGGGCGACATCGATAGAATTTAAAGAGGCGGTGCTGGGCATGGAGGTGACGCCAAAAATTTTGCCGAATGGCCGTATTACCCTGACGTTGCAAATCAGTCAGAACATGCCGGGGCGCTCCATCAGCCGCGCGACAGGCGAGACGCTGGCGATAGATAAGCAGGAGATCAAAACCCAGGTGACGGTGAAAGATGGCGAAACCATTGTTTTGGGCGGCGTATTTCAGCGTCATAGCGCCCAAGGGGCAGATAAGGTGCCCGGTATTGGCGATGTGCCACTGCTGGGATCTTTGTTCAAACAGAGCAGCAAGCAGCATAAACGGCGTGAGCTGGTGATATTCATTACTCCGACATTGATTAAGGCCTGAGCGGCAATGTGTCAGGTTCGTGGGAAATCACCTAAAGTTGATGAGCAGATGCACTTTTTTATCGCCTTGGGGGCATCTGCGTTTGACGCTGCGACCGATTTAGCTTACAAGGGTTACCGAATTGAGCACCGAGGTTTTTTTGTTAGCGCCAAGACGCCGTTAAAAACGTATGGTTTCCCTCCTGCGGCGTGGATTGCGATTTATTCGGTTGCCAAACTACCAAGAGTGTTGAGATAATTTTCCGTCTGATCTCGCACTATCGTTCATGAGGTTTCAGTTTAGGTCCCGCCGCTGATTTGATTGGCGGGGCGGGTTAACATTAACGAATTGTCTTAGTAATACCGAAAAACATGGCAGAGAAACGCAATATCTTTCTGGTTGGGCCTATGGGTGCCGGCAAAAGCACTATTGGCCGTCAGTTAGCTCAGCAACTCAATATGGAGTTTTTCGACTCCGATCAAGAAATTGAGCGACGTACCGGAGCTGACGTGGGCTGGGTATTCGACGTGGAAGGTGAAGAAGGTTTCCGCGATCGTGAAGAAAAAGTCATTAATGAACTGACGGAAAAGCAAGGCATCGTGCTGGCTACCGGCGGCGGTTCGGTTAAATCGCGTGAAACGCGTAACCGTCTGTCGGCGCGTGGCGTAGTGGTGTACCTGGAAACCACTATCGAGAAGCAATTGGCCCGAACCCAGCGCGACAAAAAGCGTCCGCTGCTGCAGGTTGATTCTCCTCCGCGTGAAGTGCTTGAAGCGCTGGCGAAAGAGCGCAATCCGTTATACGAAGAAATTGCAGATGTCACCATCCGCACCGACGATCAAAGCGCCAAAGTGGTTGCCAACCAGATTATCAACATGCTGGAAAGCAACTGATTGCGGTTTCCGTGTTCGCCACGGCAAATGCGGAAAGACTGATTGTGTTCCCCGCAGTAGCGGGGATAAACCACACTGAGAACTGAGCGCGACATGGAGAGAATTACCGTAACGCTTGGGGAGCGCAGCTACCCGATTACCATAGCCGCCGGATTGTTCAACGATCCGGCTTCTTTTATGCCGCTGAAGGCGGGTGAGCAGGTTATGCTGGTCACCAACCAAACCCTGGCGCCACTCTATCTGGACCACGTCCGGAAGGTGCTGGAACAGGCTGGCGTCATGGTGGATCAGGTGATTTTACCTGATGGCGAACAGTACAAATCTCTTGCCGTGCTCGAGCAGGTGTTCTCGGCGCTGTTGGAAAAACCGCACGGTCGCGATACCACGCTGATTGCCCTTGGCGGCGGCGTGGTAGGCGATCTAACCGGTTTTGCCGCCGCGTGTTATCAGCGCGGAGTCCGCTTTATTCAGGTCCCTACCACTCTGCTGTCGCAGGTGGACTCTTCCGTTGGCGGTAAAACCGCCGTCAATCATCCGCTCGGTAAAAACATGATCGGTGCCTTCTATCAACCCGCTTCAGTCGTGGTTGATCTGGATTGCCTGAAAACCTTGCCGGCGCGTGAGCTCTCCTCTGGTTTGGCTGAAGTGATCAAGTACGGGATTATTCTCGATCGCGATTTCTTTGTCTGGCTGGAAAACAATATTGATGCTCTGGTGGCGTTGGACATGCAGGCTTTGGCCTATTGCATCCGCCGTTGCTGTGAACTTAAGGCTGAGGTCGTTGCCGCTGACGAACGCGAAAGCGGTCTGCGTGCGCTGCTGAATTTGGGCCATACTTACGGCCATGCTATCGAAGCCGAAATGGGCTATGGTGTATGGTTGCACGGTGAGGCCGTCGCTGCCGGCATGGTGATGGCGGCAGAAACCGCGCACCGTCTCGGTCAGTTCTCCGCCGAAGATATTGAACGTATCAAAGCACTGTTATTACGCGCTGGCTTGCCGGTGTGTGGTCCGCAGGAAATGGCACCGGAATCTTATTTGCCACATATGATGCGCGATAAGAAAGTACTGGCCGGTGAACTACGTCTGGTACTGCCGACGGCCATTGGCCAGGCGGAAGTCCGCGGCGGAGTTGGGCATGAAATGGTGCTTGCTTCCATCGCAGCTTGCCTTCCTGCAGGGAATGCCTAAGTAAATCGGACGAAGTAACAGTGGCTTAGCCGCCGTTTACATCTATATTAATTATATGCAAAGCAGGCATGGCGTCGCTTTGACATCATCGGGTTAATCTGCCCGTGCCACGGTAGATCTACAGTGGTGGGCTTTTGCCTCTAGTTGGAGGGTTTCAGATGGATGAGTTTAAACCGGAAGACGATCTCAGACCTGATAGCAGCGATCGTCGTCCTGCACGTTCGCGCAAACCGGCTCCGGGACCGCGTTTTGCCGTTTCGCGTCAGCATTTAATGATTGGTATCGGTATTTTGGTGCTGTTATTGCTGATTGTCGGCATTGGCTCGGCGCTAAAAGCGCCAACCAAGCATGAAGCGGCCCAGGAAGGCGCGCAAAATGGCGCGGCCAAAGACATTAACCTGTCCGGTTCTTCGTCGCTGACGGCCGGTAATTCCGGCGTTCCGGGTGGTACTACCGACACCAATGACAATAACGGTGTGAGCAGCAGTTCGCAGCCGCAAACCGTCAGCGTTCCACCGATCGCCAGCACCCCGACGGAAGCGCAACCGCAGCAGCCGCAGGGCGGCGCGCAGCAACGGGTCGATTTGCCGGGCAATATGTCGGACGCGCTGTCGGCCCAGCAGGGGCAGATTGATACCGCGACGCAGGGCATGACGGGGCCGGCTTCGACCCTGCCGACGGCTCCTGCGACTCTGATGAATGGCGCAACGGCGAAAGAAACCGTACGCCCGGTTCAGGGAACGGCGCCACAGCAACACAAAACGCCGGCAAAAACCGTCAGCAAGCCGACGGCTACGACCTCGCAGCACAAAGCGCCAACCACGGTGTATACACCGGCGCCGACCTCTTCCGCCAAAGCGGGAGCGGCAAGTGCCAAGGCGGGAGCCGTAAGCGGCAACGCGGGTTCGCTGCAATCTGCACCGGCAGGCCATTACACTCTGCAACTGAGCAGTGCCTCGCGTTCCGATACGCTCAATGCCTACGCCAAGCAGCAGAAACTGCAGCATTATCTGGTGTACGCAACCCAGCGTGACGGTAAACCTTGGTATGTGCTGGTGAGTGGCAACTATGCCTCTTCGGCAGAAGCGAAGCGCGCAATCGCGACGCTGCCGGCGGATGTTCAGGCGAAAAAACCATGGGTTCGACCTGTACGCCAGGTACAGCAAGAACTGAAAAAGTAACCCGGTAGATTTCAAGCTGCAGTCAGACGGCAAGAGCAGGGGTTTCAGACATTAAGGGGCGCAGCATGCTGCGCCCATGTTAATCGGGGTGCGCCAGTTAACCCGCGACAGATGACTGAAGTTGCCTGGAAACAGGCACAAATAACCGTGCGTGGCCAACGATGCTGCGGCTTGAAGTATTAAGGGTATCAATCACTTAAATTTGTGCGCTGATGTGCTGTCTGAAACAGAGTACAATCCGCCGCTCTGAATTGTATAATAAGTAGCTAATTGACGGCATGAAGAAAAACCGCGCTTTTTTAAAATGGGCTGGTGGAAAATACCCGCTGGTGGACGAGATTCGTCGTCATCTGCCAGCAGGCGACTGCTTAATCGAGCCCTTCGTGGGTGCGGGTTCAGTCTTTCTGAACACGGAATACGATGCCTATATTCTCGCCGACATCAACAGCGATCTTATTAACCTGTATAACATCGTTAAGCTGCGTACGGATGACTTCGTGCGTGATGCCCGCCTTCTTTTCACCGATGAATTCAATAAGTCGGATCAGTTTTACCTGCTGCGCGAACAGTTCAATACTAGTGCCGATCCTTATCGCCGCGCGCTGCTGTTTCTTTATCTGAACCGCCACTGCTATAACGGTCTGTGCCGATATAACCTGCGTGGCGAGTTCAACGTTCCCTTTGGACGTTACAAGAAACCGTACTTCCCGGAAGAAGAGCTGTACTGGTTCGCCGAAAAATCCCGCAACGCCACTTTTGTCTGCGAGCATTACCGGGATACCATGGCAAAAGCCGAGCGTGGTACCGTGGTGTATTGCGATCCGCCGTATGCGCCATTATCGGCGACGGCGAATTTTACCGCCTACCACACCAACAGCTTCAGCATGGCCGATCAACAAAGCCTGGCGTTGATGGCACATCAGCTTTCAGTAGAAAGCCAGGTGCCGGTATTGATTTCCAACCACGATACCGAACTGACGCGTGACTGGTATCAGCACGCCTCGCTGTTTGTTGTGAAAGCGCGTCGCACCATCAGCCGCAATATTCTCGGCCGCAGCAAAGTGAATGAACTTTTGGCGCTTTATCGTTAAACCGGGGTTACGCCCCGGCGTATAACAAATTCGAACCCTACGTTTGGAGATAGCGGATGAAAAAATTTTTGATTGCCCCGTCCATTTTGTCGGCAGATTTTGCTCGCCTGGGTGAAGACACAGCCAACGTGCTGGCCGCAGGTGCCGACGTAGTGCACTTCGACGTGATGGATAACCACTACGTTCCCAATCTGACCATCGGGCCGATGGTTTGTCAGGCGCTGCGTAACTACGGCATCACCGCACCGATTGACGTGCATCTGATGGTGAAGCCGGTAGACCGCATAGTGCCGGACTTCGCCGCAGCGGGTGCCAGTTACATCTCTTTCCATCCGGAAGCCTCCGAACACGTCGATCGCACCATTCAATTGATTAAAGAGCACGGCTGTAAAGCCGGCTTGGTATTCAACCCGGCGACGCCGCTGAGCTATCTCGATTACGTGATGGACAAAATCGACGTGATCCTGCTGATGTCGGTCAACCCTGGCTTTGGCGGCCAGTCGTTTATCCACGGCACTTTGGATAAGCTGCGCCAGGTGCGCAAGCTGATCGACGAAAGCGGTCGCGATATCCGTTTGGAAGTGGATGGCGGCGTGAAAGTCGACAACATCGCCGAAATCGCCGCAGCCGGTGCAGACATGTTTGTCGCCGGTTCAGCCATCTTCGGCAAGCCGGACTATCGCCGGGTGATTGATGATATGCGTAGCGAACTGGCGAAGGTGACGCATGGCTGATTTTAGTGCCATCCGCGCTCTGGCCTTTGATCTCGATGGCACGCTGGTAGACAGCGCGCCGGGATTGGCGGCCGCTATTGATATGGCGCTGGCGGAAATGGGTCTGCCGCAGGCCGGCGAAGACCGGGTCAGCACCTGGATTGGCAATGGCGCAGACGTGCTGGTACAACGCGCGCTGCGCTGGGCTGAGGTGGAAGCCACCCCGGAACACTGCCAACAACTGCGCGAACGTTTTGATCACTTCTATGCGCAAACCGTGGACAGCGGCAGCCGTCTGTTTCCGCAGGTGAAGGAAACGCTGGCCCAATTAGCTGCGCAAGGGTATCCCATGGCGCTGGTGACCAACAAACCGACGCCGTTTGTCGCACCACTGTTGGCCGCATTGGGCATTCTCGATGACTTTTCGCTGATTATCGGCGGCGATGACGTGGTGGAAAAGAAACCGCACCCGGCACCGCTGTATCTGGTCCTCGGCAAATTGGGCCTGCGCACCAACGAGTTGCTGTTTGTGGGCGATTCCCGCAACGATATTCAGGCGGCGCAGGCGGCTGGCTGCCCTAGCGCCGCGCTGACCTATGGTTATAACTACGGCGAGGCGATTGCCCTGAGCCATCCCGACCGCGTGTTGGAGCGCTTTGCCGATTTGTTGCCCGCTCTTGGGCTGTCATCTTTAGAGAATCAGGAAATTTAAACATGAGTAAGCCCATCGTATTTAGCGGCGCACAGCCGTCCGGTGAACTGACCATTGGCAACTACATGGGTGCCCTGCGTCAGTGGGAGAAAATGCAGGACGATTATGACTGCATCTACTGCATCGTTGATTTGCATGCGATCACCGTACGTCAGGACGCAGAAAAACTGCGCAAAGCTACGCTGGACACGCTGGCGCTGTATCTGGCCTGCGGCATCGATCCGCAAAAGAGCACCATCTTCGTACAGTCTCACGTGCCGGAGCATACGCAACTGAGCTGGGTGTTGAACTGCTATACCTATTTCGGCGAACTGAGCCGCATGACCCAGTTCAAAGACAAATCCGCACGCTATGCGGAAAACATCAACGCCGGCCTGTTCAGCTACCCGGTGCTGATGGCGGCGGATATCCTGCTGTACCAGACCAACCAGGTTCCGGTCGGTGAAGACCAGAAGCAACATCTGGAACTGAGCCGTGACATTGGTCAGCGTTTCAATGCGCTGTACGGTGACGTGTTCAAAGTCCCTGAGCCGTTTATTCCTAAGTCCGGCGCTCGCGTGATGTCGCTGCAAGAGCCGACCAAGAAAATGTCCAAGTCGGACGATAACCGCAACAACGTGATTGGCCTGCTGGAAGATCCGAAAGCGGTGAGCAAGAAAATCAAACGTGCGATGACTGACTCCGAAGAGCCGCCGGTAGTGCGTTACGACGTGGCGAACAAGGCAGGGGTATCAAACCTGCTGGATATTCTCGCCGGTGTGACCGGCAAGAGCATCGCTCAGTTGGAAGCCGAGTTTGAAGGCCAGATGTACGGCCACCTGAAAGGTGCGGTAGCCGAAGCGGTATCAGGCATGCTGGGTGAGCTGCAGGAGCGTTACCACCGTTTCCGCAATGACGAGGCCTTGCTGCAGCAGGTGATGCGTGACGGTGCGGCCAAGGCTCGTGCGCGCGCACAGGAAACGTTGGCCAAGGTTTACCAGGCGGTTGGCTTCGTGTCGCCACAGTGATCCTCGCCATAAAAGAAAAGCGGCCATTGGCCGCTTTTTTTACGTCTGAATCAAGCCATTTGCGCCAGTGGCTGTGGTGATTCCTGGCTGGAGAACCAGTTCAGCTTGCTGCGCAGGTTCACCACGCTGCCGACGATGATCAAACTTGGGCTGGCAGCTCGCATGGCCAGGGTTCCCAGCTGGTTCAGTTCCCCTTCGATCACCCTTTGACGACAAGAGGTGCCGTTTTCTACCAGCGCCACCGGGGTGGAGGCCGGCATACCGTGCGCGATCAGTTGGCGTTGGATCTCTGCCGCCTGCGTCAGGCCCATGTAAAACACCAACGTTTGCTGCCCGGCGGCCAGCGTTGACCAGTTTAACCCGCCATCGCGCTTGGCGTGCCCCGTCACCAGGCGTACGCTTTGCGCATGGTCGCGATGGGTGAGGGGAATACCGCTGTAGGCTGAGCAACCGGAAGCCGCGGTAATGCCCGGCACCACCGAGAACGGAATATTGGCGTCGGCCAACGTTTCCAGCTCTTCACCGCCGCGGCCAAAGATGAATGGGTCACCGCCTTTCAGTCGTACCACGCGCTTACCTTGTTGCGCCTGCTCGAGCAGGATTTGGTTAATCTGATCTTGTGGCACGCAATGGTTGCCGGCACGTTTGCCGACGAAAATGCGCTCGGCATCGCGACGCACCAGCGTCATGACCTCATCGGAGACCAGGCGGTCATAAACCACCACGTCAGCCTGCTGGATCTGCTGCAGGCCTTTCAGGGTCAACAGGCCAGCGTCACCCGGTCCGGCACCCACCAGTACCACTTCACCGCATTGTTGCTGTTGATGGCTAAACAGCTCTTCGATCTGCCGATCCGCCAGCGGTTGGTCATCATTGGCCAAAGACTGCGCCAGGCGGTCGTGGGCAAACAGTTTTTCCCAAAAACGGCGGCGTGCGCCGATGTCAGAGAAGTGCTTTTTTACCCGTTGGCGCAATGAGCCGCCCAGTTGCGCCAGCTTGCCAAGATGCTGAGGCAGCATGGCCTCCAGTTTTTCTCGCAACAGCCGCGCCAGCACCGGCGCTTTACCGCCGGAAGACACCGCGACCATAATCGGCGAGCGATCGATAATCGATGGCATGATAAAGCTGGCGCGCTTGGGATCATCCACGACGTTGCAGAACACCCGTTGCTGGTTGGCGCATTGATACACCAACGCGTTGACTTCCACGCGATCGGTGGCGGCGATCACCAGCCACTTTTCCGCCAGCAATGCCGCGCTGAACTCGCCTTCTGCCAGCGTGACCCGGCCAAGCGCGGCCCATTCGTGAAATTGCGGGCTGAAGCTGCAGGCGTTGACGGTCAACGCCGCGCCGGCATCCAGCAGCAGACGGGCTTTGCGTTCGGCAATCTCGCCGCCACCGACCAGCAGGCAGGCTTTGTGTTGCAGTTGGCAGAAAATCGGCAGGTAATCCATCGGCAATCCTCGGGGCAATCAGCAGTGGGGCGCAAAGCGCCCCGGAATATTATGCGGCTTGACGCGTTACGGCTTTTTCAGCCTGCGGCCGTTCGGCACGTGGTGTGGCATACCAGTAGCCCAGGCCCATCAGCACCGAGCCGGACAGGATATTACCCAGCGTCACCCACAGCAGGTTATGGCCGATGCCACTCAGGGTATAGGCTTCGCTGTGATGGCCGAACCAGGACAGGGCGAACAGCGTCATATTGGCAACCGAGTGTTCATAGCCGGAAGCGATAAAGGCCAGCAGACACCACCAGATGGCGATGAACTTGGCGGCACCTTCCACGCGGATCGCCATCCAAATCGCCAGGCAGACCAGCCAGTTACACAGCACGCCCTTGAAGAACAGCACTTCCGCCGGTGCGGTGGTTTTTGCCAACGCCGCGGTGTGTACCAGACTGGTGTCCACCGGCAACAGGCTGCCGCCGCCGTAATAGTACATCAGCGCCACCAGCACCGAGCCCAACAGGTTGCCTAACCAGGTCTGCGGCAAGACCGCCCACATTTGGCCCTGCGTGATGGTGCCGGCCTTGACGCCGAGCGTCAGGAACATGGTGTGGCCGGTGAACAGTTCGGAACCGGCGATGATCACCAGCGTCAGCGCGATGCCGAAGGTGGCCCCCATCACCAGCGGACGCAGGGAGGGATCGACCAGATTGCCGAGGGTGAAGATCAAAATGATGCCGAGGCCGACGTAGGCCCCGGCCATTGCCGAGCTGATCCAAAAGCCCAGCGGGCTGTGTTTTGCCAGCCGGACGATGCGCGCCGCATTGGCGGCGCATTTGTTGATGGTATCGGTGAACATGCTGCTTCCCCTGAGGTTAAAGTAGAAATATCAGGCCGCGACCTGCACCATGCCGTCCAAAACCCGGCTGGCGAAATGCGCGACGGAGCGGCTGTCATCTTCCAGACAGTAACCGTCGTGCAGGCGGAAATGTTGTTTTTTTAACGGGCTGGCGACCCACAGCTCACCCTGATGTTCGGCGATCAGCCCGCGTGATAACACGCTGGCCTGGGCGAAGGGATCAATATTGCTGATGGCAAAGACCTGATCGTCGGCGTAGGGGCGGAAGATGGCCACCTGTTGGTCGCCAATCAGGGCACACACGCCGGTACCTGGCAGGATATCGCTGATAGGGCAAAGGGTTGTCCACTGGCTCATGCGTTGTTCTCCTCGGTTTCCAACAGGGTGACGGGAATGCGTTCATCCGGACGGGCCGGGCGGTGCTGCTCGCGTTCGGCGACCACCTGGACGTTCGGATCGCGCTGGCTACTGTTGATAAAGTGGGCGAAGCGGACCTGAGATTCGGGGTGCTCAACGGTTTCTTTCCACTCGCATATCACCGCATCGCGCAGGCGGGCGATTTCGGCTTCCAGTTGAGCGTTGATGCCCAGTTTGTCGTCAATGATCACTTTGCGCAGGTAATCGATGCCGCCTTCCAGGCTTTCCAGCCATACCGAGGTGCGCTGCAGCTTATCGGCGGTGCGGATATAGAACATCATAAAGCGATCGAGGTAGTGCTCCAGCGTTTCGCTGTCGAGGTCAGCCGCCAGCAGATCGGCATGGCGCGGCTTCATGCCGCCGTTACCGCAGACGTACAGGTTCCAGCCGTTCTCGGTCGCGATAATACCGACGTCCTTGCCCTGCGCCTCGGCGCATTCACGGGTGCAACCGGAAACGCCAAACTTCATTTTGTGCGGGGTGCGAATGCCTTTGTAGCGGTGTTCCAGCTTGACGCCAAACCCGACGCTGTCGCCGACGCCATAGCGGCACCAGGTGCTGCCAACGCAGGTTTTCGACATGCGCAGCGCCTTGGCGTAGGCGTGGCCGGTTTCAAAACCGGCGGCAATCAGTTTGCTCCAAATGGCCGGCAGGTCGTCTTTTTGCGCGCCGAACATGCCGATGCGCTGAGAGCCGGTCATCTTGGTGTACAGATTGTATTCCTTGGCGATCTGGCCGACCGCCATCAAACCGTCCGGCGTGATTTCACCGCCGGCGGAGCGTGGGATCACCGAATAAGTGCCGTCTTTCTGGATATTGCCGAGGAAGTTGTCGTTAGTGTCCTGCAGCGGCGTATGTTGCGGTTTGAGCACGTACTCATTCCAGCAGGAGGCCAGCAGTGAGCCAACGGTAGGTTTACACACTTCACAGCCGTAACCCTTGCCGTATTTGGCCAGCAGTTCGTCGAAGGATTTGATGCCTTCGACGCGGATCAGGTGGTAGAGCTCCTGGCGTGAATAAGCAAAGTGCTCGCACAGGTGATGGTTGACTTCGATGCCCTGTTTGGTCAGTTCGGCATTCAGTACCTGGGTGATCAGAGGAATACAGCCACCGCAGCCGGTACCGGCCTTGGTTTCAGACTTGATGGCGGCGACGGTGTGGCAACCCATGCTGACCGCCTTGATGATATCGCCTTTGCTGACGTCGAAGCAGGAGCAGATTTGCGCGGTTTCCGGCAGCGACTCGACGCCAATCGCCGGCTTGCTGCCTGCGTGCGACGGCAGGATCAGACCGTCCGGGTTTTCCGGCAGTTCGATGGCGTTTAACGCCAGCTGCAGCAGGTTGCCGTAGTCACTGGTGTCGCCCACCAGCACTGCGCCGAGCAGGGTCTTGTTGTCTGCGCTGACGACGATACGTTTATAAATTTCTTTGCTTTCATCCAGATAAACGTAGCTGCGCGCCCCTTCGGTGCGGCCATGGGCATCACCGATGCCGCCGACGTCTACACCCAGCAATTTCAGCTTGGCGCTCATGTCTGCGCCCAGGAAGGTGTTTTCGCGCCCCAGCAGATGGTCAGCCGTTACCTGTGCCATTTTATAGCCCGGTGCAACCAGGCCGAAGGTGCGATCGCGCCATGAGGCGCATTCGCCGATGGCGTAAACGTCCGGATCTGAAGTTTGGCAACTGTCGTTAATCACGATACCGCCCCGGCGTGCGGTGGCTAGCCCACACTGATGGGCCAGTTTGTCCTGGGCACGGATACCGGTGGAGAAGACGATAAAGTCGACTTCCAGTGCGGTGCCGTCGGCGAACTGCATGGTCTTGCGCGCCTGCTCCCCGCCGTTGACGATTTCCTGGGTATTTTTGCCGGTATGGACTTTGACGCCCATGCGTTCGATTTTACGACGTAGCTGATCGCCGCCCATCGGATCCAGCTGTTCTGCCATCAGTACCGGCGCAAACTCAATGACGTGGGTTTCTACGCCCAGGCTTTTCAGCGCGCCTGCGGCCTCCAGACCGAGCAGGCCGCCACCGACTACGGCACCGCGTTTGCTGCGGCGTGCGCAGGCTTCGATGGCGTTGAGATCTTCAATGGTGCGGTAGACGAAACAGTCTTGGCTGTCTGAACCCTTGATCGGTGGGATCCACGGGTAAGAGCCGGTGGCCATGATCAGCTTGTCGTAGTACACCGTGCGGCCGGTGTTGGAGTGAATAACTTTTTCACTGCGGTTGATGGTGATGGCCCGCTCGCCGACCAGCACTTTTACGCCCTGTTTTTCGTAAAAGCCTTCGCGAACCAGCGAGAGCTCTTCGGCGGTGTGGTGGGAGAAATAAGAAGACAGGTGCACGCGGTCGTAGGCGATGCGCGGTTCTTCACAAAATACGGTGATGTCGAACTGGTCTTTGTCTGCTTTTTCCAACAGATCTTCGATAAACCGGTGGCCGACCATGCCGTTACCGATGACAGCAAGTTTGACTCTGCTCATTATTGCCTCAAAATTCTGATTTCCTAGCGTTACCTTATTCCTCCCTACGGGCAATTTATTGATGCAAATCAATCGCCCCTCCATATACCTCTTATGTGGTATATGGATGATTTTTATCGATATTTGATAAGTTGCGGTTTTTATTCACCTTTAGCTGAAACGAGCCAGTTAATGCGAATTCTACTTATTTGGGAGTAAGGGGTGGGGTAATAACCGCAAGGGCGCTTTGTCAGTCTGATCCGCTGCCAGTATGATGAATAAAACAGGCTGGAACAGCAGAGGTGAAGCGTGGCCAAGAGTCCATTGAAGTTTATCGATAACCTGCGTTTAAGCGGGCATGAAGGGCTGTGGCAACTGGCCATTGAACAGGGGCGCATCGCTCATATCGTGCCGCAGCCGGAAGGGCAGGAGTGGCGCAACGACGTGCTGGATGCGCAGGGCGGGCTGGCGCAGCCGGCATTTGTCGAGCCGCATATCCATCTGGATACCACCCAAACCGCCGGGCAACCGGCCTGGAACCAGTCAGGTACCCTGTTTGAAGGCATTGAACGCTGGGCGGAACGCAAGGCACTGCTGACCCATGAGGACGTCAAGCAACGCGCCTGGCAGACGCTGAAATGGCAGATCGCCAACGGCGTGCAGTACGTGCGTACCCATGTTGACGTCTCGGACCCGACCCTGACGGCGCTACGTGCGATGCTGGAGGTGAAGCAGGAAGTGGCCCCCTGGGTTACGCTGCAAATCGTCGCCTTCCCGCAGGAGGGCATCATGTCTTATCCCAACGGCGAAGCCCTGTTGGAAGAGGCGCTGCGGTTGGGTGCCGACGTGGTAGGGGCCATCCCGCACTTTGAATTCACCCGGGAATACGGCGTGGAGTCGCTGCACAAGGCGTTTGCTCTGGCGCAGAAATACGATCGGCTGGTGGATGTTCACTGCGATGAGATTGACGACGAACAGTCGCGATTTGTCGAGACCGTGGCGGCGCTGGCGCTGAAGCTGGACATGGGTGCCAGGGTGACCGCCAGCCATACCACGGCGATGCACTCTTACAATGGCGCTTATGCTTCACGGCTGTTCCGCCTGCTGAAAATGTCAGGCATCAACTTTGTTGCTAACCCGCTGGTGAATATCCACCTGCAGGGGCGCTTCGACAGCTACCCGAAGCGGCGCGGCATCACCCGGGTGAAAGAGATGCTGGAGGCGAATATCAACGTCTGCTTTGGTCATGACGATGTGTTCGACCCCTGGTACCCGCTGGGGACCGCCAACATGCTGCAGGTGCTGCATATGGGGCTGCATGTGTGCCAACTGATGGGATACGGCCAGATCGACGACGGGCTGAAACTGATCACCAGTCACAGCGCCCGGACGTTGAACCTGACCGATTACGGCCTGACGGCAGGGAACAGTGCCAACCTGGTGATTCTGCCGGCGGAAAGCGGTTTTGACGCGGTGCGTCGACAGACGCCGGTGCGCTATTCGATACGGCAGGGGGCGGTGATTGCCGAGACTCAGCCAGCCGAAACCACGCTGTATCTGGCACAGGATGAGAAGGTGGATTTCCGGCGTTAAGGCACCGGTTTCAGCATAAAAAAAGGGCGCCAAGGCGCCCTTTTTACATCACGTCGGCAGGTTAGTGCGTCACGTGACCGTGGCTGCGGTGCTTGGTCACGAAACCGAGCAGCAGACACATGACGAATACCGCCAGGTACAGGCCGTTAGCGGTAGTCAGCGCTGCATGCGCGCCGCCTTTCGCTACGATCGGGCCGGTGACCACGAAGGTCAGCATGGTGCCGATGGTGCCGCAGGTCAGGATGAAGTTAACCAGTTTCGGTGAAGAAACCTTGGTCTGCAGCGAGCCCAGAGTGATCAACGTGGTGTAGATCGCGCTGGAGACGAAGCCCAGAGCCATAATGTAGTAGCCCAGGTGTTCCGGATTGTCGGTGCTGACGAACATGTACATCGCACCGGTCGCCAAAGCGGCCAGAATGGTGACGATGCGCTGCAAATCGAAGAAGCGCAGAATAAAGCTGAACACCCACATGCCCACCATGTATGAGGTCCAGAAATCGCTCACCAGTTTACCGGCCTGGCTGATATCCATACCGAATGACTTGGTGGCGTATTCCGGCACCCACTGGATGAAACCAAGCTGGCCGAGGATGTAGCACAGTGCGGCGATCGACAGGAACAGCACGCCGATACCCCATTTTTCTTTCGCTACCGGCTGGCCGGCGTCGGCGCCTTTGTTGCCCAGCACCGGGAACTCGGAGAACAGGGTCAGCACAAAGATACCTACATACAGCAGGCCGATGCAGGCGTACACCCAGTACCAGCCGATCTGACGAGCCAACAGCATTGCGGCAACAATCGGGAAGATCATCCCGGCCATGCTGAAGAAGGAGTCAGTGAACAGCAGGCGCGAACCGCGTTGGCGGCCGGCGTACATATGGGTGATCAAGAAGGTGCCTATCGACATGGTGATACCGCTGACCACGCCAAGGACGAACATGCACAACGAGAACATGGTCAGGCTTTTGCCGACCATCAACCCGGCGACAGCCAGCACCATCAGCACAAAGCCGAACATCAATTGACGTTTCAGCGGGATGATTTCCATCAGCCAGGCATTGAGGAAGATCGAAATCAAAATACCGGCGTTAAGAAAGGTAAAGGTATTGCTCATGCTGGAAACCGGCAGATTAAAGTACTCTGCAATGTTCCCCATCACCATCCCTGTGACGATAACTAAAGCACCGGTCAGCGCGTAAGAAAAATAGCTGATCCAGGTAAGCCGTAGACGGTTGCTGTCATTCATTATATAGGCCTGATTATGTCTGTTAGGAGTTTAAAACTGGCATAAGGCCGCTGGCTTTTCCTGGCAAAAGCAGAAAAAAGTCCCGATCAGGCCACCAGGGAGCGGATCCTAGCACAGACAACGGGAGTTTTTGTGATGGCTGTCGATTTTTTGATGCAATGAATGAGCGGTGGTGAAATATTTTTGTGATCTGTTAGCTCACCGTCACGATGGAATCTCGACTGATGACGATCGGTGAGAAGCTGACCTCAGGCGTGGTCGGATCAATCAGCCGCCTTGCCGCGTATTGCGCCATTTCGGTAATCGGGAAATGTACGCTGGTCAGCGCCGGTCGAACGAAAGGTGCACGTTCGCCGCTGTCGTAACAGATCAGCGAGATATCTTGCGGAACCCGTAGGCGATGTTCGTTGATTGCCAGCAGCGCGCCGATGGCCATTTCTTCGTTGCAGCAATAGATAGCGGTAGGCGTGGTTTTCATTTGCAACAGCAGATCGGCGCAGCGATAGCCGCTTTCCAAATCGTACAGCCCTTCGACGCAGGCAACCGGTTTGATGTGCGCTGCCTGCATTGCCTGTTCAAATCCCTGCAGGCGCAAGTGGCTGGAGGGGCGGTCGCGGGGGCCGCTGATGCAGGCGATGCGTCGATGGCCGGCATCAATCAACTGTTGGGTCGCCATGCGGCTGGCGCGCGGATGATCGAAAGTGACGCAGCGGTCTTCCAGACCGGGCACCAGACGATCGAGCAGGATAAAAGGGCGTTGCTCTGTTGCCAACTGACGCAGTTGGTCGTCGCTGAGGAAGCGGACATGGAGGATCACACCGTCGCAACGCAGACTGAACAGCCGTTGAATCGCCTGCCATTCGTTTTCGGCGCTGTTGCGGCCCTGGGTCACCAGTAACTGTTTGCCATGGGATTCTGCTTCGGTTTGCACGAAGTCCATCAGCGCGCCGAAGAAGCCGCCACGATATGAGGTCGTGACCAGCCCGAGGGTATTGCTGTGGCTGGAGGCCAGTGCGCGTGCTGCAGGGTTGGGGGTGTAACCTAGCTGGGCCACCGCGCGTTCCACTTTCTCGCGGGTCTGTCCTTTAACGTTGGTGTCGCCATTTACTACGCGGGACACGGTGGCGCGGGACACGCCCGCCAAGGCTGCGACATCTTCCAGTGTCACCATCATCCGACTCCTGATTACGACAAAAATGGGGTCGACGTATCGACCCCCTACAGATTAGTTATAGCAATGTATCAGCAACCGCGGCTGGCCCGGCGGTTATTTAAACTGTGGCAGATAAGGCGCATTCACCGCCAACACGTCATCCAGCAGCGGCTGGGCCACATTGGCATTACCGACCAGCGGATTGGTCACCAACGCCAGCAGACCACTACGGCGATCGCCATGCACTGCGGCTTCGATAGTCAGACGCTCGTAGGCTTTCACCTGTTGAGTCAGCGCATGCATGGAATCCGGCAGCGTGCCGAAGGTCAGCGGGTGGGCGCCCTGAGCATCGACAATACAGTTGGTTTCTATCACAGCATCGTCCGGTAAACCGCGAATGGCACCACGGTTTGCAGTATTGACGACTAATTGCGTGCCGAGATTATTATGGATCGCACGAATTAGCTCCAGCGCGACTTCCGAATAATATGATCCGCCGCGGAAACTTAATTGTTCCGGTTTGCTGTCGAGGTGCGGATCGGCATACAGCTCAAACAGCTCTTTCTCTACTTTCATCACCTGCTCGGCACGGGTGCCGCGCTCGGCCGCCGCGGCAATTTCTTCGGCCAGCATCTCTTTGGTTTGGTAGAAATAGCGGTGGTACGGGCAAGGGATTGCCCCCACGGCGCGCAGGAAGTCCGGCTGCCAAGGCTCTTCCTTGATGTTGTTCATGGTCAACGCGGCACCATCGCACAGCATGTCGATCACCTTACCGGTGACGTCTTGCCCCTTTTGCAGCACCTGATGAACCCAGACCATATGGTTCAGCCCGGCAAATTGCAGCTGTATTTCTTGAGAAGGGCTTTTCAACATGTTGGCTATCATATGGTGCATGCTGATCGGTACGTTACACAGCCCGATGATTTTCGCTTTGGTGTAACGTGAGACCGCTTCGGTAACGATGCCGGCCGGGTTGGTGAAATTGATGATCCAGGCATCCGGCGCCAGTTTTTCCACTCTGTGGGCGATATCCAGCATCACCGGTATGGTGCGCAGCGCCTTGGCAAAGCCGCCGACGCCGGTGGTTTCCTGGCCTATCAGATCGTATTTCAGCCCCAAGCGCTCGTCGGCGGCGCGTGCCGGCAGCTGGCCGACGCGGAACTGGGTCAGGACGAAGTTCGCGTCCCGAATAGCCTCATCCAGTTCGAAATGCACGCTGACTTTGACCTGCTCCAGGCCATGGCGTGCCAGCATGCGTTCGGTCAGCGCAGCAATGATCTCTACCTTTTCGCGGCCGGGTTCAACATCTACCAGCGCCAGTTCGGTCACCGGCAGTTCTTCGATACGTTGGATCAGCCCATCAACCAATTCTGGCGTGTAACTGCTGCCGCCGCCGATCACGGCGATTTTCAAGGCGCTCATGCGCGAACCTCCATCTGGGCCTGGCGGCGGTAGAGTTCAATCATGTCATCCGCCAGATCCTGGATCACCATGGCGTTCATCAGATGATCCTGGGCATGAACGGTAATCAGGTTGATGGCCAGTTTGCCGCAGCCTTCATCCATGCCGATCAGTTGGGTTTGGATAAGATGCGCCTTTTTCACCGACTGTTTGGACTCGGCCATGTGCTTGGCTGAGGCGGTAAAGTCACCGGCACGTGCCTGCTGCAAGGCCATCAACGCACTGCTGCGGGCACCACCGGAGAACACCAGCAGCTCCATGATGGTGCTTTCAAAATCGGGGCTGATTTCAGTCATCAATTCACTCACATTATTTCTCCTGTTATTGCGCGGCGGCAGTGCCGGCGGATATTCGTTACTTTCGCTGTCATTCTTAAAATGAGAGCGCTCTCATTTCTTTAGATTAACCGGAACAGGAAATGAAACCGGGAGTTGTGTCGCAAAAAGCGAGCAAGGCGTAAAAAGGGCAAAAAATGCGTGATGCAGTTGGCAAAAAGGTCTAAGGCGATCATACTTTTGGCAGTAAAATTCGGGGCTGGCTGAGATAAGTCCCACAATTGCGTAAATATAGGTAAATGGCTGGCACTCGCAGGTTCAGCTCTTTAGAATCAAAGCGCTTTTCCGTTGTTTGTCTCTTAGAGAAAGGACCCGTTAATGTTCAAACGTACTTTAGTGACCCTCGTTGCGCTGTGTTCCCTGACAGCAATGGCACCCGCTGCGCTCGCTGCCGGTGAAACTCATGTCATGCTGACCACCTCAGCAGGGAATATCGAATTGGCGCTCGACAGTCAGAAGGCTCCGGTTTCCACCAAGAACTTCATCGACTACGTGAACAGCGGCTACTACAACAACACTATTTTCCACCGCGTGATCCCGGGCTTTATGGTTCAGGGCGGCGGCTTTACTGCCGATATGCAGCAAAAATCCACCCAGGCACCGATCAAGAACGAAGCGGATAATGGCCTGCGTAACCTGCGTGGCACTATTTCGATGGCGCGTACCGCCGATAAAGACAGTGCTACCAGCCAGTTCTTCCTGAACGTGGCGGATAACGCCTTCCTGGATCACGGCCAGCGCGATTTCGGTTACGCGGTATTCGGCAAGGTGGTTAAAGGCATGGACGTGGTAGATAAAATTTCCCAGGCGCCGACCGGCAACGTGGGGCCATACCAAAACGTTCCAAGTAAACCTATCGTCATTCTGTCAGCGAAAGTGCTGCCATAATGATTTTGCGCCGGCCCCGGTGGGCCGGCTGCATTGCTTTCCCCGGAAGCCTTGCCTGCATCACTGTTTTTTTCCCCGTCGCATGCTTTAATCGCCAGCTTATAATCAGACCGGAAACCCGGCGTTCTGCATCTGTTTTGTTAAGGGATGAGCTGCTGCCATGTTTGAATTTAGCCAGGTTCTGCTGCTGTTACAGCAGATGTGCGTCTACCTTGTCATTGCTTATTTACTGAGTAAAACCCCGTTATTCATTCCGCTGACACAGGTGACTATCCGCCTGCCGCACAAGCTATTGTGCTACGTCATTTTCTCGGTGTTTTGCATCATGGGCACCTATTTCGGGCTGCATGTCGAAGGATCGATTGCCAACACTCGCGCGATCGGCGCCGTGCTGGGCGGCCTGTTGGGGGGACCTTCGGTAGGGTTCCTGGTGGGTTTGACCGGGGGCTTGCATCGCTACACGCTGGGCGGTATGACCGACATCGCCTGTGCGGTCTCTACCGTGGCGGAAGGGTTGGTGGGCGGGCTGGTGCACAGCATCGCCATGCGCCGGCGGCGTATCGACCTGCTGTTTAACCCCTTGTTTGTTGCCGGGGTGGCATTGGTGACCGAAGTGCTGCAAATGGCGATTATCCTGGCGATTGCACGGCCGTTTGACGAGGCGCTGCGGCTGGTGGAGCACATTGCTTTGCCAATGCTGATTGCTAACACGCTGGGGGCGGCGATGTTTATGCAGATCCTGTTGGACAGGCGGGCGATGTTCGAGAAATACACCGGCGCGTTCTCCGCCAAGGCACTGAAAATTGCCGAACGTACTGAAGGCATCTTGCGCCAGGGGTTCGATCAGGAAAACAGCATGCGGGTGGCGCGGGTGCTCTATCAGGAGTTGGGGATTGGTGCGGTCGCGATAACCGACCGTGAGAAGCTGTTGGCGTTTATCGGTATCGGCGACGATCACCACCTGCCGGGCACGCCGATCTCATCAAAGCATTCGCACCGCGCGATCGACAACAACGAAGTGGTTTACGCCGACGGCAATGAGCTTTCCTACAGCTGCTCGATCAACGCCAACTGCAAACTGGGTTCGACGCTGGTGATCCCGTTGCGCGGTGAGAACCAGCGGGTGATTGGCACCATCAAACTCTACGAGCCGAAGAGCCGTTTGTTCAGTACCATCAACCGCACGCTGGGTGAAGGTATCGCCAACCTGTTATCCGCACAGATCATGGCCGGCCAGTATGAGCGCCACACGCAGCTGCTGGCGCAGTCGGAAATCAAATTGCTGCATGCGCAGGTCAATCCGCATTTCCTGTTCAACGCCCTGAATACGCTGGTGGCGGTGATCCGTCGTGACGGGGATCGGGCCTGTGAGCTGGTGCAGTACCTTTCGACCTTTTTCCGCAAAAACCTCAAGCGTTCGGACGACGAAGTCAGCCTGGCAGACGAACTTGAGCACGTTAACGCCTACCTGCAGATCGAACAGGCGCGTTTTGCCGATCGGCTGGAGATTGCGGTATCGCTGCCGGAAGAGCTGTTGGCGGTACGTCTGCCGGCCTTTTCACTGCAACCAATCGTTGAGAATGCCATCAAGCACGGCACTTCGCAGTTGCTGGGCATCGGGCGTATAGATATTGGCGCTCGGCTCGAAGACGGCTGTCTGTTATTGCAGGTGACCGACAATGCGGGTCTGTACCAACCTTTGCCGAACAACAGCGGGTTGGGAATGAACCTGGTAGATAAACGTATTCGCGTACGCTACGGCGACGGCTATGGCGTACGGGTGGCCTGTGAGCCACAAACGTTCACCCGCATTACGCTCAATGTACCCTTGGCGAGGGCTGCCTGATGTTAAACGTACTGATTGTCGATGATGAACCGTCTGCACGCGATAACCTGCGACATTTGCTGGAAGCGGAAGAGGGCATCAGCATTGTCGGCGAATGCGCCAATGCGATAGAAGCCATCAGCGGGATCCATCGCCTGCAGCCGGACGTGGTGTTTCTGGATATTCAGATGCCGCGCATTACCGGGTTGGAGATGGTAGGCATGCTCGACCCTAATCGCATGCCGCATATCGTGTTCCTGACCGCCTATGACGAATACGCGGTGCAGGCCTTTGAAGAGCATGCGTTTGATTACCTGTTGAAACCGGCGGAGCCGAAGCGGCTGAGCAAAACGCTGCAGCGCCTGCAGCAACAGCGTGGGCAGCAAAACATCGCCGCGCTGGACGAAAGCGCCGGCTACCTGAAATACATCCCCTGTACCGGCCACAGTCGCATCTATTTGCTGCGCTTTGACGAGGTAGTAGCGATACGTTCGCGACTGAGTGGCGTATTTGTGGTGCGTAATGACGGCATGGAATGTTTTACCGAGCTGACGCTGCGAACGCTGGAGCTGCGGACACCGCTGGTACGCTGCCACCGTCAGTATTTGGTCAATCTGGAGCAGGTGCGTGAAATTCGCTTCGACGAGGGCGGCGCTGCGGAAATGATCATGCCGGTTGGGGAGCCAGTCCCGGTCAGCCGCCGCTATCTGAAAGCCTTGAAAGAGGAGCTGGGGCTGCGGGGGTGATTAATCCTTTGGCCATTGCCGGCGGGAATGTACGACTGCCAAAATAATAAGAAGGTCATTTTTTACTTCATAAATCAGTAGGTAAAAATGATGAATGACCCATTCACGTGTACCTGAAACCCGGTCCACTTTGCCACTTGATGGGTTTCGGGATAGTTGGCTTGCCGCCGCAGAAATCAAAGCATCAATCTCTGCGGCAGCTATCGGGTTCTTTGACGCAAGATAGTCATAAATTGCCATACGGTCAGCAATTGCGGGATCCGTCCACTTTAGCTTCACGATATTTCCTTATCGTTTTACCGCATTGATTTTGCCCTGCGCTCGGCGAAATAAGCCTCAACGTCCTCATTATCAACCACTCTTCCTTCCTGGAGCGCTTTTCGGCTTAAATCGACCTTCTCCTGCAACCACTGTTCATACTCTTTTTGCTGCGATTGTCGACTGACAAAATCTCGCATGAAATCGCGTAAAAGCTGAGATGCCGTTCGATCCGCTGCTTTGGCCGCACTGGCAAAAGCTATTTTTAACTCGTCATCCACGCGGATAACCACGGTAGATTCAGACATGGTAAATACCTCGTATATACAGCGTACTGCTTACTATATCACCGGTGTTTTATTGTTCAAGTGGGTTATGGCATGGCTGCAATGGGCTAAGCGGAATCCTAAATTTACCTGTCCAGTTGGCGGGTTAAGGGGGCGATTTTTGTTTGTCCTTGACGGGGTTAAGTCCCCCTTATAGCTTTATTGACATCAACAGGCGCTTTTTGCGTCGCGTCCAAGGAAAAGAAAATGAGTGAAGCACGGATTATCGCCAAAGCGATGAAAGACGGGAAACCGGTACAGGATCTGGTTATCCTGCCGGCATTGGCGAACCGCCATGGTCTGATCACCGGAGCGACCGGGACAGGTAAAACCGTGACGTTGCAAAAAATGGCCGAGCAGTTTTCGCGCATTGGTGTGCCGGTCTTTTTGTCTGACGTAAAGGGAGACCTGTCGGGTATTGGTACCGAAGCCGTGCCTTCCGAGAAGCTGCAGGCGCGTTTGGCGGCAATTGGCGTCACTGACTGGCAGCCGCAGGCCTGCACGATTATTCCGTGGGACATTTATGGCGAGAAGGGCCACCCGATCCGCGCCACCGTGTCCGATCTGGGGCCGTTGCTGCTGGCCCGCTTGCTGGATTTGAACGAAGTTCAAAGCGGCGTGCTGCAACTGGTGTTCAAAATAGCCGACGACAATGCGCTGCTGCTGTTGGATATGAAAGATCTGCGCGCCATGGTGCAGTACGTTGGGGACAACGCCAAACAGTTCCAAACCCAATATGGCAATATCTCTTCGGCTTCGGTCGGTGCTATCCAGCGCGGATTGCTGACGTTGGAAGAGCAGGGGGCAAACCAGTTCTTCGGCGAGCCGATGCTAGACATCAATGACCTGATGAAAACCGACGCCAACGGCCACGGTATCATCAACCTGCTGGCAGCGGACAAGCTGATTAATCAGCCGAAACTCTATTCGGTGTTCCTGCTGTGGCTGCTGGCCGAGCTGTTCGAACACCTGCCGGAAGTGGGCGATCCGGAACAGCCGAAGCTGGTGTTCTTCTTCGACGAAGCTCACCTGCTGTTCAACGACGCACCGGCGGCACTGCTGACGAAAATCGAACAGGTGGTACGCCTGATCCGTTCCAAAGGTGTTGGCATCTACTTTGTTACCCAAAACCCGCTCGACATTCCGGACAGCGTGCTCGGTCAGTTAGGCAATCGCGTGCAGCACGCGCTGCGCGCCTTTACCCCTCGCGATCAGAAAGCGGTGAAAGCCGCGGCGCAAACCATGCGCGCCAATCCGGCCTTCGATGCGGAAACGGCGATCACCGAGCTGGGCGTCGGCGAGGCGCTGGTTTCTTTCCTCGACGAAAAAGGGCGGCCAAACGTGGTGGAACGGGCGATGGTGATCGCGCCAGAATCCAAGATGGGCATGCTGGGGGCGGAAGGGCTGAACAGTGCGATCAATAAATCGCCGCTGTATGGTCGTTATGAGGATATGGTGGACCGCGAGTCCGCCTACGAGAAGCTGTCTGCGGAAGGTTTCGCCACCGTCGGTGCACCGCAAGCGGGCCAACCGGCGCAGCAACCCCAGGCGCAGCAGCAGGCGGGTGGCGGCCTGATGGGCGGCCTGAACGATATTCTGTTCGGCTCTACCGGCCCACGCGGCGGCAAGCGCGACGGCATAGTTCAAACCGCCGCCAAGAGCATGGCACGCGATCTCGGTCGACAGATCCTGCGCGGCGTGCTGGGCTCGATCATGGGCGGTCGCAAGAAGTAAGCTGAAATTATCGGTAGCGGCAGTATCGTGAGGGCGTTGTATACTGCGCCCGTGTAAATCGGGGCGGCATATTCGCCCCTGCGATTGCGATGATGTCTGTTGGAAACACTATGCTGCTGTTGATCGATAACTACGACTCTTTTACCTATAACCTTTACCAGTACTTTTGCGAATTAGGCGCGGAGGTGCTGGTGAAGCGTAACGACGAGCTGCAACTGGCCGATATCGAAAGGCTGGCGCCGCAGCGTCTGGTGATCTCTCCTGGGCCCTGTACCCCGAATGAAGCCGGCATCTCATTAGCTGCCATCCAACATTTTGCCGGCAAGCTGCCAATCCTCGGCGTTTGTCTGGGGCACCAGGCGCTGGGGCAGGCATTCGGTGCTAAGGTGGTGCGCGCCCGCGAGGTGATGCACGGCAAGACCTCGGCGATCCGCCATCTCGACAGCGGTGTTTTTCGTGGGTTGAACAACCCGCTGACCGTTACCCGTTACCATTCGTTGGTGCTTGAAGCTGCTACTTTGCCGGACTGTTTTGAAGTTACCGCCTGGAGCGAACGCGACGGCGTACGCGATGAGATCATGGGCATCCGCCACCGGCAGTTGGCGCTGGAAGGGGTACAGTTCCACCCAGAAAGCATCCTCAGCGAACAGGGACATCAGCTGTTGGATAATTTCCTTAAAAGTTAATTGTTTAGATTTTTTTTAGTCGCCAAGGTGATTTGCGTTTGCCCTTTAATGGTTTTTTATGCATATTTTGTGATTATATTTTCATTCAATTGCCATTAAAAAACTGAGTTACTTTCAGGGTGGACCCCATAATGACCGAAAAATCTGCAGTAACCCGCAGCACCTTTGATCAGGTTATCCTGCCTGTTTATGCACCTGCTCAGTTTGTCCCGGTCAGGGGCAAAGGCAGCCGCGTGTGGGACCAGCAAGGGAAAGAGTACATCGATTTCTCCGGCGGCATTGCGGTGACGGCGTTGGGGCACTGCCACCCGGCGTTGGTTGAGGCGCTGAAACAGCAGGGCGAAACCCTGTGGCATACCAGCAACGTGTTCACCAACGAACCGGCGCTGCGCCTGGCGACCAAGCTAATTAACGCCACCTTTGCCGATCGGGTGTTTTTCGCCAATTCCGGCGCAGAGGCTAACGAAGCTGCCTTCAAACTGGCGCGTCATTATGCGATTACCCGCCACAGTCCGTACAAAACCAAAATCATCGCGTTCTATAACGCGTTTCACGGCCGCACGCTGTTTACCGTCTCCGTCGGCGGACAGGCCAAATATTCCGACGGCTTTGGGCCCAAACCGGCTGATATCGTACACGTACCGTTCAACGATTTGGCTGCGGTGAAAGCGGTGATGGACGACCATACCTGCGCGGTGGTAATGGAGCCGATCCAGGGTGAGGGGGGGATTACCCCGGTAGACGCCGACTTCCTCAAGGGCGTACGCGAACTGTGCGACCGGCATCAGGCGCTGCTGGTATTCGACGAAGTGCAAAGTGGTATGGGGCGCAGTGGCAAACTGTTCGCCTATATGCACTATGGCGTGACGCCAGACATCCTGACCACCGCCAAGGCGCTTGGTGGTGGCTTCCCGGTTAGCGCGATGCTGACCACCGAAGAGATTGCCTCGGTGATGCAGGTGGGCACCCATGGCACCACCTACGGCGGCAACCCGTTGGCCTGCGCGGTGGCGGAGGCGGCGCTGGACGTGATCAATACGCCGGAAGTGCTCAGTGGCATTGAACTGCGTCATGGACTGTACGTGCAGGCGTTAAAGCAGATTGGCGAGAAATATGGTGTTTTCAGCGATATTCGCGGCATGGGCCTGCTGATTGGTGCCGAATTGACGAAAAATTACCACGGCAAGGCGCGTGATTTCCTGACTGCCGCCGCTGCACGCGGGTTGATGATCCTCAATGCCGGGCCAAATGTGATCCGTTTTGCGCCTTCGCTAGTGGTAGCAACCGAGGATATTGATGAAGGGATGGCGCTGTTTGAGCTGGCCGTGCAGGACGTGATTGGCGCTTAATGCATAAGGGCACCGAGGGGCGGTCTCCCTAATAACAAGCTTTGTCAGTAGTCTGAGGGCGCCGGTGGCGCCCTTATTGATCGCGCAGTTTGCGTTTCAGCCAAATGCCATGGTGCGGACGCTGGCGCCAGGCCAGTGACGAGATGGTGTGCATGACGCTCAGGTGGGACAAAATGCGCCGCAGATGGCGTTCCATTTCAGTCACCGGCATATCCGGCTGCAAATCCGGTGGCTGCATAATGCCGTTGCCACTGCTCGGCCCGTCGTATTCAAGCCGCTGCTGACAGCTTTGCAGCGCGATTTCACAAGACTGCAGATACTCCTCCGCCAGCTTTGGCGTCAGCATATAGTGCTCGCGCGCCAGAATGGTCATCGCATTCAGGTGTTCGACAATAAACTGGCTGTGCGTAACCCACAGGCGCATATCTGCCAGGTAGCTCGATTCAAAACCCGGCTCCTGCATCGCCTGATTGAGTGAGGTGAACAGCGCGTTGTGCGCCTGATTGACCTGCATGCGGGCATAAGCCAGCGCGCTGGGATCGGGTTCTTGCTCTTCCAGCAACAGGCGCAGCGCCTGTTGATCGTTTTCCAACGCCTGATGGGCGTTCTTGCGTAGCAGACCGCTTTGCCACTGTGGCCACAGCCAGATGGTGCTGCCGAACACCAGTACGCAGCCGATCAGCGTGTCGATCAGGCGCGGCACCAGGAAGTGGGTGCCGTTCAGTGCCAACAGTTGCAGGGTGTAAACCGCCGTCACCGTAAAGCCAATTACCGCCAGCCCGTAATTTTTACGTGAAACCAGATAGGCCAGCAGCGTGATCACCAGCATCACGCCCAGCGTCTCAGCCTCGGGCAGTTGCAGTTGCAGTAATCCGGCGGCAATCACTAACCCAACCAAGGTGCCGAGCGCACGGTGCTGGATGCGTACCCGGGTGGCGTTGTAGCCGTTTTGGCTCACCAGCATGATGGTCAGCAAGATCCAGTAAGGTTTTGGCAGATTGAAAATCATGCCCAGGCTGCTGCCCGCCGCCAGGGTGACTCCCAGCCGGGCCGCATTGCGCAGGGCGTTGGATTTGAACGACAGGTAACTGACCAGCGCGGGCCAGAATGGCAGACGGTTTTGATTGGCCATCAGATCGCGTCGGTAGAGTGGGTGCTGGGTGCGCAGCAGGCGGGCGATGCGGCTGAAGTGGTAATAACAGAATTGGCCGACCGGGTTGTCCGGGTGTTGCGCCGCCACTTTTTCCAGGGCTGCCAGCTCATGGTCCATGTTGAAGCGCTGAGAATGCTGATGATAGAGGATATCGTGCGCTACCGTGCGCAGCCGATTGGCAATCACCTGTGCATTGCGGCGGATAATGGCTTCGGCCTGGCTCTGCTCTACCAGTTTTTGGACCTCTTCCGGCAGGTGCAGGCTGACGGTGATGTGTTCCTGCAAATCCAGCGCGACCTGAAAGGTGCGTTGCAGGCGCTTTTGTTCGAGATTGCTGGCATGGGGCAGAAAATTAAGCTGCTGATACAGCAAGGTGATCAGGTCCATGACCTTTTGCTGGCGAACCAGCAGCGGTGGTAAGGCGGTCTGCGGATCGGTGTGCTGGGTCAACAGCGAATATTTGGCTTCGAAGTAGTCCGCCAATTCCAGATAGAGCTGATTGAGCGACTCGCGCATCGGTTGCTCTTTCCACAGCTTGAACCAGAACCAGGTAAACAGGCCGTACCAGGCGGTACCCACGATATATAACACCGGCGCGTGCCAAAGCGGCACCGTACCGGCCATGCTGAGGGAGAAGATGGCGGCAACCAGCGCGGCGGGCAGCAGGCGGGCGTGCAGTGGGCTGATTTCGCCGCTGACGCCAAGCAACAGTGCCAGACCGAGCATCAATGCGGGCAGCGGCACTTGCCACAGCAGTGCCTGTTGCAGCAGCAGGCTGCTAAGCGCAAAGAGCGAACCGCCGACGATCAGGCGTTTAAAGAAGCGTTTGTGGGGCGTGTCCAGCCCGGCGATGTTGCAGCAGGCGGGAACCAGGGAAAATAGCAGGCCGTATTGCAGTTGGCCGATCAGCAGCCCGAGCAGAACCGGCAGGCACAGCACCAGCGTTTGTCGCAGTGCATAGTTGACTTCCGGATGATAAATCAGTCGGCGCCACATGATAAATCGGGGCATAAAAAAACGGCGCGAATTATCGCGCCGTTTTTTCAGTGATTAACGGGTGCCGTAAACGACAATAGTTTTGCCGTGAGCGGAGATCAGGTTTTGATCTTCCAGCATTTTCAGAATACGACCCACGGTTTCACGAGAGCAACCGACGATCTGGCCAATTTCCTGACGGGTGATTTTAATCTGCATGCCATCCGGATGGGTCATGGCATCAGGCTGTTTCGCCAGGTTCAGCAGGGTTTGCGCGATGCGGCCCGTAACGTCCAGGAAGGCGAGGTTACCCACTTTCTCAGAGGTTATCTGCAGGCGGTTTGCCATCTGGGCAGACAGGCGCATCAGGATGTCCGGGTTTACCTGAATCAGCTGGCGGAATTTCTTGTAGGAAATTTCAGCCACTTCACAGGCGGTCTTCGCCCTAACCCAGGCGCTACGCTCCTGACCTTCTTCAAACAATCCAAGCTCGCCGATGAAATCCCCCTGGTTAAGGTAGGACAGGATCATCTCTTTACCTTCTTCATCCTTAATCAGCACCGCGACGGAGCCTTTGACGATGTAGTAAAGCGTTTCGGCTTTTTCACCTTGGTGAATCAGCGTACTTTTGGATGGATATTTGTGGATATGGCAATGAGACAGGAACCATTCGAGAGTAGGGTCTGTTTGCGGTTTGCCGAGAACCATTCGCTGTTATCCTCTGTTGTTATCGCTGCCTTGTGTCACAGGGGTCAGAGTTCCCTGTAAAACGTGCTGTCGCCGTTGTTTTAATGGTGGCTATCAGCAGGTTTTGAGGCGTGTCATAAATATACGCTGTCGCTCTAGCATATTAACTTGCCGGGAGAGCTGCAAGCTACATTCTGTTAACATACCGGTAAAGGAGCCTTTCCCTGGGAGTTTCCCTGAAATCAGTGTCCCGGAAAGATTTATTGCGGCTCTGTTTGTAGCACAGAGTGAGGCGGGTGTCTCGTGTTGTCTCGCTTCAGCATGATTAGCATCAGGTTCCGTTGCCAGTTTCTATGCGAAAGCGTACTCTGATTTTAAGAAATTAACCGGAGTGACCAGCATGCAGGCAAGAGTTAAGTGGGTGGAAGGGCTGACGTTTCTGGGTGAATCCGCGTCTGGCCATCAGGTATTGATGGACGGCAACGCCGGCGATAAAGCACCCAGCCCGATGGAAATGGTGCTGATGTCAGTAGGGGGCTGCAGTGCTATCGACGTGGTGTCGATCCTGCAAAAAGGACGCAACGACGTGCGTGATTGCGAGGTGAAGCTGACCTCTGAACGCCGCGAAGAAGCGCCACGGTTGTTTACCCATATCAACCTGCATTTTATCGTGACCGGCAAAGATTTGAGCGACAAGATCGTGGAACGTGCGGTCAACCTGTCAGCTGAGAAGTACTGTTCGGTTTCACTGATGCTGAGCAAAGCCGCCAGCGTGACCCACAGTTTTGAAATCCGCGACCTGGCGTAACGGATAAAGGGGCGCGGTTGTACCGCGCCCCGTAGATTACTCGATTTTTTTTCCTTCCAGCAGTCGCTGCACCAGCGGCGCCATGATCAGTTCCATCGCCAGCCCCATTTTGCCACCCGGCACCACCAGCGTATTGATATGCGAGATAAAAGATCCCTGCAGCATTGCCAGCAGATAAGGGAAGTCGATCTGGTCCAGCCCGCGGAAGTGGATGACCACAAAGCTCTCGTCCAGCGAAGGGATAGCCTTAGCGGCGAACGGGTTGGAGGTGTCTACCGTCGGCACCCGTTGGAAGTTGATATGGGTACGTGAAAACTGCGGCGTGATGTAGTTGATGTAGTCTTCCATCGAACGAACCACCGAATCCATTACCGCTTCGCGGGAGTGACCGCGTTCACCGGTATCGCGGATCAGCTTCTGGATCCATTCCAGGTTCACGATGGGTACTACGCCGACCAGCAGATCGACGTGTTTGGCCACGTCGATGTGTTCGGTCACGACGCCACCGTGGAGCCCTTCGTAGAACAGCACGTCGGTCGGTGCCGGCAAGGCTTCCCATGGGGTGAAAGTGCCGGGAACCTGATTATAGGGTACCGCTTCATCGTAGGTATGAAGATACTTGCGTGAGCGACCGGTGCCGTTTTTGCCGTAGTCGAGAAAGCTTTGTTGCAGCAGGCCGAAGTCATTGGCTTCGGGGCCGAAATAGCTGATATGGCGGCCGAGATCGCGCGCTTTGCGGATCGCCGCGTCCATTTCCGGCCGGGTGTAGCGGTGGAAACTGTCGCCTTCCAGCTCGGCGGCGCGGATGTTCAACTGCTGAAAGATTTTACGGAACGCCACGCTGGTGGTGGTGGTGCCGGCCCCGCTGGAGCCGGTCACTGCGATAACGGGATGTTTGGCGGACATGGTGGTAGGTCACTCCGTGTTAAATGCGCAGGCGTCAGATATGATTATTGGTCTGTTTGACGCCCTTTCGCCAAGGGCAAAATTCCGCGCGTTGGTTTGCAATAACCCATTGTTACCTGATTTTTTCCGTCAGTCATAGAACCGATCGCCACTAAATTTCTTCCTGCCCGGCGCGGAACTGGCCGCGTGGCATGATGTTGACGGTCTCATGCAGTTCTGACCAAACCAGCAGCACCTCGCCGTTTTTCAACTGGCGGCGCACGTCTTCCACTTTCTGTTCCAGCGAGCGTTCGTGCTCGCCGTAGTCGGTGCCTTCGCGTAACACAAAGGACTCGATCAGGCTGTTTAGGGTCTCAGTTTCCAGTTCTTTCCAGGGGATAATCACGTGGTTGTGTCCAGATAAGGGGAAAGCCAGGATGGAATACGGTATTCCAGCCACATTTGGGGGTGTTTCAAGGTGCCGCCGACAAAACCGACGTGGCCGCCAAACTCGGTCAACTGATACTCAATGTTGTGCGGCAGCGTGGTGACCTCGGGGATCACTTCGTCGGTCATAAAGGGATCGTCTTTGGCATGGATGATCAATAACGGCGTCTGGATCGCCGGCAACAGCGGCAGGGCGCTGCAACGGCGATAATAATCACTGGCGTCGCTGAAGCCGTGAATGCGCGAGGTAATGGCGTCATCAAAGTCGCGGATCCGGCGCAACGCTTTGAGCTGCGGCAGCTTGAGCGGCAACGTGTCAGGGTAGTGCAGCAGCTTGCGGGTGGCATTTTGTTTGAGTTGCCCAAGCAGATAGCGCTGATAAACGCGCGAAAAGCCTTGTTCCATACGCCACGAACAGGGCTCCAGCATCAGCGGTGCTGAAACCACGACAGCCGCCTGCAGCAGACTGTCCGCCCCCTGCTGTGCCAGGTAGCAGGCCAGCATGTTGCCGCCGAGCGAGACCCCGACCGCGGCGGTGGGGGCTTCGCCGTAGGTTGCGCGCAGCCACTGCAGGAAGAAACGCGCATCTTCCGTTTCTCCGGAGTGATAGATGCGCTGCTTGCGGTTCGGCACGCCGCTGCAGCCGCGAAAATGCATCACTACGCCAAGCCAGCCTTTTTCACGCCAGGCGTTGAGTTGACCGTGAGCGTAGGGGCTGTAGAAGTTGCCTTCCAGTCCGTGGAACAGCACCACGCGCGGCTTGCCGGCAGCCTGAGCCGGATCTTCGCTCCAGGCGAGATCGACAAAGTCGCCGTCGGGCAATTCCAGCCGTTGCCAATGTGGTTTTAGCTGCACGCGGCGGCGCACCAGCCTTGGCAGCAGCGTCTGCAGATGCGGATTACTGGCCCCGGTCAAAGGGCGAAAGGATTCATGCATAACCTGAGTAAAAATCTTATTGGCGGCTATTGTGGGATTAATAGTGCGCTGTTAGCTTCACTATCCTGAACTGACAATAATACTGCAAAAAATCACCCTGGGTGAGGAGCACCCACCTCATGGAACCGAGTTTATTTCTTTCGATGTTAGGCTTCCTGTGGGTCGCCGCAATCACGCCAGGCCCTAATAATATGTTGCTGACCACCTCCGGCGCCAATTTTGGTTTTATGCGCTCGCTGCTGTTGATGATAGGCATCATGCTGGGGATGCAAAGTATATTGCTGCTGGTGGCGTTCGGGGTCGGCAGCCTGATCCTGGTTTATCCTGCGCTGCACCTGGTGCTGAAAATCCTCGGCAGCCTGTACCTGTTGTGGCTGGCGTGGAAAGTGGCCACTGCCGCTTATGAAAAGCTGGAGACCGACGTGGCCCCGCCCAAACCGATACGCTTGTATCAGGGCTGGCTGTTGCAGTTCCTTAATCCCAAGGCCTGGCTGATGGCGCTGGGGGCGGTGGCCAGTTTTAGCCTGGCAGGCGACAGGTACAACACGTCGATTGTGGCGATCTCGCTGGGCATTTTGGTGGTGAATATTGTCGCCGGGGTGATTTGGCTCGGCTTCGGCACGGTGATTGGCCGCCTGTTACGCAGCAAAAAGGCCTGGATCATCTTTAATCTGTCTATGGGGCTGCTGACGGCGGCCTGTGTGTTACTCATCTGGCATTAAGGAGTTGCAGATGGCAGAAAATTACTTCCACGTAGTGGCCTTCACCGGCGAAGGGCTTCGCGGCAATCCGGCCGGCGTATGCCTGCTGAAACAGCCGTTGTCGACCGCCGAGATGCAAGCGATCGCCAATGAGCTGAGCCTGCCTGAAACCAGCTTCGTCTGGGACGATGGCGATATGTCGGCCATTCGCTGGTTTACTCCCCATCGTGAGGTGGATCTGTGCGGCCACGGCACGCTGGCGGCGGCGCACGTGATGTTCAGCGCGGTCAATCCGGCGTTGCAGGATATCCGTTTCCGTTCGGCAAGCGGTGATTTGTACGTTAAGCGCGACGCCGAAGATGGCGAACGCTTGATCCTGGATTTTCCGTCCCGACCGCCGCAAAAAATCGCGACGCCTGCCGGGCTGAGCGCGCTATTGGGCGTTGAACCGCAGGAAGTGTGGCAAGCCAATGCGCTGCTGGTGGTGCTGGAAAACGAAGCGCAGGTGCGAGCGTTGCAGCCGGATATCCCGGCGTTGATTACTTTGGCCGGGCGCGCGGTGATCGCTAGCGCACCGGGCGAAACGGTGGATTTCGTTTCGCGCTATTTCACGCTGGACGGCGGTGAGGATCCGGTTACCGGCTCTGCACACTGCACGTTGATGCCTTACTGGAGCGCACGTCTCGGCCGCCATCAATTACACGCGCGGCAGATTTCGGCGCGCGGCGGTGAGCTGTTCTGCGAACTGAAAGGCGACCGTACCCTGATAGGCGGCTATGCGCAGATTTTTTTGCGTGGCGAACTGCGCCTGTAAGCAGATGGGGTTCGTTTCAACCAGCCACCGCCCGTGACTTTTTATCTTAATGTGAGAACACTGACGCGGGCCCCTAAAAGATTCCCTGGAGGGATTCCGCCACATCGGGATGATTTGATTAAATATTCCCATAAGTAATAACGCAGAGTTTTTTATTCTTTTATAGCTCGCCAACGCTCGGATAAAACTGTCAGCAACTGAACAGACTTTTATCAACGGAGCGATCATGGCGAGCAAACTCTTTGCATTACGCAGCGCGGTACTACTGGCGTTGTCACTCGGCACAGCCAGCGCCTATGCGGTGGACGTGACTGTGGCCTACCAGACTTCGGCGGAACCCGCCAAGGTGGCGCAGGCGGAAAACAGCTTCGCCAAACAGTCCGGCGCTACCGTTGACTGGCGCAAATTCGACAGTGGCTCCAGCGTGCTGCGCGCATTGGCTTCAGGGGATGTACAGATCGGCAACATCGGTTCCAGCCCATTGGCGGTGGCTGCCAGCCAAAAACTGCCTATCGAAGTGTTTCTGATCGCCTCCCAGCTCGGCAGTTCCGAAGCGCTGGTGGTGAAAAAAGAGATTAAAAGCCCGCAGGATCTGATCGGTAAGCGCATCGCAGTACCCTTTATCTCAACCACGCACTACAGCCTGTTGGCTTCTCTGAAGCACTGGGGTATCAAGCCAGAGCAGGTCAAAATCCTCAATCTGCAACCGCCGGCCATCGCCGCGGCCTGGCAGCGCGGTGATATCGATGGCGCCTATGTTTGGGCTCCGGTGGTCAATGAGTTGGCCAAACAGGGCAAGGTGCTGACGGATTCCGCCCAGGTCGGACAATGGGGCGCCCCGACGCTCGACGTTTGGGTAGTGCGCAAGGACTTTGCCGAGAAGCATCCTGAAGTGGTGATGGCCTTTGCCGCCAGCGCACTGAACGCCCAAAAAGCCTATTTGGCGCAGCCGGAACAGTGGCTGAAGGACAAGGGCAACCTCAGCACGCTGTCCCGGTTGAGCGGCGTGCCGGAAGAGCAGATACCGGTGCTGGTGCAGGGCAATACTTACCTGCCGGTCGCCGAACAGATCACCCAGCTTGGTCAGCCGGTGGACAAAGCCATTCATGACACCGCCGAGTTCCTCAAACAGCAGGGCAAAATTCCCCAGGTCGACAGCGATTACAGTGCCTATGTCACCGATCGCTTTGTGAAACAGGTGCAGGCTGCGCCGCAGTCGTAAGGGAGCAGAATGCTAAACGTTAACCATCTTTCAGCAGAGTACCAGGGGCGTCCTGCGCTGCGCGACGTCTCGTTCCAGATTGACGCTGGACAACTGGTGGTGGTGCTTGGCCCTTCGGGCTGTGGCAAAACCACGCTGCTGAATTTGATCGCCGGGTTTATCGAGCCTTCAGCTGGCAGCATCACGCTTGACGAAGTTCCCGTAAAAGGCCCCGGAGCCGAGCGGGGCGTGGTGTTCCAGCATGAAGGTTTACTGCCGTGGCGTAACGTGGTGGATAACGTCGAATTTGGCTTGCAGCTGGCCGGAGTCGGCAAGCCGCAGCGTCGTGAAGTGGCGCTGCAGATGCTGCAGCGCGTCGGTTTGGCCGGTTATGATCAGCACTTTATCTGGCAGCTTTCCGGTGGTATGCGCCAGCGCGTGGGCATAGCTCGCGCACTGGCGGCCAATCCGCGTTTGCTGTTGCTGGATGAGCCGTTCGGTGCATTGGATGCTTTTACCCGTGAACAAATGCAGGAACTGCTGCTGACCATCTGGCGGGATACCGGCAAGCAGGTGTTGTTGATTACCCACGATATTGAAGAGGCGGTGTTCCTTGCCAGTGAGCTGCTGCTGCTGTCGCCGGGACCGGGGCAGGTGGTGGAGCGTCTGGCGCTGAATTTCGGCCAACGCTATGCCGACGGTGAGCCTTGCCGTTCGATCAAGTCTGATCCTGAATTTATCGCCCAGCGCGAATACGTGCTGGGTAAAGTCTTCCAACAGCGTGAGGCCTTGTTATGAGCCTGCATTCTGCCCTTAAAGAGGTTGCCCAGCCGAAGGCTGCGGCACCGCGACGCTTTAGCGTGCCACGCAACGTCTGGTTGAGCAGCGCCACCCTGTTGGTGGTGCTGGCTATTTGGTGGGGCGTGACCGCGTTGAACCTGATCAGCCCGTTGTTCTTGCCGGCGCCGCAGCAGGTGCTGCATCAGTTGATCACCATAGCCAGCCCGCAGGGTTTTATGGACGCCACGCTATGGCAGCATCTGGCCGCCAGCCTGGGGCGCATCCTGGTTGCGTTGCTGGCCGCGGTGATTATCGGGGTGCCGGTGGGTATTGCCATGGGGCTGAACGATACGGTACGCGGCATTCTCGATCCGCTGATTGAAATTTATCGTCCGGTGCCGCCGCTGGCCTATTTACCGCTGATGGTGATTTGGTTCGGCATCGGTGAAACTTCGAAGATCCTGCTGATTTATCTGGCGATTTTCGCCCCGGTGACGCTGTCTGCCGTGGCGGGAGTGCGTAGCGTGGCTCAGGTTCGGGTGCGCGCGGCGCGCGCGCTGGGCGCCAACCGCTGGCAGGTGCTGCGTTTTGTGGTGCTGCCGAGCGCCTTGCCGGAGATTTTAACCGGTATCCGTATTGGGCTGGGGGTCGGCTGGTCGACGCTGGTCGCAGCAGAACTGATTGCCGCCACGCGCGGTCTGGGATTTATGGTGCAATCCGCCGGGGAGTTTTTGGCCACCGATGTGGTGCTGGCCGGTATTGGCGTGATTGCGATTATTGCATTTGGGCTGGAGCTGGGGCTGCGTGCCTTGCAGCGCCGATTAACCCCGTGGCATGGAGTACAGCAATGAACGAACGTTTGAGTATCACCCCGTTGGGGCCTTATATCGGTGCGCTGGTGGAGAATGTTGATTTGGCACGCCCGCTGGGCGACGGTCAATTCGAGCAGCTCTACCATGCGTTGCTCAAACATCAGGTGCTGTTCTTGCGCAATCAGCCGATCACGCCGTTGCAACAGCGTAATTTGGCCGGCCGCTTTGGCGATCTGCACATCCATCCGGTTTACCCGCAAGCCGCCGATGTGAAAGAGATTATCGTGCTGGATACCCATGACAATAATCCGCCGGACAACGATAACTGGCATACCGACGTGACCTTTATCGAAAACCCACCGCTGGGGGCGATTTTGGCCGCGAAAACACTGCCTACCACCGGCGGTGATACGCTGTGGGCCAGCGGTATCGCGGCTTATGAAGCCTTGTCCGCCCCTTTTAAGCAGTTGTTGGCGGGCCTGCAGGCGGAGCATGACTTCACCAAATCATTCCCGGAATACAAGCACCGCGGCAGCGAAGAGGAACATCAGCGCTGGCAGTTGGCGGTACAGAAAAACCCACCGCTGTTGCACCCGGTGGTACGTACCCACCCGGTCAGCGGCCGGCAGGCGCTGTTCGTCAACGAAGGTTTCACGACCAGAATTGTTGATTTGGCACCGAAGGAAAGTGACGCGCTGCTGAACTTCCTGTTTGCTCACATTACCAAGCCGGAGTTCCAGGTGCGCTGGCGCTGGCAGGAAAATGACATCGCCATTTGGGATAACCGCGTGACGCAACATTACGCCAACGCGGATTATCTGCCACAGCGGCGCATTATGCACCGTGCGACCATCTTGGGGGATAAACCCTTTTACAAGGGGTGACATGCAGGGGCGGCAGGCCGCCCCGTAGCCCTTAGGATTCGAACTCTTGCGTAAAGCGTTCCAACTGCTCCTGCGCATCCAGCCAGGTCATTTCCGTTTCTTCCAATGCGGACTTGGCCTGACTTTGTTGCTGTAGGCAGTGAGTCAGATCGGCCTTGCGGCTGATGTCGTACAGCGCGGAGTCCGCCAGCTTCTCTTCTACCGCCGCCAGTTCGGCGCCCAGTTTTTCCATCTGTTGTTCCAGCTTGGCAATTTGCTTGCGCAGTGGCTGAGTCTGGCTGCGGAACTCGGCTTCGCGACGCTTCTGGTCTTTACGTGCCTGCGCACTGTTGCCGTTGTTCTCTTTCTCCGGGGCGTCCTGCTGGTTTTCCTGACGTTGCAGGTCGCTCAGCCATTGCTGATAGTCGTCCAGATCGCCTTCGAACACTTCCACCTGGCCATCATGCACCAGATAGAGATCGTCCGTGGTAGAGCGCAACAGGTGACGGTCGTGCGAGACCACCACCAACGCACCCTCGAAATCGATCAGCGCTTCGGTCAGCGCCTGACGCATGTCCAGATCCAGGTGGTTGGTCGGTTCATCGAGCAGCAGCAGGTTGGGGCGCTGCCAGACGATCAGCGCCAATACCAGCCGCGCTTTCTCGCCGCCAGAGAACCGCTCGGTGGCTTCAGTGACCTTATCGCCCTGGAAACCAAAGCCGCCAAGGTAATCGCGCAGCTGTTGTTCCAGCACACGTGGGGCGATGCGGCTCAGGTGCTGCAGAGGCGATTCATCGGCCCGCAGGAATTCCAACTGATGCTGGGCGAAGTAACCCAGTTTAATGCCCTTTGCCAGGCCAATTTCACCGCTCAACGGTTCAAGCGAACCGGCCAGCATTTTGATCAGGGTCGATTTGCCGGCGCCGTTACGGCCCAGTAAGCCAATGCGTGAGCCGGGCACCAGATTCAGCTTGATCGAGTTCAGGATCACCTTGTCGCCGTAGCCGGCACTGACCTTCTCCATACGCAGCAGCGGGTTTGGCAAGCTTTCCGGCTGGCGGAAGCTGAAGCTGAACGGGTTATCCACGTGGGCCGGGGCGATCAGTTCCATGCGTTCGAGCATCTTGATACGGCTCTGCGCCTGCTTGGCCTTGGTGGCCTGCGCGCGGAAGCGGTCAATATAGCTTTGCAGATGCGCCACTTTCTCTTGCTGGTTCAGGTACAGCGACTGCTGCTGGGCCAGCTTGGTCGAACGCTGACGTTCGAACGAGGAGTAGTTGCCGGTGTATTCGTTGATGGTCTCTTGTTCGATATGCAGAATTTTATCGACGATCGGATCCAGGAAGTCGCGGTCATGCGAAATCAGCACCAGCGTGCCAGGGTAGCCTTTCAACCAGCGCTCCAGCCAGATCACCGCGTCCAAATCCAGGTGGTTGGTCGGTTCGTCGAGCAGCAGCAGATCAGAACGGCACACCAGCGCCTGCGCCAGGTTCAGGCGCATACGCCAGCCGCCCGAGAAGGCTCTGACTGGGTTTAGCAGCTGTTCGTTGGAGAACCCCAGGCCGTGCAGCAGGCTGGCGGCGCGGGAGCGTATGGTCCAGGCGTCGATGGCATCCAGCTTGCCGTGCAGCGTGGCGATGGCGTGGCCGTCGTTTTTGTCGTTTGCCAGCTGCAGGTCGGCTTCAAGCTGGCGGAATTCGCGGTCGCCGTCGATAACATACTCAAGTGCCGGCACGTCGAGCGCCGGCGTTTCCTGGTTTACCCAGGCCAGGGCCCAGTTGCTTGGAAAGGTGTAGCTGCCGCCGTCTGCGGCCATCTCACCCTTCAGCAAGGCCAGCAGCGTAGATTTGCCACAGCCGTTTTTACCCACCAGGCCGACCTTCTGACCTGGATTAACCGTCGCCGTGGCGTTGTCCAGCAGGACGCGGGTGCCGCGTCGGATTTGTAGCGAGGAGAATACAATCATAAAGCGCCGTATGTTCAGAGTATGTTAAATTGAATGGATTCTAAGTTAACAGGACACAGACTGTCCTATTATTAGTCTTTGCGGAGCATGGTAACGGAAAACCGCTACCCTGACGACGCTTTGGAGGGGAATGATGTCGCAGCCGCCCAAGGTCTTGCTGCTGTATGCCCATCCGGAATCCCAGGACTCGGTCGCGAATCGGGTTTTGCTTCGACCGGCACAGCAGTTGGAACATGTCACCGTGCACGATTTATACGCGCACTATCCTGATTTTTTTATCGATATTCACCACGAACAACAACTGCTGCGTGAACATCAGGTCATTGTTTTTCAACATCCTCTCTATACCTACAGTTGTCCGGCCCTGTTGAAAGAGTGGCTGGACCGCGTGCTGTCGCGTGGTTTTGCCAGCGGCATGGGCGGCAATGCGCTGGCGGGAAAGTATTGGCGTTCGGTGATCACCACCGGGGAACCGGAGGGGGCCTATCGTACCGGCGGTTATAACCGCTACCCGATGGAAGATATTCTGCGGCCGTTTGAGTTGACCGCCGCCATGTGTCATATGCACTGGCTGACGCCGATGCTGGTGTATTGGGCGCGCCGTCAAAAGCCGGAAGTGCTGGAAAACCATGCCACGGCGTATGGCGACTGGCTGCGTAACCCGTTGCCGCACGGAGGAAGGTAAACATGGAAGGCTCTACGTTACTGACCGCAATTTTACTGTTTCTGTTCGCCGCCGTGGTCACGGTGCCGATTGCCCGACGCCTGGGGATTGGCGCGGTGCTGGGTTATCTGATTGCCGGTATTGCCATTGGCCCCTGGGGATTGGGTTTCATTCGCGACGTCGACGAGATCCTGCACTTTTCCGAATTGGGCGTGGTATTCCTGATGTTTATCATCGGGCTGGAACTGAACCCGAGCAAGCTGTGGGAACTCAGGCGCTCAATCTTTGGCGTCGGTGCCGGGCAAGTGCTGATCACCGCCGCCGTGCTGGGCGCGCTGCTTTATCTGACGCATTTTGCCTGGCAGGCCGCCGTGATTGGCGGTATCGGGCTGGCGATGTCCTCAACCGCGATGGCGCTGCAGCTGATGCGCGAAAAGGGCATGAACCGCAACGAAGGCGGCCAGTTGGGGTTCTCGGTGCTGCTGTTCCAGGATATGGCGGTGATCCCGGCGTTGGCGCTGATCCCGATCCTGGCCGGTGCCGGCGGCAGCAGCGACGATTGGGCACAAATTGCACTCAAGGTGGCAGCATTCGGCGGCATGCTGATCGGGGGACGGTTCTTGCTGCGTCCGCTGTTTCGCTATATCGCCTCTTCCGGAGTTCGCGAAATCTTCACCGCTGCCGCCCTGCTGGTGGTGCTGGGGGCGGCGATGTTTATGGATGCCCTTGGTCTTTCTATGGCGCTAGGGACCTTTATCGCCGGCGTGCTGCTGGCCGAAAGCGAATATCGCCACGAGCTGGAAATCTCCATCGAGCCTTTCAAAGGGCTGCTGCTGGGGCTGTTTTTTATCTCGGTGGGCATGGCGCTGAATATCGGCGTACTCTATACCCATCTGGCCGAAGTGCTGCTGGGCGTGGTGCTGTTGGTGGCGATTAAGTCAGGGGTGCTGTACTCGCTGTCGCGCATTTTCGGCCTGCGCAGCTCAGTGCGCTTGCAGTTTGCCGGCGTGCTCAGCCAGGGCGGAGAGTTTGCCTTCGTGCTGTTTTCGGCGGCGGGGGCGCAGAAGGTGTTGCAGCCCGATCAGCTTGCGCTGTTGCTGGTGGTGGTGACCCTATCGATGATGACTACGCCGCTGCTGATGCAAATTATCGATCGCATCCTGGTGCGCCGTTATAACGCCCGGGATGAGGACGAAGAGACCCCGTATGTGGAAGACGACGATCCGCAGGTGATCATCGTGGGCTTCGGACGTTTTGGTCAGGTGATCGGCCGCTTGCTGATGGCCAACAAGATGCGCATTACCGTCCTGGAGCGCGATGTCAGCGCCGTCGGCGTACTGCGGCGCTATGGTTATAAGGTGTATTACGGAGACGCCACCGAGCTGGAACTGCTGCGTGCGGCCGGCGCGGCAAAGGCCAAGTCGATTGTGATCACCTGTAATGAGCCGGAAGACACCATGGAAATTGTTCGCCTGTGCCAGCAGCATTTTCCCGAGCTGAGTATTTTGGCGCGGGCGCGCGGCCGTGTGGAAGCGCATGAGTTGTTGCAGGCAGGGGTCAAGCAGTTCAGTCGCGAAACTTTTTCCAGTGCGCTGGAACTGGGGCGCAAGGCACTGATGGAACTGGGCATGCATCCTCATCAGGCCTATCGCGCGCAGCAGCACTTCCGTCGATTGGATATGCGGATGTTGCGTGAGCTGATGCCGCCGCATCACGGCGATGTGGCGCAAATTTCCCGCGTGAAGGAAGCGCGGCGCGAGCTGGAAGAACTCTTCCACCGGGAAATGCAAAAAGAGAGTCGCCAGTTCGACGGCTGGGATGAATACGAATAATTTGGAGCACTGAGATGTCTGCAACACGGAAAAGATTTATCGCCGGGGCGGTCTGCCCAAGCTGTAAGGCTATGGATACGCTGGCCGTTTGGCGTGAAGACCAGGTCGAAGTGGTGGAGTGCGTCAAGTGCGGCCATCATCAGCGGCAGACCGAACAGCAGGTGGAAAAGCACGTCCGGCCGCAGGAGCAGGTGATCGGTATTTTCCATCCGGAATAGCGTTATCGAGCGCGTTTTTTTATGCTGGAGGGTACAGCGGGGCAGATTTCCGATACAATCTGTCCGGTAAAGGCGCGGCCTCATGACGGCTGCGTCCAAGTATCCAACGGTAGGAGATATCATGAAAGTAGCAAAAGACTTGGTGGTCAGCCTGGCTTATCAAGTACGTACAGAAGACGGTGTGTTGGTTGATGAGTCTCCGGTGAGTGCGCCGCTGGACTATCTGCACGGGCATGGTTCTCTGATCGCAGGTCTGGAAAAAGCACTCGAAGGCCACGAAGCGGGCGATCGTTTTGACGTTAACGTTGGCGCTAACGATGCGTACGGCAACTACGACGAAAACCTGGTGCAGCGCGTGCCGAAAGACGTCTTTATGGGCGTTGACGAGTTGGAAGTTGGCATGCGTTTCCTGGCTGACACCGATCAGGGCCCAGTGCCGGTCGAAATCACCGAAGTGGACGGCGATCACGTAGTGGTTGACGGTAACCACATGCTGGCTGGCCAGAACCTGAACTTCAACGTAGAAGTTGTCGCGATCCGCGAAGCTACCGCTGAAGAATTGGCGCACGGCCACGTACACGGCGAGCACGATCATCACCACGAACACGGTGAAGGGTGCTGCGGCGGCCATGGCCACGATCACGACCATGACCACGCGCATGATCACGGTCAGGCCAAGAAAGGCGGTTGTGGTAACGGCGGTTGCGGCTGCCACTAATCGCAGCGCAGTAACGGCAAAAAAAAGGGCGGCCCTCAGGCTGCCCTTTTTTATGGCTTATCAATAATGTGGCGGCGGTGTTTCTTCCGACTGCGACGCAATCATCGACGTTTGGGTCGAACGCAGCTTGTCGGTCAGCACGCGCAGGTGATCCTGCAATTTCAGCATTTCAAGCTGGTGTTTCACCACGGTCTGATTGAGCTCTTCAATAGTGACTTCCTGAAAGGCCTGACGGCTTTCCAGTTCTTCAAGCCGCAGTAACAGGCTTTGGATATCGGCGTTGTGCATGATGCTACCTCTGACGCGGTTAAATCCTGAATCTGACGCTATGGTAACAGCTGCCGGCGGCTTTGCGCTGCGCTATTTCACCCCGCTATGTGCGGGGGCAGACGGAAAGCGCCGGTGCACTGTGTAAAGTGCTGAAAAATAGAGCGCTCGGTGTGGCGGTTTTTGTTACTGTGGATACCACGGGCGCAGGAAAAATCTGACTTATCATACGGGTAGCACATTAAACGAAACTTCTGTTTAAAGCTGGAGTCACACTTTGACTCGATTGGTTACCTGTGTGACTGTTTTGTTTTGTTTCGGACAGCTATAGTAGCCCGGTTATCTTACTTAATGATTGTTTGGGGCACCGCTTCAGACACTGGAGAAATGGATGAAATCTTTGTTTAAAGTCACGCTTCTGGCAACCACCATGGCTTTTGCTTTGAATGCGACCCAGGTCATGGCTGCCGATGCAGCTAAACCGGCAGAAGCAGCGAAAGCCGCAGACGCAGCACCAAGCACCGGCAAGTTCAAGAACGATGACGAGCAAGCGGCTTACGCACTGGGCGCATCCCTGGGCCGTTACATGGACAACTCGCTGAAAGAGCAAGAAAAACTGGGTATCAAACTGGACAAAGACCAGCTGATCTCAGGCGTTCAGGACGCTTTCGCCAACAAGAGCAAGCTGAACGACGCAGATATCGAAAAAACCCTGCAGAGCTTTGAAGCGCGCGTGAAGGCTTCCGCTCAGGCGAAGATGGAGCAGGACGCGAAAGATAACGAAGCGAAAGGCACCAAGTACCGCGACACCTTCGCGAAAGAAAAAGGCGTGAAGAAAACCGAGTCCGGCCTGCTGTATCAGGTAGAGAAGCCAGGTACCGGTTCTGCGCCTAAAGACAGCGATACCGTTGTAGTAAACTACAAAGGCACCCTGACTGACGGCACCGAGTTTGATAACTCCTACACCCGTGGTGAGCCACTGTCATTCCGTCTGGACGGCGTGATCCCAGGTTGGACTGAAGGCCTGAAACACATCAAGAAAGGCGGCAAAATCAAGCTGGTTATCCCACCGGCGCTGGCCTACGGTAAAACTGGCGTTCCGGGCATCCCGGCCAACTCCACACTGGTGTTCGACGTTGAACTGCTGGATGTGAAAGCCGCTCCTAAAGCGGATGCCAAGGCTGAGAAGCCGGCTGACGCAGCGGCAGACGCCAAAGCGCAATAAGCCTGTCTGAGTCCCCACACCGCCGCGAGTTTCCCTCGCGGCGGTGTTCATTTTAATCCGCCAAATCAGCGCTAACTTTCGCTTCCTGCCCACTGATCGCTTGACGCCTGCCGGGCATCGGGCTTAACGTCAATACCACGCGCAAACGCAAGGACTTTACTCTGGCTGTTTTGCTAGACTAATAATCCGGACTTATGAGTCATGCGCCTGCCCCTTAGGGCGTGTACCTAAAACTGTTCCTGGTCATCTCGGCCTGCGGACGCTCGTCGTGCTGTTTCAGACTGATATCAGCCAGCCCATCCCGCGTAACTTCAAGGGTGTGCCGCCTGTGGAAAGGAACCCGCACGAGCAGTTTTAGCTGCGCCCCCTGGCACAGGCGATCTTTGAGGGTGGTATTTTCGATGTCTAATTCGCTTTTATCCAGCGAAGCCAGCGAACTTGATTTGCTGAATGAACGTCCGTTTACCCAGACGGATCATGAAATCCTGAAGTCTTACGAAGCGGTTGTTGACGGCCTGGCGATGTTGATCGGCGGGCACTGTGAAATCGTGCTGCATGCTTTGGAAGATTTGAAGTGTTCGGCGGTACGGATTGCGAACGGTGAGCATACCGGGCGGCAGATCGGTTCGCCGATCACTGACCTCGCGCTGCGTATGTTGCATGACATGGCCGGCGATGACAGCAGCGTGTCCAAGGCCTATTTTACCCGTGCCAAGAGCGGCGTCCTGATGAAGTCGGTGACTATCGCCATCCGCAATCGCGAGCAGCGGGTGATCGGTTTGTTGTGTATCAATATGAACCTCGACGTGCCTTTCTCCCAGGTGATGCAGACCTTTATGCCGCCGGAAACTCAGGATGTGGCACCCTCGGTCAACTTTGCGTCTTCCGTTGACGATCTGGTGGCGCAGACGCTGGAGTTTACCATTGAGGAAGTTAATGCCGATCGTAATGTCTCCAACAATGCCAAAAACCGCCAGGTAGTGCTGAATCTCTATGAGAAGGGCATTTTTGATATCAAGGACGCCATTAATCAGGTGGCGGACCGTCTGAATATCTCAAAACACACCGTGTATCTGTACATCCGCCAGTTCAAAAGCGGCGATCTGTTGGGAACTGAGCGCGGATGCTGAATTACTGCCTTTTGGTCACCGGCCCGGCTTACGGCACTCAACAGGCCAGCAGCGCCTATCAGTTCGCGCAGGCTTTGCTGGCCAAGGGACACCGCCTCTCCAGCGTGTTTTTTTACCGTGAAGGGGTGTTGAACGCCAATCAACTGACTGCACCGGCCAGCGACGAATTTGATTTGGTACGGGGTTGGGTGCAGTTGGCACAGCAGCATGGCATTGAGCTCAACGTCTGCGTGGCTGCGGCGCTGCGGCGCGGTGTGACCGATGAGCAGGAAGCCGCACAGCAAGGATTGCCCAGCGCCAATCTTCAGCCGGGTTTTACCCTTAGCGGGCTGGGCTCGCTGGCGGAGGCTTCGCTGAGCTGTGACCGCCTGGTGCAGTTCTGAGAGAGTTTATGAAACGAGTCGCTTTTGTTTTTACCCAGAGTCCACACGGCAGCGCCAGCGGCAGGGAAGGTCTGGATGCGTTGTTAGCCACTTCGGCACTGAGCGAAGATCTGGGCGTGTTTTTTATCGGTGACGGCGTGTTGCAGATCATGCCGGGGCAGCAACCGGAAAAAATTCTGGCGCGCAATTACATTGCCACCTTTGGCGTGCTGCCGCTGTATGACGTTGAACAGTGTTATCTTTGCCAGGCATCGCTACAGGAACGCGGCCTGAGTCAGGTGACCGACTGGGTGCTGGACGCCGAGATTTTGGCTCCGGATGCGCTAAGTCGCCAACTGGCCAGCTATGACGTGGTGATGACATTTTAGGAAATCCTGATGCTGTATACCCTTAGCCGTTCCCCCACTCAATGTGATTTGCCCGCGCTGCTGCGTTTGACCGCACCGGGCGATGACCTGTTGCTGTTGCAGGATGGCGTGCTGGCTGGCCTGGCCGGTAGCGTGCACCTTGAATTGCTGCTCAATGCCCCCATATCCCTTTATGCGCTGCAGAACGACCTGGATGCCAGAGGGGTGTCTGGTCATTTTTCACACAAAATCACTGTCGTCGGCTATAATCACTTCGTTGAATTAACCGAAAAACATCGCAGCCAAATGGCCTGGTGATGAGAGTGATGTTGTATATTTCTTGACACCTCTACTACTCAGCCATAAAATTCTGCGTCCTCGTACTTTGCCAGTAGTGCATACGAGGGGATTTATCACGTGTTTACGAAGCAAAAACCAGGAGCTTTTTAATGGCAACAATTAATCAGCTGGTACGCAAACCACGCTCTGTGAAGGCTGCTAAAAGCAACGTTCCAGCGCTGGAAGCCTGCCCGCAGAAACGTGGCGTATGTACTCGCGTATATACCACCACTCCTAAGAAACCAAACTCCGCACTGCGTAAAGTATGCCGTGTGCGTTTGACTAACGGTTTTGAAGTTACCTCCTACATCGGCGGTGAAGGTCATAACCTGCAGGAACACTCCGTGATCCTGATCCGTGGCGGTCGTGTAAAAGACTTGCCAGGTGTGCGTTACCACACCGTTCGTGGTGCACTTGACTGCTCCGGTGTTAAAGACCGTAAGCAAGCTCGTTCCAAGTACGGCGTGAAGAAGCCAAAGGCTTAATGGTTCTCCGTTAAGTAAGGCCAAACATTTTCACTTTAATGTCAAAATAAACTCGTAGAGTTTTGGACAATCCTGAATTAACAACGGAGTATTTCCATGCCACGTCGTCGCGTAATCGGCCAACGTAAAATCCTGCCAGATCCTAAGTTCGGATCCGAACTGTTGGCCAAATTTGTAAACATCCTGATGGTAGATGGTAAAAAATCTACTGCAGAAGCAATCGTCTATACCGCGCTGGAGACCCTGGCTCAGCGTTCTGGTAAAGATTACCTGGAAGCTTTCGAAGTAGCCCTCGACAACGTTCGCCCGACTGTAGAAGTTAAGTCTCGCCGCGTTGGTGGTTCTACTTATCAGGTGCCAGTTGAAGTTCGCCCGGTCCGTCGTAATGCTCTGGCAATGCGTTGGATCGTTGATGCTGCTCGTAAACGCGGTGATAAATCCATGGCTCTGCGCCTGGCGAACGAGCTTTCTGATGCAGTTGAGAACAAAGGTTCTGCTGTTAAGAAGCGTGAAGACGTTCACCGTATGGCCGAAGCTAACAAGGCGTTCGCCCACTACCGCTGGTAATTGCCACGCAGTAGTTATGCTAACCAAGCGGGCGCTTCAAGAAGCCAACCCGCTTGGGTTAACCGAACTTGAACGCCTAAGGCAATAGAGGAATCAAATGGCTCGTACAACACCCATTGAGCGCTACCGTAATATCGGTATCAGCGCCCACATCGACGCCGGTAAGACGACCACTACCGAACGTATTCTGTTCTACACCGGTGTAAACCACAAAATCGGTGAAGTTCATGACGGCGCTGCCACCATGGACTGGATGGAACAGGAGCAGGAGCGTGGTATTACCATCACTTCTGCAGCGACTACTGCTTTCTGGTCTGGTATGGCCAAGCAGTTTGAGCCGCACCGCGTAAACATCATCGACACCCCAGGACACGTTGACTTCACCATCGAAGTAGAACGTTCCATGCGTGTTCTTGATGGCGCTGTAATGGTTTACTGTGCTGTAGGTGGTGTTCAGCCTCAGTCTGAAACTGTATGGCGTCAGGCTAACAAATACAAAGTTCCACGCATCGCGTTCGTTAACAAAATGGACCGCATGGGTGCTAACTTCCTGAAAGTTGTTGGTCAGATCAAATCTCGTCTGGGCGCGAATCCAGTGCCATTGCAGCTGGCTATCGGCGCAGAAGAGAAATTCACCGGTGTTGTTGACCTGGTGAAAATGAAAGCGATCAACTGGAACGAAGCTGATGCTGGCGTGACCTTCGAATACGAAGACATCCCTGCTGACATGCAAGAGCTGGCTGAAGAATGGCGCCAGAACCTGGTTGAATCTGCAGCTGAAGCTTCAGATGAGCTGATGGACAAATACCTGGGCGGCGAAGAGCTGACCGAGGAAGAAATCAAGACTGCTCTGCGTCAGCGCGTGCTGAACAACGAAATCATCTTGGTTACCTGTGGTTCCGCCTTTAAAAACAAAGGTGTGCAGGCGATGCTGGATGCGGTAATTGATTACCTGCCATCCCCAATTGACGTCCCTGCAATCAACGGTATCCTGGACGACGGTAAAGATACTCCGGCTGAGCGTCACGCTAGCGATGAAGAGCCGTTTGCTGCTCTGGCATTTAAAATTGCTACCGACCCATTCGTGGGTAACTTGACCTTCTTCCGCGTGTACTCCGGTATCGTTAACTCCGGTGACACCGTTCTGAACTCAGTGAAGGCTGCTCGTGAGCGTCTGGGCCGTATCGTTCAGATGCACGCTAACAAGCGTGAAGAGATCAAAGAAGTTCGTGCGGGCGACATCGCTGCAGCAATCGGTCTGAAAGACGTGACTACCGGTGACACTCTGTGTGATCCAAACCACGTGATCATTCTGGAGCGTATGGAGTTCCCTGAGCCGGTAATCTCCGTTGCAGTTGAACCAAAAACCAAAGCTGACCAAGAAAAAATGGGTCTGGCTCTGGGCCGTCTGGCGAAGGAAGACCCATCATTCCGCGTATGGACTGACGAAGAATCAGGTCAGACTATCATCGCAGGTATGGGTGAACTTCACCTGGATATCCTGGTTGACCGCATGAAGCGTGAATTCAACGTTGAAGCTAACGTGGGTAAACCTCAGGTTGCTTACCGTGAAGCGATTCGCGCGAAAGTTACCGATATCGAAGGTAAACACGCCAAGCAGTCTGGTGGTCGTGGTCAGTATGGTCACGTTGTGATCGACATGTACCCACTGGAGCCGGGCTCAAATCCGAAAGGTTATGAGTTCATCAATGACATTAAAGGTGGTGTGATCCCAACGGAATACATCCCTGCCATTGATAAAGGCCTCCAGGAGCAGCTTAAGTCTGGTCCACTGGCTGGTTATCCGGTAGTTGATCTCGGTGTGCGTCTGCATTTCGGTTCTTTCCACGATGTTGACTCCTCCGAATTGGCGTTTAAACTGGCCGCTTCTATCGCCTTTAAAGATGGCTTTAAGAAAGCAAAACCTGTTTTGCTTGAGCCTATCATGAAGGTTGAAGTTGAAACGCCGGAAGAGAACACTGGTGACGTCATCGGTGACCTTAGCCGTCGTCGTGGTCAACTGAAAGGTCAGGAATCCAACGCTACTGGCGTTCAGATTCACGCTGAAGTTCCGTTGTCCGAGATGTTCGGATACGCAACTCAACTGCGTTCTCTGACCAAAGGCCGTGCTTCTTACTCCATGGAGTTCCTGAAGTACGATGATGCGCCGAACAACGTCGCTCAGGCCGTTATTGAAGCCCGTGGTAAATAAGCTTTCGGGTTTAACACATTGATCAGTGCTCTCTCCATGAGGGGAGAGCATAAGAGTAAGGAATATAGCCGTGTCTAAAGAAAAATTTGAACGTTCCAAACCGCACGTTAACGTTGGTACTATCGGCCACGTTGACCACGGTAAAACTACCCTGACTGCAGCAATCACCA
>NZ_JALJRT010000010.1:0-250755 GCF_024519545.1 Serratia sp. Ser99 | reverse complement strand
TATAGGGAGTTCTCAGAAGGCCGCAACCCCTAAATGCAAAAAACTTTTCAAGCGCTCAAATAACCACCAATAAAGCCATTTTAGGATATTTATTAGACGAAATTACGGGATTTTAGCGCCATTGCCAGGGCAAACAGCTTAAACCCAACCAAAGCCGATAAAAAAAGGGAGCGGTCGCCCGCTCCCTTTCATCGTAATCACTATATAGATAATAGACAGCCGTTACTGTTTGGCGACGATATGCTCGTCTTCCACATCCAGCGTCACCGGTATACCCGGGATCAGCTTGCCGGAAAGGATTTGCTGCGCCAGCGGGTTCTCGATCTCCTGCTGAATAGCTCGTTTCAGTGGACGAGCTCCATACACAGGATCGAAACCGGTTTTGCCCAACAGCTCCAACGCCGGTTCGGTCATAGTCACTTCGTAACCACGCTCTTCCAAACGTTTGTACAGACGTGCCAACTGAATCTTGGCGATCTCGGCGATGTGTTTCTGACCGAGCGGGTGGAACACTACCACCTCATCTATACGGTTGATGAATTCCGGGCGGAAGTGGTGCGTTACCATTTCCATTACCGATTCTTTCATCTGCGTATAGTTCATCTGACCAAAGTGTTCCTGGATCAGATCAGACCCCAGGTTGGAAGTCATGATCACCACCGTATTGCGGAAATCGACGGTACGGCCTTGACCATCGGTCAGGCGGCCATCATCCAATACCTGCAACAGGATGTTGAACACATCCGGGTGCGCTTTCTCCACTTCATCCAGCAGGATCACTGAATAAGGTCTGCGACGCACTGCCTCGGTCAGATAACCGCCCTCTTCATAACCGACATAACCTGGAGGCGCCCCCACCAGCCGCGATACCGAATGTTTCTCCATAAACTCGGACATGTCGATACGCACCATAGCGTCGTCGCTGTCGAACAGGAACGAAGCCAACGCTTTACACAGTTCGGTTTTACCTACCCCGGTCGGACCGAGGAACAGGAACGAACCGATAGGTCGGTTCGGATCTGACAGCCCGGCACGGCTACGACGGATCGCGTTGGATACCGCGCTCACCGCTTCGTTCTGGCCAATGACCCGCGAATGCAGCTCTTGTTCCAGACGTAACAGCTTATCCCGTTCGCCTTCAAGCATTCTGGCGACAGGAATACCGGTAGCGCGCGCCAGCACTTCAGCGATTTCTGCGTCGGTCACCCGGTTACGCAGCAGTTTCATAGTCTTGCCTTCGGCCAGCGTGGCAGCGGCAAGCTGTTTTTCCAGCTCTGGGATCTTGCCGTACTGCAGCTCCGACATCCGCCCCAGGTCGCCAACGCGACGCGCCTGCTCCAGGCTTATTTTGGCCTGCTCAAGATCCGCTTTAATATTTTGCGTGCCGGAGAGCGAAGCTTTTTCCGCTTTCCACTCTTCTTCCAGCTCTGAATACTCGCGTTCTTTCTGCTCCAGCTCACCGCTCAGCATTTCCAGGCGTTTCTTGCTGGCGTCGTCCGACTCTTTACTCAACGCCTGCTGCTCCAGCTTGAGCTGAATAATCCGGCGCTCAAGGCGATCGAGCGATTCCGGTTTGGAGTCCATCTGCATGCGGATGCTAGACGCCGCCTCATCAATCAGGTCAATGGCCTTGTCCGGCAGTTGACGATCGGAAATATAGCGGTGCGACAGCGTGGCCGCCGCAACGATTGCCGGGTCGGTGATCTGCACGTGGTGGTGCAGTTCATAACGCTCTTTCAAACCGCGCAAGATAGCGATGGTGTCTTCAACACTGGGTTCGGCGACAAACACTTTCTGGAAACGACGTTCAAGCGCCGCGTCCTTCTCTATATATTGACGATATTCGTCGAGAGTTGTCGCGCCGACACAGTGAAGCTCCCCGCGTGCCAACGCAGGTTTCAACATATTGCCCGCATCCATCGCGCCATCGGCTTTACCTGCACCAACCATAGTGTGCAGCTCATCTATAAACAGGATGACGCTCCCTTCCTGTTTAGACAGATCGCTCAAAACGGCTTTCAGACGCTCTTCAAATTCGCCGCGATATTTAGCACCAGCGATCAACGCCCCCATATCGAGGGACAACACGCGCTTATGCTTCAAACCTTCCGGCACTTCGCCATTGATGATGCGCTGAGCCAGGCCTTCGACGATGGCGGTTTTACCCACGCCAGGTTCGCCGATCAACACCGGGTTGTTTTTGGTACGACGTTGCAGCACCTGAATGGTACGGCGTATCTCTTCGTCACGGCCGATAACCGGGTCCAGTTTGCCCTGCTCAGCACGCTCGGTCAGATCGATAGTGTATTTCTTCAACGCCTGACGTTGGTCTTCAGCACCTTGATCTTCCACGCTATCACCGCCTCGCATTTGCTCAATGGCCTTACTGATTTTATCGGTCGTTGCACCGGCTGCTTTCAACAGATCGGTCAAGTTACCGCGATCTTCAAGCACCGCCAGAACAAAGAGTTCGGATGAGATAAATTTGTCCGCCCGCTTTTGTGCCAGCTTGTCGCACAAATTCAGGACACGCACCAGCTCATGCGACGGTTGAACGTCACCACCGGTACCTTCAACTTGAGGCAGACGAGACAAGGCCTGTTCGATCTCGGTGCGCACGCGCCCAGCATCGATACCGGCAGAAGTTAATAATGGACGAACCGTGCCCCCATCCTGATTGAGCAGAGCGCTCATCAGATGTAACGGTTCAATAAATTGGTTGTCGCGCCCAAGGGCTAGAGATTGGGCATCGGCGAGGGCAAGCTGGAATTTGTTAGTAAGACGATCCAGACGCATAACACCTCCAAGATTGGTCGAAATTGCTACTGGAGATTAAATGAGGTCATCCCTCAAATTTTCAAGGTTATTTCGACTGTATATTTTCGGTACTACATCATGCGCCGTTGGACCGTCCTAATTCAATAGGTTATATCAGCCAGATTAAACTTGCCAGACGTCCGGTTATTCCGTCGCGTCGATAGGAGAAAAAATGACTGATTTCGCTCACCGTACAACGGTCTCCGCCATAGATAGCATGAACCCCTGCGCGTTGTAGACGCTGACGAGCCAGTAAATAGATATCTGCGAGGTATTTATCGCCGCGAGGGGCAAAAGCCAGCTCAGCGCCGGGATCAACAGCAATAAATGCCGCGCGGACCTCCGGCCCTACCTCAAACTGCTGCGGGCCGATCGCCGGGCCGAGCCAAACGCTGATGCCTGCAGGCTGAGTGGAAAACGCCGCTAAAGTCTGCTCCAGCACGCCGTTACACAATCCACGCCAACCGGCATGAGCTGCAGCGACTTCATCACCAGACTGCGAGCAGAATAAAACCGGCAAGCAGTCTGCTGTCATCACTGCGCACACCTGTCCTGGCACATTGCTGTAAACCGCGTCCGCTTGCAAATCGACAGGCGTTTGCCCATCCAGTCGCACCACGCGCGTGCCATGCACTTGCTCCAGCCAGACTGGCATCTGCGGCAGGTTCGCCGCCGCGACCAGACGCTGACGGTTATCCGCCACCGCCTGAACCTCGTCACCCACGTGAGTGCCGAGATTGAGCGAACCGTACGGTGGCCGACTCACGCCACCGTTACGGGTGCTGCTGCAGGCTTTTACCCCTGCAGGCAGTGGCCAATCGGGCAAGATAAGCGAATCCATTACCAGTTCATCTGATCTTTGAATTCTTCGGTATCGAGCTTCAGTGCGTTAATCAGATCGACCATATCCTGCGGCAGCGGCGCATGCCACTCCATCTGGATACCGCTAATCGGATGATATAAACGCAGCATGGTGGCGTGCAGTGCCTGGCGATCGAAACCGCGCAATGTGGCAATGAATGCCTCCGAAGCCCCTTTTGGCGGACGTGGACGACCACCGTACAGCTGATCGCCCACCAGCGGGTGGTTAATGTGCGACATATGCACACGGATCTGGTGGGTACGGCCGGTTTCCAGACGCAGACGCAGGCGGGTGTGCGCGCGGAAGTGTTCCATAATGCGGTAATGCGTCACCGCCGGTTTACCCATCGGGTGGACCGCCATGTGGGTACGCTTGGTTGAATGGCGCGAAATCGGTTCTTCGACGGTACCGCCGGCGGTCATGGTACCGATGGCGACAGCTTCGTATTCACGGGTGATTTCACGTGCCTGCAACGCTTCTACCAACCGGGTCTGCGCCGGAACGGTTTTCGCCACTACCATCAGACCGGTCGTGTCCTTGTCCAAACGGTGCACGATACCGGCACGCGGTACGTCGGCGATTTCAGGATAGTAATGCAGCAACGCATTGAGCACCGTGCCGTCCGGGTTACCGGCGCCAGGATGCACAACCAGGTCGCGCGGCTTGTTGATGACCAAAATGTCGCTGTCTTCGTAGACGATATTCAGCGCAATGTCCTGCGGTTCCCAACGGGCCTCTTCTTCTATCTGTGCATCAATGGCGACCGTCTCTCCCCCCAGCACCTTCTCTTTCGGTTTGTTTATCGTTTTGCCATTGACCTGCACCCGATCGTCCAGGATCCAATCTTTTATGCGAGATCGTGAATAATCAGGGAACAATTCGGCCAAAGCCTGATCTAAACGTTGTCCGAGTTGAGATTCGGCCACCGTTGCGGTGAGTTGTACTTGTTGTGCCATATGCAGCTTCTTCGTTAACGTTGGGTTTTCACGGCGATGCCGTTTAATATAATGTGCTATTGTAACTGGTCTTTGTCGGGAGCTTAACGGACAGTCTCCCGGAATAACACCCTGAGGATAATCAAAACGTCATGACGCGTATGAAATATCTGGTGGCGGCAGCCACGTTGAGCCTGGCGCTGGCAGGTTGCTCCACATCCAAGGATGCGGTTCCCGACAACCCGCCTTCGGAAATCTATGCTACTGCCCAGCAAAAACTGCAGGACGGTAACTTTAAGGGCGCGATTACGCAACTCGAAGCGTTAGATAACCGCTATCCTTTCGGACCCTACTCTCAGCAGGTACAGTTGGACCTGATTTATGCCTACTATAAATCTGCCGATTTACCTATGGCTCAGGCATCTATCGATCGTTTCATGCGTCTGAACCCAACGCACCCAAACATCGACTACGTGATGTATATGCGTGGCCTGACCGATATGGCGTTGGATGACAGTGCACTGCAAGGCTTCTTCGGGGTCGATCGTTCAGACCGCGATCCACAGCATGCTCGCGCTGCATTTCGCGATTTCAGCCAGCTGATTCAGCAGTACCCGAACAGCCAGTATGTAACCGATGCCAACAAGCGTCTGGTGTATCTGAAAGACCGCCTGGCCAAGTATGAGCTTTCGGTGGTGGAATACTACACTAAACGCGGTGCCTACGTCGCGGTCGTTAATCGTGCTGAACAGATGCTGCGTGAATTCCCTGATACTCAAGCGACGCGCGACGCGCTGCCGCTGATGGAAAATGCGTACAAGCAGTTGCAACTGAACGGCCAAGCCGACAAAGTGGCCAAAGTGATTAGCGCCAACCCGGCATAGTCTGATGGGTAACGGCAGGAAAACAAAACGGCAGCTTCGGCTGCCGTTTTTATTTGCTGTAAATTCACCCAGATCAGGATAAATACACAAGCAAAAACACGATGTTAGCAAGACTGCAACACCGCTTATCCTTTCAATAATGCGCGTTCCGCTTCCAAGACTCAAGCGTTAGATGACCATTTCAGATGCTGAATCACAGATTGAACTAACTTTGCAAAAAGTGACAAAAAAACGTGATTTTCATCACGCATTTCAGCAAAAAGCGGGGTATGCTGGACTCATCCAAGACGGAAAGACAGAGAGGTAAGTTATATGACATTGAACATTACCAGCAAACAAATGGATATCACTCCCGCAATCCGCAGTCACGTCGAAGACCGTCTCACCAAACTGGAAAAATGGCAGGCCCAACTGATTAACCCGCATATCGTCTTATCCAAAGAACCGAAAGGGTTTGTTGCCGACGCCACCATTACCACACCTAACGGCCCGCTGGTAGCCAGCGCAAAACATGAAGACATGTACACCGCCGTTAACGAACTGATCGCCAAGCTGGAGCGTCAGTTGAACAAGGTGCAGCACAAAGGCGAAGCACGCCGTGCCGCCGCCAGCGTGAAGGACATCGTTCCGGAAGTGGAGCCGGAACAGGAATAACCGTTTAGCGGCTGTTTCACATCAAACGCGCCTGAGGGCGCGTTTTTTGTCTGGTTTTTTTATTGACGAGATAAAAACCTGCGGTTACTTTAAAACCTGTCTCACACACTTTGGATAGCACATGGTCCGTAAACCGTTTTTCTTCGCATTCTTTTTTACCTTCCCCTGATTGGGAGGCGTTTCGTCGTGTGATAAAGAATGCGAAGACGAACAGCAAAGCCTCCTGAAATCAGGGGGCTTTTTTTATGGCTATTTTACGACGTATAAAAATATAAGGCAGAAGCTGATTATGACCGACAACCCGTTACTCGTGCTGCGCCAACGCATCAGCGCACTGGATCTGAAACTGCTGTCCTTGCTGGCAGAACGCCGTGAGCTGGCGGTAGAAGTAGGTAAAACCAAGTTGCACTCTCATCGGCCAATCCGTGATAAAGAGCGTGAACGCGACCTGCTGGACGCCCTGATCGCCGCAGCCAAGCCCTACGATCTGGACGGATTTTACGTCACCCGTCTGTTTCAACTGATTATCGAAGACTCCGTACTGACTCAGCAGGCGCTGCTGCAGCACCAGCTCAACCAAATCAGCCAGCATTCTGCCCGTATTGCGTTCCTTGGCCCGAAAGGCTCTTACTCACACCTGGCGGCCCGCCAATATGCTGCTCGCCATTTCGATCAGTTGATCGAGTGCGGTTGCCAGAAATTCCAGGATATCTTCACCCAGGTTGAAACCGGCCAGGCGGATTACGCCATCCTGCCGATCGAAAACACCAGCTCCGGCTCGATTAATGACGTTTACGACCTGCTGCAACACACCAGTTTGTCGATCGTCGGCGAACTGACTAACCCTATCGATCACTGTGTGCTGATCGCCAGCGATACCGACCTTGATCAGATCGAAACCGTATATAGCCACCCGCAACCTTTCCAACAGTGCAGCCAGTTTATTAATCGCTACCCGCACTGGAAAATCGAATACTGTGAAAGCACCGCTGCGGCAATGGAAAAAGTGGCAAAGTTGAACTCGCCAAAAGCGGCGGCGCTGGGCAGCGAAGCCGGCGGTGCGCTCTATGGCCTGCAGGTACTGGAACATAACCTGGCCAATCAACAGCAGAACATTACCCGCTTTATCGTATTGGCGCGCAAGGCTATCGAAGTTTCCGAGCAGGTGCCCGCTAAGACCACGCTGATTATGGCCACCGGCCAGCAGTCGGGTGCCTTGGTGGAAGCGCTGCTGGTACTGCGCGACAACGGCATCATCATGACCAAGCTGGAATCGCGCCCGATTAACGGCAACCCGTGGGAAGAGATGTTTTATATCGATGTGCAGGCTAACCTGCGTTCTGAGGCGATGCAGAAGGCATTGAGAGATCTGACGCCAATCACCCGCTCGCTGAAGGTGCTGGGGTGTTACCCGAGCGACACCGTGGTGCCAGTCAACCCGTCCTGAATACCATTAAAAAGGGTTCGGCATAACCGAACCCTTATCATTATTGGCGACTGTCATTCGCCTGACGTAGCAGCGAACGGCTTTCCACTAGGAAACGCTGCGCATAGTCGCCAAACCAATGTTCGACCTTCTGGAAGCTCTGGATAAACGCCTGTTTATCACCCTGCTCCAACAGTTTTATTGCCTCACCAAACCGCTGATAGTAACGCTTGATCAGCGCAATGTTCTCTTCGGAAGACATAATGATATCCGCGTACAGCTGCGGGTCTTGAGCAAACAGCCGCCCGACCATCGCCAACTCCAGCCGATAGATCGGTGAAGAGAGGGCCAGCAACTGCTCCAACTGCACGTTTTCTTCCGCCAGATGCAAACCATAAGCAAAGGTCGCGAAGTGACGCAGCGCCTGAATAAACGCCATGTTCTGATCGTGCTCAACCGCGCTGATACGGTGCAAACGCGCTCCCCATACCTGCAGCTGTTCGAGCAACCATTGGTAGGCTTGCGGTTCGCGGCCATCGCAATAGACCACCACCTGCTTGGCCACGCTGCCTACGTCTGGGCCAAACATGGGGTGTAGCCCCACCACAGGGCCGCTGTGCGCCGCCAGCATGGCATTCAACGGGCGATTTTTTACCGAGGCCAGATCAACCAGAATACAGTCTGCAGGCAATGGCGGTAACCGCTCAATCACCTGTTCGGTGACGTGAATAGGGACGCTGACAATCACCATTCCGGCATCGGCAAGCAGCGTATCAGCCTGATTCCAGTCTTCCTGGTCCAACACTTTGACCTGGTAACCGGACAGCGTCAGCAAGCGATTAAACAACCGCCCCATTTGACCGTTGCCGCCGATAATGACGATCGGGCGCAGTTGCGGATGTAGCGTTTTAAAGCCTTTGTCGTTCTCGCTGACGTAAGACTCGCGCATCACCCTGCGCAGCACGTCCTCAATCAAATCGGGCGGCACACCCAGGTTTTCCGCTTCTTGACGCCGTGAGGCCAGCATCGCCGCCTCACGCTCAGGAACATACACCGGTAAGCCGTGGTGGCTTTTAACCTCTCCCACTTCCGCCACCAACTGCAGGCGTTTAGCCAGCAGCTCCAGCAGCGCCTTATCCACTTCGTCGATTTGATCGCGCAACGCGGTCAGTTCAGCCACCATAACTTACTACTCTCCAGTGCGTGCCGTCAGCGCGGCGCCGAGTTCCTGGTGCATATGGCGCAGCAGCGTCTCTGTACTTTCCCAGTTAATACAGGCGTCGGTAACAGAAACCCCATAGCGCATATCTGCACGCGGTTGCTCAGAAGACTGGCTGCCTTCGTGCAAGTGGCTTTCCAGCATGATGCCGGTGATCGAACGGTTACCCGCTTTGATCTGCTCTACCACGGACTCGGCAACCGCCGGTTGACGGCGATAGTCTTTATTCGAGTTGCCATGGCTGCAATCTATCATCAAGGACGGGTGGAGTCCCGCATCCAGCATCTGTTTTTCACAGGCCGCCACGTCCTCAGCGCTGTAGTTTGGCGTTTTACCACCGCGCAGGATCACATGGCCATCAGGGTTACCCTGCGTCTGCAGCAGGCACACTTGCCCAGCCTGATTTATACCGACAAAACGGTGTGGCATTGCCGCAGCGCGCATAGCATTGATCGCCGTGCCCAAGCTGCCGTCGGTACCGTTTTTAAAACCTACCGGCATTGACAGCCCTGAAGCCATCTCACGGTGAGTTTGCGATTCAGTCGTGCGCGCACCAATCGCTGACCAGCTGAACAAATCACCCAGGTATTGCGGACTGTTCGGATCCAACGCTTCGGTCGCCAACGGCAAGCCCATACCAACCAGATCCAGCAGCAGGCGACGCGCAATGTGCAGACCTGCTTCAACGTCAAACGAACCGTCCATGTATGGGTCGTTAATCAGACCTTTCCAGCCGACGGTGGTACGAGGTTTTTCAAAATAGACACGCATAACGATATACAGCTGATCGCTCAATTCAGCTGACAGGGTTTTCAAATGACGGGCGTAATCAAGTGCCGCATCCGGGTCGTGAATAGAACAAGGTCCGCACACCACCAGCAGGCGATGATCGCGCCCCTGCAGAATATCGGCGATGGTTTTGCGTGCCGTGGCGATTTCATTCTCGTCGCTGGCACTAAGCGGGAACTGGTTCTTCAGCTCTTCCGGAGTAATCAGAATCTGTTCTGCACTGATATGAACGTTATTGAGCGCGTCTTTTTGCATGATGCTATTCCTGTCGTTTGCCGTTATGCGTAAGCGTTGATAGAACATTGAGCGTTTCAGGTTCTTACCCTACCACGAAATGTAAAGATTTCAATCCATTTGGTGTAAATAAAAAATTACCACAAATAAAAAGCGCTAAATAAGTCATAGAAAAACCAGAATAAATAACTTAACACAATGATCATTAATGATTTTTAAGACTTTCAGCCACACGAGACTTCCTTGCACACCAAAATGCTAAAACCCGACAAAATCGTAAACAATTCGATACACTAGAAACGCAACGACCCACATGCCTCATCCACCGAACGTTCAAAAGCCTGAGGTTTACCCTTTCCACCGCAGAGAACCTTAACGGGTAAATCAAATCACCTAAAAATTAAACAACTGAAACACAAATAACAAACAATAAACCGGCAATTTATTTTCAATTACTTCCATCTATTAATTAAAATACAAAAATATGAGTAAAACCTATTGAATAAATATTGCGGAACTTCACAGTTATCGCGCGAAAAATAAATAATTATGGTGTTATTCGTTCGCACCTCTTTAGGGTTAATCTGCGTAGACAGAGCCCGTGTCACCTGCATTGAGAATGTATGAGCGTTAGCTGCTTTTCATTTCTTGACAAGGGACTATCATGATCACTTTGCAGTTCTTAATTATTATAATCTGCTTATTAGTCGGCACTCGGTTTGGCGGTATGGGGCTGGGCCTAATAAGCGGTATTGGTTTATTCCTCTTATGTTTTATATTCGGGTTGGAACCAGGTAAACCTCCCGTTGAGGTTATGCTGACTATTCTTGCAGTAATCGGTTGTGCTTCAGTGTTGCAAACTGCCGGCGGTTTGAACGTGATGATGCAATATGCAGAGCGACTGCTGCGCCGCCACCCACAGCACATCACGCTGCTTGCCCCTTTCACCACCTGGACTCTGACGTTCCTGTGCGGCACAGGGCATGTGGTGTACACCATGTTCCCGATCATTTCCGATATCGCCATCAAAAAAGGGATCCGCCCAGAACGCCCAATGGCTGTGGCTTCCGTCGCCTCGCAAATGGCCATCACAGCTTCGCCGGTTTCCGTGGCCGTTGTGTCCCTGGTTTCAATCATTGCCGCAGGACATGGGATTGGCAAAGCTTACACGCTAGTAGAAATCCTTGCCGTCTCGATCCCGGCTTCATTAGTCGGGGTGTTAATGGCGGCCTTATGGAGCCTGCGCCGCGGTAAAGATCTGGATAAGGACGCTGAATTCCAGGAAAAAATCAAAGATCCAGAACAACGGGCCTATATTTTTGGCAGCACCGAAACGCTGCTCAATCAGAGATTCCCCAAGCAGGCTTACTGGTCCACAGCGATCTTCTTTGCGGCTATCGCCATCGTCGTACTCTTGGGGGCTTTTGCTGATTTACGCCCTTCCTTTGCCAATGCCAAAGGGATACTGAAACCGCTGTCTATGAATCTGGTGATCCAGATGATGATGCTGATCGCCGGTGCCGTTATTCTGATGGGCTGCAAAGTCAAACCCGGCGATATTGCCAATGGTGCGGTTTTCAAAGCCGGCATGGTCGCTATTTTTTCCGTATTCGGCGTGGCGTGGATGAGTGATACCTTCTTCCAGGCACATATGGGAGAGTTAAAACTCCTGCTTGAAGACGTGGTAAAAAGTCAGCCGTGGACTTACGCGATCGTTCTGTTCCTGGTTTCCAAGCTGGTCAACAGCCAGGCAGCTGCGCTCACCGCGATTGCCCCAATGGCGCTGCAGTTGGGCGTCGACCCCAAAATGCTGCTGGCCTTCTTCCCGGCCGCGTACGGTTACTTCGTCTTGCCCACTTATCCAAGCGATTTGGCCTGCATCGGTTTTGACCGCTCCGGAACAACGCGCATCGGTAAATTTATCATCAACCACAGCTTTATTATTCCTGGCCTGATCGGCGTGCTGTGTTCCTGTATCACCGGGTATCTTCTGGTCATCACCTTCCTGTAATCACTTCCCCAACGGCAACGGTATTCCCCGTTGCCGCTCACACCATTGACCACATAAATAATAATGGTAATCAGTATTTTATGCCGTTAACAGGGTTAAAAGTCAGTAGAAGAAAAGTGAATAAGTGAGGACGAAAAATTAAAAACTTAAGCTAATAGTCGCTATTTTGGTCGCAATGGCGAACCGATATAATGTGACCGAAATCACTTATAACCACTCTTAACAACTGGATCAAAAATGCTCTCTTTACGCGCTCGCCGCGCTATTCCGCTGTTCATTAGCTGCTTAACGACTTTCACCAGTGTTTCAGCCCTTGCCGACAATACGCTTTTCACCGCGATGGACGATCCGGCCACCGCCAAAAAACCGTTTGAAGGCAACGTCCAGGCCGGTTACAACTCGCAGTCAGGCAACTCACAAAGCTCTACCCTGTTGGCCAATACCAGCATGACCTGGTTCAACAGCGATGCCGCTTATAGCCTGTGGGGTGCGGCCAATAACACCACATCCTCCAACGTGCGCTCGTCAGAAAAGTATCAGGCCGGCGGCCGTACCCGTTATAACCTGTCCGATCGTAATTACCTGTTCGGTCAGGCGAGCTGGCTGAGCGATCGCTTCAACGGTTATGATTCCCGCTCGACGCTGACCGGCGGTTATGGTCGCCAAATCCTCAATGGGCCGCTTAGCGATCTGCGAGTTGAATTCGGTCCGGGCGTGCGTCACGACGAATACCATGGCGGTGGGCGTTCCACCAAAGCGCTGGCTTACGGTGCGGCCAACTATTCGTACCAGTTGACCGACAATACCAAGTTCTCTGAAGGCGTTTCCGCGCTGGCGAACGAAGAAACCACGCTGAACTCCGAAACTGCACTCAGCGTCGCCATTAACGAAAAGTTCGCGTTGCGTCTGGCTTACACCGTGACTTACAACAGCAAGCCTCCAGCCTCTGCGCCAAAGAATACCGACACCACCACTTCTATCAGCCTGGTGTACGGTTTGTAATCCTTCTTACTTCTGCACCTGTTATACGACTAAGCCCATCATTGATGGGCTTTTTTTATGCCTGAAAATCAAATTTAGACATTTTGCTAAAAACATAACGTTTACTATTGACGAGTTTAGCAAATAGCTTAATACTGTATGTATACACAGTATTGATTAAATGGGTGCAGAGCATGAAAAAACTCAATCATCGCGGCTGAAGCCGTTACTACCATCAGGAGTGTCCGTTAATAAGCTGGGATGTAACTCCCACCTAACTAGGCAGGCTGCTGATTTTGATTGTGGCTTAATGCCCAACCCGTTTTCACTAAAAATATTGCAAGGGGGTTTTTATGATGCACTGTCCACTCTGCGGTAGCGTGGCCCATACTCGCTCCAGCCGTTATCTAAGCGAAGCGACCAAAGAGCGCTATCACCAATGCCAAAACATTAACTGCAGCTGTACCTTTGCCACGCACGAGTCTGTCGCACGCGTGATTGTAAAGCCTGGCGATATCGTTCCTGCACAGCCGCACCCGGAAAAAAGCAAACAGCGCGCCGCGGCGCTGTAATGCAAAGAGCCTGCAAACGCAGGCTTTTTTATGCCTGTAAAACGGACGTCCTGGGAGCATTTTCGCATCTTGCAGATGCAATCCCCGATCTGCAGGCATAAAAAAAGGGGTTGGCACAGTGCCAACCCCTTCATAGCTATTAACTTTTGGATGCAGCGTTAGCCGACGCGGTTCAGACGCTCTTTGATACGAGCAGACTTACCAGTACGCTCACGCAGATAGTACAGTTTGGCTTTACGAACGGCACCACGACGTTTAACAGTAATGCTGTCGATTACTGGGGAGTGAGTCTGGAATACACGCTCAACACCTTCGCCGTTGGAAATCTTACGAACAGTGAATGCAGAGTGCAGACCGCGGTTACGGATAGCGATAACCACGCCCTCGAATGCCTGCAGACGTTTTTTGCTACCTTCAACGACCCATACCTTAACTTCCACGGAATCACCCGGACGGAATGCAGGTACGTCTTGCTTCATCTGCTCTTGTTCAATTTGCTTAATAATGTTGCTCATAATATGTCTCTTACCCTAGGTAAACTGATATATCGGTCCCGTCGAGCCAGTTGCTCAGACGTTCCCTTCATAGTCCTGTTGCTTGGCCTGATGTTCCCGTTGGAACTCAGCCAGCAACACCGCTTGCTCGTCAGTCAGAGCTAGGCTTTCTAGAAGTTCAGGTCTTCTAAGCCAGGTACGGCCCAGCGACTGCTTTAAGCGCCAGCGACGTATCTCGGCATGGTTGCCCGACAGTAAGACTGGCGGAACTTCCATCCCTTCCAACACCTCAGGACGGGTATAGTGCGGGCAGTCCAGCAATCCATCGACAAAAGAATCTTCTTCTGCTGAGGCCTGATGGCCCAGCACACCCGGTATAAAACGGGCGACTGAATCAATCAGGGTCATTGCCGGCAGTTCCCCGCCGCTGAGTACGTAATCGCCGATTGACCATTCTTCATCAATTTCGGTTTGGATTACGCGCTCGTCTACCCCTTCATAACGACCGCACACCAGAATCATCTTCTGGTTGGTCGCCAGTTCGCATACGCCGGTTTGATCCAGCTTACGCCCCTGAGGTGATAGATAAATCACCTTTGCTCCCTCGCCTGCCGCTGCTTTTGCTGCATGAATGGCTTCCCGCAAGGGTTGCACCATCATCAACATTCCCGGGCCGCCGCCATAAGGGCGATCGTCCACGGTACGATGCCGGTCGTAGGTGAAGTCACGCGGACTCCAACACTGCACGCTCAGCAGGCCATTTTTTACTGCCCGGCCAGTCACCCCGTAATCGGTGATTGCGCGGAACATCTCAGGAAACAGGCTTACAATACCAATGAACACAAGCCAATCCCCATACTGTCATTCCACTTGTTTCGACCGTTTGATTCGGAGGTCAAAAACCAGGATCCCAATCTGCTTCAATCACGCGAGCAGTGAGATCGACTTTCTTGATAACCTGCCCATGAAGAAACGGGACCAACCGCTCCTTCATGCCGAACGCATCTTTCAGGTTAGCTTTCACTACCATCACGTCGTTTGAACCGGTTTCCATCATATCGACGACTTTACCCAGTTCGTAACCGGTGGTCGTGACTACCTGGCAGCCCATAAGGTCTTTCCAGTAGTAATCATCACCCACCAACGGAGGAAGTTGTTCCGAATCCACCTGAATTTCGCAATTGGTCAGTAGATTCGCAGCATCCCGATCATCAACGCCTTTGACTTTGATGATCAGATCCTGACTGTGGCGCTTCCAGTCTTCCAACTCGACAAGCTGCCATTGACCCGCCCGCTGGATAAACCACGGCTGATAGTCAAAAATGCTTTCGGCGTTCTCGGTGGATGAAAATACTCTGAGCCAACCACGAATGCCGTAAGTAGACCCCATTTTACCGAGTACAATCGGCTGCTTAGGTGCTACCGGTTTGAGTTGCTTGCTCATTGCCACCACCGCGACAGATTAAGCTGCTTTCTTAGCGTCTTTGATCAGCGCGTGAACGCGATCAGAAACGGTTGCACCCAGACCGACCCAATGTTCGATGCGGTCCAGGTCCAGACGCAGTGCTTCAGCCTGACCAGATGCGATCGGGTTGAAGAAGCCTACGCGCTCGATGAAACGACCATCACGAGCATTGCGGCTGTCGGTCACTACTACTTGATAGAACGGACGCTTTTTAGCGCCGCCACGTGCCAAACGAATTGTTACCATAACATCCTCTTTAGTTAATAAAACAGCCGGGCCCCATTGAGGGAACGGGGCCCGGTTGCAATATAAAAAGCCCGAAAATTTTACTCATTTTGGCGCAAAAAGCAATCTAAAGCGTAGATCAGCGTCAACTACTTTTTGCAGCCGGTAATATTCCGGGCGGTTTTTGCCGCGAACGGCAAATGCTTAAACACGCTCACCCCAAGGGGCACGCGCCTGTCAGCGGCCTGGGAAGCCCGGCGGCATCATACCTTTCATGCCGCGCATCATCTTCGCCATTCCGCCTTTCTTCATCTTTTTCATCATGCGCTGCATTTCGTCGAACTGCTTCAACAAGCGGTTAACGTCCTGCACCTGCATACCGGAACCCATCGCAATGCGGCGCTTACGCGAGCCTTTGATGATTTCCGGTTTGGCGCGCTCTTTCAGCGTCATCGAGTTGATGATTGCTTCCATTCGCACCAGAACCTTGTCGTCCATTTGCGATTTCACATTGTCCGGCAGTTGGCCGGCACCAGGCAGTTTGCTCAGCATGCTGGCCATACCACCCATGTTACGCATCTGCTTCAGCTGTTCCAGGAAGTCGGTCAGATCGAAACCGTCACCTTTCTTCAGCTTGTTAGCCAGTTTCTCCGCCTGCTCGCGGTCAACTTTGCTTTCGATATCTTCGATCAGCGACAGCACATCGCCCATGCCCAGAATGCGTGATGCCACGCGGTCCGGATGGAAGGGCTCCAGCGCTTCGGTCTTCTCGCCCACGCCGAGGAACTTGATCGGCTTGCCCGTGATGTGACGGATAGACAACGCGGCACCGCCACGCGCATCACCGTCGACCTTGGTCAGTACCACACCGGTCAGCGGTAATGCTTCATTAAAGGCCTTGGCCGTGTTGGCAGCATCCTGGCCGGTCATGGCGTCAACCACAAACAGGGTTTCCACCGGCTTGATCGCCGCGTGCACCTGCTTGATTTCGTCCATCATCGCTTCGTCAACGTGCAAACGGCCGGCGGTATCGACGATCAGTACGTCGTAGAACTTCAGCTTGGCCTGTTGCAGCGCACGGTTAACGATGTCGATCGGTTTTTCTTTGACATCAGACGGGAAGAAGTCGATGCCGACGCTTTCCGCCAGGGTTTCCAGCTGTTTGATCGCCGCTGGGCGATAAACGTCGGCGGAAACCACCAGGACTTTTTTCTTCTGTTTTTCTTTCAGGAATTTACCAAGCTTGGCGACGCTGGTAGTTTTACCGGCGCCCTGCAGGCCCGCCATCAGCACCACTGCCGGCGGTTGCGCCGCCAGGTTCAGTTCGGTGTTCACTTCGCCCATCGCGGCAATCAGCTCGCTCTTGACGATCTTGACGAACTCTTGCCCCGGCGTCAGGCTTTTGTTGACTTCATGACCTACCGCGCTCTCTTTCACGCGGTTGATAAAGTCCCGCACGACCGGTAGCGCAACGTCCGCTTCCAGCAATGCCATGCGCACTTCACGCAGGGTTTCCTTGATATTTTCTTCGGTCAGCCGCCCACGGCCGCTGATATTGCGCAGGGTGCGCGACAAACGATCGGTTAAATTTTCAAACATCGTCTCATGCTCAACGTGTAATGACAGGCCGCTCTGGCGACATAATTGCGGCGATTATAACACGAAGCGTAGAGGATCTCTGCCTCAGCGTTGGAGATCGGTTGGAGTGGGACGCGCTCGACGCTATACTGACAATCCAATTCACCACGTCGAAGCAAAATTAAACGCTATGCCAGTTTTCTCCATTGTGGCTTTGATCGCCTACCTGCTCAGCCTTGGACTGATTATTCCCAGCTTGTTGCGGAAGAACAGCGCATACCGTCGGCTTGCTCTCGTCTCGGCGGTGGTGGCGCTAATTTGCCACGCCATCGCACTTCAGCAGCGTATCTTTGACGTCAGCGCCGGGCAAAATCTCAGCTTGCTGAACATAGGTTCGATAGTCAGCCTGATCATTTGCTCGGTCATGACCTTCGTGGCTTCGCGCGATCGCGGCTGGTTCCTGCTGCCTATCGTCTACAGCTTCGCGATGATCAACCTGGCCTTCGCCAGCTTTATGCCGGGTGAATTTATTACGCATCTGGAAGCCAGCCCGGAACTGATGGTGCATATCGGCCTGGCGCTGTTCTCCTACGCTACGCTGATCATTGCCGCGCTGTATGCGCTGCAACTGGCCTGGCTGGATTACCTGCTGAAAAACAAAAAGCTGTCTTTCAGCGCCGATATGCCGCCGTTGATGAGCATCGAACGCAAGATGTTCCACATCACCCAGATAGGCGTCGTGTTGCTCACGCTCACGTTGTGCACCGGGCTGCTTTATATGGATAACCTGTTCAGCAAAGAGAACGTGCACAAAGCCGTGCTGTCTATCATGGCGTGGTTTGTGTATATCGTCTTGCTGTGGGGCCATTATCACGAAGGCTGGCGCGGTCGCCGCGTCGTTTGGTTCAGCTTTGCCGGTGCCTTCCTACTCACGCTGGCCTACTTTGGCAGCCGTCTGATTCAGCAAGTGATGGTTCGCTAAGCTCTCAGGCACTCTTTCTCCATACATAAGGAATACCGCGTTGGAGCACGTTTCGACAGGGACCCTGATCATTATCCTGGTGGTCATGATTGTGGTTTCCGCTTACTTCTCAGCATCCGAAACCGGCATGATGACGCTGAACCGCTATCGTCTGCGTCATCTCTCCAAACAGGGCAACCGTTCCGCCCGCCGGGTCGAAAAGCTGCTGCAAAAACCGGATCGCCTCATAGGCCTGGTGCTGATTGGCAATAACCTGGTCAACATTCTGGCTTCGGCGCTGGCCACCATTGTCGGCATGCGCCTGTATGGCGATTTAGGCGTTGCCATCGCCACCGGCGTACTGACCTTCGCCGTGCTGCTGTTCGCCGAAGTGCTGCCAAAAACCTTTGCCGCCCTGTATCCGGAACGCATCGCATTCCCCAGCAGCTTCTTGCTGGCACCGCTGCAAAAGGTGATGTTCCCACTGGTGTGGCTGCTCAATGGCATCACCACGCTGATTTTACGGCTGTTCGGCATTCGCACCAATGTGCGGATCAGCGACGCGGTCAGCAAAGACGAACTGCGCACCATTGTGAAGGAATCGCACTCGCAGATTTCTCGTCGCAATCAGGACATGCTGATCTCGGTGTTGGATCTGGAGAAGGTGACGGTCGATGACATTATGGTGCCACGCAATGAGATTGTCGGCATCGATGTCAACGACGACTGGAAGTCGATCATGCGTCAGCTTACTCACTCCCCACACGGCCGCATCGTGCTTTACCGCACCTCGCTGGATGATGCCATCGGCATGCTGCGGGTACGTGAAGCCTACCGCCTGATGACCGAGAAGAAAGAGTTCAACAAAGAGAACCTGCTGCGCGCAGCCGACGAAATTTATTATGTGCCCGAAGGCACGCCGCTGAACGTTCAGTTGGTGAAGTTCCAGCGCAACAAAGAGAAAGTCGGCATCGTGGTCGATGAATACGGCGACATTCAGGGGCTGGTGACGGTCGAGGATATCCTGGAGGAGATCGTCGGCGATTTCACCACGTCCATGTCGCCAACGCTGGCAGAAGAGGTTAATCCGCAAAGTGACGGCTCCGTACTGATAGACGGTACTGCCAACGTGCGCGAGTTAAACAAGGCATTCAACTGGACGTTGCCGGCCACCGATGCGCGTACCATCAACGGCATGCTTTTGGAAGAACTGGAAGAGATCCCGGAGGTCGGCACCCGTGTTCGCATCGGCCATTACGACATCAGCATCCTCGACGTGCAGGACAATATGATCAAACAAGTGCGGGTCACGCCGATCAAGTCGCTGCAGTCCAGCGTTCAGCAACGCTGACCAGCCGCCAGAAAGGAAAAAAGACGCGAATATCGCGTCTTTTTTTATCGCTGTAGCCCGATGGCGAACTAGATGTGCAGTTCCTGCAGTTTCTCTTTCGGCAGCGCCAGCTCTTCGTTGTGGTTCACTACGACGTCATGGTCAAGAATGTGCTTCGCGATTTCCTGCGCTTCTTCCAGCGAGTGCATATGGTAAGTCCCGCACTGGAATTCGTTCAACTCAGGAATTTTACGCTGGTCAGTCACTTTCAGCACGTCGGCCATCGCCGCTTTCCACGCATCGGCAACACGCTGCTCTTCCGGCACGCCAATCAGGCTCATGTAGAAACCGGTGCGGCACCCCATTGGGGAGATATCGATAATCTCGACGCCCTGACCATTCAGGTGGTCACGCATAAAGCCGGCAAACAGGTGTTCCAGCGTATGAATGCCGCGCTCTGGCATCACTTCCAGGTTCGGCCGGCAGAAGCGCAGGTCGAACACGGTGATGGTATCGCCATGAGGAGTTTTCATGGTTTTCGCGACGCGGACAGCCGGGGCTGCCATGCGGGTATGGTCTACGGTGAAGCTATCCAGCAGTGGCATTTCGTTACCTCCTCGTAAAAGAGTATTTATTTCGAAACTTTTTTATCTAACCAGGAAACCTTTTCCAACCCAGCGAGTCTGAGTATGTGAAAGACGCGCATTTGTTATCATCATCCCTGTCATCAGAGATGCATATTTGGCCACATTGATGTGGCCTTTTCTTTTTTAGCCCCCGCCGTGTTGCTTCAGGAACTCTTCAAAGCTTAGCGTATCACTGGCTTCTATGTTGCGTTGACGCTGCCACGAGGCTTTCTGCTCTTGTGCCAACTCAGCCTCCGTCAAAATCTCTAACGGCTCTTCCGTCAGCATCTGACGATACTGCTCGGCCAGCTGCAGGCCCACACGCCCCGTCCCTTCTTCCTTCATCGCCTTCAGGATACGAGCGGAAAACGTCAAATCAGGATCGTCAAACGCCGCGACCAGTTCGTCACACACCTGCTGATACTGGCGATCGCCGGCTTCGCTATCCAACACTTCAGCCACGCGACGCAGATCGTCAAACAGTGCTTTACCTACTTTTGCCAGCGGTTCACGGCTGTCATCACACCCGATGCCGATGGTTTGGCCCGGCTTACGCCCTTCCAGGATCACCCGATTCCAGTTCTTGCGCGTACACAGCAATTCATCGCTGCTCATCTCCGGCGCATCGGCCAGCACGCACCACACCAGGAACAGGTCCAGGAAACGCGCCTGAACCGCATCCACGCCGATAGGCGAGAATGGGTTGATGTCCAGCGAGCGAACTTCAATGTATTCGATACCGCCGCGCAAAAGCGCATCTGACGGCGTCTCGCCACTTTTGGTCACACGCTTCGGCCGGATTGGCGCATAGAGTTCGTTTTCGATCTGAAGCACGTTACTGTTCAGTTGCAGATAACGATCGCCATCCTTCACGCCCAGTTTGGCAAACTCTTCGGAAGGCGTGGCAATTGCTCGCTTCAGGCCTTCGACATAGCTTTGCAGATCGTTGAAGGTGATACCCAAATTGCTCTGAGATTTATTGGTGTAGCCCAGGTCACTCAACCGCAGCGAGGTGGCATACGGCAGATAACACATGCCCTGCTCGGTTCGCTCAAACGGCAACGAGGTTTCACGCCCTTTCAGGAACGAGGAACAGATTGCCGGCGATGCACCGAACAGATACGGGATCACCCAGCCAAAACGGTAATAGTTACGGATCAGGCGGAAATAGCCCGCAGAAATCTGCTCTTTACCGCTTTCGGCATCTTTGACGCCAGCCCATGCCTGCCAGAACTCCAGCGGCAATGAGAAATTGTAGTGCACGCCTGAAATGGTCTGCATCAGCGCACCGTAGCGGTTCTTCAACCCTTCACGGTACAGCGTTTTCATGCGGCCAATGTTCGACGAACCGAACTGTGCCAGCTCAATGTCCTGCTCGGCTTCAATAAAGCACGGCATGCTGAGTGGCCACATACGCTCATCACCCAGATTGCGCGCTACGTAACGGTGAATATCACGCAAGAACGTCAGCATGTGATCGAGGTTATCGTCAACCGGCGTAATAAACTCTAACAGCGCCTCAGCAAAGTCTGTGGTTATCCAGTGGTGCGTTAATGCCGCCCCCAGTTTCTCCGGATGTCCGGTTGTTGCCAGCGTTCCGTTTTCGGTGACACGCAGCGTTTCGCGCTCAATGCCACGACGGATGCCTTTTAATGCATGGGGATGGGCTTCCAACCAAGAAAGCGCCTGGGATACGTCCGGGATCAAATTGACCTCCCGCTTCTAAAAACAATAACTCGTAAGCATACTGAATCTGCACCCGAGAGAATATTGAGTTATATTCACGTCGTTAATGCCACCAGGCCATTCCCTGTAACGTTATCATAGTCAAAATGATGTAACGCAGCGCCTTTCCGATACACAGAAACAGCGCGACAGGGCCCCAGGGCATGCGCAGCCAGCCTGCCAACACGCACAACAAATCGCCCACTACTGGTACCCAACTGAGCAACAGCGCAGCCGGGCCAAAGCGTTGCATCCACCCGAGCGCTGTATCCAGCCCTCGCTGCGGTTTCAACGCCGGTAACAGACGCCCAATAATGACATTGGTCAGCCCGCCAAGGGTATTCCCCAACGTCGCGGCCAACACCAGCAACTCTGGTGAGACACGGCTGTTGGTCAGCAAGGCAACCAAAACAATTTCTGAATTTCCCGGCAGCAACGTCGCACTGAGAAAGCTGCTACCGAATAACGACATGACGGCCAGCGTACTACTCACAGCGTACGGACGTCTACCACGGCCATATTGGCGCTTTTCGCTGCCTGAATACCGAAGTCTGCGTCTTCAAACACCACGCATTTCTCCGGCGGCACACCTATCAGTTCGGCGCAGCGCAGGAAGGTATCCGGTTCCGGCTTGTGGCGTTGCACGTCATCGGCACCCACAATCGCATCGAAGCAGTGGAACAGGCCCAGATGGCGCAGCAGGGTTTCTGCCATGCGATGCTCACTGCCGGTGCCCACCGCCATTGGACGGCGACCATGATAAGCTTTGACCACCTCGATTAACGGCAATGGGCGCACGCTGTCCAACAACATCGCTTCGACCGCGCGGGTTTTCTCTGCAGCCAACTGATGGGGATCGAGATCGGCTTGATGACTGGCAAGGATCGCCTGGGCAATGCGCCAGGTCGGAGAACCGCTCAATGCCACCATCGCCGCCTCATCAAACGTCATACCGTAACGGGACAGCACCTCGTGCCACGCCTTGCGATGCGTCGGCTCGGTATCGAGAATAGTGCCGTCCATGTCGAAAATAAGACCCTGATAGCGGTCGTACATCGTTACTCCATGATCGTTGAGGAAAGAAAACTACTTTAGCGTAAAGCCGGAAGGTTGTCGCTGATCGCGTAATAGCGGAATGTGCTGTGCGTGAGAGTGAAGGACCGGGGGTTCAATAATCTATGTTCGGGGCCAGAAAGCGAAAAACCCGCCGAAGCGGGTTTTTCTTAGATGGTGCATCCAGGAGGATGATTCGGCTGCGCCTCTCCCTGCGGGCCGTTGCTGAAGCAACGTTGTCTCGCTACGCTCGGCTCGAACCTCCAACCGCTCTCCTCGCGGTCGGAAAAGCGAAAAACCCGCCGAAGCGGGTTTTTCTTAGATGGTGCATCCAGGAGGATTCGAACCTCCGACCGCTCGGTTCGTAGCCGAGTACTCTATCCAGCTGAGCTATGGATGCATTACTAATTTTTTGGTTTGTCTGCTTGAAGAAACAAGTTCGACAGAAAGAATGGTGCATCCAGGAGGATTCGAACCTCCGACCGCTCGGTTCGTAGCCGAGTACTCTATCCAGCTGAGCTATGGATGCATTACTAATTTTTTGGTTTGTCTGCTTGAAGAAACAAGTTCGACAGAAAGAATGGTGCATCCAGGAGGATTCGAACCTCCGACCGCTCGGTTCGTAGCCGAGTACTCTATCCAGCTGAGCTATGGATGCAAATGGCGGTGAGGCGGGGATTCGAACCCCGGATGCAGCTTTTGACCGCATACTCCCTTAGCAGGGGAGCGCCTTCAGCCTCTCGGCCACCTCACCATACGCTTCTTTCGAATTGTGCCTAACTTGCTTTGGAGAAGCTCATCGGCACTGCGTGGCGCACATATTACTTTCTCCGACTTTTAAGTCAAACAATTTTTCCCAACTCATGCGCGTTTGCACAATTCACACTCAACATGGGCGATTTCACGGCAAAAAGAGTGTTTTATCAACAGGCAACCATAGCGAAATAGCAAACAAAGTCAGGGAGGCAGCAAAAAGATTTAATCGGAGAAGTCAGGAAAGGAACGGTGATAGGCACAAAAAAGCGCAGTAGCGTCTCGCTGAGCAACGAGACGCTGCTTCGAAATCAGTAAGTCGTCTGTTGAGACTTCTCTGCCTGAATGCGCTGATAGATTTCTTCGCGGTGAACTGACACCTCTTTGGGGGCATTCACACCAATACGAACCTGGTTGCCCTTGACCCCTAGCACTGTGACCGTGACCTCATCGCCAATCATGAGGGTTTCACCAACTCGACGAGTCAGAATTAACATTCTTTGCTCCTTGAAAGATTAAAAGAGTCGGGTCTCTCAGTTTCCCCGTCATTATCCATCATATGCTGTGAAAACGTAAGTCATGTAACCCACAATAAGTGTAAGCAGACTTGGTCTCACCTCAGATAATGATAAGTTTAGCCGACCTGAAAAACTTTGTTCCCGTAATTGTAACCAAATTGTGTTAGCACAGTTTAAAAACGCCATAATCAACAATGAGTTATGGCGTTTGTAAGTGCTATTTATTTATATTCACAGTTTCGAGGCCACCCAGGCTTCTACGCTGTCTAATGCCGCCGGCAGGGCACTGACGTCTGTCCCGCCTGCCTGCGCCATATCAGGGCGTCCGCCCCCTTTGCCGCCAACCTGCTGCGCCACGTTGCCGATCAACTCGCCGGCTTTAACCCGGTCGGTCAGATCTTTGGTCACGCCGGCAATCAGGCTCACCTTATCATCGGCCGTGGTAGCCAGCACGATAATTGCGGAACCCAGTTGATTTTTCAGATCATCAACCATGGTACGCAACATTTTTGGCTCGACGTTATCAAGCTTGCTGACCAACAGCGGGACGCCGTTAACCATTTTGGCCTTGCTGGATAATGAAGCGCTCTCCTGCGCCGCCTGCTGATCCTTCAACTGTTGCAGTTCTTTTTCCAACGCGCGAGTGCGATCGAGTACCGCACGCACTTTGTCCGTCAGATTGTTGCTATCCCCTTTCACCAGGTGCGCAACGTCCTGCAACAAATCATTTTGCTGATGCAGGGTAGCAATCGCACCTTCGCCGGTGACGGCTTCAATACGACGAATACCCGCAGCGGTACCTGACTCGCTCAGAATGCGGAACAGACCGATGTCACCGGTACGGCTGGCATGGGTGCCGCCGCACAGTTCGGTCGAGAAGTCGCCCATGGTCAGTACGCGCACGTTATCGTCGTACTTCTCACCGAACAGCGCCATAGCGCCCTTCTCTTTGGCATCATCCAGCGCCATGACTTCGGTTTGTACCGGCAGGTTGCGACGTATCTGCTGGTTCACCAAGTCTTCTACTATGCGGATCTGCTCCGGCTTCATCGCTTCGAAATGCGAGAAATCGAAACGCAGGTATTTATCGTTAACCAACGATCCCTTCTGCGCCACATGCTCACCCAGCGTCTGACGCAGTGCAGCGTGCAGCAGGTGGGTAGCGGAGTGATTCAGACGGATGCGATTGCGGCGAACGGTATCGATCTGCGCATCAACGCGATCGTTCACTTTCAAGGAACCTTGAGACAGCTTGCCCTGATGACCGATGGCCTGGCCGTATTTCTGGGTATCGCTCACTTCAAAATCGGCGCCAGCGGCTTTCAGCACGCCTTTATCGCCAACCTGGCCACCGGATTCACCGTAGAACGGAGTTTCATCCAGTACCACTACGGCTTCTTCACCGGCGTGGATCTCATTGACCGACTGACCGTCGCGGAACAGCGCGATCACGGTTGATTGCTGCTGCTCGTGGTCATAGCCGCAGAACTGGCTGGCGCCATCAACGCGGATCATGCTGTTGTAGTCTGCGCCGAAACCGCTGGACTCACGTGCACGACGACGCTGCGCTTCCATCGCCAGTTCAAAACCGGCTTCATCCACTTTCAGGCCACGTTCACGGCACACGTCCGCCGTCAGATCGACCGGGAAACCGTAGGTGTCGTAAAGACGGAAGGCTGTTTCGCCATCCAGGGTATCGCCCTGCAGGTTAGCCAGTTCTTCGTCCAGCAGCGTCAAACCACGCTCCAGGGTGCGAGCAAACTGATCTTCTTCAGTTTTCAGTACCTGTTCAACCAAAGACTGTTGACGCTTCAGTTCGTCAGCGGCCGGCCCCATCACTTCGATCAACGGAGCAACCAGCTTGTAGAAGAAGCTGTCTTTCGCGCCCAGCATATTGCCGTGGCGAACAGCGCGGCGAATGATGCGGCGCAGCACGTAACCACGGCCTTCGTTTGACGGCGTCACGCCATCGGACACCAGGAAAGCACAGGAGCGGATGTGGTCAGCGATAACACGCAAAGATTTGTTATTCAAATCTGCCGCGCCTGTCACCTTGGCCACTGCAGCGATCAGCGTGCTGAACAAGTCGATTTCATAGTTGGAGTTCACGTGTTGCAGGACTGCCGCAATACGCTCCAGACCCATACCGGTATCTACCGAAGGTTTTGGCAGCGGCAGCATGGTGCCGTCGGATTGACGGTTAAACTGCATGAAAACGATGTTCCAGATCTCAATGTAACGATCGCCGTCTTCTTCCGGACTGCCTGGAGGGCCACCCCAGATATGATCGCCATGATCGTAGAAAATCTCGGTGCACGGACCGCACGGACCGGTATCGCCCATCTGCCAGAAGTTGTCAGAGGCAAAAGCCGCGCCTTTATTGTCGCCAATACGGATAATGCGCTCTGCCGGCACACCAATCTGCTTCTGCCAGATGTCGAAAGCTTCGTCATCGGTTTCATAGACGGTCACCCACAGCCTTTCTTTAGGCAGGTTAAACCAGTTTTCACCGGTCAACAGTTCCCAGGCGAAGCTGATAGCGTCATGTTTGAAATAGTCGCCGAAACTGAAGTTGCCCAGCATTTCGAAGAAGGTATGGTGACGTGCGGTATAACCGACGTTCTCCAGATCGTTATGCTTACCGCCTGCACGTACGCAACGTTGTGAGGTGGTGGCTCGGGAATAGGCGCGCTTGTCCAGCCCCAGGAAAACATCTTTAAATTGGTTCATGCCGGCATTGGTAAACAGCAATGTCGGATCATTGTTAGGCACCAGGGAGCTGCTTGCTACAACCTGGTGGCCCTTACTATGAAAGAAATCGAGAAACGCTTGACGGATCTCAGCGGTGCTCTTGCTCATAATTTTCCCGGAAAGGCTAGAATAACGACACGTGAGCAAGATACGCGACATCCTGACGATGGCATCTAACTCACGAACAAAAAGTGGGGATAAGATAAATTTTCTTCAAGGGGAAGTAAAACCCCGTGTGCGTTCATTGCGCAAAATCACGGTAAATTGACTGAATTTCTTCCTGGAAGAAGCCACGATAGAGCAGATAACGCTGAACTTTGGCTTTCTCTTTCCAGTCAGTTGGTAGTTTGTCGCCAAATTTACGCTGCGCAACCTGTTTAGCCTGCTCACACCAGTCGATATCACAGTCCGACAGGGCAGTTTGCGTCAGCTCTTTGTCTACGCCCTTTTGCATCAGTTCCGAGCGGATGCGCTGCGCACCGTAACCTTTACGGCTGCGGCTACCGATATAGCTGCGGGCAAAGCGTTGATCGTCCAACCAATTATGCTGATAGCAATAGGCAATCACCTGTTCGATAACGGCAGGATCAATCGGTTCTTCGGAAGACGGAGCAGGTGTGGAGGAGGTGGGCGTTTTGGTGCCAAATCTGGCTTTCGCCATAAATGGCTGCGCCGCAAGCTTGCGGCGCAGTTCAGCTTCACTATGATCGCGTTGCGACAGCAGGCGCATGGCGCGGCTTAGCAAGTCATTCATTATTCAAGCCTGATGTAGTCGACGCCCGTAAACCCATAACGGCATTCACAGGCGTCAGCAGCGATTAAAACTCTTCGCTGGTTTCAGCTTCGTCATCGAAGCCTTCGTCAGTTGCCGCAACCAGTTCACCGTTGCTGTGCAGCAGCAGGTCACGCAGTTTCTTGTCCAACTCAGCGGCAACCGCCGGGTTTTCTTTCAGGAAGTTACAGGCATTTGCCTTACCCTGACCGATTTTATCGCCGTTGTAGCTGTACCAGGCACCGGCTTTCTCGATCATCTTGTGCTTCACGCCCAGATCGACCAGTTCGCCGCGGCTGTTGATACCTTCGCCGTACAGGATTTGGAATTCGGCCTGTTTGAACGGCGCAGCAATTTTGTTTTTGACGACTTTCACGCGGGTTTCACTGCCGACGACTTCATCGCCTTCTTTCACCGCGCCGATACGGCGGATATCCAGACGGACTGATGCGTAGAACTTCAGTGCGTTACCGCCAGTGGTGGTTTCAGGGTTACCGAACATCACACCGATTTTCATACGGATCTGGTTGATGAAGATCAGCAGGGTGTTGGCGTTTTTCAGGTTACCGGCCAGCTTACGCATCGCCTGGCTCATCATACGTGCCGCCAGGCCCATGTGTGAGTCACCGATTTCACCTTCGATTTCCGCTTTCGGCGTCAAGGCCGCCACGGAGTCAACGATGATCACGTCAACCGCGCCAGAACGGGTTAAGGCATCACAAATTTCCAACGCCTGCTCACCGGTGTCCGGCTGAGAACACAGCAGGTTGTCGATATCAACACCCAGCTTCTTCGCATAAATCGGATCCAGCGCGTGCTCGGCATCGATAAAGGCACAGGTTTTACCTTCGCGCTGCGCCGCAGCGATAACCTGCAGCGTCAGGGTGGTTTTACCGGAAGATTCCGGACCATAAATTTCAACGATACGGCCCATTGGCAGGCCGCCTGCACCCAGTGCGATATCAAGTGACAGCGAGCCGGTAGAGATCGTTTCTACGTCCATAGAACGGTCTTCACCCAGACGCATGATGGAGCCTTTGCCGAACTGTTTCTCAATCTGGCCCAGTGCCGCAGCTAGCGCCTTTTGCTTGTTCTCATCAATAGCCATTGTTGCTCCTTCGTTACGCAATGTCGGTGTTACCCCACACTGCCACTGAATGTATGTTGTGCAGGAAATGTCACTAATTATACTGTATGGTCATACAGTATCAAGCCTAATTTCACAAAAATTCGTCAAGGGCGGTTTGCAGCGCGAAAATTGTCGCCTGAAGCCGCACTGCATCACGATCGCCGGAAAATTGCATCTTTTGCGCCAGCACGCGTCCTGAGGATTCGGCAAAACCAAACCAGACCGTACCCACCGGTTTTTCCACGCTGCCACCGTCCGGTCCGGCAATGCCGCTAACCGACAGCGCCAGGTTGGCCCGAGCCGCATGCAGAGCCCCCTGAGCCATCTCGCGCACCACCTCTTCGCTTACGGCGCCATGGGCATTCAGGGTCGCTTCCGCCACGCCTAGAAGCTCATGCTTCGCCGTATTGCTGTAGGTGACAAAACCACGGTCGAAATAAGCGGAGCTGCCGGCAATATCGGTGATGGCCTTGGCGATAGCCCCCCCGGTGCAAGATTCTGCACAGGTGATCCACTGGCCATTAGCCTTCAGTTTTTCCCCTACTGCAACGCTGAGTTTACGCAGTTGCTGTTCACTCATAACCTCTCCTTAGCGAATCAGGTATATGCGCCCGATAGTAGCATTTATCAAGCTTATCTGACGCGGCGATGACAGAAATGCGCGACGCTTCGCAGGCGATGCGGTGTTAAGCCTTAACCCAAACTGCTAGTATCGAATGTAACGTTCGGGTTAATGAGCGGCGTTTTCTCACGAGGGATCTCACAGGGTTGTTTTTGCTGCCGGCATGGCCAGCCCATGGCAAACCAGGATAAAAGATTAGGATGATAGAGTGAAAAAAACGTTAGGCGTCTTCTTTCCGTTGTATACCACCACCCTGCTGATGCTGCTGGGTTCAGGGTTACTCACCACCTACATCTCCCTGCGTTTAACGTCTATTCACGTGACCGGCGCGTTGATCGGCGCGATTATTGCCGCCAACTACATCGGTTTGGTGATCGGCGGCAAGGTCGGCCATTTTCTGATTGCTCGCGTCGGCCATATCCGCGCTTACGTTTCCTGCGCCGGTATTATTACCGCGGCGGTGCTGGGACATGGCCTGACGGAATACATCCCCGTGTGGGTGGTGCTGCGGCTGATTATCGGCCTGTGCATGATGTGTCAGTTCATGGTGCTGGAAAGCTGGCTTAACGATCAGTCGGAATCCAATCAGCGCGGGATGGTGTTCGGCTTCTATATGGCAGCTACCTATTTAGGCATGTCGTTAGGCCAGGTGGTGCTGATGCTGCAGGCCAACCTCGGCATTACCACTTTGCTGGTGATCGCCCTGTGCTTTGCGCTCTGCCTGGTGCCTATCGCCCTGACTACCCGCACCAACGCACGCCATATGTCACCGGCACCAATGGAGCTACGCTATTTTATCGGCGCCATCCCCAAGGTGCTGGCGACCACGCTGGTCATCGGCATGGTAGTGGGATCTTTCTACGGGCTGGCCCCGGTCTATGCCAGCATGCAGGCACTGACCACCCAGCAGACCGGCTTGTTTATGGCGATATCGATCTTCGCCGGGCTGGTGGCGCAATTCCCGCTTAGCTGGCTGTCGGATCGCTATAACCGTACGCTGTTGATGCGCATCAACGCCATTTTATTGATCGTAGCCGCGCTGCCGCTGGCATTGGTGCCGCACATTGATTTCCCAGTGCTATTGGTGGTGGGCTTTATCGTCAGCATGCTGCAGTTTACGCTCTATCCCTTGGTGGTTGCCCTGGCAAACGATTTGATAGAGCCGGAGCGGCGCGTCTCGTTAGCCGCCTGTTTGCTGATGGCCTTCGGCGTGGGCGCCAGTGTCGGTCCCCTGGCGGTCGGCGCGCTGATAGAGCCGCTGGGTGGGAATACGCTGTATGCCTTCTTTGCACTGTGTGGTGTGCTGCTGGTGGCCTTCAGCCGGACGGTAAAACAAGACGAATCGCAGTTTGTGCAGGATGCGCCATTACCGCACATTCCCCTGCCGGACAGCCTGACCAGTTCGCCGCTCTCTCCGGCGCTGAACCCAACCTTTGATGAACAGATTATCCACGACACCATGCCGCCACCGGAGGCGGCCCCCGATCCGATAGAGCCGCAGGCCAGCGAAGCGTCGGGCGAGGAAGAAGCGGAGCCCCCTGTTCCGCAGGGAGCCGATCCTGATGAAGATACCGGGCTTAAAAAGGCCCATTCAATGCTTTAAGCGGCCATCGCTGTATACGATGGGTTGGTCACAGATCGAGGAAAGATCCCAGACGGTAACCGCGTTCCGCGATGGCGTTTTTCATGCCTGGCGAAGTCAGAACGTCCACTTCGGCAAGCCGCGGGTAGCAATATTTACTCGCCAAAATAGTGTTATCCAGGAACGCTGGGTGGCACATCATCTCCACCGACTTGGCACCACGTTGATCGGCACGATCGAGCACCTGTATAAACAGCGCTTCGGATATCGATTCGCCATAGAAACCCGCATCAAACCACTCGGTACTGCGGTCATAACGCAATGGGATATCTTGCCGTTCAACCTCCTGACGCCCAATACGCAGCGGGATGGCACGGGACTGAGCAAATGCCTCGACCAGCGGGTAAATCTGCGGCAGCATATGCACGTGATGATGGCTGTCGATATGCGTCGGCGCTTTGCCAAACACCGCCATGAACCTGTCGTATTGGCTCACCAACTCATCGTGGATTTCGTCCATGCTCAGCAGCCCAGACTCTGCCCTTTCCCATAACCACTTGCCCAGCTCTCCGCGTTCGTTAACCAGCGAAGACATGGCCGTCAATGGATGCCCGTGAGTCAGCACAAAATGCAGGCCGATCTTCAGCCCAGGATAAAGCTGGCTGAGGCTGGCGGCATGCTGTACGTCCGGGCTATTCACCATTGCCGTGGTTGAAGTGACCACCCCATAGTGAAACGCCTCAATCACCCCATAGTTCTGTCCCTTACTCAGACCAAAATCGTCGGCATTCACTATCAGTAACTTTTCCATTTTGGCATCCATTTAACAAATTTTTGGCAAGGGAATACCGTCCGTCAGGTACGGCAATTCCCCTTCACTTACGCAAAGAAATTTATTTCATCAGGCTATTGGCGGCCTGAAAGGCATTCGGAATATCGGCGTTAATGCTTATCGGGAGCGGCCCTAAACAGGGCCGTAGAACTTTTTTCGGTAATTACCCGGCGTCACTTCGGTGAGTCTCTTAAAGTTTTTAATAAACAGGCTCACGTCGCCATAGCCAGAGTCGAAGGCAATATCCGAAACCGAATAGTTGGTGACTTCAAGCTGCGTTTTGGCAAAGTTGATGCGGATTTCATTGATCACCTGCATTGGCGTTTTATGGTAATAGCGTCGCATCGCCCGGGTCAGGTACTCCTGCGTTTTTCCCGACAACTCCACCATATTGAGCAGTGCCTTTTCACCAAACATGGCTTTATCATGCATGCCGGCCAGGGTGTTTTTCAGCCACTGCGGGATATCGTCCCCCTCGCCGCTCTCTTCCTTATAGTGACGAATGCGGCTGATGATATAAAAGGTCAGCGTTTCCAGGAATTCTGCAAAATCATCCTCGCGAAACTGCGGGGAACCCACCACCGACTCGATATAAGCCAGGAATTCATTCTTCAGGCTGTAGGCCTGGGAGGCGACAAAACAGCGTGGCAACTGCTGCAAATAGTTCTCTTCGAAGAACACCTTGCCAACCGCCACGTTGAAGATTTTCGCGGCACCGAACTCATAAAAGCTCTGATGGCGCGAACCAATGGGGATGAAAACAAAATCGCCCCGTTCCAGCAGCACGCGCTTGCCGTTGATCTCCTGATAACATTTGCCGCTCAGGACGATGGTGAATTCATAGTAGTCATGCTGATGCAGCCCAGTGGCGCTTTCCACCTTGTTATAAATGAACAAATGGAAATCTTTGCAGTTAAAGAAATCCTGCTCCCGAATCAGCTTAACGTCGTTCGCATTCAGCGAAACCAGGTTCTCAGACATCGCATGCGCTCCCGTTAATCAAAGCCGTTCTGCCGGGCCGTCTCGGCAAACCAATAGCCACTCTTCTTCAGCGTGCGCTGTTGGCTCTCCCGCTCCAGCCGAACTAACCCGTAGCGATTCTTGTAGGCATTAAGCCAGGACCAGCAGTCGATAAAGGTCCACAAATGATAGCCTTTGCAGTTGGAACCCTCCGACAGCGCCTGATGCAGCCATTTCAGATGATCGCGGATAAAGTCGATTCGATAATCGTCCTCCACCCGCCCAGTAGGGCCGATAAAGGCCTCTTCACCCTCTACGCCCATGCCGTTTTCTGAAATATAGCAGGGAATGTTGCCGTAGTTTTCCTTCAGATCCATCAGGATGTCATACAGCCCTTTTTCATAGATCTCCCAGCCCCGATGCGGATTGATCTTGCGGCCAGGCATGTCGTAATAGCTGAACAGATCTTCCGGCATCGTCACGGATGCGTCGGCCCGGTAGCCTTCTTTCGCTTTAACCCTGCGCGGTTGATAGTAATTGACGCCCAGAATATCCACCACGCCGTCGGCAATCAGCTGTGCGTCCTCCGGTGCCGTTTGTGGCAACAAATCATTGGCGCGCAGTAAATCAACCAAATCTTGCGGATAACGCCCTTTGGTCACAGGATCAAGGAAGCTTTTGTTCAGCAACAGATCCGCATGATGGGCGGCCACGCCATCTTCCTGGCTGTTCGAACGCGGATAGGTCGGGCTCAGGTTCAAAATAATGCCTATCGCGCCTTGGTGGCCCAACTCCCTGAACTCCTTCACCGCTTTGGCATGGGCCAGCACGCTGTGGTAAGCCACCGCGACTGCCCTTTTAAAATCAACCACGCAAGGATAGTGCAGGTCGTTCAGATAGCCCGCTTCGACCGGCACAATCGGCTCGTTAAAAGTAAACCAATGAGTGACCCGATCGCCGAACAGGCTGAAACAGGTTTTGGCGTAGCGGGCATAGGCTTCCACCACCGCCCGGCTTTCCCAGCCGCCTTTTCGCTGCATGCACATCGGCATGTCGAAATGGTAAAGGTTGATAAATGGCGTAATGCCCTCAGCCAGCAGGCCATCGATAAGCGCGTTATAGAAAGCGACGGCTTTCGGGTTCACCTCGCCCTCCCCGTCCGGGATCAGCCGTGACCAGGAAATAGAGGTTCTGAAGGTGTTATGCCCAAGCTTTTTTAACAGTAGGATGTCTTGCTGGAAACGGTCATAAAAGGTGGATGCCTCGGACGGACCGACCTGATGATGAAAGCGTTCTGGCGCAATGTCATACCAGTAATCGAAGATGTTCTGACTTTTGCCATCCCGTGCAGAGGCCCCTTCCGACTGCGGCGCAGAGGTCGCACTTCCCCACCAGAAATCGTCAGCAAATTGATATTTCATCCAAACGCCCCTAAAACCGGGGCAGCAAAGGCTGCCCCAGACTGACAGTTAGAATTTCAGCGCCTTGGCGATGTCTTCTTCGCTTTCGGTAGCCTGATCGATCTGGCTCTGCGCCTTGTTGGATATCATCACAAACGGCAGGTAAATCAAGGTCGCCACGCCCAGGTTGAAGAAGCTCAGCAACATGGCGACGATACTGCCGTTAGTATTGAAGAACGCCCCCAGACCTACCGGCATGGTCCAGGGCGCAATGTTGGTGATCGGCGGAATCATTCCGGTGTAATAGGCCACCGTGGTGATGATCGTCAATACCGGTTGAACCAAGATGAACGGGATAAACATCACCGGGTTCATGATCACCGGCAGGCCGAACAGGATAGGTTCGTTAATCTGGAAGATGCCCGACGGGGTAGCCAGCTTGGCGACCTGGCGATAGTCTTCACGGCGCGAGGCGATAAAGATGGCGATAATCAGCCCCAGCGTAGAGCCGGTGCCGCCCAGATAGATATAAGAGTCGACGAAAGGTTTCGCCCACATATGGAACTCTTTGCCGGCGGCAACGGCGGCTTCGACCGAACCATACTTGTTGTAAAGCTCTACGTTTTCCAGCGCGAATGGCGTCATGATGCCGCTGTCTAGCGCGGCCAGTGCCATAGAGCCATGCACCCCGAAGAACCACAGCAGCGAGGAGAACATTACATACACCCAGCCGACAACGCTGCCCATTTTCGCCAGCGGAGCCGAGATGGTGTCCATGATGATTTGGTGGAAGTTGGTTCCCCACAGCGTCAGGCAATAGGCAATCACGCCCATGATCGACAGGATCAGGAACCCGGGGATCAGTGCGGAGAACGAGCGAGACACGGAAGAAGGTACGCTGTCGGGCAGGCTGATGACCCAGTTGCGGCGTACCACAAAGGTAAACATCTCCGCCACCACCAGGCCGATCACCATGCCGGAAATGATGTTGGCGCCGCCAAGCCAGTTAGCACCGACGGCATAAGCCTCACCGACACTGAACGGCGTTACCGTCATAAAGGCGGCAACCGCCAGTAGCGCGGCCGCCAGCGGGTCAACCTTACGCTCCTCCGCTAAAGCCATACTGATAAAGAAGGGCGTCATTAGGGACATAATCCCCAGGGTGCCGTTATAAACGCTGCCACCGATGGTCTTCAGGCTGTTTAGCGTTTCAATGGTGGACGCATCCAGCCGTACCCCCAATGAAAAGAAAAACGAGCCTTCGCCGAAACTGAGGAATACGTTGTTGATCAGAACGAACATCGCCCCGGTCAACGTCAGCGGCATTAATCGAATGAACCCGTTTTTGATGGCATTAACATGGGGCTGTTTACCAATTTTCACGGCAAAAGGCAGTATGACCTTTTCCAACGAGGCAATTAACGTATTCACGGCAGACCCCTTTATTGGTTAGCTTTTTTTATGGTGGCGACCGCGGCCTTCAACACCCCAAGGCCATCAAGCTTGCCGTATAAAGCGGAATCGATCACTTCGACGGGCTTATTGGGCAGCTGTTTTTGTACTTCAGCTAACGTATAGGCAATCTGTGGCCCCAGCAGGATCAAATCTGCCTCTGCGCCCTTTTCCGCTGCCAGCGCTTCGGGATAAGCGGCAATGATCACTGGCACTTCGTACTTCTCGGCCTGCGCCTTCATTTTTGAGACCAGCAGAGAAGTCGACATACCGGCAGAACAAAACAGATAGATTTTTTTCTTTTCCATACCCAATCCCTCAAGATAATCAAAAAAGCCCCGTGTCATTTGTTTGCCAGATGCAATAGCGATTGCCTCGCGCACATTCCTTATGAAAATTTCCGTTGCTCTGCCCTGGTTGCGAACAGTATACGGAGGCATCGGAGCGGACCGGTAAGCCATCGGCGTAAAGAACCGTCTCTCCTTGACCTTCCCGATTGACCCTCTTCACATTTTACATAAAAAATTAGTGTGACCGGGCTCACAAATAACCTTAAATTACCGAATTAATTCATCGAAAATAAACAAATACCAATTATAAACAATACGTTATAAACATGCAGAGTATTTATGGATTATTCTTCTCGCGGGATCGTGCAATGGGAGATAAGTGAGCAAAGAATAGTTCGCCCTTGATTAGAACTGGTCATCAAGGGAAGGCGTCGAGACCGAAGGAAAAGCGGATGGGAATGGGGTGATTTCTGAGCAGATACGCTTGGTTTTTAGAGACAGAACAGGGGTTGTAACGCGTTTCGTTCATTACAACCCCAGTTTGCGTAAAGCTCCCCATTTTTACCTGTGACAGCGGATTGCCCGCTGGGCTAGTATAGCGTCGGTATAAAAAGCTTATTGATCCCCATCGTCGGTAGCCGCAGCGCCCTCCGTTCCGTTTGGGACTGGTTTGATCAATGGCTTTACCTCGCCCTGCGACCGCCTGCAGGCGTGATTTTTGTAACACGGCGTGATACCTAATGATGAAAAACAACGTCAAAACTCATTTCAAATTCAATGGATTGGAAACAGTAATCTTATGAATAGCACCGACAAGCTCGATTCACACACGCCGATGATGCAGCAGTACCTGCGCCTCAAGGCTCAGCATCCCGAGATCCTGCTGTTCTACCGCATGGGCGACTTTTACGAGCTGTTCTATGATGATGCCAAACGCGCGTCCCAACTGCTGGATATCTCGCTGACCAAACGCGGTGCCTCAGCAGGGGAGCCTATTCCCATGGCCGGCGTTCCCCATCATGCGGTGGAAAACTATTTAGCCAAACTGGTGCAGCTAGGTGAATCCGTTGCCCTGTGCGAACAAATCGGCGATCCGGCCACCAGTAAAGGCCCGGTTGAGCGCAAAGTAGTGCGTATCGTCACGCCTGGCACCATCACCGACGAAGCCTTGTTACAGGAGCGTCAGGACAACCTGCTGGCCGCCATCTGGCAAGACGCACGTGGCTTTGGTTACGCGACGCTGGATATCAGCTCCGGCCGTTTCCGCGTTGCCGAACCAGCAGATATCGAAACCATGGCGGCCGAGCTGCAACGCACCAACCCCGCCGAGCTGCTTTATCCCGAAACCTTTGAACAGATGTCGCTGATTGAACAGCGCCATGGTCTGCGTCGTCGCCCGCTGTGGGAATTCGAACCGGAGACCGCCCGTCAGCAGCTTAACCTGCAGTTCGGCACCCGCGATCTTACCGGCTTCGGCGTTGAACAGGCCCATCAGGCACTGCGTGCCGCCGGCTGCCTGCTGCAATACGTAAAAGATACCCAGCGCACCTCATTGCCGCATATCCGTGGTATCACCATGGAGCGTCAACAGGACGGCATCATCATGGACGCCGCTACCCGGCGTAATCTCGAGCTGACCCAGAGCCTGTCCGGCGGCACTGAAAACACCCTCGCGGCGATCCTCGATCACAGCGTCACGGCCATGGGCAGCCGCATGCTTAAGCGCTGGCTGCATATGCCTACTCGTGACATCAAGGTACTGAATGATCGTCAGCAAGCCATAGGCGCACTGCAGGATCTGTATGCTGAACTGCAACCTTCTTTGCGTCAGGTCGGCGATCTGGAACGTATCCTCGCCCGTCTGGCGTTGCGCAGCGCACGTCCGCGCGATCTGGCACGCATGCGTCATGCCTTCCAGCAGCTACCGGATATCCATGCGCTGTTAAAAGGCGTAAATACTCCGCATGTGCAGCACCTGCTGTCCCAGGTGGGTCAGTTTGATGAACTGCAGGACTTGCTGGAGCGCGCCGTGGTGGAAGCCCCGCCGGTGCTGGTTCGCGACGGTGGCGTTATCGCCCCCGGCTACAACAGTGAGCTGGACGAATGGCGAGCCTTGGCCGATGGTGCCAGCGACTATCTCGACCGTCTCGAGATCCGCGAGCGCGAAAAACTGGGGCTGGATACGCTGAAGGTCGGTTTCAATGGTGTTCATGGCTATTACATTCAGGTCAGTCGCGGGCAAAGCCACCTGGTACCGATCCATTACGTACGCCGTCAGACGCTGAAAAACGCCGAACGCTACATCATTCCCGAACTGAAAGAGTACGAAGACAAGGTGCTGACCTCTAAAGGGAAAGCGCTGGCCATCGAGAAAGGTCTGTACGAAGAACTGTTCGATTTGCTGTTGCCGCATCTGGGTGAATTGCAACAAAGCGCGGCGGCATTGGCAGAACTGGACGTACTGGCCAACCTGGCAGAACGCGCCGAAACGCTGAACTACGCCTGCCCGACCATGAGCGAGCAGCCTGGCGTGCGCATCACCGAAGGTCGCCACCCGGTGGTGGAGCAGGTGTTGAGCGAACCCTTTATTTCCAACCCGCTGTCACTGTCGCCCCAACGCCGAATGTTGATCATTACCGGCCCTAACATGGGCGGTAAAAGTACCTATATGCGCCAAACGGCGCTGATCGTACTGATGGCCCATATCGGCAGCTACGTGCCGGCAAGCAAGGCAGTCATTGGCCCGGTCGATCGCATATTTACCCGCGTAGGTGCAGCGGACGATCTGGCTTCCGGCCGCTCCACCTTTATGGTTGAGATGACCGAAACGGCCAATATCCTGCATAACGCCACCGAACATAGTCTGGTGCTGATGGACGAGATTGGCCGCGGCACCTCGACCTATGATGGTTTATCCCTGGCCTGGGCCTGCGCCGAAAATCTGGCCAGCCGCATCAAGGCCATGACCTTGTTCGCCACTCATTACTTTGAGCTGACCACCCTGCCGGAAAAAATGGAAGGCGTGGTTAACGTGCATTTGGATGCGCTTGAGCACGGTGACACCATCGCCTTTATGCACAGCGTGCAGGACGGTGCCGCCAGCAAAAGTTACGGGCTGGCGGTTGCCGCATTGGCCGGGGTGCCACGTGAAGTGATCAGACGCGCACGCCAGAAATTGCGTGAACTGGAGGCTATCTCCAACCATACCGCCAGCGGTACCGTTGACGCCACTCAGATGACGCTGCTGAATGAGGAAACCTCACCGGCGGTTGAAGCACTTGAGGCTCTGGATCCGGATTCATTGTCTCCGCGCCAGGCACTGGAATGGATTTATCGCCTGAAGAATATGGTCTAGCTCGACGTATAAATAACTGGCATAAAAAAACGGTGAGCATGATGCTCACCGTTTTTATTTTGATGCGGTTCAACTGCCGACGTTACTCGCGGAACAATGCCTCGATACTCAGGCCCTGCATCTGCAGAATTTCACGCAGGCGGCGCAAACCTTCAACCTGGATCTGACGTACTCGCTCGCGAGTCAGGCCAATTTCGCGGCCCACATCTTCGAGCGTCGCCGCTTCGTAGCCCAACAGGCCAAAGCGACGCGCCAGCACTTCACGCTGTTTGGCGTTCAGTTCGAACAGCCATTTCACGATGCTCTGTTTCATGTCATCGTCTTGCGTGGTGTCTTCCGGTCCGTTGTCTTTCTCGTCTGCCAGAATGTCCAGCAACGCTTTCTCCGAATCCCCACCCAACGGCGTATCCACAGAAGTGATACGTTCGTTCAGGCGCAGCATGCGGCTGACGTCATCCACCGGCTTGTCGAGTTGCTCTGCAATCTCTTCAGCGCTCGGTTCATGATCCAGTTTATGAGAAAGCTCGCGCGCGGTGCGCAAATAGACATTCAGTTCTTTAACTATGTGGATTGGCAAGCGAATGGTACGGGTTTGGTTCATGATCGCCCGTTCAATCGTCTGCCGGATCCACCAGGTAGCATAGGTCGAGAAACGGAAACCGCGTTCTGGGTCAAACTTTTCCACTGCGCGGATCAGACCGAGGTTACCCTCTTCAATCAGATCCAGCAGCGCCAGGCCGCGGTTGCTGTAACGGCGGGCGATTTTCACCACCAACCGCAGGTTGCTTTCAATCATTCGGCGGCGGGACGGCACGTCACCGCGCAGTGCACGCCGCGCAAAATAAACTTCTTCCTCTGCGGTAAGCAGCGGAGAATAACCGATTTCGCCCAGATAGAGCTGCGTCGCATCCAATACGCGTTGGGTCACGCCTTGTGACAACAACTCTTCTTCCGCTAGATCATTCTCACTGGCCTCTTCTTCTACCAGTGCTTTTTCGTCGAATGATTCCGCTTCCGTTGCGTTCTCGTCGAAATCCGCATCATCATGTAACTCGTTAACTTTCAGCGTATTTTGGCTCATATGCTGCTCCTACCCGTGATACCGCGAGCAGAATAACAGCGTATTCTGCCCAATCTATCGCTGCGGAAGATAACGCAGCGGGTTTACGGATTTCCCCTTGTAACGAATTTCAAAATGCAAACGTACTGAACTGGTTCCGGTGCTACCCATGGTGGCTATTTTTTGACCCGCCTTCACTTCTTGTTGTTCCCGGACCAGCATTGTGTCGTTGTGAGCGTAGGCGCTCAGGTAATCATCATTGTGCTTGATGATGATTAGATTACCGTAACCCCGTAAAGCGTTGCCTGCGTACACTACACGACCATCGGCGGTAGCGAAGATAGGCTGCCCACGAGACCCGGCGATATCGACACCTTTATTCCCACCTTCTGATGAGGAAAAGTTATCAATAATCTTACCGTCAGTCGGCCATCTCCAGGTACTTACCGGAGCGCTGTTGCTGACGGTGCTGCTCACTGGTGGAGCAACGACCGGTGCGGTAACAGGGGCTGTTGCGGTAGTTGCCGCCACTGCGCCTGCTGCAGGTAACATCTTACCTACATTCTGTTTACCCGAATTATCAGAATACGCGTTAGTTGATTGAGAATCAACCGTTGCAGTTTGTATCTGGGAGGTCGATGGTGGCTTAGGTACGCCGCCGCTGGTTGCGTCTGTCGCTGCCAGCATACCGCCATTTCCGGTAGCCGAACCATTACCAAGCTGAATGTTTTGACCCACATTCAGACTGTAGGGTTCAGGAATATTGTTACGCTGAGCCAGGTCACGGTAATCATTTCCGGTGATCCAGGCGATGTAAAACAGCGTGTCTCCGCGCTTAACCGTATAGGTATTACCGCTGTAGCTCCCTTTGGGGATCGAAGTATAACTGCGGTTGTAAACAATGTGTCCCTCAGAGCCCACCTGCGCCCCAGCATTGCTGGATGCAGCGGCTCCGGCACCACCGCCGTCCACGCTACTGATAGGGGCCGATGTCGACGCATTGTTCGAACAACCCGCCAACCACAAACTTACCATCGTACACACCGCAACCCGGCGTAATGTAATCATTGGGCTTCCCGTGCTCATGCTTCCCCCATGACAGCAATATCAGCGATATATCCAAAATACCCTTTACATCGTAGCTGAGCTTTTAACATTCTCTACGTTCCTACAATGAAAGGTGCCCGCGGCCGATTTCTGAACGTCAGAAAACCTCATACCGGAGCCTCAAAACAGCGCGCCAATGCTAACCACATTAGCGCTGCTGCACCATAAGACAACTGCGCAGAAAGGCAATTGTATTGAAAATTAGTTTTATTGAAACGCTAAAACCTTAACCGGAGGTGATGAAAGTGCAACAGATTTCATATCCTGTCGAAAATTCAGACAATCGCTAGGCCAGTTCGCCTTTCACCAGTGGTACAAAGCGCACCGCTTCGACGATATCGATAGTAAATTCATTCCCCTGGCGCTGAATACGCTTGAGGATCTGAGCCTGCTCACCGACCGGCAAAACCAAAATACCGCCGTCGTCTAGCTGTTCCATCAACGCCGGGGGGATCTCCGGCGGTGCGGCGGTGACAATAATGGCATCGAACGGCCCCCGCGAAGCCCACCCCTGCCAACCGTCACCGTGACGAGTAGAAACATTGTGAAGGTCGAGTTGCTTCAGGCGACGTTTCGCCTGCCATTGCAATCCCTTGATACGCTCAACGGAGCACACATGCTGCACCAGGTGCGCCAGTATGGCGGTTTGATAACCGGAACCCGTGCCGATCTCCAATACCCTGGATGTGGGCGTCAGGTTTAAGAGTTCGGTCATCCGTGCCACCATATAAGGCTGGGAGATCGTTTGACCTGAGCCGATAGGCAGCGCCGTATTTTCATAAGCTTTGTGTTCAAGCGCTTCATCAACAAAGCGTTCACGCGGCACTGCCTCAATGGCCCGCAGTAATCGTTCGTCCTGGATCCCTTGTTGACGCAGTTGCGTCAGCAATGTTTGCATACGCTTGTTCACCATTCCCCGCCAACCCCTGCTTTGGTTAACCACGTTTTTACTACATCCTGGGCCGCATAAGCGGTCAAATCCACCTGCAAGGGTGTAATCGCGACATAACCCTGTTCTACCGCAGCGAAATCCGTGTCCGGCCCGACATCAAACTTATCACCCGGAGGCCCAATCCAGTAAAGGTTTTGCCCACGAGGATCCTGTTGGCAGAACACTTTGTCGGCCGGATGGCGACTGCCGCAGCGGGTCACGCGAATGCCTTTGATCTCGTCCAACGGCAAATCCGGTACGTTGATATTCAGAATTTTTCCGGTACGTAACGGTTCACGCAACAGGGCGCGCAGCACCCGGCAGGTGATCGCCGCCGCGGTTGCATAATGCTGATGGCCGTTCAACGATACGGCCAGCGCAGGCAAGCCCAAATGGCGCCCTTCCATAGCGGCAGCCACGGTGCCGGAGTAGATCACGTCATCGCCCAGATTGGGGCCGGCATTGATACCGGAAACCACGATATCCGGCGCAGGTTGCATAAGGGCATTCACTCCCAGGTATACGCAATCGGTCGGTGTTCCTTGCTGTACGGCGATATCCCCATTGGGCATCGTCAGGGTGCGCAATGGGGATTCCAACGTCAGCGCATTGGAAGAACCGCTGCGGTTACGATCGGGTGCCACAACCTGCACCTCAGCAAACTCTCGCAGCGCTGCCGCCAGCACCTGAATGCCTGGGGCGGTAACACCGTCGTCATTACTCAGCAATATCCGCATAAGAGGTTGTCTTCTTTTTATCTCTCAACCAGGCACCGCTCAACGCAGCCTGGGATTTAACTACTCGGTATGACCGCCCAAAAGGAGGCGCTTAATCAGCAGATATTATGTTTACTGCCCCCGCCATGTCCAGTGACCATGGGAAAAGGCAGGGAACTCAAGGCTGAACCGCCACGAGTCATTCTTCTGGCGAAAAAAAACCTGCTTGCGCAGGTTTCTTGATTATTACTCGCTAATATCCGCATCGCTACTGTCCTGCCGCATAATTTCGCGCACCACGCTGGTGGCGAAACTGCCGGCCGGCAGCCAGAAACGCAGTTCGACGGTGGCATCGTCCCACCAGTCCCACTGCATATCTTTCGGCTGTAACAGCAAGGCTCGGCGGGCCGGATCTACGCGTTCGCGCTTTAAAAGCGACATCAGCTCCGGCTGTTCCAGCAGACACTGCTGTTCAAAGCTCAACGCTTCCCCGGCGGTGCCCGGTTCGCCATCACCGGGTAAAGGAGCGGTGATCATCAGCTCACCGGCTTCCAGGCGTTGCTGCAACGCTTCCAGCTCTTCCGGTTTGGCAACAAACCAACTGCCACGACCGCTAAGCTGAAGGGCATCCCCTTCCAGCACGGTATGTTGCTGCTGATTGGCCAATCGCCGGCTGGCGATCAGGTTAAACAGCGCGCTGCGACTGGCAGAAAGATAAAAGCTACGCTTGCTGCGTTCTTTCACCCGGATCTCGTCATTCGCCCAACGTCGCGCCATCACCAGGTTGTTACCGCCGCGCCCAAAGCGCTGACTGCCGAAGTAATTCGGTACACCGCCGGCCTCAATCGCCTGCAGACGTTGTTCTACATCCTGACGATCGGAGATATGACGCAGCACCAGAGTAAAGGCATTGCCTTTCAAGGTGCCAATCCGCATTTTGCGCAGGTGGCGGGCGCTGGCCAGCACTTCACAGCCTTCCAGTGAGAACTGGGTAAAGTCCGGCGTCTCTTTCCCTGGCAGATGCAAACAGAACCACTGTTCGGTTACCGCATGACGATCTTTTAAGCCCGCGTAGCTGACGGAGCGGGCATGAATACCGGCAAAGCGCGCAAGGTAATCGGCGACGAACTGGGTGTTACAACCGTTTTTGCGGATGTTCACCAGCACGTGTTCGCCTTCGCCATCCGGCTCAAAGCCCAGGTCTTCCACCACCACGAAATCTTCCGGGTTGGCCTTCAGCACGCCGGTGCTTTGCGGCTGGCCATGCAGCCAGGTCAGGTTAGCCATATCCATGCGCTTATTCCTTGATCAACAAGGCAACCGCTTCGCAGGCAATACCCTCACCACGCCCGGTGAAACCGAGTTGTTCGGTGGTGGTAGCCTTAACGTTAACGTCGTCCATATGGCATTGCAGGTCTTCCGCCAGGAAAATGCGCATCTGCGGGATATGCGGTGCCATCTTAGGGGCCTGGGCAATAATAGTGATGTCCAGGTTGCCCAGACGATAGCCCTTGGCACGGATGCGTTTCCAGGCTTCGCGCAGCAACTCGCGGCTATCGGCACCTTTGAAGGCCGGGTCAGTATCCGGGAACAGCTTGCCGATATCCCCCAGCGCCGCCGCGCCCAGCAGGGCATCGGTCGCGGCGTGCAGTGCTACGTCGCCATCGGAATGGGCCAGCAAACCTTTTTCATAAGGAATACGAACGCCACCGATCACCAACGGGCCTTCGCCGCCAAATTTATGTACGTCAAAACCGTGGCCGATACGCATGATGCGCTCCTTAATTGTCTAACTGAGTTAAATAGAATGCCGCCAGCGCCAAATCTTCCGGCCGCGTGACCTTAATATTGTCCGAACGCCCATTGACCAGCAGCGGATGATAGCCGCAGTGCTCCAGGGCCGACGCCTCGTCGGTCACCGTCGCTCCGTCATCCAGCGCGCGCTGCAGGCACTGCTTGAGCAACGCCAGTGGGAACAGCTGCGGCGTTAACGCATGCCACAGGTCCTGACGTTCTACCGTATGAGAAATGGCCCCGTGGCCAGGCTCTGCGCGCTTCATGGTGTCACGCACCGGCGCCGCCAGAATGCCCCCTACGTCGCTATGTTCGGTAATCGCCAACAGGCGGTCGAGATCGTCGGCATGCAGACAGGGGCGCGCCGCGTCGTGCACCAGCACCCATTTAGCCTCGCCGGCCAGCTGCAAGCCGGCCATTACCGAGTCGGCGCGTTGCTGCCCGCCAATGGTAGCCTGCACGCGGGGATCCTGCGCTATCGGCAACTGGTGGAACTGCTGATCGTCGGGGCCTATCGCCACAATCACCTGCGAAATACGCGGATGGCGCAACAGCGCGTGGATCGCGTGTTCGAGAATGGTTTGATGGCCGATGGTTAGATATTGCTTTGGGCAATCAGCCTGCATGCGGCTGCCAATACCGGCAGCGGGCAGGACGGCGATCACCGATGGAAAGGTTCCTGCGGAGTGATTCATGCGTTACTTTTGTAGGTTATTTTGCGAGGCGGACGCCGCGTTGCGTCTGGATTGGTCAGGAACCAGACGATAGAAAGTCTCACCGGGCTTAATCATGCTCAGCTCATTGCGCGCACGCTCTTCGATCGCTTCCTGACCGCCGTTCAAATCGTCGATTTCGGCGAACAGCTGATCGTTACGCGCTTTCAATTTAGCATTGCTGCCCTGTTGGAGCGCAACATCCTCATTGACCCGCACGTAATCGTGAATACCATTTTTGCCCAGCCACAGTGAATACTGTAACCAACCGAGCAATGCCAGCAATAGCAGCGTAAGTTTTCCCATCTCCGCCCCCTGAAAAACCGACCAATCATCCCACAACTTTTCGTTGGACTCCACACAGAGAACGGCATTTCGCCGCCAAATTCAGAGTAGGATGAGAATTTCCTGAGTTTATAACCTAAATTCACTTCGAAAGCGGCAAAAAAAACCACTTTCATCACAGAAAAACCACCCTGGGCCGCAACATTTTCCCCTTCAACGTTTTTTACGGTTATGCAGTAAGAAAAACTGGCTACCCGCTGATTTCACCAAAGCATTCGCCAGCGACAAGCAAAAACTGCATATTTAACACCATTAAAAATTTCATCATCAGGTAGGAGTTGTGTTTTTATTCATTAAAGATTATTTTTATGCACTCATAGTGCATAAATAAATCCAATGAATCATTTTTAATTACCGGGGATAGCGATGTTTAAATCTTTAGTTGTGATTGGCGCCTGTCTGGCTGCCACCCTGTCGGCCTCCGTCCTGGCGGCTGAACCTACCTACGTCGTCGGCTCTGGCGGCACCTACCGTCCGTTCGAATTCGAAAACAGCAGCAAACAGCTGGAAGGCTTTGATATCGATATCATCAAGGCGGTAGCCAAGGCCGAGAACTTTCAGGTCAAACTGGTGAATACGCCGTGGGAAGGTATTTTCGCCACGCTGAACTCCGGCGATCGCGACATCATTATTTCCGGCATCACCATTACCGATAAACGCAAACAAATGGTTGATTTCTCTGCACCTTACTTCCCGGCAGAGCAGGCTATCGTGGTCCCCAAAGACTCTGGCGTAGACTCGATTGCCGCCTTGAAAGCGCTGAAGGTCGGCGTAGTCAACTCCAGCACCGGCGACATCGTGGTGTCCGACGTGTTAGGCAAAAACAACACCGCCATCAAACGTTTCGACAATACCCCGTTAATGCTGCAAGAGCTGTATGAAGACGGTATCGGCGCGGCCGTGGGCGACGTCGGCGTGGCCAAGTTCTATATCAAAACCCATCCGGAAAAAGAGTTCAAACTGGTGTCCGATGCCAAATTCGAACGTCAGTATTTCGGTATCGCCGTGGCCAAAGGCAATGACGAACTGCGCGGCAAAATCAACGCCGGCCTGAAGAAAATCATCGCCGACGGCACCTACGCCAAAATCTACCAGACCTGGTTTGACAGCAACGTCCCCACGCTGCCCGCCGAATAATCGATCGTCGTTCGTCAACACAGCAGTCTGAAGACTTTTTAAGAAGGATCCGACCTTGAATTTCCGTTGGGAGATAATCCAGGAGTACGCCCCGCTGTTTATGGAAGGCGCCTGGATGACCATCAAATGCACCATTATCTGCGTGATACTGGGCACCACCTGGGGGCTGCTCCTCGGGCTCGGCCGTCTGGCGCAGGCACCACACGGCATCTGGAAACCGATACTGCATTATGGCGTTCAGTGGCCGGTGCGCATCTACATCAGCGCCTTCCGCGGTACGCCGCTGTTTGTCCAGATTATGGTGGTGCATTTCGCGCTGGTACCGCTGTTTATCAACCCACGTGACGGTCTGCTGGTCACCAGCGGCCTGATGAGCACCGATTTCGCCCGCGCGTTGCGCTCCGATTACGGCGCATTTCTCTCCTGCGTGGTGGCGATTACGCTGAACGCGGGTGCATACGTCTCGGAAATTTTCCGCGCCGGCATTCAGTCTATCGATCGCGGTCAGATGGAAGCTTCGCGTTCGCTGGGCATGAGCTACGGCAAAACCATGCGCAAAGTGATCCTGCCGCAGGCGTTTCGCCGCATGCTGCCGCCGCTGGGCAACAATGCCATTGCCATCGTCAAAGACTCTTCGCTGGCCTCCGCCATCGGTCTTGCCGATCTGGCCTATGCCGCCCGCACGGTTTCCGGCGCCTATGCCACCTATTGGGAGCCCTACCTGACCATTTCGCTGGTCTATTGGGTCCTCACCTTCCTGCTTTCGCTGATGGTGCAACACATGGAAAAGAGGTTCGGGAAAAGTGATTCGCGTACATAACCTGCAAAAACAATTCGGCGAAAGCCACGTGCTGCGTGGTATTTCCTGCGAAATCGCAGCCAACGAAGTGGTCTGCGTCATCGGCCCGTCCGGCTCCGGTAAAAGTACCTTCCTGCGCTGTATCAATGCGCTGGAAACGCTGTCCGGCGGTGAGATCCTGGTGAACGGTTTTGCCATACACAGCCAGAAAACCGATCTCAATAAAATGCGTGAGAGCGTCGGCATGGTGTTTCAACGCTTTAACCTGTTCCCGCACATGACGGTGCTGGAAAACATCATCATGGCGCCGATGGGCGTGAAAAAGCTGTCGCGCGCAGAGGCCATACTGCGGGCAGAGGCGCTGCTGCAAAAGGTGGGCCTGCTGGACAAAATCGACGCTTATCCCAACAGCCTGTCCGGCGGTCAGCAACAGCGGGTCGCCATTGCTCGCGCGCTGGCGATGGAACCGAAAATCATGCTGTTCGACGAACCGACCTCCGCACTGGATCCCGAGCTGGTCGGCGAAGTGCTGGCGGTGATGAAGTCATTGGCGCACGAAGGCATGACGATGGTGGTGGTGACGCATGAGATGGGCTTTGCCCGGGAAGTGGCCGATCGGGTGCTGTTTATCGATCAAGGGATCATTCAGGAAGAAGGTTCGCCACAGCAGATTTTCAGCCAGCCGGCCAATCCGCGCACTCAGGCTTTTCTGAGCAAAGTTTTGTAACCTTCGGCACGGCTTTGCAATGCTTCGGGCGCAGGCGACTGCGCCCTTTCCCTCACCAACCAGTCAAAAAGCTGAACACCAGCCAGAACAGGCACAGAACGATGGTCCCGGTCAGCAACAGCGTAAAAATCAACCGGCCACGCAGCAGCATGCTGAGCGTGATGCCAATCAACACCGAAACCGGCATCAGCGCCAGGAAGAACGGCCAGGTGTAGAGCAGGAAGAAAAGGGTGTTGGAGCCGTAAACCAAAAACGGCACTGCGAAGGCCAGCCAGTAGAAAACAAAGCCGCAGACACCGCCCAGGAAAGAATAAGAGGGCTCCTCTTTCTCCTGGTTTGCGTCAATCAAGATAGGCGAGACATTTTGCATAGCGATCCCTGGTTATTCGGCGCGCTCTCCGGCGGGCTTAGCGTAAAAAGCGTATGACGCAAAAACGCCACACGCTTTTCTGAATTCAGGGTTTGATAATAGCCCGACCACGCAGCACGTCTAACAATTGCGCAATCAAATTTGTTACCAATTGTTGGCCATCAAGGTGAATATCCGGCCGTTGCGGCGCCTCGTAAACCGAGTCGATGCCGGTGAAATTACGCAGCTCGCCGGCACGGGCTTTTTTATACAATCCTTTCGGATCGCGCACTTCACAAACCGCCAAAGGCGTGTCGACAAACACCTCGATAAAACGATCTTCATCCAGCAGTTCACGCACCATCTGCCGTTCGGCGCGATGTGGGGAAATGAAAGCGGTCAACACCACCAGGCCGGCGTCCACCATCAGTTTCGCCACTTCGCCCACGCGACGAATATTCTCGCGTCGGTCGTCGTCGGAAAAACCCAGGTCGCGGCACAGGCCGTGACGCACGTTGTCGCCATCCAGCAGATAGGTGCTGACACCGTGGGCGTGCAGTGCCTGTTCCAGCGCGCCGGCGACGGTAGATTTGCCCGAACCGGACAGCCCGGTAAACCACAGCACCACGCCTTTGTGGCCGTTGCGGACTTCGCGATCCGCACGCGTTACCGCATGCGGATGCCAGACCACGTTGTCATCATCCGGCCCTGTCGGCCGCAGTTGAGCGTCGGTCACGTTATTTTCCCCCAATCAGGTCGCGCGCGCCCCAATGTGGGAAGTGTTTACGCACCAGAGCATTCAGTTCCATTTCAAATGCGCTGAAGTCGCCGGCTGATGCCTGAGCGTCCTGCAAGGTTTCGCGGATCAAGCCAGCCCCCACGGTGACGTTGCTCAGGCGATCGATAAAGATCAGCCCACCGGTATCGTGGTTGCGTTGATAGCTGTCCAGCACCAGCGGTTCATCGAAGGTCAGTTCGACCAGACCGATACCATTGAGCGGTAAAGTGTCCGACTGATGCTGCGCCAGCGAGTTGATTTCCACCTGGTGGCGTATGCCTTCTACCCGCGCACGGGTCTTTTTGCCGGCCACTTTGATGTCATAGCTTTGGCCCGGCAACAGTGGTTTTTCAGCCATCCACACCACGTCCACCAGCGCGCTTTGTGCCGCTTTCAGGGTTTCCCCAGCATCGACCAGCAGATCGCCGCGGCTAATATCCACTTCATCTGCCAGCACCAGCGTGATCGCCTCGCCCGGCACCGCTTCCTGCAGATCGCCATCAAAGGTCACAATACGCGCTACGGTAGATTCCACGCCGGAAGGCAATACCTTCACGCGTTGTCCTACGCGCACTACACCGGCGGACAGCGTGCCCGCATAGCCCCGGAAATCCAGGTTAGGACGGTTGACATACTGCACCGGGAAACGCAGCGGTTGCGTCTCGCGTTCGCTGATCACATCCACGCTCTCCAGCACCTGCAGCAGCGTCGGGCCGCTGTACCAAGGCATCTGGGCGCTTTCACTGGCCACGTTGTCGCCATCCAGCGCCGACAAAGGCACAAACTTGATGTCCAGATCGTTCGGCAACTGCTGGGCGAAGGTCAGATAGTCCTGTTTAAACTGTTCGAACACCGACTCTTGGTAATCTACCAGGTCCATTTTATTGACCGCCACCACCAGATGGCGAATGCCCAACAGCGTGGCGATAAAACTGTGCCTGCGGGTTTGATCCAGAACCCCTTTGCGTGCGTCGATCAACAGGATCGCCAGATCGCAGGTCGAGGCCCCGGTCGCCATATTTCGGGTGTACTGCTCATGCCCCGGCGTATCGGCAATAATAAATTTGCGCTTTTCGGTCGAGAAATAGCGATAGGCCACGTCGATGGTAATGCCCTGCTCGCGCTCGGCCTGCAGGCCATCGACCAGCAGCGCCAAATCCAGTTTCTCGCCCTGGGTGCCGATGCGTTTGCTGTCGCTGTGCAGCGTAGACAGCTGATCTTCGTAGATCTGACGGGTATCATGCAGCAAGCGACCGATCAGGGTGCTTTTGCCGTCATCGACGCTGCCGCAGGTCAGGAACCGTAACAGGCTTTTGTGTTGCTGCGCATGCAGGTAAGATTCGACCCCACCCTGCTCAGCGATTTGTTGTGCAATTGCATTGTTCATCCGGCGGCTCCTTAGAAATACCCTTGACGCTTTTTCAGCTCCATCGAGCCGGACTGATCGCGGTCGATCATCCGCCCCTGGCGCTCACTGGTGGTGGACACCAACATCTCTTCGATGATCTCCGGCAGCGTCTCCGCTTCGGAATCCACCGCACCGGTCAGCGGCCAGCAGCCCAGCGTGCGGAAACGCACCATGCGCTGGCTGATCACTTCGCCAGGCTGCAGATCGATACGATCGTCGTCCACCATCAGCAACATGCCGTCGCGCTCTACCACCGGACGCGGTTTTGCCAGATACAGCGGCACGATGTCGATTTTTTCCAGGAAGATGTATTGCCAGATATCCAGCTCGGTCCAGTTCGACAGCGGGAACACGCGAATGCTCTCGCCCTTGTTGATTTGGCCGTTGTAGTTGTGCCACAGCTCCGGACGCTGGTTTTTTGGGTCCCAACGGTGGAAGCGGTCACGGAATGAATAGATACGCTCTTTGGCGCGTGACTTCTCTTCGTCACGGCGGGCACCGCCAAAGGCGGCATCAAAACCGTATTTGTTAAGCGCCTGCTTCAGGCCTTCGGTTTTCATGATATCGGTATGCTTGGCGCTGCCGTGAACGAACGGGTTGATGCCCATCGCCACGCCTTCCGGGTTCTTGTGGATCAGCAGTTCAAAACCGTACTCTTTTGCAGTGCGATCGCGGAATTCGTACATTTCACGGAATTTCCAACCGGTATCCACATGCAGCAACGGGAACGGCAGCGTACCCGGGAAAAAGGCTTTACGCGCCAGATGCAGCATCACGGAAGAGTCTTTACCGATGGAGTAGAGCATCACCGGGTTGCCGAATTCAGCGGCGACTTCACGGATGATATGGATACTCTCCGCCTCCAATTGCCGCAAATGAGTGAGTCGTTTTTCGTCCATAACAGATCCTTAAGCCAAATTCACGACGGCGGGCCGCGATGCCCCTTCCGTCTGCGGTTGATGCCCAAACCAGGCAATTTGATGATGCAGCTCTACCACTTCGCCGATCACCAGCAGCGCCGGCAAAGGTGCCTGTTGAGCCAATTTTTCAAGCTGTTGCAGCGTGCCGGTTTGCACCAGCTGATCCGCACGCGTGCCGCGGCTGATCACCGCCACCGGCGTGGTGGCCGCGCGTCCGTGGGCTATCAGGCGCTGGCTGATGTCCGCCGCCTTCATGGTGCCCATGTAGATAGCCAGAGTCTGACGCGCTCGCGCCAAGTCTGCCCAATCCAGCCCGTCACCGTCGGGACGACAGTGGCCGGTAATAAAAGTCACGCTCTGCGCATGATCGCGGTGCGTCAGCGGAATGCCGGCATAGGCCGTTGCGCCGGCCGCCGCGGTAACGCCCGGCACCACCTGGAACGGAATGCCCGCAGCGGCGGCCACCTGCAGCTCTTCGCCGCCGCGGCCAAAGATAAAGGGATCTCCGCCTTTCAAACGCACCACGCGCTTGCCCTGCTGCGCCAGTTCCACCAACAGGCGGTTGGTTTCTTCCTGGATCACCGAGTGTGCTCCGGCACGTTTGCCCACGCAGATGCGCTCGGCATCGCGACGCACCAGATCCAGAATCTCATCGCTGACCAGATGGTCGTAGAGCACCACATCGGCCTGCTGCATCACCTGTAGCCCGCGCAGGGTCAATAACCCCACGTCGCCCGGCCCTGCGCCCACCAGCGCAATTTCGCCCTGGGTGCCTTCGCCGCCCTGGGCAAACTGCTGTAAATCCTGCTCCAACTGCCGCTCGGCCTGTGCGGACTGGCCATTGGCCACCAGCGTGGCAAAACGTCCGCCGAATGTTTTTTCCCAGAAGCGACGACGTTCGCCGATCGCATTCAGTCGCTGTTTTACCTGGCCGCGCCAACGCCCGGCCACCTCCGCCATCTGCCCCAGACTGGCGGGCAACAAAGCTTCGAGTTTTTCACGCAGCATACGTGCCAGCACCGGCGCCTGGCCGCTGGAAGAGACGGCAACCACCAGCGGTGAACGATCGATAATCGACGGAAAGATGAACGAGCAGCGCGGCTGATCGTCGACCACGTTAGCCAGCACCCGGCGTTTATCCGCTTCGGCAAACACCTCGGCATTCAGCGCGCTGTCGTCGGTTGCGGCAATCACCAGGAACACCTCATCCAATTGCTGAGCGGCAAAAGCCTGCCCCTGCCAGCGGATACGCCCCTGCTGATGCAGTTCTTCGAGTATGGGTGAGAGTGACTGCGCAACTATCCGTATTTCAGCCCCGGCGCGCAGGAGAAGATCCACTTTGCGCGCAGCCACTTCGCCGCCGCCAACGACCAACACCGGGCGTTGTTTCAGGTCGGCAAATATAGGTAGATAGTCCACAACAGCCTTTTCATATATGCAGAATGATAGTGTGACTATACGGGCTGAGATTTGGCCTCTGAAATGACGAAAAGGAATGACTAGTTACTTTATGGAATATAGGCCGCAGCACACGGCTTAACCGGCGATAATTGCGACTAAGGTTTGCGCATTTACGCCAAATTTAAGAGCGGGAGAAATTGTTTAATCTTGCCGACCGTCTCATACTGGACACCGCAAAAATAATCGGTCTTGTCGATATCAAAGAAGGATTTTTCGGTATGTTTTCCCGTTTTTACCTGAAGACCGGCCTGCTGGTGGCAGCGCTCGGCGGTGTTTTCAGCGTTTCGGCCGCCACTCAGCCCGCAAAAGAGGCCCCGATGGGCAAATTCGCCGCCGAGCAGACTCGCCACATCGCCACTTATTTTCCTGGCCGCATGGCCGGTAGCCCGGCAGAATTGCTCACCGCAGACTATCTGAAACAGCAGTTCAGCAAGATGGGGTATCAGAGCGATATCCGCAGTTTCAACACCCGCTATCTGTACACCAGTAAAGACGGCAAGAAGAACTGGAATAACATCACCGCCAGCTCGGTGATCGCCGCTAAAAATGGCAGCCTTCCTCAGCAGATTCTGATCGTGGCGCATTTCGATACCTACACGCCGCGAAGTGACGCCGATCTGGACAACAATCTCGGCGGCTTGACGCTGCAGGGCGTCGACGACAATGCCTCTGGCGTCGGCGTTATGCTGGAACTGGCGGAACGCCTTAAGAACATCCCCACCGCTTACGGCCTGCGCTTTGTCGCCACCAGCGCCGAAGAACTGGGTTCACTGGGCGCGCAGAACTACCTGCAGCGCATGAGCGACGAAGAGAAACGCAATACCCTACTGGTGATTAACCTCGACAGCCTGATTACCGGCGATCGTCTGTATTTCAACGCCGGTCTCAATACGCCGCCAAAGCTGGCGAAACAGAGCCGCGATCGCGCACTGGATATTGCCCACCGCTACGGCATCGCTGCCGCCACCAACCCGGGCAGCAAAGCACACCCGAAAGGCACCGGCTGCTGTTCCGATCAGGAAGTGTTTGATAAAGCAGGTATCCCGGTGCTGTCGGTCGAAGCCACCAACTGGTCACTGGGCGATAAAGACGGTTATCAGCAACGTGCCGTGAGTCCGCACTTTCCGCAGGGCATCACCTGGCATCGCCCGCAGTACGATAACCTGCAATATCTGGAACGCAATCTGCCAGGGCGCATCGACAAGCGCAGCCGCGAGAGCGTGCAGATTTTGCTGCCGCTGATTAAAGAACTGGCTCAGGCGCACCCACCCAAAGCACAAAAACAGAAAAAGTAGTCTCTCTGAAAACGCCAAGGGCCCAGCGAATGCTGAGCCCTTTGACGATGTTGATACGTGATTAGCCTTCGTGCAGGCCACACTCACGTTTCAGGCCAAAGAAACGAGTTTCTTCTTCGCTCATGCCTGGTTCCCACTTCTGCGTGGTGTGAGTGTCACCCACTGACAGATAGCCTTGTTCCCACAGCGGGTGATAACTGAGGCCGTGCTCGGTCAGGTATTGATAAATCTTGCGGTTGTCCCAGTCGATAATCGGCAGGATCTTGAACACCCCACGTTGCACCGCCAGTACCGGCAGATTGGCGCGGCTGCCGGATTGTTCGCGGCGCAGGCCAGCGAACCAGGTTTGCCCGCCCAGAGTTTCCAATGCGCGGTTCATCGGCTCAACCTTGTTGATCAGGTTATATTTTTCAATACCTTCAACGCCCTGCTCCCACAGTTTACCGTAGCGAGCCTCCTGCCAGGCGGGCGACTGCTCGGCACGAAACACCTGCAGGTTTAACTTCAGTTTGTCGACCAGTTGATCGATAAACTGATAGGTTTCCGGGAACAGATAGCCGGTATCGGTGAGGATCACCGGAATGTCCGGTTTGATCCGCGTAACCAAATGCAGACATACCGCTGCCTGAATGCCGAAACTTGAAGAGAGCACAAACTCGCCGGGCAGATGTTCCAGCGCCCATTCCACACGTTGCTCGGCGGAAAGCGTTTCCAACTGGCCATTAACTACCGCCAGTGCCAACGCCTGCCCAGACTTGGGCAGCGCATTCAGCGCCGCCAGATCGAATTCAGCCATGTTGCCAGCCTCCTGATGCTTGAATCATACCGCGCGGATCGGCCCCCGGTGAAAGCGGGGCCAAACGGCGTCAGTCCCAGAAATCCTGCGCCGAATCAATTACCGGCTTGACCACCCCGGCGCGAATAGTGAAATCACCAAAGCCTTCGCCCGCGTTACGCTCTGTGGCCCAGCGGCCCACCAGTTGGTCAATCTCTCGCAGAATTTCTTCTTCGTTGATATTTTCACGGTACATGCGCGGAATACGCGTACCTTCCCGGTTGCCACCCAAATGCAGGTTATAGCGGCCAACCGCTTTACCCACCAGGCCAATCTCCGCCAACAGCGCGCGGCCACAGCCGTTCGGACAACCAGTAATGCGCAATACGATGTGCTCGTCACCCACACCGTGGCTATGCAGAATCCCTTCCACTTTAGTGACGAACGCCGGCAGAAAACGCTCGGCTTCCGCCATCGCCAATGGGCAGGTCGGGAAGGATACGCAGGCCATCGAGTTTTGACGCTGCACGCTGACCCCGTCGTCGATCAATCCGTGTTCACGAGCGATCGTTTCGATCTTCGCCTTCTCGCTTTCCGGTACGCCGGCAACGATCAGGTTCTGGTTGGCCGTCAGACGGAAATCCCCTTTGTGGATCCTGGCGATCTCGGCAACGCCGGTTTTCAACGGGCGTCCCGGATAGTCCAGAAGACGACCATTCTCGATAAACAGCGTCAGGTGCCACTGGTTATCAATGCCTTTAACCCAGCCAATGCGATCGCCGCGGCCGGTAAATTCGTACGGGCGGATCGGTTCAAAGGTGATACCGGCCCGTTTTTCCACTTCGGCACGGAAGGTATCAACCCCAACGCGTTCCAGCGTGTATTTGGTTTTGGCGTTCTTGCGATCGGTACGGTTACCCCAGTCGCGCTGGGTAGTTACCACCGCTTCGGCGACCGCCAGCGTATGTTCCAGCGGGATATAGCCAAATTCGCTGGCCTTGCGCGCATAGGTTTTCTTGTTGCCGTGTTCAATCGACAGGCCGCCACCTACCAGCAGGTTAAAGCCCACCAGCTTGCCGTTTTTGGCAATAGCGACAAAGTTCATGTCGTTGGCGTGCAGATCGACGTCGTTTTGCGGTGGGATCACCACCGTGGTTTTGAACTTGCGCGGCAGATAAGTCGCCCCGAGGATCGGTTCTTCGTCGGTGGTCGCCACTTTTTCCTGATCCAGCCACACTTCAGCATAGGCGCGGGTACGCGGCAGCAGATGTTCGGAGATCTTTTTCGCCCACTCGTAGGCTTCCTGGTGCAGCTCGGACTCCACCGGGTTAGAGGTGCAAAGCACGTTGCGGTTGACGTCGTTAGCCGTAGCCAGCGCGTCCAATCCCAGACGACCCAACAGCTGGTGAACCGGCTTAACGTTGCCCTTCACAATGCCATGGAACTGGAAAGTCTGACGGTTGGTGATGCGGATGCTGCCGTACAGCGTGCTTTCCTGCGCGAATTTATCAATGCCCAGCCACTGCTGTGGGGAAATAATCCCCCCCGGCAGACGGCAACGCAGCATCATGGCGTGGCGCGGTTCCAGCTTCTGTTCGGCGCGTTCGGCGCGGATATCACGGTCGTCCTGCTGGTACATTCCGTGGAAGCGGATCAGCAGGAAGTTGTCACCGTTAAAACCGCCGGTCAGGCCATCCTTCAAGTCTTCGGCGATGGTGCCGCGCAGGAAGTTGCTTTCTTTCTTCAAACGCTCGGCATCGGCCAATTTGCCTTCGACCACCAGAGGCCCCGGGTGTTTATCACTCATCAGTAGACATCTCGCTGATAACGGCGCTCAAGGCGCAGCTCACTTAAAAATTCATCCGCCAGCTCGGTATCCATGCCACCGTGCTCGGCCACCAGTTCCAGTAATGTGTTTTCCACGTCTTTTGCCATGCGGTTCGCATCGCCACAGACGTAAATGTGCGCGCCTTCCTGGATCCAACGCCACACTTCCGCGCCCTGTTCGCGCAATTTGTCCTGGACATAGACTTTATACTGCTGGTCACGTGACCAGGCCAGATCGATGCGGGTCAGCAGGCCATCTTTCACATAGCGCTGCCATTCGACCTGATACAAAAAGTCTTCAGTAAAGTGCGGGTTGCCGAAGAACAACCAGTTCTTGCCGCCGGCACCGTCAGCATCACGCTGTTGCATAAAGGCGCGGAACGGCGCAATGCCCGTGCCTGGTCCAATCATGATCACCGGAGTTTCCGGGTTGGCCGGCAGGCGGAAATTGTCGTTATGTTCGATGAACACCCGCACGTCACCATCTTCTTCCAGCCGATCGGCCAGGAAACTAGAGGCACCGCCTGCGCGGGCGCGCCCTTCGATGTCGTAACGCACCACGCCGACGGTCACGTGTACTTCGTTTTCGGTCTCGGCTTGCGACGAGGCAATGGAATACAGGCGCGGCGTCAACGGACGCAGCAGGCCAATCAACTGCTCGGCGTTAAGATCGGCTGGCGCCTGTCGCACCATGTCGACAATTGGCGTGTTGTGCGCGTAATGCTGCAGCGCGGCTTTATCCGCTAACAAACCAATCAGCTTCTCGTCGCGCGACAGAGCCGCGTATTTATCGACGATTAGCGTGGTGTTCTGCGTCAGTTCAAAATGGCTGCGTAACGCTTGCGAAAGCGGCAAGGTTTTTCCTTCCACTTCCACCGGTTCGTCGCCCTTCAGCCACAGCAGTTGCACCAGTTCATCCACCAGCGCCGGGTCGTTATCGAACCACACGCCCAGCGCATCGCCCGGTTGGTAACGCAGACCGGAATCACCCAGGTCGATTTCAATATGGCGCACGTCTTTGTCTGAGGCGCGGCCGGTAATTTTTTGCTTCACTGCCAGTTGTGCGGTCAGCGGCTGTTCTTTGCTGTACGGGCTGCTGTCGATCAGGTCAATCGCACCGCTGGCCAGCACGCCCGGTGCGGCATTTTCAGCCGGGGCGCGCGCTTTCAACACCTCCACCACCTGTTTACGCCAGGCGGTAGCCAGCTCCTGATATTCCACGTCGGCATCTACCCGCTCGACCAGACGCTCAGCGCCCAGTTCGGCCAGTTTGCCGTCGAAATCTTTACCCGACTGACAGAAGTTTTCGTAGGAAGTGTCCCCCAGGCCAAAGACCGCAAACGCGGTTTCGTTAAGCTTCGGCGCTTTCTTGGAGAACAGGAATTTATGCAGGGCAACCGCCTCTTCCGCCGGCTCACCTTCCCCTTGGGTGGAGGCGACGATCACCAGCAGACGTTCCTGGGCAATTTGCTTGAATTTGTAGTCGCCGGCGTTAACCAGCGTGACGCTCAGCTTGGCGGCCAACAGATCGTCGCGCAATTGTTCCGCCAGGCGGCGAGCATTGCCGGTCTGCGAGGCGGAAATCAGCGTGATGCTGGCGGCAGCGGCGGCAGGCGGCGCAATGGCTACCGCACCAGGCTGTTGATTAACCATTCCCCAGAAATAACCTGACAGCCACGCCAGCTGCGTCGGTGAATATTCACCAATCGCCGCCTGCAGGCGCGCCAGCTGTTCGGGTGTCAGCGGGAGCATCGATGTTGGAGGAGCCTGAGTCGTCATTGCAGTACTTATTTCCTATACTTGGCACCTATCCAGCCAGGTGCTCGCCAGTGTCAGTCGCTGTCTTTTCGTTCAGTCTGCGGTCCTGAAAAGATCAGGAGAGTTTGTAAGGTTACCGAGCACAATAGCAACGATTAAATAAGGGATAGAAATAATTAATAACCAAAATGACTAAGCTGTTTTTCTGGTAACGGATAGTGCTTAAAGCGCTAAGCAGAGATTTTTATCGCACTGAAAATAAAGCTGTTTTTTTAACGTTATTTGAATGAATCGCATTTACCACTCATTACCCCAACCGATAGGTCCAGTCGGTAGCAAACAAAAAAAGTGTTAACCGTGCATTGACCACAGCAGCGGTAGACCATAGCGGTATAAATGGCAAGCAGGCTCCGTTTCCGGTAAACTTCGGCGGTTTTTGAGTCAATGAGGCCGTAATAATGGCAACCACGCTGTTTAAAGATTTTCAGTTTGAAGCCGCACACCGTTTGCCGCACGTACCTGAGGGCCATAAATGTGGCCGTCTGCACGGGCATTCGTTTATGGTGCGTCTGGAAGTAACCGGTGAAGTGGATGCACATACCGGTTGGGTGATGGATTTCGCCGAGCTTAAAGCCGTGTTCTCCCCTATTTGGGAGCGCCTGGATCACCATTATCTGAACGATATTCCAGGATTGGAAAATCCCACCAGCGAAGTGCTTGCCGCCTGGATCTGGCAACAGCTCAAACCCCAGTTGCCGGAGCTGACTGCGGTGATGGTGAAAGAAACCTGTACCGCGGGATGCGTGTATAAAGGTTAAAGAAAGGGCGCCCAATGGCGCCCTGAATTTTATGCGATGTTCAGATATTTATGGGTCTGCATCGACAGCCGCCAGTTGCGCGCAATGCAGGTTTCGATGCATAGGCGAGTTGCCTCTTCCTTCTGGCTGATCGGCTGCAGCGCGATAATACGCGGCTTCTCATCATGCAGCGTCGCCAGCAGCACATCCAATGCTTCGATATCGCGCTCACGCCCAACCGGGTGCTTCACTTCATCAGCGCGCTGCAAAGTCTGATCCAACACCTTCATGCCGCCGCGCATATTCACCTTGGGGGATACCGTCACCCAGGTTTTCGCCGAACACCGGATTTCGTGGGTGCCGCTGGTCTCAATCTGGCAGCCGTAGCCGTTGTCTTCCAGCAACTGGGTCAGCGGAGTCAGATCATAGATGCAGGGCTCGCCGCCGGTGATTACCACGTGGCGTGCGGTATAACCCTGTTGACGCATCACCGCCAACAGCTGCTCGGCGTTGGCGCTGCCCCAGGCGTCGCTCTCTTCGGTTTTCACCAGGATCCGCTGCATATCGACTTCCCGATTGGCTTCCTTTTCCCAGGTATGTTTGGTGTCGCACCAGCTGCATCCTACCGGGCAGCCCTGCAAGCGAATAAAGATGGCTGGAACGCCGGTGAAAAAGCCTTCGCCCTGCAAGGTTTGGAACATTTCATTAATCGGGTACTGCATCGGTTTCTCAATCTGGAAAGGTAAAAAGGGATTATCGCAGATTCCAGCCCGGCGACCAAACGGGCGAAATTGTATTAAATTTTATCCTACCCGCCTTCGCCAGCGTATCTCACCGGCTATCCGCTTCATTTTATTTGCTTACTGAGCAATCCCCTTGTGTTTACGATGTAATCTGCTTCGCAAAAACAACATTTATTTAACGCATAAGATAAATATATTTGACATAAAGCGCCTGCGCGCAGATGTATATACAGGCAAGCACAAGCCGGGCATCAGTTCCGGCGATTTATCCACACAATCACATCTGCGTTAGAGGTTGCCATGGCTCATTCCACCGAGTTGAATATTCAGCAGGCCATCGATGACAGCAAATTTTCGCTGTTTCACTGGACCTTGATCATTTTGGGATTCCTGATCCTGGCCATTGATGGCTTTGACACGGCGGCCATGGGGTATATCGCTCCTTCGGTCGCCAAAGACTGGGGCATTGTTAAACAGGATCTGGGCCCGGTGCTGAGCGCCGCGCTGCTGGGCCTGTCCCTTGGCGCTCTGGTCGCCGGACCGATTTCCGATCGTATCGGCCGCAAACGGGTGCTGGTGTTTTCTTGTCTGTTCTTCGGCCTGTCGAGCCTGGCTACCGCCTACGCCGGCTCGCTCAATAGCCTGACGCTGTGGCGCTTCCTCACCGGCCTGGGATTAGGGGCGGCGATGCCGAATGCCATCACGCTGATTTCCGAATATGCGCCACAACGCTGTCGTTCGTTGGCTATTAACACCATGTACTGCGGCTTCCCGCTGGGTGCGGCCGGCGGTGGTGCGATTTCGTCTTGGCTGATCCCGGCGTATGGCTGGCATAGCGTGCTGTTGCTGGGGGCGATCGCTCCGTTGGCGCTGACGGTATTGTTGATCCTGTTCCTGCCTGAATCGGTGAAATACATGGTAAACCGCGGCAAAGATGCGGCAAAAATCAAACGTATTGCCCAGCGTTTTGTCAGCCAGAATCTCGATAACGTGACGCGCTTTTATCTGTATGAAGAGAAATTGGCACAGTCCAAAACCAGCGTCGGCCTGTTGTTCACCCGCCCTTATCTGACCGGCACGCTGATGCTGTGGCTGACGTACTTTATGGGCCTGGTAATTTATTACGTGCTGCTGAGCTGGATGCCGATCCTGATGCAGGGGCTGGGCTATCAACTGGAGCAGTCGGCCATTTTGACCTCGCTGTTCACCTTCGGCGGCACGCTTGGCATTCTGGTGGCCGGCTGGCTGATGGACCGCTGGAACGCCCATAAGGTGGTGTCGAGCGGCTTTGTCATTACCGCCCTGCTGATTGTGGCAATGGCGACCGAGGACAGCCATATCGTGCTGCTGGGTACGTTTATCTTCCTGATGGGCATCACCATGAACGGTGCGCAATCCGGTCTGCAAACGCTGGCGGCCACTTTCTACCCGACCCACAGTCGCGCAACCGGCATAGCCTGGATGCAGGGCATCGGCCGCTTTGGCGGCGTGGCGGGCACCATGATGGGGGCACAGTTGCTGGCCATGCAATGGGAAGTGCAGAGCATTTTGATGTTCCTGTGCGTGCCGGCGCTGATCGCCGCCATCGCTACAGTTTTCAAAATGACCCGAAGAGCGACGCTGCAACCGGCTGACAAACCCGTATAAGGGTTAAACCGGTAGGGGTCGAACATGTTCGACCCGATTTAACCCATTGATTATGCTATTGGGCGCAGCATGCGGCGCCCCTACCTCAAAACAACACAGCACTCTGTCAACGTCTTCCCCCCCTCCAGCGATAGGACTTTTTTATCGCTCGCCCTAACTTGTAATGGGTATGTAAATTTATTGTGATTTGCCGCTCAAAAATGACCCATTTTTAATTCATTTTTGTTGAATAGCTCACTGTTCTTCAGTGCGAGCCTAATAGCTCAGGCGTCAAAACAGAAACTATCACATTGATTTAAAACAAAAATAACTTTCTCTTATGCCTTTTTAGCCGCCCACTGGTCGGTGTTGCATATGCTTGTACATACAAGTATATGTTAATAAACCCTACGCATTGTTATGGCGTGGTGATTCACCCCACCGCACCATGGGATCTGCACCGATACTGTTTGAGGAAAATGCTGTGACTGCAAATAACAAAGTTCGCAATGTCGATGTACGCGCGCCACGCGGCACAAAATTAAATGCAAAAAGCTGGCTGACCGAAGCGCCGTTGCGCATGCTGATGAACAACCTCGATCCGGAAGTGGCGGAAAACCCGCATGAGCTGGTGGTGTACGGCGGTATTGGCCGCGCCGCGCGTGACTGGGACTGCTACGACAAAATTGTCGCCACCCTGAAAACGTTGGAAGAAGACGAAACGCTGCTGGTTCAGTCCGGCAAACCGGTCGGGGTATTCAAAACCCACAGCAACGCGCCACGCGTACTGATTGCCAACTCTAACCTGGTGCCACATTGGGCCACCTGGGAACACTTTAACGAACTGGACGCCAAAGGCCTGGCCATGTACGGCCAGATGACCGCCGGCAGCTGGATCTACATCGGCAGCCAGGGCATCGTCCAGGGCACCTACGAGACCTTCGTGGAAGCGGGCCGCCAGCATTACGACGGCAGCCTGCAGGGCCGCTGGGTGCTGACCGCCGGTTTGGGCGGTATGGGCGGCGCGCAACCGCTGGCCGCTACGCTGGCAGGCGCCTGTTCACTGAACATCGAATGCCAACAAAGCCGTATCGATTTCCGTCTGAAGACCCGTTACGTCGATGAACAAGCGACGGATCTGGACGACGCGCTGGTCCGCATTAAAAAATACACTGCCGAAGGCAAAGCCATCTCCATCGCCCTGTGCGCCAATGCGGCAGACATTCTGCCAGAACTGGTGCGCCGCGGCGTGCGCCCGGACATGGTCACCGACCAGACCAGCGCCCACGATCCGCTGAACGGCTATCTGCCAAAAGGCTGGAGCTGGGAAGAGTACCGCGAACGTGCACAAACCGAACCTGCGCAGGTGGTGACCGCCGCCAAGCAGTCGATGGCTGAACACGTAGAAGCCATGCTGGCCTTCCAGAAGATGGGCGTACCGACCTTCGACTACGGCAACAACATTCGTCAGATGGCGAAAGAAATGGGCGTCAACAACGCCTTCGATTTCCCAGGCTTCGTGCCTGCCTATATCCGCCCGCTGTTCTGTCGCGGCATCGGCCCGTTCCGCTGGGCTGCACTGTCCGGCGATCCGCAAGATATCTACAAAACCGACGCCATGGTTAAAGAGCTGATCCCGGATGACGAGCATTTGCATCGCTGGCTGGATATGGCACGCGAACGCATCAGCTTCCAGGGTCTGCCGGCACGTATCTGTTGGGTCGGTCTGGGCCAGCGCGCCAAGCTGGGCCTGGCTTTCAACGAAATGGTACGCAGTGGCGAACTGTCCGCACCGATCGTTATCGGCCGTGACCATCTGGACTCCGGCTCGGTCGCCAGCCCAAACCGTGAAACCGAATCCATGCAGGACGGTTCGGACGCCGTTTCCGACTGGCCGCTGCTTAACGCCCTGCTCAATACCGCCAGCGGTGCGACCTGGGTTTCCCTGCACCACGGCGGTGGCGTCGGCATGGGCTTCTCGCAGCATTCCGGTATGGTTATCGTTTGTGACGGCACCGACGAAGCCGCCGAACGTATCGCCCGCGTATTGCATAATGACCCTGCCACTGGCGTGATGCGTCATGCCGATGCCGGTTACGACATTGCGATTGAATGCGCCCGTGAGCAAGGTTTGAACCTGCCGATGGTGGCCGCGACTCAAGGAGACAAAGCATGAAAGCGCTGACTATCCGCCCAGGCCAACTGACTCTGACTCAACTGCGCGACGTTTATCAACACCCGGTGACCCTGACGTTGGACGACAATGCCTACGCCGCTATCCAGCAGAGCGTGGCCTGCGTTGAACGCATTGTCGAAGAAAACCGCACCACCTACGGCATCAATACCGGTTTCGGCCTGCTGGCGTCTACCCGCATTGCACCTGAAGACCTGGAAAATCTGCAACGTTCGATCGTGTTGTCACATGCTGCTGGCGTTGGCGCGCCGACCGACGACAACCTGGTTCGCCTGATTATGGTGTTGAAGATCAACAGCCTGTCGCGCGGTTTCTCCGGCATCCGTCTGGAAGTGATCCAGGCGCTGATGGCCTTGGTCAACGCCGAAGTCTATCCGCATATCCCGCTGAAGGGCTCCGTGGGCGCCTCCGGCGATTTGGCTCCGCTGGCACACATGAGTCTGGTGCTGCTGGGCGAAGGCAAGGCCCGCTATCAAGGCGAATGGCTGCCTGCCACCGAGGCACTGGCCAAAGCAGGCCTGAAGCCGCTCACGCTGGCGGCCAAAGAAGGCCTGGCGCTGCTGAACGGCACCCAGGTTTCCGCCGCCTTCGCGCTGCGCGGCCTGTTTGACGCAGAAGACCTGTACGCCGCAGCCACGGTCACCGGCAGCCTGACGGTGGAAGCCGCTCTGGGTTCTCGCAGCCCGTTTGACGCACGTATTCACGCCGTACGCGGCCAACGTGGCCAGATCGACGCCGCCGCCGCTTACCGCCATCTGCTGGGCGAACGCAGCGAAGTGTCCGACTCGCATCGCAACTGCGAAAAGGTACAAGATCCCTACTCCCTGCGCTGCCAACCGCAGGTGATGGGTGCCTGCCTGACGCAGATCCGCCAGGCCAGCGAAGTGCTGGAGGTCGAAGCCAACGCGGTGTCCGACAACCCATTGGTATTCGCAGAACAGGGCGATGTCCTGTCCGGCGGTAACTTCCACGCCGAACCGGTCGCAATGGCCGCCGACAATCTGGCGCTGGCATTTGCTGAAATCGGCTCGCTGTCCGAGCGTCGTATCTCGCTGATGATGGATAAACACATGTCGCAGTTGCCGCCATTCCTGGTGGACAACGGCGGCGTGAACTCCGGCTTTATGATTGCCCAGGTTACCGCCGCGGCACTGACCAGTGAAAACAAAGCGCTGGCGCATCCGGCCAGCGTCGACAGCATCCCGACCTCCGCCAACCAGGAAGACCATGTTTCCATGGCACCGGCTGCAGGACGCCGTCTGTGGGAAATGGCGGATAACGTGCGCGGTATTCTGGCCGTCGAATGGCTGGCGGCCTGCCAGGGGTTGGATTTGCGCAAGGGCCTGAAAACCACCGAAAGTCTGGAGCAGGCACGCCGCATACTGCGCGAGCAAGTCAGTTATTACGACAAGGATCGTTTCTTCGCCCCCGACATTGAAGCCGCCAGCCTGCTGTTGGCGGCCGGTCATCTGAACTCGCTGATGCCTTCGGCGCTGCTGCCTAGTCAGGCATAAATAAAACCTACCACGCAGTTTGTTCTGTCCCACCGGGTGCGTTCCACCCGGTGCGGATAGCGCGTGCCTGTTCTGCCGTAAAAACTCGACGGGAAGCAACATGCGTAACGAAACGACACAACTCAGACGCGGACTAAACGCGCGACATATCCGCTTTATGGCGCTCGGCTCAGCCATCGGCACCGGTCTGTTCTACGGCTCCGCGGGAGCCATCCAATTGGCTGGCCCTGCGGTGCTGCTGGCTTATCTGGTCGGCGGCGCGGCGGTCTTTATGGTAATGCGCGCGCTGGGTGAAATGGCGGTGCATCAGCCGGTCTCCGGCTCCTTCGGTCATTATGCCAGCCACTACCTTGGCCCCTTGGCCGGTTTCCTCACCGGCTGGACCTATACCTTCGAAATGGTGATTGTTGCCCTGGCGGACGTTACCGCCTTCGGCATCTATATGGGGCTGTGGTTCCCGGACGTTGCCCAATGGGTGTGGGTACTCAGCATCATCATGTTCATCGGCGCGCTCAACCTGTGCAGCGTGAAGGTGTTCGGCGAAATGGAGTTCTGGCTGTCGTTGATCAAGGTGGCGGCAATCGTCGCGATGATCATCGGCGGCGCGGCGGTGATGCTGTTTGGCTTCGGTCAGACTCAGCACGCCACCGGCCTCAGCAACCTGTGGCAGCACGGTGGCTTTATGCCTAACGGCATCGGCGGCGTGGTTGCTTCGCTGGCGGTGGTGATGTTCGCCTTCGGCGGCATTGAGATCATCGGCATTACCGCCAGCGAGGCAAAAGACCCCGCGAAGGTGTTGCCGAAAGCGATCAATGCGGTACCGATTCGCATTCTGCTGTTCTACGTGCTGACGCTGCTGGTGCTGATGGCAATCTATCCCTGGAACAGCATCGGCCAAAACGGCAGCCCGTTTGTTGAGATCTTCAGCAATCTGGGCATCAGTTCCGCCGCCAACGTGCTGAATGTGGTGGTGATCACCGCCGCCATTTCCGCCATCAACAGCGATATCTTCGGTGCCGGCCGCATGATGTATGGCATGGCGCAGGAAGGTCAGGCACCCAAAAGCTTCACTCGCCTGACCGGTAACGGCGTGCCCTGGATGACGGTGCTGGTGATGTCCATTGCCCTGCTGTTGGGGGTGGTGCTCAATTACCTGATCCCAAAACAGGTGTTTATGATTATCGCCTCCATCGCCACCTTCGCCACCGTTTGGGTTTGGCTGATGATCCTGCTGTCACAAATTGCCATGCGCCGCACGCTGACGCCGCAAGAGGTCAGCAAGCTGAGCTTCCCGGTTCCCTGGTGGCCGGTCGCACCGGCACTGGCGACGATATTTATGCTGTTCGTCATCGGCCTGCTCGGTTACTTCGAAGACAGCCGCATTGCCCTGTACGTAGGGTTGGTGTGGGTAGCCTTCCTTACCCTGGCTTACTGGTTGTGGGTACGTAAAAAAGGCGGGGGTTCACCCGTCACGTCCTCACCACAGTATTAGTCTCACGAGCCCGCCGTTCCCGGGCTCTTCGTCATTAACGTGGAGTATCACCATGCAAACACGACACAAATTATGGATACCGCTGATCGCGCTCGGGCTGATGACAGGCAGCCTCTCCGCACGCGCAGCAGGCTGGTGCGAATCCGGCAAACCGGTCAAGTTCGCCGGACTGAACTGGGAAAGCGGCATGCTGCTGACCGACGTGATGCAATACGTACTGCAAAAGGGTTACGACTGCAAAACCGACGCCCTGCCGGGCAACTCCATCACCATGGAGCAGGCGGTCGGCACCAACGACATTCAGATTTTCGCCGAAGAGTGGATCGGCCGCAGTGAGGTCTGGAACAAGGCCGAGAAAGCGGGTAAAGCGGTCAGCGTCGGCGCCCCCATTGTCGGCGCAGTTGAAGGCTGGTACGTGCCACGTTATGTGATTGAAGGCGATGCCAAGCGTAAGTTGAAACCGCTGGCGCCGGATCTGAAAAGCATCCCGGACCTCGCCAAATACGTTCAAGTGTTTCGCGATCAGGAAGAGCCGGACAAAGGCCGCTTTTACAACTGCCCCGCCGGCTGGACCTGCGAACTGGACAACAGCGCGATCCTGAAAAAATTCAAGTTGGACGACAAATTCACCAACTTCCGCCCAGGCACCGGCCCGGCGCTGGATACCGCTATTCTTTCCAGCTACCGTCGCGGCGAACCTATCCTCTTCTACTATTGGTCCCCTACCCCAATCATGGGCCAGCTCGATCTGGTGAAACTGGAAGAACCGGGCGTGGACAAGAATATCCACATCAAGGTCGGCATTTCCAGCGTGTTTAACCAGCAGGCACCTGAGCTGGTGCAAGTGTTGTCAAAAGTGAATCTGCCGCTCAGTCTGATTAACCAGAATCTGGCGCGCATGAGCAAGGAACGCATCAGCTCCCAGAAGCTGGCGCTGGAGTTCTTCAAGCAGCACCCGGATATCTGGAAACAGTGGGTCAGCGAAGACGCAGCGAAAAAAATTGAGGCTTCCTTGTAAGCGCTTTGGCATTCCGTGAACACCCACCCGTAATCGGATAGGTTACGGGCCAGACAGGGGAAAATTTATGTTTCCAGAACGCTTTACCTTTTCCATCGCCGATTGGATCAACCGCTGGGTCGACGTGTTGGTCACCAACTATGGCGATATGTTCCGCAAGATCTCCGACACCCTGCTGTGGGCGGTGATCCACCTCGAAAGCCTGCTGCGCGCCACCCCATGGTGGGTGATGCTGGCCGTGGTCGGGCTACTGGCCTGGCACGCCACCCGCCGTTGGCTGCCAACCCTGGTGATCGTCGGCCTGTTGCTGCTGGTCGGTACCGCCGGGATGTGGGACAAATTGATGCAAACCCTGGCGCTGGTGCTGGTCGCCACGCTGCTGGCGGTGATTATCGGCATTCCGCAAGGCATATTGGCGGCGCGTAGCGATCGCGTACGGGCGGTAATGATGCCGCTGATGGACGTGATGCAAACCATGCCGAGCTTCGTCTACCTGATCCCGGTATTGATGCTGTTCGGCCTGGGCAAGGTGCCGGCCATTCTGGCGACGGTGATCTATGCCACACCACCGCTGATCCGCCTGACCGATTTGGGCATCCGCCAGGTGGACAAGGAAGTGATGGAGTCCGTCACCGCCTTTGGCGCCAACCGCTGGCAGAAGCTGTTCGGCGTCCAGTTGCCGCTGGCGCTGCCGAGCATCATGGCCGGTATCAACCAGACCACCATGATGTCGTTGTCGATGGTAGTGGTCGCGTCAATGATCGGCGCTCGTGGGCTGGGCGAAGACGTGTTGGTGGGCATTCAGACGCTGAACGTCGGGCTGGGACTGGAAGCCGGGCTGGCTATCGTCATTCTGGCCGTGGTCATTGATCGCATCACTCAGGCTTACGGCCACACCGCCGTTGCGAGGTAACCCCGATGAACAAAATAGAAATCAAAAACGTCTACAAGATCTTCGGCCATAAAACGGCGGCGGCGCTGGCACTGAGCCAACAAGGAAAAACCAAGCAGGAAGTGCAGGCCGCGACGGACTGCGTGATCGGCGTGCACGATCTGTCGATGTCGATCGAAGCCGGTGAGATCTTCGTGATCATGGGCCTGTCCGGATCGGGAAAATCCACCTTGGTACGTCATTTCAACCGTCTGATCGATCCCACCAGCGGCCAGATCCTGGTAGACGGTGAAGATATCCTGCGCTACGACGAAAAGCAGCTTGAGCACTTCCGTCGCCACAAGATCAGCATGGTGTTTCAGAGCTTTGGCCTGCTGCCGCACAAAACGGTGCTGGACAACGTGGGCTATGGCCTGAAAGTGCGGGGGGAGAATAAAGAGGTGTATCAGGAGCGTGCGCTGCACTGGATCAACACCGTAGGGCTGAAGGGCTATGAGAAATCCTATCCGCATCAACTCTCCGGCGGCATGCGCCAACGCGTCGGGCTGGCGCGTGCGCTGGCCACCGATACCGACATCATTTTGCTGGACGAAGCCTTCAGCGCACTGGATCCGTTGATTCGCGCCGAGATGCAGGATCAACTGCTGGCGCTGCAAAAAGAGCTGCACAAAACGCTGGTGTTTATCACCCACGATCTCGATGAGGCGGTTCGCATCGGCAACCGGATCGCGATCCTCAAGGACGGCAAACTGATCCAGGTCGGCACGCCGCAGGACATTCTTAACAACCCGGCCGACGAATACGTTAACCGCTTCGTGCAACGCCGTCTGGCGCTGGATGAAAATGTGCAAAAGCCCCGCCCGAGGAGGGTAGCCCATGCCTGAGGAAACCCAAATGCACTATCCTTCGTCAGTAGAGATCGACCGCCAGCCGCTGCGCTGGCAGGACGTGGTGGCGGTGGCGCGCCATAGGGTGCCGCTCAGCCTGTCTGACGCGGCCTGGGCACGTATTGAGAACGCGCAGGCTATCGTTCAGCAAATCGTCACCAGTGAACAACGCGCCTACGGCGTCAATACCGGCCTGGGTGCGCTCTGTAACCAGGCGCTGCACGGTGAACAGTTGGCACAGCTTTCGCGCAATACCTTGATGAGCCACGCCTGTGGGGTAGGTACACCGCTGAGCGACGAACAGACCCGCGCCATTATTTGCTGCGCTATCGTGAACTACAGCCATGGCAAATCCGGCATCCACCGGTCGGTGGTTGAGACGCTGCTGGCGCTGCTTAACCACGGCGTCACGCCTCAGGTGCCGTCGCAGGGATCGGTCGGCTATCTGACCCATATGGCGCACGTCGGCGTTGCCCTGCTCGGGCTCGGCGAGGTCAGCTATCGTGGGCAAATCGTCGCCGCCGCTCAGGCGCTGGCGGAAGAAGGTATAGCGCTGCCACCGCTCGGGGCCAAAGATGGCCTGTGTCTGGTCAATGGTACGCCCTGCATGACCGGACTGAGCTGCCTGGCGTTGGCCGACGCCTGGCGACTGGCGCGTTGGGCAGACGTGCTGGGTGCCATGAGCTTTGAAGCTTTACGCGGACAAATTGCCGCCTTCGACGAGGAAATACTGGCGTTGAAACCGCACCCAGGCATGCAACGGGTGGGTGCCAATCTGCGGGCGCTACTGCACGGCAGCGAGGTGATTGCCGCCAGCAAAGGTATTCGCACTCAGGATGCGCTGAGCATCCGCTCGATTCCACAGGTGCACGGTGCCTGCCGCGATCAGATGGCTCATGCCGAACGACAGATTGAAACCGAGCTGAATGGCACCACCGATAACCCGTTGCTGCTTGGCACGCCGGATAACTTCCGCGTCATGTCACAGGCCAATCCGCACGGCGAATCGGTCGCGATGGCCGCCGATATGCTGGCGATCGCTATCGCCGAACTCGGCGGTATTGCGGAACGGCGCGTCGATCGTCTGATTAACCCGCTGGTCAGCGGTTTGCCGCCATTTTTGGTCAGTGAGCCGGGCGTCAACTCCGGCATGATGATCGCTCAATACGTGGCGGCATCGCTGTGCGCAGAGAACCGCCAGCTGGCCCAGCCTTGCGTAGTGGATAACTATGTCACTTCGGCGCTGCAGGAAGATCACCTCAGTCTGGGGACCGGTGCGGCATTGCGGCTGCATAAGCTGTTGGCCAACGTTAACCAGATCCTGGCGATTGAATATCTGTTGGCGGCGCAGGCCTTCGAGTTTTTGCAACCGCAACGCGTCGGCGAAGGTACCGGGCGCGCCTGGCGACTGCTGCGTCAAAGGGTAGAACCTTACCATCAGGATCGCTGGTTGGCGCCCGACATTGCCAGCAGCGCCGCGCTATTGCAGGACGAACAGGCGCTGGCGGAAATTGCCCCTGCGCTAGGTTAACGCTTGCCCCTCCCCACTGGGCGGGGGCATCAAGGCTAGCTTTGCGCCAAGGCCTGGCGGATATCGGCCTGCAGGTCGCCAAGATCTTCCAGGCCGGCGGACAAGCGTATCAGCCCGTCGCTGATATGGTGACGCTGCCGCTCTTCGGGGCTGTAGGCCGAGTGGGTCATGCTGGCGGGATGCTGCGCCAGCGATTCGCAATCCCCCAGGCTGACCGCGCGCAAGATCAAACGCAGCGCATTGAGGAAGCGAATGCCCGCCGCCATGCCGCCTTTGAGTTCAAACGCCAGCATGCCGCCCGGCCGCGCCATTTGCCGCTGCGCCAACTCATACTGGGGAAAATCCTCCAGCCCGGGATAATAGACACGTTCTACCGCCGAGTGCTGAGCCAGCATTTCCGCCAAACGCTGGGCGTTGTCGCAATGGCGTTCCATACGCAACGGCAGGGTTTTCAGCCCGCGCAGCAGCAATGCCGCATCCTGGGCAGACAGCACCGCACCGTTCATGTCTTTCAGCCCAACTAAACGGATGTCCTGCGCCAAATCCTGCCGCGTCACCACCAGTCCAGCCAACAGATCACCATGTCCCCCGATGTATTTGGTAGCGGAGTGCACCACTATATCGGCCCCCTGTTCCAGCGGCCGTTGCAGATACGGGGTGCAATAGGTGTTATCCACCAGCAACAGCGCCTGTTGGCGGTGAGCAATTTCGGCGACTGCGGCAATATCGACCAAACGCATATTCGGGTTGGCCGGCGTTTCGCAATACACCATGCGGGTCCGGGGGCCGATCGCCGCTGCCAGACGCTCCGGGCGGGTCAGGTCGACATGAGTGATTTTCACGCCGTAGCGCGCCAATCCGTGATGAAAATAACTGAAGGTGCAGCCGTAAATCGTCTCGTCAACGATCAGCTCGTCGCCCGGATTGAGCAGTGTCCAGCAGCAGGCGGTAATCGCGCCCATACCGGAGGAAAACGCCACCGCAGCTTCGCCCCCCTCCAGATTGGCTATCCGCTGTTCCAGCAGGTTGAGGGTCGGGTTGGCAATGCGTGAATAAAAATACCCCGGCTCAGTGCCTTCAAAGCAGGCACCGCCATATTCCGCCGTCGGGAACGTAAAGGTCGAGCTCATAAACACCGGGGGACAGAGCGCTCCCAGATACTGCTGGGGATCGTAACCGTGATGGATCGCGCGTGTTGCAAAGGCTTGCCTGAAGATGGCAGACATGACAACTCCTTAACTGAGTGAGTGAAAACAATGATGCTTAGTTCGTTCAAACATCCGTGGGCAGTGCGCTGCTGCGCATACGCTGACCAACGATTTGCAAAGTACGCAGCACCAGCATCAGGCCCAGTAAGGTATCCGGCTGCCGCAACAAGGCGTACAGCGCACGAAAATTGACGGGTGAGGGATCCAACTGCAACTCGGTATGCGCCATTTTCAGCGCCATTCCGCCCTCCCATCCCGCAGCCACCAGGCCCTCAAAGACGCCGGAGAGTTTTTCCACCAGCGCGTTATCGGCGATATCCACCAGGTCAGACAGCAGCGACAACAGATCGACCACGTTATCGAGCCGACCGCCGGCCAGCAGCGGCTGTAGCTTCTCCAGCAAAGCCGCCAGGGGTTCATGTTCAGATGCGTTCATAGGCCCTCCGTTAAATCAGCCCGCGTACCGTCGCCCAGTAGAGTCCGCGATTAAAACCGTTGCGCAACATGCCGCCGACTTTGGTTGAAGGCGTCGGCAACACATCGTTGCGGTAGTCGTAAACCAGCGGCATCCCGGCTTGCAGCCCCATTTGAGCAATGGCCTGCACCTTGCCGTCGTAGTGGCTAACGGTCTGGCCCAGCCTCAGTTCCGCCACGATATTGTCGGCAATCACCGGCGCCTGATTGTGGCAGGAGCCACCGGCCTTACTGACCGGCAAATCCACCGTATCGCCGATGACATAGACCCCTTGTTGGCCGTAGACCTGCAGCGTCTGATGGTCGGTCGGCAACCAGCCTTCGCCGTTATGCCCCTCGCTCAGCCCCGTGTTCCGCACTGCCTCTACCGCACGGATAGGTGGGGTAGCCATCAAAATATCGAACGGCTGCTGCTCACCTTCGGCGGAAAAAGCGATTTTCTGCTGCTCATCCACCCGGCTGAGAGTAAACCCGCGCTGATGGCGAATATCCCGCGCGGCGAAAATACCGGGCAAGGCCTCTGCGGTTGGACGCTGTAAAAACAGGCAGTTACGCAGCAACTGCGAAACACTGGGGTAGGTATAAACAATTTCAACCGCTTTACGCACTCCGCGTCGACGCAGGTAATCATCGAGCATCAGGGTGGTTTCTATCGGGGCAATACCGCACTGGTGCGGCACATTGGGCGTTTCGGGGAAGGAGACGGTGATAAAAATTCGGCCTTTTTCGATGCTCGACAGCTTTTGTGCCAGCTGGCGGGCGGCCTGATATTGGTAAAAATGATCGCCTGCCTGCGCCAACCCTTCGATACGCTCCGGCCAGGGCACGCAGCCGGTGGCAAACACCAGAAAATCATACGGGTACTGTTTGCCACTGCGGGTATGGATCACTCGCTGAGTTAAATCAAAGCGCTCCGCTTTATCGACAATAAACTGAATTTCCGGACGCAGCAGGCTTTGCTGTGAGCGGGTTAATTCCTGTTTGAAAAAAGCGTTAAAGGCAACGTACATAAAAGCGGGTTTATAATAATGAATCGGAGAATCCGAAATCATCAATAACTCAACTTTATTATTCAATATTTCCCGATGTAATTTCGTGGCCAGTAAATTGGCCAATATGGTCCCTCCGGTACCCCCACCGACTATCACAATCCTGTTTCGCATCAAGCCCTCACCCAGCCGAGTCACGGCTCGGCAATTTTTAGGGAAACGAATGGAGGCAGGAATACAGGCTTAATTCTTCTGCCTTACTGGCAGTCTAGTAACGAAAAAATATAAAGCAATAGAAAAGAGAATATATAAAATAGGAATTTTATTATTATAATTAATACATCAAGTTAAAAAACAGATAATACGATATTAGTTCAATAATAATAAATAACTCACTATCACTTATGTAAATAACCAGTGATAAAAAAACCCGCCGGAGCGGGTTTCATTTAGCAACGAACCAAACCGTTATTACTGACCTTTAACTTCTTTCAGGCCATTGAACGGAGCGCGTGCACCCAGCGCTTCTTCGATACGGATCAGTTGGTTGTATTTAGCAACGCGGTCAGAACGGCTCATAGAACCGGTTTTGATCTGGCCAGCCGCAGTACCCACAGCCAGGTCGGCGATGGTTGCGTCTTCGGTTTCACCTGAACGGTGAGAGATCACCGCGGTGTAGCCTGCGTCTTTCGCCATCTTGATAGCAGCCAGAGTTTCGGTCAGAGAACCGATCTGGTTGAATTTGATCAGGATGGAGTTAGCGATGCCTTTCTCGATACCTTCTTTCAGGATCTTGGTGTTGGTAACGAACAGGTCGTCGCCCACCAGCTGGATTTTGTCGCCCAGCACTTTGGTCTGGTATGCGAAACCATCCCAGTCAGATTCGTCCAGGCCGTCTTCGATAGACACGATTGGATATTGTTTGGTCAGCTCTTCCAGGAAGTGAGTGAACTCTTCGGAAGTGAAGGCTTTGTTGCCTTCGCCGGCCAGGACGTATTTACCGTCTTTGTAGAACTCGGAAGCCGCACAGTCCATCGCCAGGGTCACGTCTTTGCCCAGCTCGTAGCCTGCTGCTTTTACCGCTTCAGCGATAACAGCCAGGGCTTCGGCGTTGGAACCCAGGTTTGGTGCGTAGCCGCCTTCGTCACCTACAGCGGTGTTCAGGCCTTTGGCCTTCAGCACTTTCGCCAGGTGATGGAAAACTTCAGAACCGATGCGAACGGCTTCTTTCAGGGTTTTCGCGCCAACCGGCTGAATCATGAATTCCTGAATGTCGACGTTGTTGTCAGCGTGCTCGCCGCCGTTGATGATGTTCATCATAGGCAGTGGCATAGAGAATTTGCCTGGAGTGCCGTTCAGCTCAGCGATGTGCTCATACAGCGGCATACCTTTGGAAGCTGCAGCCGCTTTAGCCGCTGCCAGGGAAACCGCCAGAATGGCGTTAGCGCCGAACTGGGATTTGTTCTCAGTACCGTCCAGGTCGATCATGATCTTGTCGATGTTAGCCTGGTCTTTGGCATCTTTGCCCAATACTGCCTGAGCGATCGGGCCGTTTACTGCAGCAACGGCTTTCAGTACGCCTTTACCCAGGAAACGAGACTTGTCACCGTCACGCAGTTCCAGTGCTTCACGGGAACCGGTAGAAGCACCTGACGGCGCAGCAGCCAGACCTACGAAACCGCCTTCCAGATGCACTTCGGCTTCAACAGTCGGGTTACCGCGGGAGTCGATGATTTCACGACCGATGACTTTAACGATTTTGGACATTAGGTTTTCCTCAGTACAAGTTAAACTAAAACTCCAGACAAACAGCGCGCGGTTCTCACCGCGCGCCGTCTACCAAATATTTTATTTCACCTGGCGCTTCTGATACTCACCAGCGGCCTTCACAAAGCCGGCGAACAACGGATGACCATCACGCGGCGTCGAAGTAAATTCCGGGTGGAACTGACAAGCTACAAACCACGGGTGATTCGGCAGTTCGATAATCTCAACCAGCTTGTTGTCTGCGGAACGGCCGGCAACCAACAGCCCGGCGGCTTCAATTTGCTTCAACAGCATGTTGTTAACTTCATAACGGTGACGATGACGTTCAACAATGGTCGGTTCGCCGTACATCTGACGCACCAGGCTATTGTCGGTCAGGTGACATTGCTGGCCACCGACACGCATCGTGCCACCCAAATCGCTTTCTTCGGTACGGACTTCGACGTTGCCGTCTTCGTCACGCCATTCGGTGATCAATGCCACCACCGGGTACTTACAGTCTGGCACAAACTCGGTTGAGTTGGCGTTCTCCATACCCACAACGTTGCGGGCGAACTCCATCAGCGCCACCTGCATACCCAGGCAGATACCCAGATAAGGGATGTTGTTTTCACGCGCATAACGCGCGGTCATCACCTTGCCTTCTACGCCACGGTAGCCGAAGCCGCCTGGGATCAGGATCGCATCCAGACCTTTCAGCACTTCTACGCCGCGGGTTTCAACATCCTGCGAGTCGATCAGCTTGATGTTCACGGTCAGACGATTTTTCAGGCCGCCGTGTTTCAGCGCTTCAATTACCGACTTATAAGCATCCGGCAGTTCGACATATTTGCCGACCATACCGATAGTCACTTCGCCGCCCGGATTGGCTTCTTCGTAAATAACCTGCTCCCACTCGGCCAGGTTGGCTTCCGGCGCGTTGAGGCTGAATCGTTTACAAATATAATCATCAAGCCCCTGAGATTTCAATAGGCCTGGGATTTTATAAATAGAATCAACGTCTTTCAGGGAGATAACGGCTTTTTCCGGCACGTTACAGAAAAGTGCGATTTTCGCGCGTTCGTTAGCAGGAACTGTGCGATCGGAACGGCAAATCAGCACATCTGGCTGAATACCGATGGAAAGCAGTTCTTTTACGGAATGCTGAGTAGGTTTGGTTTTCACTTCACCGGCAGCGGCCATGTATGGCACCAGAGTCAGGTGCATGTACAGGGTGTGCTCGCGGCCCACTTCCACGGCCATCTGGCGGATGGCTTCCAGGAACGGCAGCGATTCGATATCGCCGACGGTACCGCCGATCTCAACCAACACCACGTCGTGGCCTTCGCCGCCTTCGAGGATGCGCTCTTTGATCGCGTTGGTGATGTGCGGGATGACCTGTACGGTTGCGCCCAGATAGTCGCCACGGCGTTCTTTACGCAGAACGTCGGAGTAAATGCGACCGGTGGTGAAGTTGTTGCGGCGCGACATTTTGGTGCGGATGTAGCGCTCGTAGTGACCCAAATCCAGATCGGTTTCTGCGCCGTCTTCGGTGACGAAAACTTCCCCATGCTGAATCGGGCTCATGGTGCCCGGATCCACGTTGATGTACGGGTCCAGTTTCATGATGGTAACGTTGAGGCCACGGGCTTCAAGAATAGCCGCCAGAGAGGCTGCGGCAATGCCTTTACCCAGAGAGGATACGACCCCGCCGGTCACAAAAATATAATTAGTTGTCATGCTGAACCTGAGAGTTTAGGTTTAAAGACGATGGAAGAACCAAGACGGGAAAGTAGTATACCCGAACCTCTCCTGACCTACAAACGATCGTTTTACTGTCCATCATCTCTGTCACCATCAAGGGTTCATCAGGGTTTACTCTATCGGCCTGCCAGAGCCTGTCTTTTTAAAACAATGAGTTAGCACAGAAAAATTTATTTTTCCGCCCTTTCGAGACAATAAAACGCCTTAGATTTCAGTTTGTTGGCGTTTTGCTGTCGGTAAGTCACGGTTCAGCAAACTATGACTCCGAGCTTAACCGTTTCAGCTTAGGTGAACCTTGTCGCCGATCAAGATTAAGCTACTGCGACAATCCTAGGACACCCGAGCGGCAGATTAGTTTTCCTGGCGCTTAACCTGCTGCCACGCCTCTTCCATCTGCTCCAGCGTTGCTTCGCCCATCTGCAGCCCACGCCGTTGGATAATCTCTTCCACCTGACGGAAACGGCGCTCGAACTTGCGGTTGGCTGCCTGCAACGCATTTTCTGCCTTATGGCCAAGATGGCGCGATAAATTCACCGTGGCGAACAGCAGATCGCCGATTTCCTCTTCCAGTTTCTGTTCGTCGACTACCGCCTGCTGCGCTTCATGCATCACTTCGTCAATCTCTTCGTACACCTTGTCCAGCACCGGGCCCAACGTATGCCAGTCAAAACCGACCGAAGCGCAGCGTTTCTGAATCTTGTGCGCTTTCATCAGCGCTGGCAGCGCCTGAGGAATGTCATCCAGCGCAGAATGCAGCGCTTTCTCTGCACGCTCACCGGCCTTCAACTGCTCCCAGCGGGCCGCAACGGCCTCGCTGTCCGCGGCATCGGCTTCCCCGAAAATGTGCGGATGACGGCGTTCCAGCTTGTCGCTGATGGCGTTACACACCTCGTCGAAGTCAAACAGCCCCTGCTCCTGGCCCATCTGGGCGTAGAACACCACCTGGAACAGCAGGTCCCCCAGTTCGTCACGCAGATCGCCGTAGTCCTGACGTTCGATAGCGTCCAGTACCTCGTAGGTTTCTTCCAACGTGTAAGGGGCGATGGTGGCGAAGGTTTGTTTGCGGTCCCATGGGCAACCGACCTGCGGATCGCGCAGCGTTTTCATGATGTTCAGCAAGCGGTGCAGTGGAGAAGATTGGGTCATAAGAAAGTCTCTGACAAAAGAATCGGCGCCGGTCATTAATGTAGCGGCGCAGCGTGCTGCGCCGGGGTCAATCGGGGCGAATAGGTTCGCCCACTACGATAACTGAAGCCACGGAGCCTGGCCAACAATGATGTGGCCCGAAAGACGCAGCTGATTTAGCTGCCGTGCAGGCGTTTGGCGTCTATCACGTCCGGCAGTTGATTGAGCTTGGCTAACACCCGGCCCAGTACCTGTTGGTTGTAGATTTCAATGTCCATATCGATGGTTGCCAGCTGTTTTTTGGTGTCGCTGCGGCTGGCGACGCCCAGCACGTTGACCTTTTCGTTGGCCAAAATGGTGGTGATGTCACGCAGCAGGCCGCTGCGATCGTTGGCCATCACGCGCACCACCAGCGAGTAACCGCTGGAATAGCTTTCGCCCCACACCGCATCCACGATACGTTCCGGCGCGTGCGATTGCAGATCCACCAGTTGGTCACAGTCCGCACGGTGAATGGAGATGCCGCGCCCCTGGGTGATAAAACCGATAATATCGTCGCCCGGGATCGGCTGGCAGCAACGGGCAATGTGGTGCATCAGGTTGCCTACCCCTTCCACCACCACCCGGCCGTTGTCCTTGCTGCGGGTTGCCGGCGGCGCTTTCTGCTGCACCAACTGCCGCAGCGCTTCGCGATCCTGCTCTTCGGCGCTCGGTTTGTTGAACTTGCCCTGCAGGAAATTCACCATCTGATTCAGGCGAATATCACCGCCGCCAATCGCCGCCAGTATTTCATCCAGCGAATTCATGTTGTAACGCGGGATCAGCAGCTTCTCGGCCTCTTTCAGGCTGATACCGAGGTGTTCCAGCTCGCTGTCCAGCATCTGGCGACCGGCAAGGATATTTTTATCGCGATCCTGCTTGCGGAACCAGTTGTGGATCTTGGAGCGTCCACGGCTGGTGGTGATATAACCGAGGTTCGGGTTCAGCCAGTCGCGGCTTGGGTTCGGCTGCTTCTGGGTGATGATTTCAATCTGGTCTCCCATCCGCAGCTGGTAGGTAAAGGGCACGATGCGGCCGCCAATTTTGGCACCGATGCAACGGTGGCCGACGTCGCTGTGAATATGGTAAGCGAAGTCGAGCGGCGTAGAGCCGGCTGGCAGATCCACCACGTCGCCTTTCGGGGTGAATACATAAACCCGATCGTCGAACACCTGGCTGCGAACCTCGTCGAGCATCTCGCCGGAGTCCGCCATCTCTTCCTGCCAGGCGATCAGTTTGCGCAGCCAGGCGATACGTTCCTCGTAGCCTGAGCGAACCGTCGCAACCGCACCCTCTTTGTATTTCCAGTGCGCGGCGACACCCAGTTCTGCATCTTCATGCATCTGCCGGGTGCGGATCTGAATTTCCAGCGTTTTCCCGCGCGGCCCCAGTACTACGGTGTGGATCGACTGATAACCGTTGGGTTTCGGGTTGGCGACGTAGTCGTCGAACTCATCCGGCAGATGGCGGAAGTGGGTATGCACAATCCCCAGCGCGGCATAGCAGTCCTGCAAGCGTTCGACCACCACGCGTACCGCGCGCACGTCAAACAGCTCATCAAACGCCAACGCCTTCTTCTGCATCTTGCGCCAGATGCTGTAAATGTGTTTTGGACGACCGTAGATGTCCGCCTTGACGCCTTCATCGACCATCGCATTACGCAGCGAGGCGACGAAATCGTCAATAAACTGTTCGCGATCGATGCGGCGTTCGTGCAGCAGCTTGGCGATACGCTTGTACTCGTCCGGATGCAGGTAGCGGAAGCAGAAATCTTCCAGCTCCCATTTGAGCTGCCCGATACCCAGACGGTTAGCCAGCGGCGCATAGATATTCGAACACTCTTTTGCCGCCAGCACGCGCTCGTCTTCCGGCGCATCTTTCACTTCGCGCAGGTGAGCGATACGCTCCGCCAGCTTGATGACCACGCAGCGGAAATCCTCCACCATCGCCAACAGCATGCGGCGCACGTTGTCGACCTGTTCGGAGGCCATCGAATCGTTTTGAGTGGCTTTCAGTTGGCGGATGGCGTCCATATCGCGTACGCCATGCACCAGATAGGTAATGCCCTTGCCGAACTCTTCGGTCAGGGTTTCTTCCTGCACGATGCCGGCGTCCACCAGCGGGAACAGCAGCGCGGCGCGCATGCTGTCGTTATCCATGCTCAGAGTAGAGAGGATCTCGACCATTTCCAGCCCGCGCCACAGCAACAGCGGCGCATTAGGATGGTTCTGGGTCTGCTGCTCACAGTAACGCCAGGTTGCGGCTAATCGCTCACATGACTGCGGGTTAGGTAGCCCCAAGCTGGCAATCCACTCGTCGAGAGCAAATTCACCAGCCGTGTTCAGATGTGCACTTCTTACCGCAACCATACCCTCTCCCTACTTTGCAGCGACCTCTGGCGCAGAACCGTTAATAAACAGCGCCATTGACTCAAGATGCCCCGTATGCGGAAACATATCCAACATCCGCACACGTGCAAGACGATAACCGGCGCTCAGCAGCACTTTGCTGTCGCGTGCCAGCGTGGTCGGGTTACAGGAAACATAAACCACCCGCTCTGGCGCCAGTTTAACAATATGTGACATCACTCCGGCCGCGCCCGCACGGGCAGGGTCCAGCATCACTTTATCAAATCCTTGTGCTGCCCAAGGTTGTTGCTCAACGTCCTCTTCCAGATTTTCATGGAAGAAGCTGGCGTTATTCAGCCTATTCTTATGTGCATTATATTGCCCATTCGCTACCAGTGTGGCAACACCTTCTATGCCTACCACCGCAGCGGCGCGTCGCGCCAACGGCAGGGTAAAATTGCCCATACCGCAGAACAGATCCAATACCCGATCATTGGGTTGAATACTGAGCCATTCAAGGGCCTGGGCCACCATTTGCTGATTTACGTGGTCATTTACCTGAATAAAGTCACGCGGACTGAAGTCTAAGCGTAGCCCGTCGACCTGATAATACGGCGTTTCACCGCACAGTTTTTCGAGGCTATCGCTGTCCGGCGCCAAATAAATGGTTACGTTTTTTGTCCGCGCAAAAGCCTGCAAGGCCTGGCGGTCATCCTCTTTCAAGGCGTCGAGATGGCGCAGAACCAGTACCGGGCCATTATCTGCCAGCACCAGTTCGACATGCCCGAGTCGTCTGGCGACCTGCAATGCGCTCAGGCAAGATCGCAACGGCGTCAGTAATTGTTCCAGTTCAGGATGCAGCACCGGGCATTGCGTCACCGGCACCAGATCGCTGGACGCCGCCTGGCGAAAGCCCATCACCAGACGCTGCTGTTTGGGCTGCCACAACAGCCCGAGACGGGCGCGACGGCGATAGCCGTATTGTGGACCCGCGATCACCGGCTCCTGCTGCGGCGTAACGCCGGTTTCGCGAGCGATCATTCGCACCAGGGCCGCCGCCTTGCTCTGCTGCTGCAGGCTTTCATCCGCGTGTTGCTGCTGGCAACCGCCGCACACGCCAAAGTGTGGGCAGCGCGGTTCGACACGTTGCGGGCTGCGGCTGAGCAGGCGCTTTAACCTGCCTTTGGCAAACTTGTTTTTTTCTTCCGTGAGTTGGACTTCCGCCTGCTCGCCCGGCAATACCCCGGGGACGAAAATCGCTTTGCCGTTGTGGTGCGCCACGCCCTGACCAAAGGGATCGAGGTTGTCTACCGTCAGTGTTAGCACGGGAGAATTTTGCCGGGTCGTCACGCGACGTTTCGGAGAGTAGAATTGCGCCATATTTGTCGATTGAGTGCTGGTTCATTTAAAGTAGAGATTGTCCGGCAATTCTCCCACATTGGAAACCCATGACCAAATACAGCCTGCGGGCGCGCATGATGATCCTGATTCTGGCCCCAACGCTGTTGATTGGTCTGTTGCTCAGCACTTTCTTCGTAGTGCATCGCTACAATGAATTGCAAGAACAACTGGTTGACGCCGGCGCCAGCATTATCGAACCGTTGGCAGTGGCCAGCGAGTACGGCATGACGTTCCGCAGCCGCGAGTCGGTCAGGCAGTTGGTCAGTCTGTTACACCGCCGTCATTCAGATATTGTGCGTTCAATTACGGTATTTGATGCGCAGAATAATCTGTTTGTCACCTCCAATTACCATCACAACTTTACCCAATTGCAGTTGCCGAAGGGGGTTCCGATCCCCACGGATCTGATGCTGACCCGGCGCGGTGACTCGCTGATCCTGCGCACCCCGATCCTGGCGGAGAGCCAGTACCCGGACCAGGCTGCCAGCAGCGATCTCCAGCAGGACAACCGCCTGGGTTATGTGGCAATCGAGCTGGATCTGCAGTCGGTTCGCCTGCAGCAATACAAAGAGGTCTTCGTTTCCACCCTGCTGCTGCTGTTGTGCATGTGTATCGCCATTCTGTTCGCTTACCGTCTGATGCGCGACGTCACCGGCCCGATCCGCAATATGGTCAATACCGTCGATCGCATCCGCCGCGGTCAGCTCGACAGCCGCGTCGAAGGCTTTATGCTGGGCGAACTGCATATGCTGAAGAACGGCATCAACTCAATGGCGATGTCGCTCACGGCCTACCATGAAGAGATGCAGCAGAACATCGATCAGGCGACCTCCGACCTGCGCGAAACCCTGGAGCAAATGGAGATCCAGAACGTCGAGCTGGATCTGGCGAAAAAACGCGCCCAGGAAGCGGCCCGCATCAAATCCGAATTCCTGGCGAACATGTCGCACGAGCTGCGTACTCCGCTCAACGGCGTGATTGGCTTTACCCGTCAGATGCTGAAAACCGAAATGAGCGTCACCCAAACCGACTACCTGCAAACCATCGAGCGCTCGGCCAACAACTTGCTGACCATCATCAACGACGTGCTGGACTTCTCCAAACTGGAGGCCGGCAAGCTGGTGCTGGAGCATATTCCGTTCTCGCTGCGTGAAACCCTCGACGAGGTCATTGTGCTGTTGGCACCGAGCGCCCACGAAAAAGGGCTGGAGCTGACGCTGGACGTGCACAACGACGTTCCAGAGCAGGTGATCGGCGATTCGCTGCGGCTACAGCAGATCATTACCAACCTGCTGGGCAACGCAATCAAGTTTACCGAAACCGGCAACATCGATATCCGTGTCGAACTGCGCGGCCTGCAAGACCGCCAGATTGAGCTGGAAGTACAAATCCACGACACCGGCATCGGCATCTCCGAACGACAACAGTCACAGCTGTTCCAGGCGTTTCGTCAGGCGGACGCCAGTATTTCACGCCGTCACGGCGGCACCGGCCTGGGGCTGGTGATCACCCAGAAGCTGGTGAAAGAAATGGGCGGCGATATCTGCTTCCACAGCCAGTTGAATCGCGGCTCGACCTTCTGGTTCCACATCACGCTCGATCTGCACGAAGGCATGCTGTCGCTGCCGCCAAGCCTGCCGGATCTGCAAGGCAAGACGTTGGGGTATATCGAAGCCAACCCGATGGCAGCACAGGCGACGCTCAATATGCTGAACGTCACCCAACTGGTGATTACCCATTCACCTACGCTGGCCCAACTGCCGAAGAAACATTACGATTTCCTGCTGGTGGGTGTGCCAATCCCCTTCCGCGACAATATGGCCCAGCACGAAAGCAAGCTGCTGGCGGCTTTGAAAGTCGCCGACCGGGTGATTCTGGCGCTGCCTTGCCAGTCGCAAATCAACGCCGAAATGCTTAAACAACAGGGCGCCGCCGGTTGCCTGATCAAGCCAATCACCAGTAATCGCCTGTTCCCGCTGCTGCGCATGGAAACGCCGCCGCGCATCACTGCGCTGCCGGAACGTAAACGCCTGCCGCTAACGGTGATGGCGGTTGACGATAATCCGGCCAACCTGAAACTGATCGGCACCCTGCTGGCCGAACAGGTGGAAAAGACCCTGCTGTGTGAAAGCGGAGAAGAAGCGCTGCTGCTGGCGCGCGATAACGTGCTGGATTTGATCCTGATGGATATCCAGATGCCCAATATTGACGGTATTCGAACCAGCGAGCTGATCCGCCAACTGCCGCACCACAATTCAACGCCGATCGTCGCCGTCACCGCCCATGCGGTCAGCGGCGAACGCGAACATTTGCTGCAGGCAGGCATGGACGACTATCTGGCCAAACCGATTGACGAAGCCATGCTGACCCGCGTGTTGGCCCGCTATCACAGCGGCGAACCCGACCCGGTAACGCCGGCACCCGTTTCCGTTAATGAACCGCCGTTGTCGCTCGACTGGGCCCTGGCGCTGCGTCAGGCGGCCAACAAGCCCGATCTGGCCCGTGACCTATTGCAGATGCTGCTCGACTTCCTGCCACAGGTTAGCGAACGCGTGCAAGCGATGCTCGACGGCACGCCGGACGCCGACATTCTGGATTTGATCCACAAACTGCACGGCAGTTGCAGCTACAGCGGCGTACCGCGTCTGAAACAGCTGTGTTTCTACATTGAACAGCAGCTGCGTCGGGGTGTAAGCAGCGATGATTTGGAGCCGGAATGGCTGGAGCTGCTAGATGAGATTGAGCTGGTCTGCCAAGCCGCGCGCGCTCATTTGGCCTGAAGTAACAGGCAATAAAAAGGCACGCCGTAGCGTGCCTTTTTGGTAAAAACCTGTGGGTCATTACTGCATCAACAGGTACAGGCTGGTGTCGCCACGCAGGATATTCAGCGCCAGCACCGAAGGTTTGCTGTCGAGGATCTTGCGCAGTTCACCCAGGTTCTGGATCGGCTGTTGGTTAACGCCCAGGATCACGTCACCTTTTTTCAGCCCAATACGGGCGGCAGCGCTGCCGGCTTTAACGCTATCTACCTTCACGCCTTTCTGGTTGCCGACCTGGCCATTGCTCAGTTCGGCACCTTCAATACCGGTGTAAATATTACCGGACTCAACCTGAGTCTGGGCGCTTTGTTCCAGCGTAACGTCCACGGTAACAGGCTTGCCGTCGCGCAGAATGCCCAGCGACATTTTGCTGCCTACCGGCAGAGTACCGATTTCCGCGCGGAACGAAGCAAAGCTGGAAATCGCTTTACCGTTCATGGTGACAATCACGTCACCGGCCTTGATACCCGCTTTGGCGGCAGAAGACTTCGGCATCACCTGGCTGACGAATGCCCCGCGCTGCGCGTCCACTTTCATCGCTTTCGCCAGTTCAGAGTTCAGTTCGGTACCCATAATGCCCAATTCACCGCGTTTGACCTGACCGTACTCGACCATTTGCGCGGTCAGGTTTTTCACCATGTTGCTCGGAATAGCAAAACCGATACCGATGTTGCCACCGTCCGGCGCCAGGATCGCGGTGTTAATGCCGATCAGTTCGCCGTTAAGGTTCACCAAGGCGCCACCAGAGTTACCGCGGTTAATCGCCGCATCGGTCTGGATAAAGTTCTCGTAGTTCTCGATATTTAACCCACTGCGACCCAGTGCAGAAACGATACCGGAAGTGGCTGTTTCACCCAGTCCATAGGGGTTGCCGATCGCGACGGTGTAATCACCGACTCGCAGTTGCTCGGAGTCCGCCATCTTGATCGCCGTCAGGTTCTTAAAGTCTTTCAGTTGGATTAACGCAATATCGGAACGCGGATCCTTGCCGATCACCTTGGCGTCAAATTTGCGACCGTCGCTCAGTTGAACCTGGATTTTGTTGGCGTTATCCACCACGTGGTTGTTGGTGACGACGTAGCCCTTGGCCGCGTCAATCACTACCCCGGCGCCCAGCGCCTGGAATTTTTGCTGCGTGCCCTGATCAGGCGCCCCCGGTTCAGCGCCAGCGCCGCCCTGGCACATCGGCGAGCCCTGGAATGGCGAACCATCCTGGCAGAACGGTGAATCCTCACCAAAGAACTGTTGGAACTGCTGCGGCATTTTCGGCGTATTGACCGTGGTGCTGCCTTCAACATTAATGCTCACCACGGAAGGCATCACTTTTTCCAGCATCGGTGCCAGGCTTGGCAATTGCTGGGTGCTGGAAGACGCGGTTTCTGCGGCGACGGCCGTCATCGGGCCCATCGCCATACCAATACTGAATGCCAATGCGCTCAGAACTAATGCGGTTTTTTTCATCTGTGTGTCTCTTCTAAAGTCGATCAGAAAGTATTAGGGTCTTTGTGCATAGTGAGAGCCTATTAATAACCCGAAGTTCCGGCGCAGATTATTGGTAATAGTAAACAAATATTGTCCGTCTTTACAAAACTCCAAATAAGCTCTCGGCGCCAAGCAAACTGCTTAAAATAATATTTATTAGCGGATTGAATTATTCCGCTGCCATTAATCTGCGGTATTCGTCATAGGCATAAAGATCGGTCATGCCGCTGATATAATCCTGCAGCAAACGCGCACGGAAATAATACTCCCGGATCGCCAATTGCTCCGGCGACAGGTGCTGCAAACCTTCAATCGCTTCGATATACGCCAGGCGATGTTTAGTCGAAAGCTTGTGAAACAGGCGTGTTTCTATCGGATAAGCACGATGGCTGTCTTCCTGCACCAGCCGGGTAAAATCCGCCAAAGACATTGCCAGCAACGGGCTGTAGATATCCAGCAGGCCGCTGATCACCCGGTAGCCCTGCAGCTCCAACTGTTCGACTTCAGGATGGTTGAAGACGTGTTTGAAGGCCACATTCTTGAATATTTTCAGCAGTTGGTAAGCCGGGCTGGAATCTTCCAACAGCGCCTGATTAAAGTTTCCCTGGAAAACCGCATCCAGATTATCAATAAAACGCTGCGCCGCATGCGGGACCAAACGCGCCACGGTGAAAACTCGTAAATACATGAAGAATTGATCTTCGGTGCTGCGACGTGCGCCCCCGCGATCGATCTTGCGAAAAGCACTGGCCACGGTTTTATCAAACAGATCGCCCGGCGTAACCTCACCCCACTCCTGAGTTAAATGCTGGTAAAGCTGTTCGACGGTGAAAATGTTTTTTTCCACCGCGTCTTCCAAATCCGCCACGCAGTACGAAATATCATCAGCGGCTTCCATAATATAGGTCAGAGGGAAACGGTCGAACTCGCCCATATTCAACTCACGCCGCAACCGATCGACAAATGCCTCTTCCGCCAGATAAAAGCCCGGTTTTTTCATCAGGTAGTTGTGGCTGGCTGGAATATCGCTGGCCCAGTAGGCCGGGCGAGTATATTTCAGGATACAGCCCACCTGTGCATAGGTCAGATTAAGCTTCAGCAGGGTATACACCAGCCGGATGGCCTGGGCATTCCCTTCGAAGTGGCTGAGATCGTGACGAATGCGGCTGCGCAGGCGGTTAAGATCGCTCTCACCTTCGTGCAGACGCAATACGCTGACCTGGCAGCGATCGTTACTGGCGGGCTCACTGCCGCAGCTGGCAGGATCCAGCCGTTGCGCAAACCAGTCGTTAATTGCCGACTCGCCAAAATGGCCAAAAGGCGGATTACCGATGTCGTGCATCAGGCAGGCCATTTCGACAATGCTTTCAAAAGGATCGAGCAGTTTGGTCAGGCCGAGCTCGTCGATCCGCCCTTCCTGTTTGAAACGATTAAGGATCTCTTTGGCGATATGCCGCCCTACCTGTTGCACTTCCATGGAGTGCGTCAGGCGGCTGCGCACCGCGGCATTGCGTTCGAGCGGGAACACCTGGGTTTTTTGCTGCAGACGGCGAATGGCGGCGGAATTGACAATACGCCCGCGATCGCTCTCGAACTGCCGCACTATGTCGTATTCTTCTTCGGCTTCAATGGGGTTGCTGAAGGGCCGTTGGAAGCTGATTTTCTGCTTAAAGTCGATCCCGGACATCTGTTTCTCCGCCGTTGCGCCCAGCCCCCGTGATAACAATTCCCGACGGCATATGCAACGCATTATCTCTCTATGAGAGCCATGATAGACTATGGCGCAATTCCCACACCCAATCAGCGAGTGTTATTTATGAAAGTAGGCATCATCGGCGCAATGGAGCAGGAAGTCACCCTGCTGCGCGATCAAATCGAAAACCGTCAGACCATTCAACGCGCGGGCTGTGAAATCTATACCGGCCAGATCGGCGGCGTTGACGTGGCGTTGCTGAAGTCCGGCATCGGTAAGGTTTCTGCGGCCATGGGGACCACCCTGCTGCTGGAACACTGCAAGCCGGACGTGGTGATCAACACCGGTTCTGCCGGTGGCCTGGCCAGCACGCTGAAGGTCGGCGATATCGTGGTGTCCGAAGAAGTGCGTTATCACGATGCCGACGTGACCGCTTTCGGTTACGAACCAGGCCAAATGGCCGGCTGCCCGGCGGCGTTTGTCGCGGACGACGCGCTGATTGCCCTGGCGGAAAGCTGCATCAAGCAACTGGATCTGAACGCCGTACGCGGCCTGATCTGCAGCGGCGATGCCTTCATTAACGGCGCAGAGCCTTTGGCCCGCATTCGCGCTACTTTCCCGAGCGTGGCGGCAGTAGAAATGGAAGCGGCGGCCGTGGGCCACGTTTGCCACCTGTTCGGCACCCCGTTTGTCGTGGTACGCGCAATCTCTGACGTTGCCGACAGTGAATCGCACATGAGCTTCGACGAGTTCCTGGTGGTGGCCGCTCAGCAATCCACGCTGATGGTTAACGCCATGCTGCAGACCCTGGCTAAGCGCGGTTAATGTGACGCGACGCTTTTCAGCCCTGTTGTGGCTGCTGGCATTATGGGTGGCGCTGCCTGTCGGCGCTGCCCAGCGCGTGATCAGCCTGGCACCCAATACCACCGAACTTGCCTATGCCGCCGGCATGGGCGACACGCTGCTGGCGGTGAGCGCCTATTCAGATTATCCGCCAGCAGCCAAGAAACTCGAGCAGGTCGCCTCCTGGCAAGGCATCAATCTGGAGCGGGTACTGGCGCTAAAACCGGATCTGATCCTCGCCTGGCGCGGTGGCAATCCGCAGCGAGTGCTGGATCAGCTCGCCGCATTCGGCATTCCGATTTTCTATGCCGACGCCACTACTCTGGATGATATCCCCCGCTCGCTGGATCAACTGGCCCAATACAGTCCGCATCCTGAACAGGCGCATCAGGCCGCAGAGGCTCTTCGTCAGCAAATTGCCGACCTGAAAACCAAATATCCTCACACTCAGCCAAGACGGATCCTGCTGCAATTCGGCACCCAGCCCCTGTTCACCACTTCCGGTGCCACCCTGCAAAGCCAGGTGTTGTCGCTGTGCGGTGCGGAAAACATCTTTGCCGACAGCCGCATGCCGTGGCCGCAAATCAGCCGTGAGCAGGTGTTGGCGCGTCAGCCCCAGGCCATCGTTATTACCGGTGATCAAAAAGAGATCGCCAGCGTGAAGGCCTTCTGGGCGCCGCAACTGCAGGTACCGGTGATTGCGCTCAATGGCGACTGGTTCAACCGCGCTGGCCCCCGCATCATGCTGGCTGCGCAACAGCTGTGCAGCCAACTGGCGGAGATCCATTAATGCTGGTGTTTTGGCTGGATATCCTGGGCACGGCAGTTTTCGCCATTTCCGGCGTATTGCTGGCGGGCAAGCTGCGGATGGATCCCTTTGGCGTGCTGGTGCTTGGCGTGGTCACTGCGGTCGGTGGCGGCACCATTCGCGACATGGCATTGGCTAACGGGCCGGTATTTTGGGTAAAGGATCCAACCGATCTGGTGGTGGCGATGATCACCTGCGTACTGACGCTGCTGCTGGTGCGCCAGCCGCGCCGCCTGCCTAAATGGATCTTGCCGGTGCTGGATGCCGTCGGGCTGGCGGTGTTCGTCGGCATCGGGGTAAACAAAGCCTTTGCCGCCGATGCCAGCCCATTAGTGGCAATCTGTATGGGCGTGATCACCGGCGTTGGCGGCGGCATTATCCGCGATGTGCTGGCGCGTGAAATCCCCATGATCCTGCGAACCGAAATTTACGCTACTGCCTGTATTATCGGCGGCATCGTACATGCCACGGCCTTCGCCACTTTCGGTATGCCGCTGCAGCAGGCGATGATGCTTGGCATGGTCATCACGTTAGCCATCAGGCTGGCGGCCATTCGCTGGCACCTGAAACTGCCCGCATTTATCCTCGAGCGCTAATCCCACTCCGCCCGATCCCGGGCGGAGTCTTATCACGTCCCCACTCCCTAGAGCAGAATATTCGACCAATTAATAAACAAATGTTATTATCTGCATCTGAAAAAATCAGGGAAAACAATGTAATAAACTTTTTAAGTTCAAGTTAACCATTCTCCCGCCCTGTTAAATTTTATTAACTTTTTGCCGATAAGCCATTATGTGATTGCTTACGGATGGCTTTGTCCTAATGATGAAAAATATTATCTTATTGTTCAGCGTACTGCTGTGCAGCTCTCTCGCTTACGCCGGTACCACCAGCGGCAAAATCGGCGTCAGCCTGACCTTAATGCCTATGTGCAGCGTAGATGTCAGCGACACAGTCCCTCAGGTGAAATGCGGCAATGCGACCGACACCCAACCTAAGGTAACCCGTAGCAGGTTACAAAACGAAAGCGGCAGTGAAACCTATCGAGAATTGGTCACCGTAGAATGGTAGCCATAAAAAAACCCGCAAACCGGTGAGATTGGCGGGTTTAGTACTGCAGCACGCAGGATCAGACGCTGAAGGAAGATCCACAGCCGCAGGTGGTTTTGGCGTTCGGGTTAGTCACCACGAAGCGCGAGCCTTCCAGGCCTTCGGTATAGTCGACCGAGCCGCCCACCAGATACTGCAGGCTCATCGGGTCAACCACCAGCGCGACGCCCTGCTTCTCGATAGTCATATCACCATCGTTGACCTTGTCGTCAAAAGTGAAGCCGTATTGGAATCCGCTGCAACCGCCACCGGTAATGTAAACCCGCAACTTCAGATTCGGATTTTCTTCATCAGCAATCAGGACTTTAACCTTGCTTGCTGCTGCCTCGGTAAATTGCAGGGGCAGTGCTGTTTCATCACTCATACTCTTTACTCCCAACATTGTTCTGCATCAGGTCGCTACAATGGCGGCCGGATTAATGTTAATGATTATCCAATACCTGAGTGTTGCGTTCAAGTATTCACCGCATTTGTTGTATTTTCTTTACCTGTTTTATCGGCCGCCTCGCTGGCCTGCGACGCTTCCTGCCGTTGTAAGGTGCGGGCTAATATGGAGGAATACAACGGCTTGCCCCCGAGGAACTGCGCCACCAGCGTAGCACCCAGACAGGTAATTATCATTGGCAGGATGAGCTGGTAATTGTCGGTCATCTCCAGCACCAGCACGATCCCGGTCAACGGCGCACGCACCGTGGCAGCAAACAGGGCGCCCATGCCGGCAATAGCGAAGGTGCCAGCTTCGATGCCGTACTCGGGGAACAAATGCCCGCCGGCCAGGCCAAAAGCGGTGCCAAACAGCGTGCCCAACGCCAGCATTGGCGCAAAAATGCCGCCCGGTGCCCCGGAACCGAAACACAACAGTGTGGTGATCACTCGGGTGATAAAAATAAACATCAGCATGCCGACGCTATAGTTGCCCGCTGCGGCGATCGGGATCAGGCCAAAACCACCGCCAGCGGCTTCGGGCTGGATCAGCCCCAGAATGCCGCAAATACCGCCGAGCAAACCGCCCATCAACAAAATTTTGCGCATTTTTCCGCCGTGCAGGCGAGCGAACATATCTTGCGTGCGGAAGACCAACGCGTTGAACATCACCCCCACCGCACCAAATATCGCCCCCAGCACCAAATACAGCCAAAGGGTATTGATCGGCGCCGAGGAAAGCTTGCCCACCGCAATCACCGAACCTTCCCCGTTGAACAGCTGGAACACCACGCTCGACATGATGACGCCGATAAACACCGCTTTAATCGAAATCAGGTTGTAGCGGAACTGCGGCCGCATCTCTTCAATGATAAACAAAATGCCCGCCAGCGGGGCGTTAAAGGCCGCAGACAGGCCGGCGGCTGCACCGGTTGCCAACAAAGAATGGCGCGCTTCGGCACCGCGCATGCGGAAGATATCCAGCACCATGCGCCCGACGTTGCCGCCCATCTGCACCGTAGGCCCTTCGCGGCCCAGTACCATACCCGCGCCCAAGGTGCCCATACCGCCGATAAATTTTACCGGGATCACCCGCCACCAACGCACCGGACGCAGCTCTTCCAATGCCCCTTCGATCTCCGGTATGCCCGATCCCCCAGCCTCAGGAGCAAAGCGACGTACTAGGTAATATCCCAACATCGCCAGCGCGGCGGAAAGAATAAAGGCCAGCGGCCAAACCAGGATCCAATAATCGGCGACCTGCGCCAGCGCGGAAAAGCGCTGCTGCTGCACCCAATCTACCGCCTTATCAAAGGCCACCCCGAGCAGCCCCGCTAGGGTGCCCACCAGCGCCGCCATAAACAGGATCGCCACCGGCGTTTTATCCCGACGTAAAAGCTGGCGCACTGCGTCACTGCGTTTTAGACGTGGGGCCTGCGCCACCCGCGGCTGTTGCTGTAATTCAGTCATAATGGGTTATTCATTAATGGAATTAAATGTAATACAAATAGGCTAGTTGATTATTCTAACCCACCCGCTAATCGATCGCCCCTCTAAATAGGTATCTGACTGTGATCGTTTCATATCGACGAACACTTCACTAGAATAGCGCGGTCAAATCATTCAAAAGAGAATCCAGGAGCCGTTCTATGAGCTTAAACAGCAAGTCCGAAAGTCTGTATGCCGAGGCAAAACAGGTAATCCCAGGCGGGGTTAACTCTCCGGTGCGTGCATTCAACGGCGTTGGCGGTGTGCCGCTGTTTATCGAACGGGCGGACGGGGCTTACCTGTTCGACGTCGACGGCAAAGGTTATATCGACTACGTCGGTTCCTGGGGCCCGATGGTGCTGGGACACAACCACCCGGCGATCCGCAATGCGGTCATTGAAGCGGCGCAGCGCGGCCTGAGCTTTGGCGCGCCGACCGAGATGGAAGTTAAAATGGCGGAGCTGGTTACCGAACTGGTGCCGACCATGGACATGGTGCGGATGGTGAACTCGGGAACCGAAGCCACCATGAGCGCCATCCGTCTGGCGCGCGGTTACACCAACCGCGACAAAATCATCAAATTTGAAGGCTGCTACCACGGCCACGCCGACTGCCTGCTGGTCAAAGCCGGCTCCGGCGCGCTGACCCTGGGCCAGCCTAACTCCCCGGGCGTACCGGCCGATTTCGCCAAGCATACCCTGACCTGTACCTTTAACGATCTGGATTCGGTGCAGGCTGCATTTGAACAATATCCTTCCGAGATCGCCTGCATCATCGTCGAGCCGGTCGCCGGCAACATGAACTGCGTGCCGCCGCTGCCGGAGTTCCTGCCGGGCCTGCGTGCACTGTGCGACAAGTACGGTGCGCTGTTGATTATCGACGAAGTCATGACCGGCTTCCGCGTGGCGCTGGCCGGGGCTCAGGCTCATTATGGCGTGGTGCCGGACCTGACCTGTTTGGGTAAAATCATCGGCGGCGGCATGCCTGTCGGTGCCTTTGGGGGCCGTCGTGAAGTGATGGAAGCGCTGGCACCAACCGGGCCGGTCTATCAGGCGGGCACCCTGTCAGGCAACCCGATTGCGATGGCGGCCGGCTACGCCTGTCTGACCGAAGTCTCTCAGGTCGGTATCCACCAGACCCTGACCGAACTGACCGATATGCTGGCGTCTGGCCTGCTGCACGCGGCTGAAGAAGAAAACATCGCGCTGGTGGTTAACCACGTTGGCGGGATGTTTGGCCTGTTCTTTACCGATGCACCGGCAGTGACCTGCTACCAGGACGTGATGCAGTGCGACGTAGAACGCTTTAAGCGCTTCTTCCACCTGATGCTGGAGGAAGGGGTGTATCTGGCGCCTTCTGCCTTTGAGGCCGGCTTTATGTCCGTTGCGCACAGCAAGGAAGACATTCAGCGCACCATCGATGCCGCACGTCGCTGCTTCGCCAAACTGTAAGACGCATCAAGCCAATAAAAACGGGCGCCAGGCGCCCGTTTTTATTTCCATCGTGACCCCCGCTGTGGCTTTAGAGCAAGGCTCCGTAAATGGTCAGCAGCGCCACCACCACCACGATAATCATCGTCACCTTACGCGCCAGGCTGACCGCTGCCCTTGGCGTCTGCACCGGATCCATATGGGGATCGCGCGCCAGTGAAAACTGCGCCAACCGCGTCAGCACCTGATACGACGAAGAGTGACGATCGCCCAGCGACGCAAACCACGCCGGTAACGCTCTTTCACCGTGACCAAACAACGCGTAAGCCACGCCGGCCAGACGCACCGGGATCCAGTCCAGCCAGTTCAGCAGATGATCGATGCCTGACTGCGAACGCTCCAGCGGCGTGTTATGGCGTGCCAACCAGGTCTGGTAAGCGCGCAGGAAAGAGTAGCCTGCCAGCGCAATCGGCCCGTAAGGCCCGCAGACCACAAACCAAAACAGCGGCGCCAGATAATAACGGAAGTTAATCCACAGCAGCGCATTTTGCAGTTCACGCAAGCGCAACTCTTCGCTGCAATCCACCGGCAAACCGTGGATCAACGCCAGTTCTTCCGCCATTTGATCGCTGGCATGGGCATCCCCCTGCCGAGCGGCCTTCAGATAGGCCCGATAGTGTTTACGCTTGATCCCTGCGCCGACACACAGCAAATCAATGACGATCCACAGCAACAGCGTCACTACGCCGAAAAACAGTCCCTGGGACAGCCACAAAATCCCTGCCACCACCACCATCCAGGCCAGCGTCATCAGCAGCGTTTGCGCCAGTGAAAACCGATGCAGCCGTTGAAATACCACCTCAAGGCGATGATCCAACTGCCAATGCTCACCCAGCTTGAATAAACGTTCCCACGCCAGAACCAGTAACAGCGTAAACAGCGTCATTAGCGACTCCTCTCCCTTTCGATTGTTCCAAGCATAGCGTCATCTGGCCCGCCAGGTTGTTCCAGAGATGCCAGATATAAATCCCAATCAAACGCCGGGCCGGGATCGGTTTTACGGCCTGGGGCAATGTCACTGTGCCCGGTGATATGCGCCGCCAACGTCGGATAATGCCGGATCAGCAGCGCGGTCACCGCGTTCAGACTTTGGTATTGCTGCGGCGTGAACGCCACATGATCGGTACCTTCCAGTTCAATGCCGATCGAAAAATCGTTACAGCGCTCTCGTCCCTGATACGACGAAACGCCCGCGTGCCAGGCTCGTCGGTCAAAGGGCACATACTGAATGATTTCACCGTCGCGACGGATCAGGCAGTGCGCCGAAACGCGTAGTTGATGAATATCAGAAAAATAGGGGTGATCCGCAGGATCAAGAGTACCGGTAAACAGCCGATCGATATAGGGGCCGCCGAACTCGCCGGGCGGCAGGCTGATATTGTGGATCACCAGCAGCGAAGGCGCCTCCTCATTCGGGCGAAGATCGCAATGCGGCGAGACAACCCGGGTTACCCCGACAATCCAGCCTTGTTCTAACTGCATCAGACACCTCTGGGCGGTGGTACTTGTCACGGCAACAGAGTAGCATGTTCCCCCTACGATCTTACCGTCCATTTCGGAGTTTTCTATGCCGACACGCCGCTACAGTGCCGACACTCGCCGCACCGAGCTTCTTGAACGAATTGAAAGCGATATCCCCTATGCCGTTGCCCAGGCGCTGCGTGAAGACCTGGGAGGCGAAGTCGATGCCGAACGCGATATTACCGCGCAATTGTTGCCGGCCGATACCCAGGCCGAAGCCACGATCATCACCCGCGAACCCGGTATTTTTTGCGGAAAACTCTGGCTGAATGAAGTCTTTATCCAGTTGGGCAACCAGGTGAAAGTGGATTGGCTGGTGGCGGACGGTGATAGCCTGGTGCCCGACCAAGCGCTTTGCAAACTGACCGGCCCGGCACGGGTGCTGCTTACCGGTGAGCGCACTGCGCTGAACTTTGTGCAGACGCTTTCCGGCGTAGCAACCGAAGTCAGCCGCTATGTGGCACTGTTGCAGGGGACGAAAACCCGCCTGCTCGACACCCGCAAGACCCTGCCAGGGCTGCGCACCGCGCTGAAATATGCCGTATTGTGCGGCGGCGGCAGCAACCACCGTCTCGGGCTGTCCGACGCCTTCCTGATCAAGGAAAACCACATCATTGCCTCCGGCTCGATTAAAAAAGCGGTTGAGAAAGCATTCTGGCTGCATGCCGAGGTGCCGGTCGAAGTGGAAGTCGAGTCGCTGGATGAACTGCAGCAGGCGCTGGACGCCGGTGCAGACATTATCATGCTGGACAATTTCAGCGTCGACATGATGCGCGCCGCCGTGACGCAAACTCAGGGCCGTGCACAGCTGGAAGTGTCCGGCAACGTGACCAGCGAAACCCTGCGTACCTTCGCCGAAACCGGCGTGGACTATATTTCTGTGGGCGCGCTGACCAAACATGTGACCGCCCTCGATCTGTCCATGCGCTTCAAATAACCCCTCTCTCCGCACCTCCCTGAACTACCGGGGAGGTGTTTTTTCATCAAAACTGCGAAGCTCGCCCCATCTCTTTTCCCCTCTGCTGCAACCTCGATCGAATGCTGTGGAACTGCGCCTAAAAACAGCCATCACCCGCTCGAAGCGCCCCGCTGGCCTGATTACTCTGGCTTCCACATTGACATGGAGGAAGCAACGGATGGAAACGCAGCGCGGTTTTACCCTGATAGAACTGATGGTGGTGATCGCCATTATCGCCATACTGAGCGCCATAGGTATTCCTGCCTATCAGCGCTATATCCAAAAGGCAGCGATGACCGACATGCTGCAAGCCATGACGCCGTATAAGCTGGCCGTTGAACTGTGCGTGCTCGACAGCGGCACGCCGACCGGCTGTAACGCCGGCAGCAAAGGCATCCCTACCGGCGACGCCTCACGTTACGTCAGCGCGGTTCAGGTCAGCCAGGGCGTGATCTCGCTGACCGGCTCGCAAACGCTGCAGGGATTGACGGTCGCACTGACGCCAACCCAAAATGCCAGCGGCCTGACGCGTTGGACACGCCTGTGCACCAGCGAAAACAGCAATCTGCAGGAAACCTGCCAGGAAGTTTTCCGTTTTGACACTACCGCTGCGGCGCCGACATCATGAGTACGGCAATCAGCGATGAAATCCATACCCTGTGCCAACGCTATCAGGCACTGGCTCTCAGTGAAGATGACCAGTGCCTGAACGTGGCCCTGACGACGGAGGCACCACAAGCGCTATTATCAGCCCTGCGTTTTGCCACCGGCAAACGCATTCATCTGGAACAGTGGCCGGCAGCCAGGCTGGAATTGGAACTGAATAGGCGGCAAATGCAGGGCGATAGGCGCGAGCAGCCCACTTCGGAGGAGCAATTCGACGCGGCATCATTAAACGACGACAGTGACGCACCCGTGGTGCAATTTATCAATCAGACGCTCCGCATCGCCATTCAGCGACGAGCCTCGGACATTCATTTCGAACCTTACCAGCAGACTCTCCGTATCCGGCTACGCATCGACGGCGTGTTGCAGGTGATAACCTCACCGCCATTCACGCTCGCGGCTCGCCTCACGGCTCGACTGAAAATCATGGGGCAGTTGGACATCGCCGAGCGCCGCCTGCCGCAGGATGGTCAGCTCAGCGTGCGGTTGGATAACGCTAGCTACTCCATGCGTATCGCCACCCTGCCCACCCTACACGGCGAAAAAGTGGTGCTGCGAATTTTGCAAACTGAACGCCAGGAGCTGCCGTTGGATCGGTTGGGTATGGATCCGACAGCACTGGTGCAGTTTTCCTCTGCCTTATCCTGCCCTCAGGGCATGATCCTGGTCACCGGCCCCACCGGCAGCGGCAAAACCGTCACGCTATACAGCGGTCTGCGTCAGTTGAATGACGCGCAGAGTAATTTATGCAGCGTCGAGGATCCGATTGAAATTCCCCTGTTCGGTATCAATCAGACGCAGACCAACGCCAAAACGGAACTGGATTTCTCCCGCGTATTACGCGCCTTGCTGCGACAGGATCCGGACGTCATCATGATCGGTGAGATCCGCGATCGGGAAACGGCGGGGATCGCAGTAAAAGCCGCTCAAACCGGCCACCTGGTGCTTTCCACCTTGCACACCAATTCCACCAGCGAAACCCTGACGCGCCTGACTCATATGGGCATTCCGGGCTACCTGATTGCCGCCTGTCTGAAGCTGGTGATCGCACAACGTCTGGTGCGTAAGTTATGCAGCCACTGCCGCTATCAACAAAGCCAGCCCGTACGTTTTCCCGCAGCCATTTGGGCAACACCTCTGCTGCCCTGGAAGGCCGATGGCTGCGAGCACTGCTTCAGCGGCTACTATGGCCGCACCGGGGTATATGAACTGTTGACCATTACCCCAGAGGTGCAAGCCGGCCTGCTGGAGGGGGCCGCCCCCAGCATGTTGGCTGAAATCGCCCGGCAGCAGGGGCAAACCACGTTGCTGCAAGCCGGACTAACGCTGGTCGCCCAGGGCGTCACCTCGCTGGAGGAGGTATACCGCATTGTCGGTGTGATTGCCGACGGCGGAGTCGCTCAGTGAAAACACTCCGCCTTTTCCTCTGGCAGGCAATTGACCCACACGGACAGTTGCGTGAGGGTGAGCTGATGAGCGGTAAGAAGAATGAGGTCAGCCAGTGGTTGATCGAACAAGGGCTGCAACCCTGCCAGATCAACAGCGGAAAACGTATTTCACCGGGTCAATGGCGCGGTGAACCCCTGATCCAGTTCACCCGTCAGTTAGCCACCCTGCTGCAGGCCGGATTGCCGCTGGTCAGCGGTTTACAGTTATTAGCTGCGGAGCATCCGTCCGCAGCCTGGCGCTGCCTGCTGCGGGAAGTGAGTGAACAGGTACGCCAGGGCCAGCCATTTTCTGAAGTTATCGCTGAGCAACATGCCGTGTTTCCTCTGATCTACCGCCAGCTAATCGCCATTGGCGAGCTGACCGGTCACCTGGACGAATGCTGCCTGCAACTGGCCCAACAACAGGAAGCACAGCAAAAACTGCAAAAGAAAGTCATCAAGGCACTGCGTTACCCTTTGTTTATCTGCGCGGTGGCGCTGTTGGTAAGCATTTTGATGCTGGTGATGGTGTTGCCGGAATTTGCCGGCGTCTATCAGTCATTCAATGCGCCGCTGCCGTGGTTTACCCAAGGATTGCTGAACCTTTCCACCCTGCTGATCGACAGCGGTCCCTGGCTAACGGCTATTCTGGTCTGTATGGCATACACCTATCTTCGTCGTCTGCATCCGCAGCCTCAATGGCGCAGGCGCGAACAGGCGGCGCTGTTGCGTCTGCCACTGATTGCACACTTGATTAAAGGCGGCTGCCTGAGCCAAATATTCCGTATTCTGGCCATGACCCAGCAGGCTGGGCTCAGCCTGGTTGACGGGTTAGCTGCGGCGGCGCTGTCGGTGGATAACCTGTTTTATCGCCAGGCGATTGACACCATCAGGCAACAGATTTCGCAAGGGCAGACTTTTCATCGCGCCTTGGAACAACAGGCGCTTTTCCCAACTCTGTGCCAGCAACTGGTGCGCGTGGGCGAAGAATCCGGTTCGTTAGATACCCTATTGGGCAAACTGGCCGCGTGGCATGAACAACAAACCTTTGAGCTGGCCGATACCCTGGCGCAAACGCTGGAGCCCCTATTAATGCTGGTGGTAGGCGGGATCGTCGGCACATTGGTGATCGCCATGTATCTGCCGATATTTCAGTTGGGGAATGTTTTGGGGTAAGTCCGTCAGTGATTGGGCGCAGCATTGAACTGCGCCCACAAATTGCTGGTATCGATACGCGCTGCTTACTTGCTGCCGAAGACGCGGTTTTCCTGCTCTGCAACGCGGATAAAGGTGGTGCGCTTGGTCAGCTCTTTCAGACGTTCCGCGCCGACGTAGGTGCAAGCGGAACGCAGGCCGCCAAGGATGTCGCGGACGGTGAACTCAACTTCGCCGCGCAACGGCAGTTTGACAGTTTTCCCTTCGGCCGCACGGTACTGGGCAACGCCGCCGACGTGGCGTTTCATCGCCGACTCGGAGCTCATGCCGTAGAACAGCATAAATTTCTCACCGTTCTCTTCCACAATGGTGCCTTCGCACTCGTCGTGGCCGGCCAGCATGCCGCCCAGCATGACAAAATCAGCACCGCCGCCAAAGGCTTTCGCTACGTCGCCCGGCACTGAACAACCGCCATCGCTAACGATTTGGCCGCCGAGGCCATGCGCTGCATCAGCGCATTCGATCACCGCAGACAACTGCGGATAACCGACACCGGTTTTCACGCGGGTCGTGCAGACAGAGCCTGGACCAATACCGACTTTAACAATGTCGGCCCCGGACAGGATAAGTTCTTCCACCATTTCACCGGTGACGACGTTACCGGCACAGATAACATGTTTTGGACAGGCTTCGCGCGCTTTCTGCAGGAAAGCGACAAAATGTTCGGAATAACCATTGGCTACGTCGATACAGATAAACTTCAGCTCGGGTGATAGCGCCAGGATCTGTTGCATTTTCACAAAGTCAGCGTCGGACGTGCCGGTTGAAACCATCACGTGGCGCAGCACCGATGCCGGTACGCGCTGCACAAAGGCGGCCCACTGCTCTACGGTGTAGTGTTTGTGTACGGCGGTGAGAACATCGAAGGAAGCCAGGGCCTCTGCCATGCTGAAGGTACCGACTGAGTCCATGTTGGCGGCGATGATCGGCACACCAGACCAGCTACAGCCAGAATGTTTGAAGGTAAACTGACGTTCCAGTTCAACTTCTGAGCGGCTTTTCAGCGTGGAACGCTTTGGGCGAATCAGCACATCTTTAAAGCCTAACTTCAAATCTTCTTCAATACGCATGACTTATGATTTCCTGGTTTATGGCGACGGATCGCAAAACGCAATGGCTTGAAAAGCGACGGGGTATACCCTAAATAATTCGAGTTGCAGGAAGGCGACAAGGGCGAGAGTCCCGATGAGCTTACTCATGTAAGTGATTCGGGTGAACGCTCGCAGTCAACACACCTGCAGCTTGAAGAATGACGGGTATAGATTAATGCCAGTTCCAGTGACGCTATCATACGCGCTAATAATCGCCGGACAAGACTGCGAATTCTCCTTTTTTTGCGCTACAATCCGACAAATTTACCTGCGACACCGCAGTGTGACCTCCCGCTCATTTTCCCTTTCCGGCTGCGCTTTTTATCACCGTACAGCCTAAGCGGCACGGCAAGCGCCGCCGGCTTACTTGCACTTCTGTGCGATCGCTTTATGATTCGTCTATTATTTTTTTATGAACCTCAGGTGCATTCCCTACCATGGCCTACATTGTTGCGTTGACAGGGGGTATCGGCAGCGGTAAGTCCACCGTGGCAGACGCCTTCGCTCGCCACGGCGTGACGGTGGTCGATGCTGACGTTATCGCCCGACAGGTTGTCGAGCCAGGAACCCCGGCACTGGCTGCCATCGCCGAACGTTTTGGTAATGAAATGTTGCAGCCAGACGGTTCACTGAACCGTGCCGCCTTACGTCAGTGTATCTTCAGTAACCCTGATGAAAAGCGTTGGCTAAACCAACTGCTGCACCCGCTGATTCATCAGGAAACTCAACGTCAACTGGCGCAAGTCACCAGCCCCTACGCTCTCTGGGTGGTGCCGCTGCTGGTCGAGAACAACCTGCAGGGGCGCGCCGATCGCGTGCTGGTGGTTGACGTCGACAGCGAGACTCAGTTGGCCAGAACCATCGCCCGCGACGGTATCAGCCGTCAGCAGGCACAGAACATACTGTCCGCACAGGTCACGCGTGAGCAGCGCCTGGCCGCTGCAGACGACATCATTGATAATAGCGGCACCGCTCAGGGGATAGAGCCATTGGTTGCCGCACTGCATTGCCGTTACCTTGAGCTGGCGGCATCAGCGACCCGACAGGATTAAACTGAATGAGTGATGTTTCCCCAAGCGTTCTTTTTGAACATCCGTTGAATGAAAAAATGCGCACCTGGCTGCGCATGGAATTTTTGCTGCAACAGCTGCATGGCCAGCGAGCCTTAAGCGAAACGGCCATCGCCCTGACCTTTTTCCGCACCATCGCCGATCTGCTGGACGTGCTGGAGCGCGGTGAAGTACGTACCGAGTTACTGAAAGAGTTGGAACGTCAGCAGCAAAAATTGCTGGCGTGGGCCGATGTTCCGGGCGTCGATATGTCGCTGGTGGATCAGTTGCGCAACCAGTTGAAGCAACGTGGTGCCGCACTGATGTCTGCGCCGCGACTGGGTCAGGCGCTGCGCGAAGATCGGTTGATTAGTCTGGTGCGGCAACGTCTGAGCATCCCCGGTGGGTGCTGCAGCTTTGACTTGCCGACGCTGCACATGTGGATGCATGCGCCTCAGCAAGAGCGGGATAATGACGTAGCCGAATGGTTGCAAACGCTAGAACCATTAAACCAGGCACTGACTATGGTGCTGGATCTGATCCGTCAGGCCGGGCCATTTCGCAATCAGATCAGCCTGAACGGTTTTTTCCAGGATAACGCCGAGGGGGCGGATCTGCTGCGCTTACGCATCAATCTGGCGCACCAGCTTTACCCACAAATTTCCGGCCATAAGACGCGCTATGCGATTCGCTTTCTGCCGCTGGACAGTGAGCTCGGCGTGGTGCCGGAACGACTAACCTTTGAGTTGGCCTGTTGCTGACCCAATGACATCAAGACCTTTCACGCGTTGGAAGGGAGTAAGGAATAGATATGACTACCGTAGTGAAATGCCCAACCTGTGGCAAAGGTGTGGTTTGGGGAGAGGTGAGCCCATTTCGTCCGTTTTGCAGCAAACGCTGTCAGCTGATTGATCTGGGCGAATGGGCCGATGAAGAGAAGCGCATTCCCAGCAACAGCGATCTTTCCGAAAGCGAAGAGTGGAGTGAAGCAGACGATCGCTGATCGTCCTTCTGATCGGCCCGGCAGCCGCCAGGCCGGTTGTATTACTGCGCGGCGTTAGCCTGCTCCACCAGCAGTTTGATAATGCTGATATTGGCCTGAGGGAACTCTTCTTCCCGCAGGTCAGCCTGCTTTACCCAGCGCATAGGCTGGCCTTCGCGACCGAAGGGTTCACCGGCCCAGGCTTCCACCAGATAGAAATTCAACGTGACGATGCGATCGCTAAACTGATGCTCAAGCACGTCCAACAACTCCGCACGCTGGGCTTCAATGCCGGTCTCTTCCAATAATTCACGGCTAAGCGCCTGTTCCGGCGTCTCCCCCTGTTCAATTTTGCCGCCGGGAAACTCCCAGAAACCGGCCATATGCGAATCGGCCGCGCGGCGGGTAATGAAGATTTCCTGCTGGGCATTACGAATGATGCCGACGGCGATATTCAGATGTTTCATCGCATCCTCCTGATTGAGTCGTTGGAGCGCGGAATGCAGCCCCAAAAAACAGGGGCTCAGCACGCTGAACCCCTGGGTTTTATTCGTTAAACAGTGTCGGCTTAGTTCTGCAGACGACCGTGACACTGTTTGTATTTTTTACCGGAACCGCATGGGCACGGATCGTTACGGCCCACTTTACGTTCTGCGATGGTCGGCGCATTAGGATCTTCAGTCACCAGCGCGTTTTCTTCATAGTGGCTCAGCTGCTGCTGTTTGGCCAGACGCTCAGCTTCTTCACGACGCTGCAGTTCCAAGGCTTCAACCTCTTCCGGCATCCGCACCTGAACCTTGCTCAGCACGCTGATCACTTCATGCTTCAGTGATTCCAGCATGGTAGCAAACATGTTGAAGGACTCGCGCTTGTACTCCTGCTTAGGATCTTTCTGCGCATAACCACGCAGATGGATACCCTGACGCAGGTAGTCCATGGCCGCCAGATGCTCTTTCCACAGGGAATCCAGCGTCTGCAGCATCACGCCTTTCTCGAAGTTGCGCATCATCTCGGTGCCAACCACTTCTTCTTTACGCTGGTACTCTTCCTTGGCTTTTTCCAGAATACGCTCACGCAGCGTTTCTTCGTGCAGCTCAGGCTCTTTATCCAACCATTCGGCGATAGGCATATCCAGATCGAAATCGTTTTTCAGACGTTCGGTCAGCCCCTGAATATCCCACTCTTCTTCCAGCGACTGCGGTTGAATGTAGCCGTCGATAGTGGTCTTGAACACGTCTTCACGGATGCTGGCAATGGTTTCGCTAACGTCAGACACGTCCAGCAGTTCGTTACGCTGGCTGTAGATCGCGCGGCGCTGATCGTTGGCCACGTCATCGTATTCCAGCAGTTGCTTACGAATGTCGAAGTTGCGGCTTTCTACTTTACGCTGGGCGTTGGCAATCGCTTTGGTGACCCATGGGTGCTCAATGGCCTCACCTTCTTTCATCCCCAATTTACGCATCATGTTGGAAACGCGATCGGAGGCGAAAATACGCATCAGGGCATCTTCCATCGACAGGTAGAAGCGGGATGAACCGGCATCACCCTGACGACCGGAACGGCCGCGCAACTGGTTATCGATACGGCGTGATTCATGACGCTCGGTACCAATGATGTGCAGGCCACCGGCTGCCAGTACAGCATCGTGACGGATTTTCCAGGCCTCTTTAATCGCCGCGATTTGCTCTTCGGTTGGATCTTCCAACTGGGCAATCTCTGCCTGCCAGCTGCCGCCCAACACGATATCGGTACCACGACCGGCCATGTTGGTAGCGATGGTAACCGCAGAGGTCTGGCCGGCCTGAGCAACGATGTCCGCTTCCATGGCGTGGAACTTGGCGTTCAACACCTTATGGGCGATACCGGCTTTCTCCAGCTCACGCGAAACCACTTCGGATTTCTCGATTGAAATCGTACCGACCAGAACCGGCTGGCCGTTAGCGGTGCGCTCACGAATATCTTCAATGATGGCGCCAATCTTCTCATGCTCGGTCATGTAGACCAGATCCGGCATGTCTTTACGTAGCATTGGACGGTTGGTCGGCACCACGATGGTATCCAGCTTGTAGATCGAGCTGAATTCAAAAGCTTCGGTGTCGGCGGTACCGGTCATCCCAGCCAGCTTCTCGTACAGGCGGAAGTAGTTCTGGAAGGTGATGGAGGCCAGAGTCTGGTTTTCGTTCTGGATTTCCACGCCTTCTTTGGCTTCCACCGCCTGGTGCAGGCCATCGGACCAGCGACGGCCGTGCATGGTACGGCCGGTGTGTTCGTCGACGATGATGACTTCACCGTCTTTTACGATGTAGTCAACGTCACGGGTAAACAGCACATGGGCACGCAGAGCCGCGGTCACGTGGTGCATCAGCATGATGTTGGTCGGTGAGTACAGTGACTCCCCTTCGTCCATGATGCCGGCTTCCATCAGCATTTCTTCGATCAGGATCAGGCCGCGTTCGGTCAGGTGCACCTGGCGCGCCTTTTCGTCAACCGAGAAGTGGCCTTCGCCCTGGAAGGAATCCGAATCTTCTTTTTCCTGACGGATCAGTTTAGGGATCAGCTTGTTAACCTTGATGTACATCTCGGAGCTATCTTCAGCCGGGCCAGAGATGATCAACGGCGTACGCGCTTCGTCGATCAGGATGGAGTCAACCTCATCCACCAGCGCATAGTGCAGTTTGCGCTGAACGCGCTCTTCCGGGCTGAACGCCATGTTGTCGCGCAGATAGTCAAAACCGTATTCGTTGTTGGTGCCGTAGGTAATGTCCGCGGCATAGGCTTCACGCTTGGCCGGTGCCGGCATGCCCGGCAGGTTGATGCCGATGCTCAAACCGAGGAACTCGAACAGCGGGCGGTTGTTCTCGGCGTCACGCTGTGCCAGATAGTCGTTGACGGTTACCACGTGCACGCCACGACCGCTCAGGGCGTTCAGATAGGCCGGCAAGGTTGCGGTTAGGGTTTTACCTTCACCGGTGCGCATCTCTGCGATACAGCGGTCATTCAGCACCATGCCGCCCAGCAGCTGCACGTCGAAGTGACGCATGCCGAAGACGCGCTTGCTCGCCTCACGCACTACTGCGAAGGCCTCAGGCAGCAGGTTTTCCAGCACTTCCCCCTTTTCCAGGCGCGCGCGGAACTCGTTGGTCTTGGCTTTCAGTTCGTCATCGGACAGTTTTTCCATGTCCGGTTCCATCTGGTTGATCAGCTCAACCGATTTGCGCATGCGGCGCAGCGTACGATCGTTACGGCTACCAAAAACTTTGGTCAATAATTTCACTAACATGATGTTTGATATCTCTGTCATGACGGCCAACACAGGCAGTCAACTTGATGTTATTTTTTAGGTTTTTTTTGTCGCCCGAGGGGCAAGAAATTAGCTTGAGGTTGCAGGTCCGGCGCGAATGCCCTGCACTTGCGCAAGCCACAACCCGGCCTGATGCTGCGCAACAGCGGGCAGCACGGCGTGGTGAGTGGTGCGAATGATGGTCGGCGGCTTCGGCTCGTGCGTCAGCAGCGCATTAAGGGTAGAAAGCAGCGCCAGTTGCGCTACCTGCAATGGGGGTTCGGTCACTTCCGCTTCGCTTTCCTGCACCCGAGCGTAAACGGCCTGCGGCGCAAGCGCAAAAGAGAGGTGACGAATGACGGTACGAAGCGCATGCTGGTGCCAGTAGTCGACGCTAAAGGTCGGACGACGGTGCGCTTCCTGCAGTAACGCCAGGCTATTGAAGGCGCCACTGGCAGAGTTTTGCCGGTTCAGGCTGGACGAGGTGCTCGGCAGAGCGGCTTGATCGGGGTTGCCGGTCAGATTGGTAGGTACGCCAAGCGTGGCCGCAACCATCCCTAAAAGGAGATGGGGCCAGAAATAACGTCTGCCAAATTGTCGCCAACGATTTAGAATACCGATCACGAGTTTATAATCCGCCGGAGCCCATTATGCGCGATAGCCGTCCACAATTATTAGATTCCCTGTTCGACGACGCGTCTGCAGAAGACAAAGGGCCACTGCATAACGTCCAACAACGCGCAGTCGCGTTGCTTAAGCTTAACCGTGCAGTGAAAGGCCTGTTGCCCGTTCAACTGCATCCTTGGTGCCGCGTCGCAAATTTCCGACAGGGTATTTTAGTGCTAGAAACGGCAAATGCCAGCTGGATGATGCGTCTACGTTACGAACAACCGGCTTTATTATCAGCACTACGAGCGCAAATTCTACCATCATTGTCGTCGATCGACATCAGGATTAATCCGGCCTTGATGGCAAAAGGGAACAACCTTGTGCAGGACGCCGCAAAAACGGCAGGAAATACGCAGTCAAGCGTGCCTATGCGTCATCTGAGTCAGGAAAGTGCTGGGGAATTAAGGGTATTGGCGAGCCGGAGCCCAGAAAAACTGCGCAAGATATTAGAACGACTGGCGTCGTTGGCCGGAGAGAGTGCCAACGCTACCAGTCGTGATAAGTAATCAGCGGTATCGACTTATGCCAATACGGTTGACGGAGCTTTGAATGCCAGTGGCATTTCGGCTTCGTCCTGGAAGGTGACGTATTCCCACGCTTCCTGTTTCGCCAGAACTGCTTGAAGCAGCTTGTTGTTCAGCGCATGACCAGACTTGTACGCGGTAAACGCGCCAATGATATTATGGCCGCACATGAACAGGTCGCCGATGGCGTCCAGCATTTTGTGACGCACGAATTCGTCTTCGAAGCGCAGGCCGTCTTCGTTCAGCACGCGGTAATCATCTACCACGATAGCGCAGTCAAAGCTGCCGCCCAAGGCCAGGCCACGGGACTGTAAATATTCGATATCACGCATGAAGCCGAAAGTACGCGCACGGCTGATTTGACGCACGAACGAGTCGGCAGAGAAATCAAGGCGGTAGCGTTGCGTACTGGCGTCGATCGCCGGGTGGTTGAAGTCGATGGTGAAGTCCAGGCGGAACCCGTTATGCGGGGACAGCTCGGCCCACTTGTCGCCATCTTCAACACGCACGGTGTCTTTCAGACGCAGGAATTTCTTCGCAGAGTTCAGTTCTTCAATGCCGGCATCCAGCAACAGGAAGACGAACGGACTGGCACTGCCGTCCATGATAGGGATTTCAGCAGCGTCAACTTCGATAACGATGTTGTCGATGCCCAACCCAGCCAGCGCGGCATTAAGATGCTCAACGGTAGAAATACGCACGTCATGCTCATTGACCAGGCAGGTACAGAGCATGGTATCACGCACGGATTTTGCATCAGCCGGAAAATCAACCGGTGGATTCAAGTCAGTGCGACGATAGATGACCCCGGTATTAGCCGCCGCGGGTCGCATTGTCAGCGTGACTTTCTTGCCGGTATGTAAACCGACACCAGTCGCCTGAACAATACGTTTTAATGTCCTTTGTTTGATCATCGTTTTATCTCGCAATGTTATCAATCCTACCAGCCAAGCATACAGCATGGCTGGCGGGACAGTTTAGCACAAAGAGCGGAGATTCCAAATTCTCAGGATATTCTTAGTCTGCCTGCTTGCGCAGGAAGGCTGGAATATCAAGATAGTCGGGCTCTTTATTAGGCTGCGCAGTCGGATCGTTAACCACCTTGGCGGCAGGTTTCACTTCCTGCGGCAGCGGCGACATGCCGTGCTGCTGGTAGCGATGATCCATCACTGGCTGGCTGGCCTGTTTATTGGTGACCAGAGTGATTTCCGGACGTTTGTCCATGCCGATACCGGTCGCAACCACGGTTACGCGCAGTTCGTCGTTCATTTCCGGATCCAGCGACGTACCAATTACCACGGTCGCGTTGTCGGAAGCGAAAGCACGAATGGTGTTACCCACGGTTTCGAACTCATCCAAGCGCAGGTCGAAGCCGGCGGTGATGTTGACCAGCACGCCGCGAGCGCCGGACAGGTCGATATCTTCCAGCAGTGGGCTGGAGATCGCCATTTCCGCAGCTTCTTCAGCACGGTCTTCACCACAGGCAACGCCGGAACCCATCATCGCGTAGCCCATTTCGGACATTACGGTGCGCACGTCGGCGAAGTCGACGTTCATCAGGCCCGGACGGGTGATCAGTTCGGCAATACCCTGTACCGCGCCTTTCAGCACGTCGTTAGCCGCACCAAACGCGTCCAACAGAGAAATGCCGCGACCCAGAACTTTCAACAGCTTGTCGTTCGGGATAGTGATCAGTGAGTCCACATGTTTGGACAATTCTGCGATACCCTGCTCAGCGAACGCCATGCGTTTCTTGCCTTCAAAATTGAAAGGCTTGGTCACCACGGCCACTGTCAGAATACCCAGGTCTTTAGCAACTTCAGCGACGACTGGCGCTGCACCGGTACCGGTACCGCCGCCCATGCCGGCTGCAATGAAGACCATGTCTGCACCATCCAGTGCGGCGCGCAGGGCTTCACGGTCTTCTTCCGCTGAATTGCGACCCACTTCAGGGTTCGCGCCTGCACCCAGACCTTTGGTAATACCGCTACCGATCTGGATGGTTTGGCCAACTGCCGTTTTACGAAGCGCCTGAGCGTCTGTATTCACGGCAAAGAATTCAACACCTTCGATGCGCTCGCGCACCATGTGTTCAACGGCGTTGCCACCGCCACCGCCGACGCCGATGACTTTAATCACCGCGTCATTGGTTAGTTCCATTGGTTCAAACATAGTTTCTCTCCGTTTTGTGCCTGTCGCTGCGAGATCATAAAAAGATTACTCAGCATGATCTCTTTGTTGAAACATTAAAACTCTTTTCTCAGCCAGCTATTGATACGTTTAAACCAATTGCCCACCGAGGCGCGTTTTTCTACTTCTGCCTCACCGCTCAGGTGAGACTCTTTTCCATAGTGCAGCAGACCTACCGCCGTAGAATAGTAAGGCTCCTGCGCATAATCCGTCAGACCCGTGATGTTCAAGGGTTGGCCGATGCGTACCTGGGTGTGGAACACCCGTTGCGCACAGGCTGCCAGGCCATCAATCTGGGCGGCACCACCGGTCAGCACAATACCCGCTGCCAGATGATGCTTCACCCCTTGCTGACGCAGTTGCTCCTGCAATTGCAAAATTTCATCGTTAACCAGATTCAACAGTTCGGTGTAGCGTGGCTCAATCACTTCAGCCAGTGTCTGTCTTTGCAGACTCCGAGGAGGACGTCCTCCAACGCTTGGCACCTCTACACTTTCATCCTTGCTAACAATCGACCCAAGCGCACAGCCGTGTCGAACTTTGATCGCTTCCGCGTCTGTCGGCGGCGTGCCGAAGGCGTAAGCGATATCGCTGGTGACCACGTTCCCGGCGTAAGGGATCACTTTGGTGTGGCGCAGCGCACCGCCGGTGTACACCGCCATATCCATGGTGCCGCCGCCGATATCCACCACACAAACGCCGAGCTCGCGCTCATCTTCGGTCAGTACCGCATAGCTGGCGGCCAGACCGGCGAAAATAAGTTGGTCAACTTTCAGACCACAACGTTCTACTGCCTTAACGATGTTCTTAGCCATATCGTTATGGCAGGTGATCAGGTGCACCTTGGCTTGCATACGCACGCCGGACAACCCGACCGGGTTTTTGATGCCTTCCTGATAATCGATGGCGTATTCCTGAGGGATGACGTGCAGGATGCGGTGTTCATCACGGACGCGTACCGATTTAGCGGTATGCACCACGTTCTCCACATCTTCCTGTGTCACTTCCTCTTCGGAAATAGGAACCATCCCTATTTCGTTCTGGCAGCTGATGTGTTTACCCGATAATGCGAGGTAAACCGAAGAAATCTGACAATCCGCCATCAGTTCGGCCTGATCGATAGCGCGCTGTACGCACTTCACTACCGACTCCAGGTCGTTAACGCCACCCTTATCCATACCGCGAGACGGGCAACTGCCCACCCCGATAATGTTGACCATGCCATCGGGCAGAACTTCCCCTACCAATGCGGAGACTTTTGCAGTACCGATCTCCAGTCCAACTACCAGTTTTCTGTCCGTCGACTTGATCATTGTTGTTTTGCCTGTGCCTGATTCTGTTGCTGATTACTGTTCTGCCGATCGCCTGCAGCCTGCGGGTCGATAAACACGGGGGCCCAACCTACCGATGCACCGGCCTCGTAGCGTAAGTCGACATAACTGACTCGCTTGCTTTCTGCCTGCCCCTGCTGCTGCAATACCGGGTAAAGCTCGATAAAGCGCTGCAGGCGTCCGGTGCGATCGTCGCGTCCCAGCTCCAGCCGAACATCATTATCCAAAGCCAGCTGCCAGGAATGGCGGGCGCTCATGGCCGCCATTTTCAGCGTATATTTGCTGGCCGCTAACATGCTGCTCATGGTCCGGTAACCTTCAAGAACATCCTGTTCGCTCCCTTCCGGACCATACAGCAACGGCAACTTCTGTTTGCCAATTCGTTCTGCAGGCACGCTGAAGGATTTGCCTTCGGCATCTACCATGTGCAAATCATTCCAGCGCGCCACCGGGACATATTCCACCAGGTGGATCTTCAGCTCATCCGGCCACTGCTTGCGCACGCTGGCCTGCTTGATCCACGGCAGACGTTCAATCTGCTGCTGGATGATATCCACATCCTGCGTCATGAACGTCCCCGGCGATCCCAGCGCCAGGATAGCCTGACGAATATCGTCGTTGGTGGTGTAGTGACGTTCACCGGTCACCACCAGTCGTGACAGCGGCAGGCGGCTGGCATCTTTCATCCAGCCAATCACCGCCCACCCACTCCACAGGACCGTTCCCAACACCATCAGCAGGAAAATCATTCCCGCCAACTGGGTTCCATTGCTGCGTCGCGGGTTGTTGTCCACCTCGCGTTCACGCGCATTCAGGGCAGCTTGCGACATATCAGTCGGCCAATTCCAAAATTCTCGCTACCAGCTGCGAGAAGCTTAAACCAGACTGGCGCGCTGCCATCGGCACCAGGCTATGACTGGTCATGCCCGGCGAGGTATTCACCTCAAGCAGATAGAAGCTGCCATCGCTATCCTGCATCACATCAACGCGGCCCCAGCCGCTGCAGTCCAGCCCACGATAGGCGCGTAACGCCAGAGACGCCATTTCGGCTTCCTGTTCCGCACCCAGGCCGCTCGGACAGAAATACTGGGTATCGTCCGAGATGTACTTGGCTTGGTAGTCGTAAAACACGCCGGCCGGTTGAATCCGGATGGAAGGCAATACCCGATCGCCCAGCATCGCTACCGTGTATTCCGGACCGCTCAGCCACTTCTCGACCAGCACGTCGTCGTCATGACGGAAACCTTCTTCCAGAGCCGCCTCAAGAGCGCCACGCTCGGTAACTTTGCTCATACCAACGCTGGAGCCTTCACGGCTCGGCTTGACGATCAGCGGCAGGCCCAAGGCCTCTATGCGCGCGATCAGCGCCTCTTTTTCCGCACCGGCATATTGCTGACGATTCAGCGCAACATAAGGCGCCACCGGCAAGCCCATCGACTGCCACACCATTTTGGTGCGCCACTTGTCCATGGTCAGTGCTGAAGCCATCACGCCACTGCCGGTATAAGGCAGTTCGAGGAACTCCAACATGCCTTGCAAGGTACCGTCTTCACCGCCTCGGCCATGTAGCGCGATAAACACTTTGGTAAACCCATGTTCTTTCAACTGGGTGACCGGGAAATCACGGATATCGATGCCGTGAGCGTCGATACCGGCTTCACGCAGCCCGGCCAGCACGGCGGCACCGGATTGCAATGACACTTCACGTTCAGCGGAGGTGCCACCCAGCAGTACGGCAACTTTATCGGCCATGATGTTCCTCCTCTTTTTTCTGTGGCTGCAGCTTCAGCTCAGCCAGTTTGCGTGCGACTTTCCCCACGTTGCCGGCGCCCTGCACCAGCACTAAATCGTCCGCTTGCAGCAACCCTGCCAGGGTTTCCGGCACGGTATCCGCATCAGACACCAGAATCGGATCCAGCTTGCCGCGGCTGCGGATGGTACGGCACAGCGAGCGGCTGTCCGCCCCCGGAATTGCCGTTTCACCGGCAGAGTAAACGTCCAGCATCAGCAGCACGTCCACCTGCGACAGCACATTGGCAAAGTCGTCATACAGATCGCGAGTACGCGTGTAACGGTGCGGCTGGAAAATCATCACCAGACGCTTGTCCGGCCAGCCTGCACGTGCGGCCTTCAGCGTCGCGTCGACCTCGGTCGGGTGGTGGCCATAGTCGTCCACCAGCATCGCACTGCCGCTTTTGCCATTTACCGGCTCCAGCGGGAATTCGCCGAGGAAATCAAAGCGGCGACCGGTTCCCTGGAAGCTGGCCAACGCACGCAGGATATCTGCGTCGTCAATGCCCTCTTCCGTTGCCACCGCCACTGCCGCCGCCGCGTTCAACGCGTTGTGACGACCCGGCGCATTCAGCGTCACCGTCATCAGCGGCTTGTCCTGGCGGCTCAGGGTGAAGTGGCCCTGGGCTCCAACCTGACGGTAGCTCTCGATGCGAACGTCGGCATCGTCGCTGAAACCGTAAGTGGTGATATGGCGACCCACGCGTGGCAGCAATTCACGCACCACCGGATCGTCAATACACATCACCGCACGGCCGTAGAACGGCAGGTTGTGCAAAAAGTTAATAAACGTCTGCTTCAGGTTTTCGAAGTCGCCCTGGTAGGTCTCCATATGGTCGGCTTCGATATTGGTGACAATCGCCACCATCGGTTGCAGATGCAAGAAAGAAGCATCGCTCTCATCCGCTTCCGCAATCAGGTAACGGCTGGAGCCCAAACGCGCATGAGTTCCTGCCGCTTTCACCAGCCCGCCGTTAACGAAGGTCGGGTCCAGACCGGCTTCGGCATAAATGCTCGACACCATTGCCGTGGTCGTGGTCTTGCCATGCGTACCGGCAACGGCGATGCCGTGACGAAAACGCATCAGTTCGGCCAACATCTCTGCGCGGCGGATTACCGGAATACGCGCTTCACGAGCGGCGACAATTTCCGGGTTGTCGGCAGAAATCGCGGTAGAAACCACGACTACGCTGGCATCCAGTACGTTCTCCGGACGGTGATGGAAGTAAATCGTCGCCCCGAGCGCGCTCAACTGCTGGGTTACCGGATTCGGTGCCAGGTCGGAACCGCTGATTTGATAACCTTCATTGGCCAACACTTCGGCGATACCACCCATGCCGGCGCCACCGATGCCGACAAAGTGAATGTGCCGGACGCGTCGCATCTCGGGCACGATAGTACGTAGTTTCGCCAGTTGTTGTGTATTCATCACTCTCTCTAATCCAGGTCCGGCATGCCGGGCCCCTATGACATTCTTTAATTCAGGCCCGGTGAACCGGACCCCTGCATATTATTTGGCGACGCGCACCAGCTCCGCAGCTACGCGTTCGGTAGCATCCGGAATGGCCACGGCACGGGCCTTTTCGGCCATAGCCAGCAGCGTAGGACGATCCCAGCCAGCCAGCAGCTCCGCCACCACATCGGCGTTAAACTGCGGTTGCTCGATAATCTTCGCCGCACCGGCTTCTTCCAGCGGGCGGGCATTCCAATACTGTTGGCGGTCTTTGTGCATGAAAGGCACGAAGATCGCAGGAAGGCCCGCAGCGGCGATCTCGCTGACCGTCAGCGCGCCGGAGCGGCACACCACGACATCAGCCCAAGCGTACGCCGCCGCCATGTCATCAATAAACTCGGTCACTTTGTGTTGCGTCTGCCCTACCCTCTCGTAGTCGCGCAACACATTTTCCAGCGCACCTTTGCCTACCTGATGCCAGAGCGTAATTCTATCGCCCAATCTCGCCGCGACTTCAGGAACTGTCTGATTCAGCACCCGGGCACCCTGACTGCCGCCAATCACCAGTACGCGAATGGGCCCTTCACGCCCCGTCAATCGCTCTGCCGGCAGCGGCAGCGCCAATACGTCAGTGCGTACCGGGTTGCCCACCACGTCCGCATTGGGGAACGCGCCAGGGAAGGCCTGCAGGACCTTCTTGGCAATGCGCGCCAACCAACGGTTGGTCAGCCCGGCAATGCCGTTTTGTTCATGCAGCACCACCGGGATGCCGCACAGCCATGCGGCCAAACCGCCAGGACCAGAAACGTAGCCACCCATCCCCAGCACCACGTCCGGTTGGTAGCTGCGCATAATCGCCTTCGCCTGACGTACGGCTTGCCAGATACGCAGCGGCGCGCTCAGCTGGGCCTTCAGCCCTTTGCCGCGCAAGCCGGAAATACGGATGAAATCAATCTCGATCCCGTGCTTTGGCACCAGATCGGCTTCCATTCGGTCTGCGGTTCCAAGCCAGCGCACCTGCCAGCCCTGCGCCATCAGATGATGTGCGACTGCCAGTCCCGGGAACACGTGTCCGCCGGTACCGCCTGCCATCACCATTAAACGCTTAGGTTTCCCGCTCATCCCTTACCTCTTCACAAACGCCTGGGCTTTAGCCAGACGCGTTTCATAATCAATACGCAGCAACAGCACGATCGCCGTCGACATAATCAACAGGCTCGAACCGCCATAGCTTATCAGCGGTAACGTTAAGCCTTTAGTGGGAAGCATTCCGGCAGCGGCACCGACGTTGACCAGCGCCTGGAAGCTAAACCACACGCCAATTGAGCAGGCCAAGAAGCCAGAAAAGCGCTGATCAATCTCCAGCGCACGGCGGCCAATCGACATAGCACGAAAAGCGACGCAGAATACCATTAACAATGCAAAAACCACACCGATATAGCCCAGCTCTTCGCCTAAAATCGAGAAGATAAAGTCGGTGTGCGCTTCCGGCAAATACTCGAGTTTCTGCACCGAATTACCCAGCCCTTGTCCCCAGAACTCACCACGGCCAAAGGCCATCAGTGACTGGGTCAGCTGGTAGCCACTGCCGAACGGATCGGCCCACGGATTCCAGAACGAAGTCACGCGGCGCATACGGTAAGGTTCGGCGATGATCAACAGCACTACCGCGAAGGCTCCGGATCCGATAATCGCCAGGAATTGCCACATTTTCGCGCCGGCCAGGAACAGCATTGCCAGCGTGGTGATAAACAGCACCACCACGGTACCGAGGTCCGGCTGAGCCAGCAGCAGCACGGCCAACACCACCATGACGCCCATCGGCTTGCAGAAGCCCCAGAAGTTGCTGCGCACCTCTTCTACTTTGCGCACCAGATAACTCGCCAGGTAACAGAACAGCGACAGCTTGGACAGCTCTGCCGGCTGAATACGCAGCGGCCCCAGCGAGATCCAGCGCGATGCCCCGTTTACCGAGCTGCCGACCACCAATACGATCAACAGCATCACAATCGACAACAGCAGCATGATGTTGCTGTAGCGCTGCCAGACTTCCATCGGAATGCGCAAGGTCACCATCGACAGACCGAACGCCAGCCCGAGGTACAACGCATCACGCTTGGCGAACAAGAACGGATCGTCCGCCAGGCGCTGACCGATCGGCATCGAAGCCGAAGTCACCATCACAAAACCGATAATGGCCAACCCAAAGGTCAGCCACAGCAGGGTACGGTCGTACAGCACCATATTGGCCGAATCGTTATCTCGCGATCCCGCCACCCAGTTTTTAAAGAGCTCTGTCAGCCCGAAGTTCGGCAAGCGCAGTCTCATCCGCCAAGCTCCTGTGCCAAACGAGTAAACTCGTCGCCGCGTACTTCAAAATTGCGGAACTGATCCAGGCTGGCACAGGCGGGTGACAGCAACACCATATCGCCAGGTTGCACCCGGCCGGCTATCGTCTGCATAGCCTGTTCCATAGTCTCGGTCAGCGTAGCGACCTCCGGCCGTAGCTGAGCCAACTGTTCGCCATCACGGCCGAAGCAGTAAAGGCGAACGTTATCGCCTTGCAGATAGCGCGCCAGCGGGGAGAAATCGGCCGATTTGCCGTCGCCGCCCAACAGCAGGTGCAAGGTGCCGTCCACCTGCAGACCATTCAACGCCGCTTCGGTACTGCCAACGTTGGTGGCTTTAGAATCGTTAATCCAGCGAACGCCGTTATGTTCCCAGGCCAATTGGAAGCGGTGCGCCAAACCGGTATAGGTGGTCAACGCTTTCAGGCTGGAAGCGCGCGGGATGTTCACCGCATCGGCCAATGCCAGCGCCGCCAACGCATTGGTGTAGTTATGGCGGCCAGTCAGCTTCATTTCGCGGGTGTTCAGGATTTTCTCGCCGCGCACGCGCAACCAGGTCTCGCCCAGTTGGCGGTTCAGGTGATAGTCGCCCACATCGGCGCCAAAGCTGATGCAACGCTGATCCGCCCCGCGAATCGGCATCGTCAATGCGTCGTCGGCATTGACCACGCACAGGCTGGCATTTTCATAGACCTTCAGCTTGGCGGCACGGTATTGCTGCAGCCCAAACGGATAGCGATCCATATGATCTTCGGTGACGTTCAAAATGGTCGCCGCAGCCGCGTGCAGGCTGTAAGTGGTTTCCAGTTGGAAGCTCGACAGCTCCAGCACGTACAATTGGCATTCCTGACGCAGCAGGCTCAACGCAGGCAGGCCGATATTGCCACCGACGCCCACTGCCCAACCTGCGGCTTTTGCCATTTCACCCACCAGGGTGGTGACGGTGCTTTTACCGTTGGAACCGGTAATCGCCACGATCGGTGCCTGGGCTTCACGGCAGAACAATTCGATATCGCCGACAACCTCTACGCCCGCCTCTGCAGCGGCGCTCAACGCCGGAGTCGCCAATGCCATGCCCGGGCTGGCGACGATCAAATCCGCCGCCAACAGCCAATCCTGATTCAAATCACCCAGGTGACGCTCAACGCTTTCAGGCAGCTTGTCCAGCCCTGGAGGTGAAATGCGGGTATCCATAACGCGTGGCGTTACGCCGCGCGCCATAAAGAAATCAACACAGGACAGGCCGGTGAGGCCCAGCCCGATGATGACCACTTTCTTACCCTGATAATCCGCCATAGTTACCGCACCTTCAGCGTCGCCAGGCCAATCAGCACCAGCATCAGCGAAATAATCCAGAAGCGCACGATCACGCGTGGTTCCGGCCAGCCTTTCAATTCATAGTGGTGGTGAATCGGCGCCATGCGGAAGATACGTTGCCCACGCAGCTTGAACGACCCCACCTGCAAAATCACCGACAGCGTTTCAACCACGAACACGCCGCCCATAATCAACAGTAAAAACTCTTGGCGCAGCAGCACCGCAATGGTGCCCAACGCGCCGCCCAGCGCCAACGAACCCACGTCGCCCATGAAGACCTGGGCCGGATAGGTGTTGAACCACAAAAAGCCCAGACCGGCGCCGACAATGGCGGTACAGACGATCACCAGTTCACCCGCGTGGCGCAAATATGGAATGTGCAGGTAGTTGGCGAAGTTCATGTTACCGGTCGCCCAGGCTACCAGTGCAAAACCGGCGGCCACGAACACCGTCGGCATAATCGCCAGGCCGTCCAGCCCGTCGGTCAGGTTGACCGCGTTGCTGGTCCCCACGATGACAAAGTAAGCCAGCAGCACGTACAACAGGCCAAGCTGAGGCATGATGTCCTTAAAGAACGGCACAACCAGCTCGGTGGCTGGCGTATCTTTACCTACGGCATACATGGCGAAAGCAACCACCAGCGCAATCACCGACTGCCAGAAGTATTTCCAGCGGGCGATCAGCCCTTTGGTGTCTTTGCGCACCACCTTGCGGTAGTCGTCAACGAAACCGACGATGCCGTAACCCACCAGCACGAACAGTACGCACCAAACATAAGGGTTGGACGGATAGGCCCACATCAGCACCGAAACGGTGATGGAGGTCAGGATCATGATGCCGCCCATGGTCGGCGTGCCGCGCTTGCTGAAATGCGACTCTGGACCGTCGTTACGCACCACCTGGCCGAAGGACATCTCCTGCAGGCGTTTGATCACCCGCGGCCCCATCCACAAGGAAAGGAACAGCGCGGTAAGCAGGCTGACAATGGCTCGGAACGTCAGGTAGGAAAAGACGTTGAAGCCGGAATAATATTTGACCAAATGCTCGGCCAGCCAAACTAACATGGTGCTTTCTCCTGTAACGCGCGTACTACCTGCTCCATTGCGGCACTACGTGAACCCTTGATTAACACGGTAATTACCGCATGTTCCGACAGTAATTCCGCCACGCGCGCGATCACTGCTGCCTTATTCTGAAAATGCTCGCCGTTACCGGCGGCGGCAATCAGCGTTTGGCTCAATGGCCCCACGCCCAGCACCTTATCGACTCCCGCCAGCCGAGCCGCTTCGCCCACCTGACGGTGACACTCTTCGGCTTCCGCCCCCAGCTCTGCCATATCGCCCACCACCATCACGCGGTAGCCCGGCATTTCCGCCAGTACCTGCGCAGCGGCCGTCATTGAGCCAACGTTGGCGTTGTAGCTGTCATCCAACAGCAGCTTGCCGGCAGACAGGGCAATCGGGAACAAACGTCCCGGTACCGCCTTCAGTTGTTTGAGCCCCTGACGCACGGCCTCGAGCGATGCACCGGCCGACATTGCCAGTGCCGTTGCCGCCAACGCGTTGGCGACGTTATGACGCCCCGGAAGGGGCAGCGCGATAGGCGCAGTGCCGAACGGGCTGTGCAACGTAAACTGTGTGCCTTCACCGTTAACCTGTACATCGCTGGCGAAGAAATCGACGCCTTCTGCCGCCTGCGGAGAGAATCGCCAAACGGTCTTCCCCTCCAGCATGCTCTGCCAATGCGGCCAATCGTTGTTGTCGGCGTTGATGATCGCCACGCCGTCAGCCGGCAAGCCGGTAAAAATTTCGCCCTTCGCCTGGGCAACACCGGCCAAGGAACCAAAGCCTTCCAGGTGAGCGGCCGCCAGGTTATTTACCAGGGCGGTCTGCGGACAAGTTAATGCGGTGGTATAGGCGATTTCGCCAATGTGGTTAGCGCCCAGCTCAATCACCGCAAAGTCGTGCTGCGGCTGCAAACGCAGCAGCGTCAAAGGCACGCCGATGTCATTATTGAAATTGCCGGCGGTATAAAGCACTTCGCCGCACTCACGCAGGATAGCGGCGGCCATCTCTTTCACCGAAGTCTTGCCCGATGAGCCGGTTAACGCCACGACTCGGGCCGGTACCTGCTTGCGTACCCATGCAGCAAGTTGGCCTAACGCCAGACGGGTGTCTTTCACCACCAGTTGCGGAACATCCACCAATAAGCGCTTACTTACCAGCAGCGCCCCGGCGCCTGCGGCTACTGCATCAACAGCAAAATCGTGAGCGTCGAAACGCTCACCTTTCAATGCCACAAACAGGCAACCGGCGGTTACCTGACGGGTATCTGTCGTCACCTCAACGATTTGGCAATCGGCGCCGATCAGCTCAGCGCTCAATACATCGGCCAGTGCCTGAAGGGAGACAGGGATCATGCTACTACCCCCAGCAAACGCGCGACGGTGGTGCGATCGGAGTAATCCAGACGGCGATTCCCCACCAGTTGGTAATCCTCGTGACCCTTACCGGCCACCAGCACCACGTCTTGTTCTTTTGCCTGCATGATGGCGCTGGTTACGGCTTCCGCACGACCGTGGATCACCAGAGCGCGTCCGGCATCCAGCAAGCCAGTCAGGATATCGGCGATGATCGCCTGCGGTTCTTCGGTACGAGGGTTATCGTCGGTAACAACGACGCGATCGGCGAACTGTTCGGCGATACCGCCCATCAGTGGACGCTTGCCCTTGTCGCGATCGCCGCCGCAGCCAAACACGCACCATAACTGTCCCTGGCAGTGCAGGCGCGCGGCTTCCAACGCTTTTTCCAGCGCATCTGGGGTGTGGGCGTAATCGACCACCACCGTCGGTTTACCCGGCGCGTTGAAAACTTCCATGCGGCCACACACGGGTTGCAGCTGATTACCGCTGGCCACCAGTTCATCCAGTGGATACCCCAACGACAGCAGGGTCGCCAACGCCAACAGCAAGTTACTGACGTTAAACGCCCCCATCAGGCGGCTTTCAATCTCACCATCGCCCCAGCTTGAGCTGAAGCGAATAGTGGCGCCGTTATCGTGATAGTTAACCGCGGTGGTTTTCAGCCAGCGACCGTGACAGCCAGGCTGCAGGTTGTCCTGCATGGTGACAGCAACCGCATCCGGCAATTGGCTCAGCCAGCGCTGACCGACTTCGTCATCGGCATTGATAATCGCCTGGCCTACTTCGTGACTGGCGAACAGCGACCACTTGGCCGCTTCGTAATTGGCCATATCACCGTGGTAGTCCAGATGATCGCGACTAAGGTTGGTAAACACCGCAGCGGCAAACGGCAGCGCCGCCACGCGGTTTTGCACCAGGCCGTGGGAGGAAACTTCCATCGCCGCGAAGGTGGCGCCGCGATCGACCAGCTCGTTTAATACGTGTTGAACATCTACCGCAGAGCCGGTGGTATTCTCTGTTGGGCAAACCTGGCCCAGCAAACCATTGCCGACGGTGCCCATTACGGCGCTGGTTTCACCCAGCAGTTGGCCCCACTGCGCCAGCAGCTGAGTCGTGGTGGTTTTGCCGTTGGTACCCGTAACGCCGACCAGACGCAGACGTTCCGCCGGTTCATGGTAAAAACGCCCGGCCAGTGCGGAAAGGCGTTGGTTGAGCTGGCTCAGGTAAATCACCGGCACGCCGTGCATTTGGGTGATAGCGCCGTCTTCGGCCTGGCCTTCAGCTTCGGCAATCACAGCGGCAACGCCCTGCGCGATGGCCTGCGGAATATAGCGGCGTCCATCCGTTTGATGGCCGACAACGGCGACAAACAGATCCCCGGCAGCCGCAATACGGCTGTCTAATGTCATTTCCCGCAGCGCGCGCCCGGGAGCCGTTGGCACCCACGGAGCGAGTAAATCGCGCAAATTACGATCTGCCACCTGAACCCTCTTTTCTGTTAGTTACAAAATCGCTTTTCTCAACGGTAGGCAACGCGTCCGGTTCAACGTTCATGGTGCGCAATACGCCGCCCATGATGGCGCCAAACACCGGTGCGGAGATCGCACCACCGTAGTATTTCCCACCCTGCGGGTCGTTGATTACCACCACCAGAGCAAAACGAGGATTACTGGCCGGCGCCACGCCGGCGGTATAAGCGATGTATCTGTTGACGTATTTGCCGTCCGGGCCCACTTTTTTGGCGGTACCGGTTTTGATGGCAATGCGGTAGCCCTTGATGGCCGCCTTCACCCCACCGCCGCCCGGTAGGGCAACGCTTTCCATCATGTGCACAACGGTGCGCACCACAGGTTCGGGGAAGACGCGCTCACCGGCAACCGGTGGGTCAACTTTGGTAATCGACAGCGGGCGATAAACGCCCAGACTGCCGATCGTTGCGTAGACTCGCGCTAACTGTAACGGGGTTACCATTAGCCCATAGCCGAAAGAGAAGGTGGCCCTCTCTATGTCAGACCACCGTTGTTTTTTTGGGTATATGCCACTGCTTTCTCCGACCAGCCCCAAATTGGTCGCTTTTCCCAATCCAAAACGAGAGTAAGTATCTACTAACGCTGAGGACGGCATCGATAACGCCAGCCGTGAAACGCCGACGTTACTCGACTTCTGCAAGATCCCGGTCAGGGAGAGTTCCGCGTAACGCGCAACGTCCCTGATTTCCTTGCCGTTGATACGGTAAGGGACGGTATTCAGCACGCTGTTTTCTTTTACAATGCCGTGCTGCAATGCCGTCATGACCACCATAGGTTTTACGGTGGAACCAGGCTCAAAAATATCGGTGATAGCACGGTTACGCATGGTTTCTTTCGGCGTACCGGCCATATTGTTCGGGTTGTAAGACGGGCTGTTGGCCATCGCCAACACTTCGCCGGTATTCACGTCCACCAGCACTGCAGTACCGGATTCAGCCTTGTTGAAGGCCACGGCGTTGTTGAGTTCGCGGTAAACCAATGCCTGCAGGCGCTCATCGACGCTCAGCACCAGGTTATGCGCCGCCTGACTGTCCACCGAAGAAATATCCTCGATGACCCGGCCAAAGCGGTCTTTACGCACGGTTCTCTCGCCCGGTTGCCCGGTCAGCCAGCGGTCAAAGCTCTTCTCGACGCCTTCAATCCCCTGACCGTCAATGTTGGTCACGCCAATGATGTGCGAAGTCACCTGGCCGGAAGGATAGTAGCGACGGGATTCCTGACGCAGGTAAATCCCCGGCAGTTTCAACTTGCGAATGTAGTCGCCGATCGCCGGATTCACCTGGCGCGCCAGATAGACAAAGCGCCCTTTAGGGTTGGCGTTGATGCGGGTAGAAAGCTGATCCAGCGGAACATTCAGCGCATCGGACAGGGCCTTCCAGCGGCTATCCAGCGTGATACCACCGCGCTCATTCAGCTCTTTCGGATCCGCCCAGATTGCATTCACCGGCACACTTACCGCCAGCGGCCGACCTGAACGATCGCTGATCATGCCACGCGCAGTCGGTACTTCCTGCACGCGCAGTGAACGCATGTCGCCTTCTTTTACCAAGCGGTCCGGGTTAATCACCTGCAGATAAGCCACCCGCAGCATCAACCCTACCAACGCCAGCAAAATACAGCCGCACAGCAACGCAAAACGCCAGCTTACAAAGCTGGCCTGATCTTCCTGGCGTTTCAACTTACCGGGGCGTGCTGCTTTCATGCGTTCCCTTTCTACTCCGTGTAATGATTTCAGTTAAACCATTCATTGTTTAACGATGATATTTTCCTGAGATGGATCAACATGTTGCATCTGCAGTTTTTCCGTTGCGATGCGTTCTACCCGACTGTGATCCCCAAGGGCGTTCTCTTCAAGAATCAGGTTGCGCCACTCAATGTCCAGGGCGTCTCTCTCAAGAACCAACTGCTCGCGCTCGGCAGTCAGCAAGCGGGTGCGGTGCGCGGTGGTCACGACGAAAACCGCAGACACCAACGAAGCAATCAGCAAAATCAGTGGGATCTTGGCGTTACGCAGCAAATCGCCGCCAATCACGCCGACCAGACCGTGGCGTTCGTTGCCAATCACACCGGCATCCTCTCGGCAATACGCAGCACTGAGCTACGTGCCCGTGGGTTTTCCGCCACCTCAGCATCCCCAGGCATCATCTTGCCCAGCGCTTTCAGCGTGCGTCCGCCCATACTGCGCAGTTGCTCTTCCGTCAGCGGGATACCAGCCGGCACCTGAGCGCCGCGGCTATGGTGACGCATGAAGCGTTTAACAATGCGGTCTTCCAGCGAGTGGAAACTGATGATCGACAGACGGCCCTGCGGGGCCAGCACTTCCAGCGCGCCGTCCAGCGCACGTTCGATCTCTTCCAATTCGCTGTTTATGTAGATACGGATCGCCTGGAAGCTGCGGGTTGCCGGGTGCTTGTGCTTATCCCGGAACGGGCTTGCGTTGGCGATCAAGTCCGCCAGCTCTTTGGTACGGGTCATCGGCTCGACGAGATTTCTTTCTACGATGGCGCGAGCGATACGCTTGGCAAAACGCTCTTCGCCGAAGGTTTTCAGCACCCAGGCGATATCGTCTGCTTCCGCTTTCATCAGCCACTCGGAGGCTGACTGACCGCTTGAGGAGTCCATGCGCATATCCAGTGGACCGTCCCGCATGAAGGAGAAACCGCGTTCCGCGTCATCCAACTGCGGTGAAGAAACCCCCAGATCGAGCAAGATGCCATCAATCTTCCCTACTAATTCGCGTTCCCGCACATAGTGCGACAACTCTGAAAATGGGCCGTGTACGATGCTAAAACGAGGGTCATCAATAGACTTGGCGGCTGCAATCGCCTGTGGGTCGCGGTCAATTGCCAACAAACGTCCTTCCGGCCCAAGCTGGGACAGAATCAGACGCGAATGGCCACCGCGGCCAAAAGTACCGTCGATATAGATGCCGTTACTGCGAATGTTGAGGCCGTTAACCGCCTCATCCAACAGTACGGTAGTGTGTTTATAGTTTTCCAACATGCTTATAGCGACAAGTCCTGTAGCCGCTCAGACAACGGTTCCTGAGTCGACTGTTCTGCGTCAATATCATCCTTGACTTGTTGATACCAGGTCTGTTCATCCCACAGTTCAAACTTGTTGAACTGCCCGACCAGCATCACTTCTTTGGTAAGCCCGGCGTGCTGACGTAGCGTAGTGGCTAACAGCAAACGGCCGGCGCTGTCCATCTGACACTCACTGGCATGACCCAACAGCAGGCGCTGAACGCGACGCTCGGCGGGATTCATACTCGACAGACGGGATAACTTTTGTTCAATAACTTCCCATTCGGGCAGTGGGTAGAGCAGCAGGCAGGGCTGGTGGAGGTCAATGGTGCAAACCATTTGGCCTTGCGATTGCTCGTTCAGCAAATCCCGATATCGGGTGGGTACGGCAAGCCGCCCTTTGCTGTCGAGGTTAACCATCGTTGCTCCACGGAACATACCTGAGTTACCCCTTCACGACCGTTTTCACCACTTTACCCCACAAATTCCCACATAATGGAGTTTACGGAGGGTATGAAAACCTTGTCAAGCCAGAGCGCCAGCGCTTTGGCAATATTTCTTCGGTCATTTTGGGAGCTGACTCGCGAAAGGAACGCTATTTATTAGATGATTAAAAATTAACATCATGATAAACGGGGAGAATTTTCTAAGCGGAAAGAACCTGATTAAAAACCTGACAAATTGGCGATTAATTAAGTCAATACTTCCTTCTGCAATCGATGTCTCATTTTTCAGCTCGGCAATCACATCGCAGTAACCGAGCGCGAGCCGCGCCAGACAAGGCTCGGCGTTAACTCGCCCTACAAACGAAATACGGCGTAAGCCATTGAGTTAATAACGTACAACGGTTATTCATCCTCAAGTCGGCCGCTATTTTACTTCAATTAAAGTGCCGCTGATAAGCCAGATGGAAAAATAAATTACTCGGATATTACGAGGCGAGTTAATTTCGATTCAAATCAATTTAGTAAGATTACTCCCAAAATACCTGTTTACAATTATGGTTTCATTTCCTTACATGTTTAATGACCACAATTTTTACTGTGAAAAACAGCTTTATCGTCAGCAATTATGCAACCCATTGTTTTAATTGAATAGTTATGAATAGTCCATTTTTAATCCCTTCGCGCCACATTCTGCCATCTGTCCTCAGCACAAAAACCACCCAACGCCGCCAAATAAAAATATTAAGCTACTTATCCGACACCTGCTGGCAATGTAAACTACAAATGAAAGAAAAAACCAGAATTAACAACTATAAAAAATAAATTTAACAGAACATTAACCATAATACCGGAGATTGCACCATGCTCTCGCCTGCCACTCACTGGCGCAGTGCCGCCGCCGATACCTTTGCTCTGGTGGTGTATTGCTTTATCGCCGGTATGGCGATAGAAATTCTGGTCTCCGGCATGAGCTTTCAACAATCGCTCTCGTCCCGCTTGCTGTCGATTCCGGTGAATATCCTGATCGCCTGGCCCTATGGACGCTATCGGGATCTGTTCATCCGCATTGCCAGGCGTTCTGATCGATACCCCTTTTTATTGCGTAACCTTGCCGATCTGCTGGCCTATGTCAGTTTCCAATCGCCGGTTTATGCCGCGATCCTGTGGAGCGTCGGTGCCGACGGGCAGCAGATCATAACGGCCGTGGCCAGCAATGCTGTGGTATCGATGGCGATGGGTGTGGTGTACGGATATTTTCTCGAATACTGCAGAAGGCTGTTCAGGGTAACAGGCTACGTATAACGGGGAGTTTGAAACAGGAGCGCAGCTAAGCGCCCCTGCTATAGGATTATTTTCGGCTCAGACTGCCGCGGCGGAACAGATTGCGGCGAATGCGCGTCAGACCCGGTTTAGGTTTACGCGGCTCATCCAGACTGGCCAGCACCAGCTCCAATACGCGTTCGGCCACGTCACGGTGACGCTGCGCAACCGCCAGCACCGGGCACTCAAGGAAGTCCAGCAGCTCATGATCGCCGAAGGTGGCGATCGCCAGATCGGTCGGTAAGCGGCCACGCTGCTTCAAGGTCACGTCCATCACCCCTTGCAACAATGAGAATGAGGTAGTGAACAATGCCTGTGGCATCGGATGGGTTTTCAGCCATTCGGCAAACAGCACGCCAGCAGCCTCGCGCTCATAGCTATTGGCATACAGATAATCGACATGCCGCTCGTCATCCTGCCAGGCCTGACGGAAGCCCTGCTCACGCAGGAAGCTGACGGAAAGCTCTGGCAACGCGCCCAGATACAGTACCGATTCCGCCGGGAAGGTACGCAGTTCCTGCGCCAGCGCGAAGGAGTCCTCCTGGTCGGCACCCACCACGCTGATGAAATGCTCGCGATCCAGCGCACGGTCCAGGGCAATAATCGGCAGCGGATCGTTGGCCCAACGCTGATAGAACGGATGCTCCGGCGGCAAAGCGGTAGAAACGATCAGCGCATCGACCTGACGTTGCAGCAGATGTTCGATGCAGCGCATTTCGTTATCCGGCTGATCTTCCGAACAGGCAATCAACAGCTGGTAGCCGCGTTGGCGCGCCTGACGCTCCAGATAGTTGGCAATCCGGGTGTAGCTGGTGTTTTCCAGATCCGGGATCACCAGACCGATAGAGCGCGTTCGCCCGGCGCGCAGCCCTGCCGCGACGGCATTTGGGTGATAGTTGTGCTCCCTGACCACGGCCATCACTTTCTCGACGGTTTTATCGCTGACACGATACTGCTTCGCCTTGCCGTTGATGACATAACTGGCCGTAGTGCGCGAAACGCCCGCGAGACGCGCGATTTCATCCAGTTTCACGTTAACCCCTTAATGACGCTGAAAATAGAAGTGAAAACCATGCCCGGATTAACCATCGCATCCTGTGCGGTTATTCAATCCAGCCTCTGCGATCTAACAGCAGAAAACTCTGCCTAGCAACCGCTTTTGCCGAAAGGTGCCAGCAAACGGGCAAAAAACGCCGAAAAACAAAGGGCGCAGCCTGGCCGCGCCCTCAGATTACGCCAATCTCATCCCTCAGCGCATGATTTTATCGCCGCGCGATACGCCGACCACACCGGAACGCGCCACTTCAACAATTTCGGCCACTTCACGCACCGCACTCAGGAACGCATCCAGCTTATCGCTGGTGCCGGCCAGTTGAACGGTGTACAGCGTAGCGGTAACGTCAACGATCTGGCCGCGGAAAATATCGGCACAACGCTTCACTTCCTCACGCCCGTAACCGCTGGCCTGCAGCTTCACCAGCATGATTTCTCGCTCGACGTGTGCGCCCTGCACCAATTCGCTGACGCGGAGCACGTCCACCAGCTTATGCAATTGCTTTTCGATCTGCTCCAGCACCTTCTCATCGCCGACGGTTTGGATCGTCATACGCGACAGCGTAGGGTCGTCGGTCGGCGCGACCGTCAGGCTTTCGATGTTGTAACCACGCTGAGAGAACAAACCCACCACACGCGATAACGCACCGGATTCGTTTTCCAGCAAGACAGATAAAATTCGGCGCATGATCAGGTCCTCTCCGTTTTGCTTAACCACATTTCGTCCATGCTTCCACCGCGGATCTGCATTGGGTAAACATGTTCGGTCTCATCGACGGTCACATCGACAAATACCAGGCGCTCTTTTTCGGCCAGCGCCTGCGCCAGTTTGCTTTCCAGTTCATCCGGCGTACGAATGGCGATGCCCACATGACCGTAAGCCTCCGCCAGCTTGACGAAGTCCGGTAGGGAATCCATATAAGACTGGGAGTGACGACCAGAGTAGATCATGTCCTGCCACTGCTTCACCATCCCCAGATAGCGGTTATTAAGGTTCACTACGATCACCGGCAGGTTGTACTGCAATGCGGTGGAAAGCTCCTGGATATTCATCTGGATACTGCCGTCGCCGGTCACGCACACCACGGTTTCATCAGGCAATGCCAGCTTGACGCCCAGCGCGGCAGGCAAACCAAAGCCCATGGTGCCCAGCCCGCCGGAGTTGATCCAACGGCGTGGTTTGTCGAACGGGTAGTAGAGTGCGGCGAACATCTGGTGCTGGCCAACATCGGAGGTGACGTAAGCGTCGCCCTTGGTCAACCGATGCAGGGTTTCAATCACGGCCTGCGGCTTGATGGTGCTGCTGTTTTTGTCGTAGCCCAGGCAGTCGCGCGCACGCCACTGTTCAATAGACTGCCACCAATCGCGCAGCGCATCGTGATCCTGCGTTTTGTCTTCCTGCGCCAACAATTCCAGCATCTGGGTCAACACCTGCTTGGCATCACCGACGATCGGGATATCGGCATCAACCGTCTTGGAGATTGAGGTAGGGTCGATATCGATATGCAGTACGGTGGCATCCGGGCAATATTTCGCCAGGTTGTTGGTGGTACGGTCGTCAAAGCGCACGCCGACGGCAAAGATCACGTCAGAGTGATGCATGGTTTTGTTGGCTTCGTAAGTCCCGTGCATACCGAGCATACCGACGCTCTGGCGGTGCGTGCCGGGAAACGCGCCCAATCCCATCAGGGTACAGGTAACCGGTAAATTCAGTTTTTCCGCCAGCTCCAGCAGTTCACCGTCACAGGCCGAATTAATCGCGCCACCGCCGACGTACATAACGGGCTTCTTGGCCGAAAGGATAGTTTGCAATGCGCGTTTAATCTGCCCGCGGTGGCCCTGCACCGTCGGGTTATAGGAGCGCATGCTCACTTCCTGCGGGTAGGCATAAGGCATTCTTACTGCCGGGCCAACGATGTCTTTCGGCAGATCAATCACCACCGGACCTGGGCGGCCAGTAGAAGCCAAGTAGAAGGCTTTCTTCAAAATACCGGGAATATCTTCAGTACGCTTCACCAGGAAACTGTGTTTGACCACCGGGCGAGAAATCCCGACCATGTCGCACTCCTGGAAGGCATCGTAACCAATCAGCGAGCTGGGAACCTGCCCGGAAAGCACCACCATCGGGATGGAGTCCATATAGGCTGTCGCAATGCCGGTGATCGCGTTGGTCGCTCCCGGCCCTGAGGTCACCAGAACCACCCCGACTTCACCGGTGGCGCGCGCATAGCCATCGGCCATATGCACTGCGCCCTGCTCATGGCGCACCAATATGTGATCGATGCCTCCGACCGTATGCAGGGCATCGTAAATATCGAGTACCGCCCCGCCCGGATATCCGAATACGTGCTTAACGCCCTGATCGATCAACGATCGGACGACCATCTCGGCTCCTGACAACATCTCCATGGGTTTGCCTCCAGGCTTACTTTTTCTTGTCTGGCGCCGGAACGTAGCGCCTGCTGTGGGGCATTGCCCCAAAGTTTTTGTGGATTGGTTCTAACTGATTAACATAACGTCAGAATATTGGGCAGGCAAACAGCAAAAAGGCTTGGTAATGGAATGGTTATTGCCAAGCGGCTGGAGATCAGGTGTTTACAGAAACAATGCACTAGCCGCCAGCGGCTCGGGCTAGGCATTGTTTCAATCAGGCGAGGAATTACAGAACTATATCAGGCAAGAATTATGCTGTTTTTTTCGCCGAACAATCCGTCCGGCGACAATCTCTGACCTAATCCTGGTACATGGAGTCAATTTCACGCTGATAGCGCTGTGAAATGACCTTACGACGTAGCTTCAACGTTGGCGTCAGCTCACCCAACTCCATCGAGAAGGCGGCAGGCAACAAGGTAAATCTTTTTACCTGTTCAAAGCGCGCCAGCTCTTTTTGCATCTCACGCAGGCGGCTTTCAAACATTTCCAGAATATGGCTGTGACGCAACAGCTCGATCCGATCCTGATACTTCAGATTGATGGATTTCGCATACTCCTCCAGAGATTCAAAGCTGGGCACGATCAGGGCGGAAACGAATTTACGCGCATCGGCGATGATCGCCACCTGCTCGATAAAGCGATCCTGCGCCAGCGTGCCTTCCAACATCTGCGGAGCTATGTACTTGCCGCCAGAAGTTTTCATCAAATCCTTCAGCCGTTCGGTGATAAACAGGTTGCCGCCTTCATCCATGGCGCCGGCATCGCCGGTCTTCAACCAGCCATCCTCGGTAAAGGAGGCGGCGGTTTCCAGCGGTTTATTGAAATAGCCGCGCATCACCACCGGCCCACGCACCTGAATTTCATTCTCCTCGCCGATACGCACTTCAACCCCCGGCAAGGGCTTGCCAATCGAGCCAAAGCGGAAATTGCCCTCTTCCCAACAGGAGACGGTGGCGCAGGTTTCGGTCATGCCATAACCGTATTTGATGTTAACGCCCATCGCCTGGAAAAACAGAATGACATTGTCGTCCAGTTTGGCGCCCGCGGCCGGCAAGAAGCGTACACGCCCGCCGAGGATACCGCGCAGCTTGCTCAGCACCAGTTTATCGGCCCAGCGATGAGAAAGATCGAACAGCTTGCCCAATGGCTTGCCGGCGCGCTCCTGCAGGAACTTGCGCTCACCGCAGACAATCGCCCAATGGAACAATGCCCGACGCAGCCAAGGCGCACGTGCGACCTTTTCATGCACTGCGCTGAAGATTTTTTCGTAAAAGCGCGGCACCGCGCACATCAGCGTCGGACGCACCGCCGCCATGGCTTCGCGCACCCAATCGGTATTCGGCAAGAACACGTTTTGCGCGCCAGAGTGCATGATGAAGAAGCTCCAGGCCCGTTCAAACACGTGTGACATCGGCAGGAAACTGAGAGACACATCCTCTTCATTCACCGTCAGCCGCTCATCATGCAGATAAAGCTGTGCAGCCAGGTTGCGATAATCCAGCATCACACCCTTGGGTTCGCCGGTGGTGCCGGAGGTATAGATCAGCGTGAAGAGATCCCGCAGATCGCAATCGGTTATGCGTTGCTGCAATTGGGATGAGAACGCCGCTACGTCGACTTCACGTTCAAAGGTGCTCAGGTGTTGGGCAATCTCACAACCATGCAGGTCGACGCTGTCATCAAATACAATAATGTGGCTCAGTTGCGGACACACACCGCGCAGCGCGATGGCGGCATCCAATTGAGCCTGCTCGCCGACAAACAGAATACGGATATCGGCGTCATTGATGATAAAAGCCGCTTGGGCCGGCGTGTTTGTGGCATACAGCGGCACGCTCACACCCCGTAATTGCAGAATGGCCAAATCCGCCAGCGACCAGGCCATGCAGTTATTGGCAAAAATCGCGATACGTTCCTGCACGTCGGTACCCAATGCCAACAGCGCACTGGCGATGAGATTGATATGCGTATCGACCTGCTTCCAGGTCATTTGGGTCTCCCCCTGGGGAGACCATTGGCGAAAAGCAGTGCGATCGGCACGGTGAGAAATTTGGTGCTGTATACGGTGAGTCAAATGGTATTGCAGCAGATTATTGATCATAGCGCTCTAAGCCTGAAATGAATCAAACAGTTAGCTTGTTGCAGGATGGTCGCCCCACATCTCAGCTTACACGTGTTTACTTTTTTTCGCGCAGTCTACCTAGTCTATGGCGGCGGGAAAAGAGATTTCAGCGTAGAAGTGTGAGCTAAAACTCAGGTTAATTTCACCGCGTCTCACCGTTGGACAGAAGGGGAATGAAAAGGTTTTATCCCGATCGCAAAATGCAGAGCTCGGAGGCGGGTTTATAAACAGAGATAAAAACTAAATATAATTAAAATTGCAGGATATAATTTTATATTGATTTTTTTAATGTGCCTATCTGACAAATTTCGAAAAGAGTTAATGCAGAGTGGAAAAATAAAGACAACTCTTAGTTAATCCCAAGGTAATTCCTAGTAAATCGACAGTACAAATCACCCCCAATAAGAAATCATCATCTCGGGGGTAATTGGTAAGCTGATTTACTCTGGTGTATCAGGCTGGCCAAGCACGATTTTCATCCACTGATGCCCCTTATCACGTTCTGCAGATTCATGCCAAGCAAGGTAACAGGTAGCCTTATTTTCATTCCAGGGCAGCGAAATAAGCTGCAATTGCAATGCGTCAGCCTGCTGCCGGGCCAACCAGGCTGGAACAATAGCAATTGTGTTAGTATTGGAAACGATATTCAACACGCTATATAAATCTGTACATTGCTGAGTGACGAGGCGCTGCATCGACTCTTCTATATAGTAAGGTTTACTGAAAGAGTAAAAACTCTCTAATGAAACTACTGCATGCGGCTCTGCCATAATCTGTTTCGGCGTAATTTCGCCTTTAATTCTAGGATGTTTCTTGGCAGCAACCAACACCAGCTCATCTTCAAAAAGCGCCACGCGTTTAAACTCGGAGCATTCAAAGTTGATATAACCGATGACGAACTCGACCTCTTGATAACGCAATTGATTATCGATGTTATTGCTTATATAAGATTTTATTTTTAGATGAGTCTGTGGCGCAATTTCCTTTAAATGGTTGACTATTGACGCCCCCAAACGTAAATCAAGCGGACTACAAATTGCGATAGAGAAAACGCGCTCACTGGTAAAGGGCTCGAACTCCGCACCCGGTAACTCATTTTGCACCAGTTGCAATGCCTGCCTGACCGGACCGAACAGCTGTTTCGCCCGTATTGTAGGTTGAATGCCGCGCCCACAGCGTACAAACAGCTCATCGTTAAACATCAGTTTCAAACGTGCGACGGCATTGCTCACCGCCGGTTGCGACATCCCCAAAAGACCCGCCGCTCGGGTAATATTCTGCATCTGCATAACCGCATCAAATACCGTGAGCAAATTCAGATCGACGCTGCGTAAATGAATATCACCAGCGTCTTTATCAACAACAATTTCCGAATTAAATTCCGACATATCCCACTCCACTAAGTCCTGTGTAGATAATTCATCAAACCTAACTAAAACAACGAAATCGCAGTCTTAATTACGCAAGAAAGAATTAGTCATATCTCAGCCGCCAGTTTAAGCCGGGCTCGAGCATCGTCCTATGTACCAACATGGTTTAAAGCCAAAATTCAGTTTTCATTACGTTATCTTCATCGACAGCATAAAATCTTCTGACATCCTTTTAATGACTTTCATAACAAGCCGTCGTTCTCCATTACTGGTGTCCCACCAGACAGTATTCGAAAGCATACGTCATCCAATAACCAACCTGTTACCTTTGGGTATCTGTTAACTTTACTAACGATTTTAAAAAACACACTCCTCTTATAAGGTATGAATGCTAAAAATACAGAATCCGCCATTTTTAATTTTGGCAAACACGGCCTCGTGATTTTTGCATTTTTAATTTTAACGCAATGACAGTCAGAAGCAATTGCAGGGATATATATTCATTTCATTTATGCTAACCGGGCCGCAAACCCGCCCTCAATTTTTCTCTGACAATGTCATTTTTCTCCGAACTATCGTCTGTTTCTCAGAGTGCGCTAATCGGGCTCTAAAGGAGTACCCTCATTTTCAATCAGGTGTTGACATAGTTAAGCCAATAACGTATCAAATTAGGCAACGACATTATTTTAGAGAGTTGAACCGCTATGAACCACACTTACCGTCTACTAGGCCTACTACTTAACGCATCTTGTTTGCGCGGTATGCCGGTGGACGGAGTTCAGAGCTGATTCAGCCCACCCTCATAACAAACCCGCGCTACTGCGCGGGTTTTTTTTTACCCGCTTAGCGTGAAATAAACACGATAAGGAACCACCCGATGAGCCAACAAGTCATTATTTTCGATACAACTTTGCGTGATGGCGAGCAAGCGCTGCAGGCCAGCCTGAGCGTGAAAGAGAAGATTCAGATAGCGATGGCGCTGGAGAGAATGGGTGTCGACGTCATGGAAGTAGGCTTCCCTGTCTCCTCACCGGGTGATTTCGAATCCGTGCAAACCATCGCTCGCCAGATTAAAAACAGCCGTGTCTGTGGCTTGGCACGTTGCGTAGATAAAGACATCGACGTCGCGGCCGAAGCATTGCGCGTCGCCGAAGCGTTCCGCATTCACGTGTTCCTGGCCACCTCGACCCTGCATATTGAATCAAAACTGAAGCGCTCGTTCGACGAAGTGCTGGAGATGGCAATACGCTCGGTGAAGCGCGCCCGTAACTACACTGACGACGTAGAATTCTCCTGCGAAGACGCCGGCCGTACGCCAATCGATAACCTGTGTCGCGTGGTGGAAGCCGCTATCAATGCCGGCGCGACCACCATCAATATCCCAGACACCGTGGGCTACACCACCCCGAACCAGTTTGGCGGTATTATCACCACCCTGTATGACCGCGTACCGAATATCGATAAAGCCATTATCTCCGTCCACTGCCACGACGATCTGGGCATGGCGGTCGGCAACTCCATCGCCGCAGTACAGGCTGGCGCCCGCCAGGTTGAAGGGACCTTGAACGGTATCGGTGAACGCGCAGGCAACACCTCCTTGGAAGAAGTGATCATGGCGATCAAAGTGCGCCAGGACATCATGAACGTGCACACCAACATCAATCATCAGGAAATCTTCCGTACCAGCCAGATTGTCAGCCAGTTGTGCAACATGCCGATCCCGGCCAACAAAGCGATCGTCGGTTCCAATGCTTTTGCCCACTCTTCCGGTATTCACCAAGACGGCGTGCTGAAAAATCGCGAAAACTACGAAATCATGTCCCCGCAGACCATAGGTCTGAAGGATGTACAGTTGAACCTGACTTCCCGTTCCGGTCGCGCTGCGGTGAAACACCGTATGGAAGAGATGGGCTATAAGGAACAGGACTACAACCTGGACAATCTGTACGCTGCCTTCCTGAAGCTGGCCGACAAAAAAGGCCAGGTGTTCGATTACGACCTGGAAGCGCTGGCCTTCATTAATAAGCAGCAGGAAGAGCCAGAGCACTTCAGCCTGGATTACTTCAGCGTGCAGTCAGGCAGCAGCATTATGGCCACCGCCTCGGTGAAACTGGTCTGCGGCGAAGAAGAGAAAGCCGAAGCGGCCACCGGCAATGGCCCGGTTGATGCGGTTTATCAGGCAATCAACCGTATTACCGGTTACCCGATCGAACTGGTGAAATATCAATTAACCGCCAAGGGTCAGGGGCGCGATGCGCTGGGCCAGGTTGATATCGTGGTGTCGTACAACGGCCGCCGCTTCCATGGCGTAGGTCTGGCGACCGACATCGTGGAATCCTCCGCCAAGGCGATGGTTCACGTACTGAATAATATTTGGCGCTCCCAGCAGGTAGAAAAAGAAAAGCAGCGTCTGCAGCAAAACAAACATCAAAATAATCAGGAAACGGTGTGAACATGACGAAGACCTACCACATTGCCGTCTTGCCCGGAGACGGAATCGGCCCGGAAGTAATGGCCCAAGCGCGTAAAGTGTTGAACGCAGTGCGTCAGCGCTTTGATATCCGCATCACCGAAGCCGAGTACGACGTCGGTGGTATTGCCATCGATCGTCATGGCAGTCCGCTGCCACAGGCAACCCTCGCCGGTTGCGAGCAAGCCGACGCCATCCTGTTCGGTTCAGTAGGTGGCCCGAAATGGGAACACTTGCCGCCGGCAGAACAACCTGAACGCGGTGCCTTGCTGCCCTTGCGCAAGCACTTCAAACTGTTCAGCAACCTGCGCCCTGCTCGCCTGTATCAAGGGTTGGAAGAGTTCTGCCCGCTGCGGGCCGACATCGCCGCCCGCGGTTTCGATATTCTGTGCGTGCGTGAACTGACCGGTGGTATCTACTTCGGCCAGCCGAAAGGCCGTGAAGGCCAGGGTATGCAGGAGCGCGCTTTCGACACCGAGGTCTATCATCGCTTCGAGATCGAACGCATTGCGCGCATCGCCTTCGAATCTGCCCGCAAGCGCCGCAATAAAGTGACCTCGATTGATAAAGCCAACGTATTGCAGAGCTCGATTCTGTGGCGCGAAGTGGTCAATCAGGTCGCCAAGGATTACCCAGATGTGTCGCTGTCGCATATGTATATCGACAACGCCACCATGCAGTTGATCAAAGACCCGTCGCAGTTCGACGTGCTGCTGTGTTCCAACCTGTTCGGCGATATCCTGTCCGACGAGTGCGCAATGATCACCGGGTCGATGGGCATGCTGCCGTCCGCCAGCCTGAACGAGCAAGGCTTCGGTTTATACGAGCCCGCAGGCGGTTCTGCACCGGACATCGCGGGTAAAGGCATCGCCAACCCAATCGCCCAGATCCTGTCCGCCACCCTGCTGCTGCGTTACAGCCTGGGTGCCACTGAAGCAGCGGATGCCGTAGAACGCGCAATCAACCAGGCGCTGGAACAGGGTTACCGCACCGCCGATCTGGCAGGTACCGGTAAAGCCATCAGCACCGATGAAATGGGTGACATCATCGCCCGCTTTGTAGCTCAGGGGGCATAACATGGCCAAGACCTTATATCAGAAGCTGTACGATGCCCACGTGGTGTACGAAGCGCCGAACGAAACGCCGCTGTTGTATATCGACCGCCATCTGGTGCACGAAGTCACTTCGCCACAGGCATTTGACGGTCTGCGCGCCATGGGCCGCAAGGTGCGCCAACCTGGCAAAACCTTCGCCACTATGGACCACAACGTCTCGACCCAAACCAAAGACATCAACGCCAGCGGCGAGATGGCGCGTATTCAAATGCAGGAGCTGATCAAGAACTGTGCTGAATTCGGCGTCTCGCTGTATGACCTGAACCACCCTTTCCAGGGCATCGTACACGTCATCGGCCCTGAGCAGGGCATGACGCTGCCGGGCATGACCATCGTCTGCGGCGACTCTCATACCGCGACGCATGGGGCCTTCGGCTCACTGGCCTTCGGTATCGGTACCTCGGAAGTGGAACATGTGCTGGCTACCCAAACCCTGAAACAGGGTCGCGCCAAAACCATGAAGATTGAAGTCACCGGTGATGCCGCCGAAGGCATTACTGCCAAGGACATCGTGCTGGCGATCATCGGCAAAACCGGCAGCGCCGGCGGTACCGGTCACGTCGTGGAATTCTGTGGCAAAGCGATTGAAGCGCTGAGCATGGAAGGCCGTATGACCCTGTGCAACATGGCGATCGAAATGGGCGCCAAAGCCGGGTTAGTGGCTCCGGACGACACCACCTTTGAATACCTGAAAGGCCGTCAGTTTGCCCCAACCGGTAACAACTGGGAGCAGGCCGTCGCCTACTGGCGCACCATGAAGTCAGATGATGACGCCAAATTTGATACCGTAGTGACCCTGCGCGCCGAAGACATCGCGCCACAGGTTACCTGGGGTACCAACCCAGGGCAGGTTATTGCCGTTAATCAGGCAATCCCGGCGCCGGAATCGTTCAGCGATCCGGTGGAACGTGCCTCGGCAGAAAAAGCGTTGGCCTATATGGACCTCAAACCGGGCATCAAGCTGACCGAAGTGCCGATCGACAAAGTGTTTATCGGCTCTTGTACCAACTCACGTATCGAAGATTTGCGTGCGGCTGCGGCAATCGCCAAAGGCCGCAAGGTTGCCAATGGCGTACAGGCGATCGTGGTGCCGGGCTCCGGCCCGGTGAAAGCTCAAGCGGAAGCGGAAGGCCTGGATCAAATTTTTATTGAAGCCGGTTTCGAATGGCGTCTGCCGGGCTGCTCAATGTGCCTGGCGATGAACAACGATCGTCTGAACCCCGGCGAGCGCTGTGCCTCCACCAGCAACCGTAACTTCGAAGGGCGTCAGGGCCGCGGTGGACGTACTCACCTGGTCAGCCCTGCGATGGCAGCGGCGGCGGCCGTTGCCGGTCATTTCGCCGATATCCGTGATATTCACTAAGGGGCTAACGTGTCTAAATTTACTCAACATATTGGTTTGGTCGTGCCTCTGGACGCGGCTAACGTCGACACCGACGCCATCATTCCAAAACAGTTTTTACAGAAAGTGACGCGTACCGGCTTCGGCCAGCACCTGTTTAACGACTGGCGCTTCCTCGACGACGCCGGCCAGCAGCCAAACCCTGAGTTCGTGCTGAACAAGCCGCGCTACAAGGGTGCCAGCATCCTGCTGGCGCGCGAAAACTTTGGCTGTGGCTCCTCACGCGAGCACGCTCCGTGGGCACTGACCGATTATGGTTTTAAAGTGGTGATTGCGCCCAGCTTCGCCGATATCTTCTACGGCAACTCGTTCAACAACCAGCTGCTGCCGGTTACTTTGAGCGAACAACAGGTTGATGAATTGTTCAAACTGGTCGCAGACAACGAAGGAGTCGAATTCGTGGTCGATTTGGAGAATCAGACGGTCAATGCCGGCGGCAAAAGCTACCCGTTTGAGATCGACAGCTTCCGCCGCCACTGCATGATTAACGGATTGGACAGCATCGGCCTGACGCTGCAACACGAAGCGGATATTTCTCGCTACGAGGCGCAGCAGCCCGCGTTTCTGAACTGATCAGCGGCTAATACCCTAAATAATTGGAGCTGCGGCAAGGCGGCAAGTAAGTAAATCCCCTGGAGCTTAGTGAACTAAGTGACAGGGGTGCGCTTACGCAGCCAACATAGCAGCAGCTTCAAGTATGACGGGTATCACCAATAACCCAGCCACTTCCACCAGGCCCCGCCAATTAACATCCAAATCAGCAGGTTAATCACGCTCATCACAAAACCGGCTTTCCACCATTCGCCCAGCGTCACATAGCCGGAACCGAAAATGATCGGCGCCGTCCCGGTACCATAGTGGGTCAGTGACATCATCAGAGAAGACGAAAACGCCAGAATCAGGCCCAACAGCGCCGGTGGCGCCCCGAGCGCAACGCCGGCGGCAAAGAAGGCGGCAAACATGGCGGTGACGTGTGCGGTGGTGCTGGCAAAGAAGTAGTGCGAATACAGGTAGATGATGGTTAACAGCACGGTGCCGCCCACCCAGCTCATCCCCATATGATCAATACCGCTGCCCACGGTCTGCGACAGCCAACTAATCAACCCCAACTTGCCGAGGAAACTGGCCATCATCACCAGCGCAGAGAACCACACCACCGTATCCCAGGCCCCTTTGTGCTTCAAAACGTCTTCCCAACTCAGCACGCCGGTCGCCAACAGCACCGCCAGGCCAATCAGCGCGGCCGTGGTGGGGTTAACCGCCAGCGCCGGGCCAAAGATCATCGCCGGAATGCCGGCCCATAGCACGAGCAACAGAGCAAACACTGCCAGGGTGATTTTCTCCGGCAAGGTGATTGGCCCCAAAGCCTGTAGCTTATCGCGGGCGAAGCGCGGCGCGTCCGGGGTGCTTTTCACCTCCGGTGGATACAACAGATAAATGACCAGCGGCATAACGATCAACGAACACACGCCCGGCACCAGAGCGGCAATTGCCCACATTGACCAGGAGAGCTCAAAGTTGCCGTGCGTACCCTTGGCGATCAGGCTGACGATCAGCGGGTTAGGCGCAGTCGCGGTGATAAACATCGCCGACGTGATAGGGTTGATGTTGTAATTCACCAGCGACAGATAGCGGCCAATTTTGCCTGAGGTATTCAGATCGGGCCGCGAGCCGAAGCTGTCGGCGATTGACTTCATGATCGGATGGATAATCCCGCCGCCTCGGGCGGTATTGCTTGGGGTAACTGGCGCCAGGGTGGTTTCCGCCAGCGTCAATGCATAGGCGATCCCCAACGTCTTCTTACCGAACAACGAAATAAAGTAGTAGCCAATGCGCGCGCCCAGCCCGGTTTTGTTCAGGCTAAGGGAGATCATGATCGAAAAACCGATCAACCAAATCAACTGGTTGGAGAACCCACTAAGTGCATCATTGAGCGCCGCGCCCGGTTTGCCGGGGTTAGTGACACCGGTTACGGCCACCAGTGCAATGGCCACGATGGAAACCGCACCAATCGGCATTGCCTTGCCGATGATGGCGATGATAGTGCCGATAAACAGCGCCAGCAGATGCCAGGCATTAGGCGCAACCCCTTCGGGAACCGGGATCACAAACCAGATAAGCAGAGCGACGACGACGGCACACAGGGAAGGGACAGGTTTGAGCGGTGTTAGTTTATCCATAACATACCCACTTTTCTAAACGGATCGGCATCTCAGCAGCAAGATGGGCGGGAGCACAGCGATCGGGCTCCGGTTTCGTTTAGCTTGGGCCGTTGGCGTAATGTTCTCAATGACATGCGTCAATGTTGACGACGTTTAAACTCACATTTCTCGCACGCGAACGCTCATCCATAACGCCGCCACCGCCAGCAGTGCCGCCAGCCAATACACCGCGTAATGACCCAGGTTTTCCACCAACGCACCCTGCAGCACCCCGGCCAGGATCACCCCGGTAGAAATACTGTTGGTAAACAGCGTTGTCGCCGCACCGGGCCGCCCTGGCATCAGGTCCTGGAAATAGAGCATGCCAATACCGGCGATAATGCCGATAAAGATGGCATTGAACAGCTGTAATACCATCAGCGCCAGCTTGAATTTAAACACCACCAGCCCGGCATAAAACAGGATGCCTGCCACCACGGCGAACAGCATCATATTGCGTTTGCCGAAGCGCTTGACGTAATAACCGGCCAGCAGCATCGCCGGGATCTCCAGCCCGGCCGCCGTGCCCATCAGCAGTCCCGCCAGGTTCTCCGGCAGGCCCAGATCGGCGGTGATATACAGCGGCATGTCGATGATGTACATGGTATTGCAGGTCCACATCAGCACCGAGGCGATAAACAACCGCCTGACATCCGGGTTCCGCCAGGCGCTGACTGGGGCAATCGGTGCCGAAGGCGCTGCGATTAGCGTATCGGCAGGTTCTACCGGCGCGACACGCGGCACCGAAGGCAGCGTAAACCACACCAGTAATGCACAAATTGCAAAGGTCGCCGCGGCAATAACGAACATCACCGTAAAGCCGTAATTCAACGCCAGCGTAAACGAAAGCGGCGGGCCAATCACCCAGGCCAACGACAGCTGCGCACGCATGACCGAGCTGAACATCACCACTTCACGTGCCGAGCTGTCAGCATATTCCCGCGCCAGTGCGAAAATCTGTGGCATGGCGGTGTTGGCAATTGCCGACAACAGCACCCCGGCCGTAATCAGCGTCAAATAGTCGCGGTTGAAGGCAAAAAGCAGGCAATTGCCGACCGCCATCAGGCAGCACACCAGGATCAGCTTGCGTCGATCGCCGCGCGTGTCCGAACGTTTGGCCAGCAGAAAACTGACCGCGATGCCGACAATGGCGTTAACGGTATAGAACAGACCGACCCACAGCGGTCGGACCTTAACCTCGGTGGTTAAAAACAGGCTCAGGGTCGGCGCCAATAGCGCTCCGGCAATACCGGAAAGGAAAGCAATCAGCAGGAAAGCGGCAAAGACGGGATTAAAGCGGCGTGGCAGCCAATGCAGTCGTTTCATATCTTCGTCTCAGGCCCTTAATGCGGAAGACAGAACCTTAGGCCAAGGGGAAAAAATTGCAAGAATATCCCCGCAGCCCACAATAAAAAAACCAGTGGGTATAACCCCACTGGCTGGTGAACAACACCATTACTCAGAAACACTTTCGCTACCGAAGCCTCAGAGGTGCTCGCGGTATTGCTTGTCCGTCATTGACGCGATATCCCATTGGGTCAGGTGGGCCAACATCTCCAGCCGCGCCTGTTCAGGTACCAGTCCCAACCAGTCAGCGTGCTGCCGGCGTACTGCGCTGAAGTAGCGCTGATAGAACTGTTTTGACAAGAAAACTTTCATCCGTCGCCCTCCCCCTTTCATTGAGGAAAATTATCGGCGTAATATAGGGAAAGATAAATTGATGGGTTACCGCCGGAGCCTTCCTCTTTTATGTCCACTTCCAGATTGCAACAGCAGTTCATTCGCCTGTGGCAGCGCTGCCATGGCGAACCGACCGAAACCACGTTACAAGAGCTGGCCGAAGTGCTCAGTTGCTCGCGCCGCCACGTGCGTTCGTTACTGGGCGCCATGCAGCAGCAGGGCTGGCTGACCTGGCAGGCAGAATCGGGGCGCGGCAAGCGTTCGCAACTGACCTTTCACTATACCGGTCTGGCGCTGCAGCAGCAGCGTGCCGAGGAGTTGCTGGAGCAGGATCGTATCGATCAGCTGGTGCAACTGGTCGGCGATAAAAATGTGGTGCGGCAGATGCTGCTGTCCCAACTGGGCCGCAGCTTTCGTCAGGGTAAACACATCCTGCGCGTGCTCTATTATCGGCAACTGTACAATCTGTTGCCGGGCTCGGCGCTGCGCCGCTCGGAAACCCATTTGGCGAGACAAATTTTCAGCGGCCTGACGCGGATAAATGAGGAAAACGGGGAACTGGAATCCGATCTTTCTCATCACTGGCAAGCTTTAACGCCGTTGCATTGGCGCTTTTATTTACGCCCGGCCATTCATTTCCACCATGGGCGCGAGCTGGAAATGGAAGATGTCATCAGTTCGCTCAGCCGGTTGATGCCACAACCGCTGTTCTCCCATATCGAACGCGTGACGTCGCCGACGCCCTACGTGATTGACGTGCATCTGCACAGCCCCGATTACTGGCTGCCGTGGCTGCTGGGCAGCGTACACGCCATGATATTGCCGCGCGAGTGGCAGAGCCTGCCGGAGTTCTCGCGCCATCCGGTCGGTACCGGCCCCTATAGCGTGGTGCGCAATCACCGCAGCCAGATGAAAATTCACGCCTTTGATGATTACTTTGGCTATCGCGCACTGATCGACGAGGTCAATATCTGGGTGCTGCCAGAGGTAACCGAAGAACTGGTACACTCCGGCGTACAGCTCCAGGCGGACGATACCGGGAAAAACGAGCTGGAAAGTCGACTGGAAGAAGGCTGCTATTTTCTGCTATTCGATCAGCGCTCCCCGCTGGCGGCCGATCCGGTCATCCGCAGCTGGTTATGCGAACTGATCAACCCTATTTCGCTCCTGAGCAACGCCGGCCCTGTTTATCAACGCTATTGGTCACCGGCCTACGGCATTCTGCCGCGCTGGCACCACAATCGCGCGCTGGCATTGCAGCCCAAACCGGCCGGATTGACCGAACTGACCCTGACCTACTACAGCGAACATTCGGAGTTCCACGCCATTCAGCAGGCGATCGAGCCGCTGCTGGCGCAGCACGGCATTAAGCTGAATATTCAGATTGTCGATTACGCTACCTGGCATAAAGGCGACGCGAGCACCGATTTGTGGCTCGGCAGCGCCAACTTTTACCTGCCGCTGGAGTTCTCACTGTTCGCCACCCTGTATGAACTGCCGCTGATGCAGCACTGCATGAGTGAGGACTTGTCCGAAGATGCGGCGCTGTGGCGCGCCAATGCCCTGCCGCTGGCGGACTTTTGCCAACGTCTGGTCAGCGGCCATCAATTGCATCCTCTGTTCCACCACTGGCTGCAACTGCATGGCCAGCGCAGCATGCGCGGCGTGCGAATGAACACTCTGGGTTGGTTTGATTTCAAATCCGCCTGGTTTGCGCCGCCGGAAGCATAAGCACCTTTCACCGGCGCCCGTTAGTCTTTACAATGGCGCCGTCTCAACGGGGTGCAAAACGACAGCAGCGTAATGAAAACGCAAGCGGCCGGTTTTGCTGAGAACAAACCCGTCGAACCTGATCCGGTCAATACCGGCGGAGGGATTTGAGCCCAGCGATCCGGCATCAGCCGCTTGCCCCCTCAGATACCCTTGCCCCCCTAAATTTTCAGGAGTGCAAAGTGGTCAAAAAAAGCCTGCCCTTGTTACTGTTGCTGTGCGCCGCACCGGTGTTCGCCAAGCCCACGCTGACGGTCTACACCTACGATTCCTTCGCCGCTGACTGGGGCCCTGGCCCGGCGGTCAAAAAAGCCTTTGAGGCCCAATGTGATTGCGAGCTGAAATTTGTCGCGCTGGAAGACGGTGTCTCACTGCTTAACCGCCTGCGCATGGAAGGCAAAAACAGCGCCGCCGACGTGGTGCTGGGGCTGGACAACAACCTGCTGCAGGCGGCGCAACAAACCGGGCTATTCGCGCCAAGCGACGTCGACAGCAGCAAATTGAACGTACCGGGCGGCTGGCAAGACAAAACCTTCGTCCCCTATGACTACGGCTACTTTGCTTTCGTTTACAACAAAGAAAAGCTGAAAAACCCGCCCAAAAGCCTGCATGAGCTGGTCGACAGCAGCCAGAACTGGAAAGTGATCTATGAGGATCCGCGTACCAGTACCCCAGGTTTGGGTCTGCTGCTATGGATGCAGAAAGTGTATGGCGATCAGGCACCGGCAGCCTGGCAGAAGCTGGCGAAGAAAACCGTCACCGTGACCAAGGGCTGGAGCGAAGCCTATGGCCTGTTCCTGAAAGGCGAAGGCGATTTGGTGCTTAGCTACACCACCTCCCCGGCCTACCATCTGATTGAAGAAAAAAAAGACAGCTATGCCGCTGCCAACTTCAGTGAAGGCCATTATCTGCAGGTGGAAGTGGCGGGCAAACTCAAGGCCAGCAAGCAACCTGAGTTGGCGGAACGCTTTATGCAATTTATGGTATCCCCGGCGTTCCAAAACGCCATTCCTACCGGCAACTGGATGTACCCGGTGATCAAGACCTCACTGCCGGCCGGATTTGACCAAATGACCGTCCCGCAGACCGCACTGCAGTACAGCGCAGAAGATGTAGCCAAACAACGCAGCAACTGGATCCGGGCATGGCAAACCGCCGTCAGCCACTGATCCCGCGTTGGCTATGGCCGGGGCTGCTGGCCGCCGGCCTGATCCTGACCATCGCCGTGCTGGCGATGGGGTCGCTGTGGCGGCACGCGCCGGACAGCGATTGGCGTGGTATATGGCAAGACAGCTACCTGTGGCACGTAGTGCGCTTCACGTTTTGGCAGGCCCTGCTGTCCGCGCTGATCTCGGTGCTACCCGCGATCCTGCTGGCTCGGGCGCTCTATCGCCGCCGTTTCCCCGGTCGTCAGTTACTGCTGCGGCTCTGCGCCATGACGCTGGTGCTGCCGGTGCTGGTGGCGGTATTCGGCCTGCTCAGCGTATATGGCCGCCAGGGCTGGTTGGCAATGCTGTGTGGCTGGCTGGGCATTAACTACCGTTTCACGCCTTATGGTCTGCAGGGCATCCTGCTGGCGCACATGTTCTTCAACCTGCCGTTGGCGACACGTCTGCTGCTGCAGGCGCTGGAAAACATTCCGGTTGAACAGCGCCAATTGGCAGCCCAGCTCGGCATGAGCGGTTGGCAGCAGTTTCGCTTTGTCGAGTGGCCGGCGCTGCGCCGTCAAATCCTGCCGAGCGGCGCGCTGATCTTTATGCTGTGCTTCGCCAGCTTCGCCACCGTACTGTCGCTGGGAGGTGGGCCGCAGGCAACCACCATCGAACTGGCCATCTATCAGGCGCTCAGTTACGACTACGATCTCAGCCGCGCCGCGCTGCTGGCGCTGATCCAACTGGCATGCTGCCTGGGGCTGGTGATCTTCAGCCAGCGCCTGAGCCAGGCGCTGCCGGTCGGCAATACCCATGCCACTATCTGGCGTAATCCGGAAGACAGCCTGTGGCGACGCATCAGTGACTTTTTGCTGATTGCCGCCGCGTTGCTGCTGCTGTTGCCCCCACTGCTGGCGGTGATCGCCGACGGCGCCAATCAAACGATGGTTAGCGTCCTGCAGCAACAGGTGTTGTGGCAGGCATTGTTCACTTCGTTATGCATCGCTCTGGGGGCGGGCGTACTTTGTGTCGTGCTGACCATGATGCTGCTGTGGAGCAGCCGTGAGCTGAAGCTGCAACAGAGACTGCGTTGGGGGCACGCGCTGGAGTTGAGCGGTATGGTGATCCTGGCGATGCCGGGCATTGTGCTGGCCACCGGTTTCTTCCTGCTGTTGAGCGACACCGTCGGGCTGCCGCAATCGCCGTATGCGCTGGTGATCCTCACCAATGCGTTGATGGCCGTGCCCTATGCGCTAAAAGTGTTGGAAAACCCCATGCGCGACCTGGCCGAACGTTATAATCCGCTATGCCTGTCGCTGGATATTCAGGGCTGGCAGCGGCTACGCTGGATTGAGCTGAAAGCGCTGCGCCGCCCGTTGGCCCAGGCGCTGGCCTTCGCCTGCGTACTGTCGATCGGCGATTTCGGCGTGGTGGCACTGTTTGGCAACGAACATTTCCGCACCCTGCCTTTTTACCTGTACCAGCAGATCGGCGCCTACCGCAGCAATGACGGCGCGGTCACCGCGCTGCTGTTGCTGTTATTGTGCTTCCTGCTGTTTACCCTGATCGAACGCTTACCGGGCCGCTCTGACCGATAGATTTCAAGCTGCAGCAAGGCGGCGACTGAGCGCATTCCCAGGAGCTTAGTTCGCTAAGTGACTGGGATAAGTGAAGAAAGCCAACACAGCGGCAACGTGAAAGATGAAGGACATATGCTAAAGCTTGAAAAACTGACCTACCTGTATGAACACCTGCCAATGCGCTTCGACCTGCGTATTCAACCGGGCGAACGCGTCGCGGTGCTGGGCCCCAGCGGGGCGGGGAAGAGCACTCTGCTCAGCCTGATCGCCGGTTTTCTGCCATCCGCCAGCGGCAGGTTGCTGCTTAACGGCAGCGACCACACCGGCACGCCGCCAGCCAAGCGCCCGGTCTCGATGCTGTTTCAGGAAAATAACCTGTTCGCCCACCTGACGGTAGCGCAGAACATCGGTTTAGGCCTGGATCCCGGCCTGCGGCTGAATGAAGAGCAGAAGCGGCAGTTGGCGCAAATTGCCCGGCAAGTAGGGCTGGAAGAACATCTTCCCCGCCTGCCGTCGCAACTTTCCGGTGGCCAACGCCAGCGTGCCGCCCTGGCGCGTTGCCTGATCCGCCAGCGGCCCATCCTGTTACTCGACGAACCTTTTTCAGCGCTCGATCCGGCTTTACGCAACGAGATGCTGCAACTGCTGCAGGAAGTTTGCGACCAGCGAAACCTGACGCTGTTGATGGTATCGCACAACCTGGATGACGCCGCACGCATCGCGCCACGGACCCTGCTGGTGGTGGACGGCCGTATTTTTTACGATGGCCCGACGCAGGCGCTGCTGGACGGCAGCGCGCCGGAAGCCAAGGTGCTTGGCATTTCACACAAACCGTGATCTTCCGCCCGTTTTTTATGCTGTGCAAATAAACCAGTTGTGCGAATTTTTCGCCTGTGGTTTTATAAAAACCTGACTTTTTTTACTGATGATAAGGTTCCCTGTGATCGCATCCTCGCTGACTTCGACCCTACTAATTACCGCGCTACCAGCCGCGGTGGTCGTCGTGCGTGTGGTGGTGGTCGTCGGCAATGCGCCGTAGGGTCCGAATCAACGCATCGATTCCCAAACCCCGCCGGCGCAAACCGGGCGGGGTTTTTAGTTTTAGCCCCCTGCCCAGAAAAGCAAACCGGCCTTGAGAAAGGATAGGAACATGGCAATTTCGGGCACGCCACATCAAGGTAACCGCTTCACCGGCGCAGAGTTGATCGTTCATCTGCTGGAGCGTCAGGGCATCACCACCGTCGCCGGCATTCCCGGCGGTGCGGCACTGCCGCTGTATGACGCGCTGAGCCAAAGCACCCGTATTCATCACGTACTGGCTCGCCACGAACAGGGGGCGGGTTTTATGGCGCAGGGTATGGCACGCGCTAACGGCAAGGCGGCGGTTTGTATCGCCTCGAGCGGCCCGGGCGCGACCAATCTGGTCACCGCCATCGCCGACGCCAAACTCGATTCTATCCCGCTGGTGTGTATCACCGGCCAGGTGCCCTCTTCGATGATTGGCACCGACGCCTTCCAGGAAGTGGACACCTATGGCATCTCGATTCCAATCACCAAGCACAACCATTTGGTCCGCGATATCCGCGAACTGCCACAGGTGATCTGTGACGCATTCCGCATCGCTGAATCCGGCCGCCCTGGCCCGGTGTGGATCGACGTACCGAAAGATGTTCAAACGGCGGTTATCAGCCTGGACGAACTGCCGCCGATCGCCGTTCCCGATGCGGCGCCAACCTTTGAAGCCACCGCCGTGGCGCAGGCCGCCGCGATGATCAATCAGGCCAAACGCCCGGTGTTGTATCTGGGCGGCGGCATCATCTGCGCCAACGCCTATCAGCAGGCGATTGAGCTCGCTGAACGCGCCAACCTGCCCACCACCATGACGCTGATGGCATTGGGCGCCATGCCGGTGCAGCATCCGTTGTCGCTGGGCATGCTGGGTATGCATGCGGCGCGCAGTACCAACTTTATTCTGCAAGAGGCTGATTTACTGATCGTGCTGGGCGCGCGCTTTGACGATCGGGCGATTGGCAAGACCGAGCAATTCTGTCCAAACGCCAGCATCATTCACGTGGACATCGATCGCGCCGAACTGGGCAAGGTAAAGCAGGCCAATATTGCCATTCACGCCGACGTAGGCCAGGTATTGCAACAACTGCTGCCTCAAATTGAAGCACAGCCACGCAGCGAATGGCTGAGTACCGTCAATGATCTCAAGCGCGAGTTCCCGTTCAGCATGCCTAACGCCGAAGATCCGCTGAGCCACTACGGGCTGGTGCTGGCTGCCGCGCGCTGCGTGGACGAAAACGCCATCATTACCACCGACGTGGGCCAGCATCAGATGTGGGTAGCACAAGCCTATCCGCTGAGCCGACCGCGCCAGTGGTTGACCTCCGGCGGGCTGGGCACCATGGGCTTCGGCCTGCCAGCGGCGATCGGCGCTGCCCTGGCCGAGCCGCAGCGCAAGGTGCTGTGTTTCTCCGGTGACGGCAGCCTGATGATGAACATTCAGGAAATGGCGACCGCCGTCGAACATGACCTGGACGTGAAAATTATCCTGATGAACAACCAGGCGTTGGGGCTGGTGCACCAGCAGCAAACGCTGTTCTACCAGCAGCGCATTTTCGCCGCCGCCTATCCCAAGCGCACCGACTTTATCAAGATTGCCGCCGGTTTCGGGATGGACACCTGCGATTTGAATGCCGCAGAAGATCCGCAGGCGGCACTGGCCGAAGCGATCCAACGTCCAGGGCCTTGCCTGATCCATGCGCTGATTGATATTAATGAAAAAGTTTTCCCGATGGTGCCGCCGGGCGCTGCCAACATCGACATGATTGGAGAATAAGCCATGTCAGAACAACGCAATAACCCACAGGTGATCCTGGAACTGGCGGTACGTAACCACCCTGGCGTGATGTCGCACGTCTGCGGCCTGTTTGCCCGCCGCGCCTTCAACGTGGAGGGCATTCTTTGCCTGCCACTGAAAGACGGTAAACAAAGCCGCATCTGGCTATTGGTGGCGGACGATCAGCGGCTGGTGCAGATGATCAGCCAGGTAGAAAAACTCGAAGATGTGCTGCAGGTAAAACGCCACAGCGAAGACGTGCGGGTGTTTGAACAGCTGGAAGCCTTCTTCCAGTAAGGTGCAAAGGGGCGTCACGCCCCCTTGTCATTGACCGGCCAGCACCTTCCAAAGCAGGTGACGATAAACCGGCATCAGCGGTTGCTGGTGCAGATAATAAAAGGTGCCGATCGCCAATCCCCAGCTCAGGACGCAGGCCATCCGCAGACGTACCGGTGACAGCCACTTGCCAAGCCGGTCGGCGCTGCGTTTGCCTTCGCGCCACCATCGCCAGCTCAGCCAGGCGGCCAGCCAAATCAATACCACTACCGCAAACAGCAACCACTTAAATAACGCACTGTTGGCGCTGGCAGGGATATCGATGGCTACGCCGGCCAAAATACCGGGGAAGAAATAGACTGGTGGCCAGGCAATACAGCCGATGATGTTAGGCAACGCGAATTTATACGGCGGCAAATCGAGCATGCCGGCCACCATCGGCACCAGCGGGCGCGTTGGGCCAACAAAGCGCCCAATCAGGATGGTCGCCATACGGTGTTGGTGCAACGCGTGCTCGGTCTTGTCCAGCATCGCTTTGTTCTTCTTCAAGAATGACCAGCGGTGCAGCGGCCCCTTGAAGGCGCGGCCGATAAAGTAAGAAATCCAGTCACCCAACAGGCAACCCACGATGCCCGCAGCCCAGGCATAATAGAAATCTACCTGACCGCTGCCGATCAACGCACCGATACTGGCCATCATGACCGTGCCGGGCAGCAACAGCCCCACCAGCGCCAGCGATTCCAGAAACGCGACAAACATGACCACCATTAGAGTGAAAGCCAATGACTGGGTGATCAAGTGCTGTAAATAGGCTTCCATTAAACCTCTGTTCGTTATCCAAAGCGCGTGGGCGTGGGATTGTCCGGTGCGGCCGGGAGCGAGTCAATATGTGAATTGTATGCTTTTTTGGCAGAACTGTGCGGCCATGGACAATTACTGTATAAAAACCCATACTATAATTTATCTACCAGAACCAAAGCTTTCGCAAACAGCCAACGACACCACGCCTTGAGCATCAGGGGAATACCCAATGGATTTCAAGTTGCGGCTAGGCGGCAAGAGCGAGAGTCCCCAGGAGCTTACTCAAGTAAGTGACTGGGGTGAACGCACGCAGCCAACAACGCCGCAGCTTGAAATACGAAGGGTATATGATGTCACTCCAACAGGGCTTTCTGCTCACCCGCCACTGGCGTGATACGCCTGCCGGCACCGAGGTGGAGTTTTGGCTGGCGACCGACAATGGGCCGCAGCAACTTCGTCTGGCGCCGCAGACCTCCGTAGCCTTTATCCCGGCCGAACAGCGCCAGCGCGCTGAACTGCTGCTGCGTGAGGAGCGGCAACTGGAGCTGAAACCCCTGCCGTTGACTGACTTTCACCATCGCCCGGTGGTGGGGCTTTACTGCCGGCAGCATCGCCAATTGATCAAGCTGGAAAAGTTGCTGAAAGACGGCGGCGTCAATGTCTACGAGGCCGATATCCGTCCACCGGAACGCTACCTGATGGAGCGTTTCATCACCGCACCGGTGTGGTTCAGCGGCCAGGCCAACGGCAACGGCCCGCTGCAGGGCGGCCAAATGAAACCGGCGCCGGAATACCGCCCAACCTTGAAGCTGGTCTCTCTGGACATTGAAACCACCGCCCACGGCGAGCTGTACTCGATTGCCCTGGAAGGCTGCGGCCAGCGCCAGGTTTACATGCTTGGGCCCGCCAACGGCGGCAATGAACCACTGGATTTTGAGTTGGAGTACTGCGTCAGCCGTCCGCAAATGCTGGAACGGCTGAACCAATGGCTTGAGCGGCACGATCCCGACGCCATTATTGGCTGGAACCTGGTGCAGTTCGATTTGCGCGTGCTGCAAAAACACGCCGAACGCTATCAGATCCCGCTGCGACTGGGCCGTGGCGGCAACCTGCTGGAGTGGCGCGAACACGGTTTCAAACAGAATCACTTTTTCGCTTCCGCCGCAGGTCGCCTGATTATCGACGGCATTGAAGCGCTGAAATCCGCCACCTGGAACTTCCCTTCGTTCAGCCTGGAACACGTGTCGCAAACGCTGCTGGGAGAAGGCAAGTCTATCGATAACCCTTACCAGCGCATGGCAGAAATCGACCGGCGCTTTGCCGAAGACAAGCCCGCGCTAGCGCGTTACAACCTGAAAGACTGCGAACTGGTTACGCGAATTTTTGCCAAAACCGAGTTGCTGACCTTCCTGCTGGAACGCGCCACGGTTACCGGGCTGGCAGCCGACCGCAGCGGCGGTTCGGTAGCCGCCTTCAGCAATCTGTATATGCCGCGCATGCACCGGCTGGGCTTTGTGGCCCCCAACCTGGGTGAACAGCCCGAGGAACACAGCCCCGGCGGCTTTGTGATGGATTCGCAACCCGGCCTGTATGACTCGGTGCTGGTGCTGGATTACAAGAGCCTGTATCCCTCAATCATCCGCACCTTCCTGATCGACCCGGTCGGCTTGGTGGAAGGCATGCGAAACCCAGGTGATGCGGACTCGGTGCCCGGTTTTCGCCACGCGCGTTTTTCACGCAGCAAGCACTGTTTGCCGGCGATCGTCGAGCAGATCTGGCAAGGCCGTGAAGCGGCGAAACGTCAGCAGAACAAAGCCTTGTCGCAGGCCTTAAAGATCATCATGAACGCGCTGTATGGTGTATTAGGATCGAGCGGCTGTCGTTTTTTCGATCCCCGATTAGCCTCGTCGATCACCCTGCGCGGCCATGAAATCATGCGGCAAACGCGTGAGCTGATCGAGGCGCAGGGGTATCAGGTGATCTACGGCGATACCGACTCGACCTTCGTTTGGCTCAAACAACCGCATGACGAGCAGCAAGCGGCGCAAATAGGCCGAAAGCTGGTGCAACAGGTAAACCAATGGTGGCAACAGCATTTGCAGCAAGAGTACGGGCTGGAGAATGCGCTGGAACTGGAGTTTGAAACCCATTATTCACGTTTCCTGATGCCCACCATTCGCGGCGCCGAACAGGGCAGCAAGAAACGTTACGCCGGGCTGATCGCCCAGCCGGACGGCAGCGAAGAGATGGTCTACAAGGGATTGGAAACGGTGCGCACCGACTGGACACCGCTGGCACAGCAGTTTCAGCGTCTGCTGTATCAACGCATTTTTAAACGCCAGCCCTACCAGGATTTTGTGCGTGAATACGTTAGTCAAACGCTTAACGGCGATTTCGACGATCGGCTGGTCTACCGCAAGCGTCTGCGCAGAAAGCTGGACGACTATCAGCGCAACGTTCCGCCGCATGTGCGCGCAGCACGTATCGCCGACGACTATAATCGTCAGCAGGGACGACCGTTGCAATACCAAAACGGCGGCTGGATCAGCTATGTCATGACCGTGGCCGGGCCGGAGCCGCTGGAGACCCAGCAGTCGGCGATTGATTATCCCCATTATCTGGAGCGCCAGCTGCAGCCGGTAGCAGACGCTATACTGCCATTTTTGCATGACGATTTTACCACGCTGGTGACCGGGCAGATGGGACTGTTTTAACATTCCGCCCGCCAGCAGGGTTTGGTGAAGGGTTAAGAAAAATCATCGGGTTTTGCAGGTGACGAACGCGCCGCCTTCCATTACCATAGCGCCCTTCCCAAATTCTGGACCCACACACCCCCCATGTCGTCTGACGATGTATGCATGGGATGAATAGCTATTGCCCGCCATATTAAAATAAATCGGGATTAGCAGACGTTTGATACGGGTGCCGCGGCCCTTTCCGCCCGGTAACAAGACTTACTTAAAAGAATCGAGCCGACAATATATGCCTTTTACACTTGGTCAACGCTGGATCAGCGATACGGAAAGCGAATTAGGACTGGGAACCGTCGTGGCGCTGGATGCGCGCATGATTACCCTGCTTTTCCCCGCAACCGGTGAAAACCGCCTCTACGCCAGAAATGACTCGCCAATCACCCGCGTGATGTTCAACCCGGGCGACACCATCAGTAACCACGAAGGGTGGGAGCTGCAGGTCGAAGAGGTCAAAGAGGATAACGGTCTGCTGACCTATATCGGCACCCGCCTGGATACCCAGGAAAGCGGTGTGGCGATGCGCGAAGTGCTGCTGGACAGCAAATTGACCTTCAGCAAGCCGCAGGACCGCCTGTTTGCCGGCCAGATCGACCGTATGGACCGTTTCGCCCTGCGTTTCCGCGCGCGTAAATACCAGAGCGAGCAGTATCGCCTGCCGTTCGCTGGCCTGCGTGGCATGCGTGCCAGCCTGATCCCGCACCAGTTGCATATCGCCTATGAAGTCGGCCAGCGTCATGCGCCGCGCGTTTTGTTGGCGGATGAAGTTGGATTGGGTAAAACCATCGAAGCCGGGATGATTATCCACCAGCAGTTGCTGGCAGGCCGCGCCGAGCGCGTATTGATCGTGGTGCCGGAAACCCTGCAGCACCAGTGGCTGGTCGAAATGATGCGCCGCTTCAACCTGTATTTCTCTCTGTTTGACGACAGCCGTTACTCAGAGGCCAAACTCGACAGCAGCAACCCGTTTGAAACCGAACAGCTGGTGATCTGCTCGCTGGACTTCGTACGCCGCAACAAGCAGCGCCTGGAAGAACTGGCCGATGCCCAGTGGGATCTGTTGGTGGTGGATGAAGCGCACCATCTGGCCTGGAGCGAAGATGCGCCGAGCCGTGAATACCAGGTGATCGAACAACTGGCAGAACACATTCCCGGCGTGCTGCTGCTGACCGCAACGCCAGAGCAACTTGGCCAACAAAGCCACTTCGCCCGTCTGCGCCTGCTGGATCCGAACCGTTTCCACGACTACCACGATTTTGTTGCCGAACAGCAAAAATATCGCCCGGTGGCCGATGCCGTTACCCTGTTGCTCAGCGGTGAACGCCTGGCCGACGACAAGCTGAACCTGCTCGGCGAGCTGATCGACGAACAAGACATTGAACCGCTGCTGAAAGCCGCCAACAGCGACGGTGAAAACAGCGAGCAGGCGCGTCAGGAACTGGTCACCATGCTGATGGACCGCCACGGCACCAGCCGCGTGCTGTTCCGTAACACGCGCAACGGTGTCAAAGGCTTCCCGCACCGCAACCTGCACCAGATAAAACTACCGTTGCCGACCCAGTACCAGACCGCCATTAAAGTGTCCGGCATCATGGGCGCGAAGAAAACCGTTGAGGCGCGCGCACGCGACATGCTCTATCCAGAGCAAATCTATCAGGAATTCGAAGGCGAGAACGCCACCTGGTGGAACTTCGATCCTCGCGTTGAATGGTTACTGAACTATCTGGTGACCAATCGCCACGAGAAAGTGCTGGTGATCTGCGCCAAGGCTGCCACCGCGCTGCAATTGGAGCAAGTGCTACGGGAACGTGAAGCTATCCGTGCCGCCGTGTTCCACGAAGGCCTGTCGATTATCGAACGCGACCGCGCCGCCGCTTACTTCGCCTCCGAAGAAGACGGTGCCCAGGTGCTGTTGTGTTCCGAGATCGGCTCCGAAGGCCGTAACTTCCAGTTCGCCAGCCACCTGGTGATGTTCGACCTGCCGTTCAACCCGGACCTGCTGGAACAGCGTATTGGCCGTCTGGACCGTATCGGCCAGATGCATGACATTCAAATCATGGTGCCGTACCTGGAGAACACCGCGCAGGCAGTTCTGGGCCGCTGGTTCCACGAAGGGCTCGATGCCTTCGAGCATACCTGCCCGACCGGCCGTACCATTTACGACAGCGGCTACGAGCAGCTGATCGCTTTCCTGGCTTCGCCGACCGAGCAGGAAGGGCTGGACGAGTTCATTCACGCCTGCCGCCAGCAGCACGACCACCTGAAAATGCAGCTCGAGCAGGGCCGTGACCGCCTGCTGGAAATGCACTCCAACGGCGGCGAGAAAGCGCAGACTCTGGCGGAAGCCATTGCCAATCAGGACAACGACGTCAATCTGGTGGGCTTCGCGCTGAACCTGTTCGACATCGTCGGCATCAATCAGGACGATCGCAGCGACAACCTGATTGTTCTGACGCCGTCCGACCACATGCTGGTGCCCGACTTCCCGGGTCTACCGCAGGACGGCTGTACCGTCACCTTCGATCGCGAACAGGCTCTGTCGCGTGAGGATGCCCAGTTCGTCAGTTGGGAACACCCGATTATCCGCAACGGCCTGGATTTGATCCTGTCCGGCGATACCGGCAGCTGTGCAGTTTCCCTGTTGAAAAACAAGGCACTGCCGGTCGGTACCCTGCTGGTCGAGCTGGTGTATGTGGTCGAAGCGCAGGCGCCGAAACATCTGCAGCTGACTCGCTTCCTGCCGCCAACGCCAATCCGCATGTTGATGGATCGCAAAGGTACCAATCTGGCAGCGCAGGTTGAATTCGAAAGTTTCAACCGCCAGTTGAACGCGGTCAACCGCCATACCTCCAGCAAGCTGGTCAATGCGGTGCAACAAGATGTGCATGCCATGTTGCAACAGGCGGAAAGCCTGGTTGAAGAACAGGCTCGCGCTCTGATCGAGCAGGCCAAACAGGAAGCGGATGACAAGCTGAGCACCGAGCTGGCTCGTCTGGAAGCTCTGAAGGCGGTCAACCCGAACATTCGTGATGACGAGGTAGAAGCGCTGGAGTTCAACCGCAAGCAGGTGCTGCTCAACCTGAATGAAGCAGGATGGCGTCTGGATGCAATCCGTCTGGTGGTCGTTACTCACCAGTAACCCGCACCAGGGGAACTGCAGTTCCCCTGGCCGTTACTCTCAGCGGAGCCAACAAAATGGAACCCTACAATCCCCCGCAGGGCCCGATGCATATCCTGTATCAGGATGAGCACATTATCGTGGTCAACAAGCCAAGTGGCCTGCTGTCGGTCCCGGGCCGTGCGCCGGAAAATAAAGACAGCCTGATGACGCGCATTCAGGCGGATTTTCCGGCTGCCGAATCGGTGCATCGTCTGGATATGGCCACCAGCGGGGTGATTGTGGTGGCGCTGAACAAGGCGGCCGAGCGTGAACTCAAGCGCCAGTTCCGTGAGCGCGAGCCGAAGAAGTCCTACATCGCCCGCGTGTGGGGGCATCTGGCGCAGGATGAAGGTCTGGTGGATTTACCACTGATTTGCGACTGGCCGAATCGGCCGCTGCAGAAAGTGTGTTTCGAGACCGGCAAAGCGGCGCAAACCGAATATCTGGTGTTGTCACGCGACGCCGACGGCAGCACGCGGGTCAAACTCATGCCGATCACTGGCCGCTCGCACCAGCTGCGCGTGCATATGCTGGCGCTGGGGCATCCTATCCTCGGCGACGGTTTCTATGCCACGCCAGAAGCCAAAGCCATGGCGCCGCGTTTACAGCTGCATGCACAAGAGCTGCGCATTACCCATCCGGCTTTCCAGACGCCGATGCACTTTCGCGTCGAACCCGACTTCTGACCGATATGATATAAAGAGGGGCTCAGAGAATACCGAGCCCTCACCTCTTTTTACTTAAAGCCTTTCTCGCGTTTGATCAGGTCGTAGGCCGCCTGAATTTCCTGCGCTTTCTGCTTGGCCATTTCCATCATTTGCGGCGGCAAACCTTTCGCTACCAGCTTATCTGGATGGTGCTCGCTCATCAGCTTGCGGTAGGCGCGCTTGATGGTGGTCGCGTCGTCGCTGCTGCTGACACCTAATACCTTGCAGGCATCCTCCAGCGTTGGACCGCGTTGCGCCTGTTGGTAACCGCCTTGCGAATAACCGCCCTGCTGACCGCCGCCAAACTGGCGTCCGCCCTCCATCATGCTGAGGAACTGGTCGAACTGCGCACGTGAAATGCCCAGCTCTTCGGCGATCACGTACAGTACCTGCCGTTCGTTAGGATGCAGTGACCCGTCGGCAAACGCCGCCTGGATCTGAATTTCCAGAAACATCCTAATCAGGTCAAAACGGCCAAAGCAGATGCTGCGGAACTGCTGCAGCGTTTCTCTCAGCGGGAACTGGCTCTGTTTGCCTTCACGAAACGCCTGCTGCGCCGCGGTACGGGCTTCCCCGTGCAGTTGCAGACGATCCATAAACAGGCTGGCGATCTGAATATCCGCCTCGGTAACGCGCCCTTTTGATTTGGTCAGGTGACCCATCACCTGAAAAGTGGTGCGGAAAAACAGCGTTTGCCGCGTTTGCTGGTCGGTAAAAAAGCCCCGGCTGCGCTTGTTGCTACGCGCAGAGTCGATCATATGACCGACAATCAGCCCCAAAACTACACCCCAGAATCCCGCGCCAGCCCAAATGGCCACGATGACCCCGAGCAGTTTTCCCCAATACTGCATATACTCCTCAATTATCATGCCGAAAGCCGACTGCTCCCTTCCGTCTTAGGTAAGGGTTAAGGCGATTTTTCTCAGGATTTGGATTATCATACCTGTCATTTATCTTTGCGCCTATCGACGACGCAAGTAAACGGCCGGATTTAACACTAGCGCAACGCAGATGAGTGATATAGTCTCTGACCGTTTGCCGGACATGACGCCTCTGATGACGGAACACCAAAACCGCGTATGAAAAAAAGTTTCCCAACACTGCTGGCCACACTGATTTGGACGGCACTCTACAGTCAGCACGCGCTGGCTGACCTGGCCGAGCAATGTATGCTTGGCGTTCCTGTTTACGACAAACCGCTGGTCAGCGGCGATCCTAACAGCCTGCCTGTCACCATTCACGCCGATGATTCACGCGCGGACTATCCGAAAAGCGCGCTGTTCACCGGTAACGTGAATATTGAACAAGGCAACAGCACCCTGACCGCCAAACAGGTGGAACTGAACCAGACGCAAGACGCGGGGCAAACCGAACCGGTTCGCACCGTGACCGCTACGGGTGACGTGCACTACAGCGACAACCAGATCAAGCTGAAAGGCCCGAAAGCCTGGTCGAACCTGAATAATAAAGATACCGACGTCTATCAAGGCGACTACCAAATGGTGGGCCGTCAGGGACGTGGCGACGCCGACAAAATGAAGATGCGCGGCGCCAACCGTTACACCATTTTGGAAAACGGGACCTTTACCTCCTGTTTGCCGGGTGATAACAGCTGGAGCGTGGTCGGTTCCGAAGTGATCCACGACCGCGAAGAGCAAGTCGCTGAAATCTGGAATGCGCGCTTCAAAATTGGCGGCGTGCCGGTCTTTTACAGCCCGTACCTGCAATTGCCGGTCGGTGATAAGCGTCGTTCAGGCTTCCTGATCCCGAACGCAAAATATGGCAGCAACAATGGCTTTGAGTTCATGCTGCCGTATTACTGGAACATTGCGCCGAACTTCGACGCCACTATCACCCCACATTACATGTCCAAACGTGGTCTGCAGTTACAGAACGAATTCCGCTACCTGGTGCAGCCGGGTCTGGGCCTGATGGAATTGGACTGGTTGCCGGACGACAAGGAATACAGCAAGGACAATCCTGACGACAGTAAGCGTTGGTTGTTCTACTGGAACCACAACGGCGTGATGGATCAGGTGTGGCGTTTCAATGTCGACTACACCAAGGTCAGCGACTCCAAATACTTTACCGATCTGGATTCCAAATACGGTTCGACCACCGACGGTTATGCAACGCAGAAATTCAGCGTCGGCTACGCCATTGATAACTGGGACGCGACCTTAAGCTCCAAACAGTTCCAGATTTACGACGATACCGATCGCAGCAGCTCAGACTCCTACAAAGTTCAGCCGCAGCTCGACCTGAACTACTATAAAGAGGATCTCGGCCCGTTCGATTTCCGCATTTATGGTCAGGCCGCCAAGTTTATCAGCGTCAACCCCTATAGCCCGGACGCCACCCGTCTGCATATGGAACCGACGCTCAGCCTGCCACTGACTAACGGTTGGGGCAGTATTAATACCGAAGCCAAGCTGCTGGCGACCCATTACCAGCAGGATATTCCTGACGGTTTCGCCAACAACTACAAGAACCGCACCGGCAGTGACGCCCCCGATCTCGATGATTCTGTCAATCGCGTGTTGCCGCAGTTCAAGGTCGACGGCAAGATGGTGTTCGATCGCCCAATGAACTGGTCAGAAGGCTATACGCAGACCCTTGAACCGCGCGTGCAGTACCTGTACGTGCCGTATCGCGACCAAAGCAACATCTACACCTACGACACCACGCTGCTGCAAACCGACTACTCCGGTTTGTTCCGCGACCGTACTTACAGCGGTCTGGATCGCATTGCCTCACAGAACCGCGTATCAACCGGTTTGACCTCGCGTATTTATGATGATGCGCTGGTTGAACGTTTTAACGTTTCTGTGGGTCAAATCTACTACTTCAGCCGTTCCCGTACCGGTGACAAAACGACGAATTACGACAACAATGACGACACCGGCAGCCTGGCCTGGGCCGGCGACACCTATTGGAAGATCGACGATCGCTGGGGCCTGCGCGGCGGTCTGCAGTATGATACGCGTCTCAATAGCGTCTCATTGGGCAACGGCGTGCTGGAATATCGTCAGGATTCCGAACGCGTGCTGCAGTTGAACTACCGTTACGCTACGCCGGAGTATATTGAGACGGCACTGAACACCAGACAAGTGCCAGCTTATCAGGACGGTATTTCGCAGGTGGGCGTCACCGGCAGTTGGCCAATCGCCGATCGCTGGGCCGTCGTGGGGGCTTATTACTACGACACCCGTGCCCAACAGTCCGCCGATCAGTTGCTCGGTCTGAAGTACAACACCTGCTGCTGGGCAGTGACCTTGGGCTACGAGCGCAAGATCACCGACTGGAACAACAGCAACAATACCAGCGTTTATGACAACAAAGTTTCATTCAACATCGAACTGCGTGGCCTGAGCAGCGATCACAGTCTGGGCTCCGCGGAAATGTTGCGTTCCGGCATACTGCCTTACCAGCGTGCATTTTGATACTTTGTAACACTTTGAAAACGAGAACTTTCACCCGCATTTGCGGATTACAGAATGGGAAAAGTATGAAGAACTGGAGAACGCTTATTCTCGGATTGGTGGTTTGTGCCAATACCGCGTTCGCAGCACCCCAAGAAGTGGATAAAGTCGCCGCCGTCGTGGATAACGGCGTGGTACTTGAGAGCGACGTAAACACCCTGTTGCAATCGGTGAAGCTCAATGCGCAGCAGGCCGGTCAGCAATTGCCGGATGACAAGACCCTGCGTCACCAGATCCTTGAACGTCTGATTATGGATAACATCCAACTGCAGATGGCCAAGAAAATGGGGATTAACGTCTCCGATGCCGATCTGGACAAAGCCATCGGCAACATCGCCGCACAGAACAAAATGAGCATCGATCAGATGCGCAGTCGTCTGGCGTATGAAGGTCTGAACTACAACACTTACCGTTCACAGATCCGCAAAGAAATGCTGATCAGCGAAGTGCGTAACAACGAAGTTCGCCGCCGCGTCACCATCCTGCCTCAGGAAGTGGACTCACTGGCGACTCAGGTTGGCGCTCAGAACGGCAGCGATACCGAAATGAACATCAGCCACATCCTGATCCCGCTGCCGGAGAACCCGACACAGGCGCAGGTTGACGATGCTGAAGCCCTGGCTAAACAGCTGATGGGTGAAATCAACGGCGGCGCCGACTTCGGCAAGCTGGCCATCTCCTACTCTGCCGATTCCCAGGCGCTGAAAGGCGGTAACATGGGCTGGGGCAAGCTACAGGAGATCCCTACCCTGTTCGCCGAAAGACTGGTTAACGCCAAAAAAGGCGACGTGGTTGGGCCAATCCGTTCCGGCGTCGGCTTCCACATCCTGAAAGTGAATGATATCCGTGGCGCCAACCAGTCGGTATCTGTCACCGAGGTTCATGCTCGTCATATTCTGCTGAAACCTTCCGTGGTGCTGACCGACGATCAGGCGCGTGCCAAGCTGCAGGCGGTAGCCGAAGCCATCAAGAGCGGTCGCGCCAAGTTTGCTGACGAAGCCAAACAGCTTTCTCAGGATCCGGGTTCTGCACTGCAGGGCGGCGATCTGGGCTGGGCTTCTCCAGACATCTACGATCCGGCCTTCCGCGACGCGTTGATGAAGCTGAGCAAAGGCGAGGTCAGCCAACCGGTACACTCTTCCTTCGGCTGGCACCTGATCCAGCTGCTGGATACGCGTCAGGTGGACAAAACCGATGCGGCGCAAAAAGATCGCGCTTACCGCATGCTGTTCAACCGCAAGTTTGCTGAAGAAGCGCAGACCTGGATGCAGGAACAACGTGCTCAGGCTTACGTGAAGATCCTTGACGGTAATGTACAACAATAATCGTATCGTAATCACCCCCGGCGAGCCTGCCGGGGTTGGGCCGGATTTAGTGGCAGCGCTGGCGCAACAGGATTGGCCTGTTGAACTGGTGGTGTGCGCGGATCCGGCCTTGTTGCTTGAACGCGCCCGACAGTTGAACCTGCCGCTACAGCTGCGCACCTATCAGCCACAGCACCCCGCTCAGCCACAGCGTGCGGGTACGTTGACGGTATTGCCGGTTGCGACTGCTCATCCAGTAGTGGCTGGTGAGCTGAATGTCGGTAACAGCGCTTACGTGGTGGAAACGCTGGCGCGCGCCTGTGACGGTTGCCTGAACGGCGAGTTTGCTGCGCTGATCACCGGCCCGGTCAACAAGGGCGTGATCAACGACGCCGGTGTGCCCTTTATCGGCCATACCGAATTTTTTGCCGATCGCAGCGGTTGCGACCGCGTGGTAATGATGCTGGCGACCGAAGAGCTGCGCGTGGCGCTGGCAACCACCCACCTGCCTTTGCTGGCAGTGCCTGGTGCCATCACTCGCCAAAGCCTGTTCGAAGTCATCCGCATTCTCGACAACGATCTGAAAACCAAATTTGGCATCGCCCAGCCGCAGATATATGTCTGCGGACTGAACCCGCATGCGGGAGAAGGCGGCCATATGGGACGCGAAGAGATAGATACCATCATCCCGGCGCTAGACGCGCTGCGGACTGAAGGTATTCATCTGATCGGCCCGCTGCCGGCGGACACCCTGTTCCAGCCCAAGTATCTGCAACATGCGGATGCGGTGCTGGCGATGTATCACGATCAGGGCCTGCCGGTACTAAAATACCAAGGGTTCGGCCGGGCGGTAAACATTACCCTCGGTTTGCCTTTTATCCGTACCTCGGTCGACCACGGTACCGCTCTGGAACTGGCCGGCACCGGCACCGCCGATGCGGGCAGTTTCAAAACGGCCTTGAATCTCGCCATTAAAATGATAATTAATTGTAATGAATAATAAAGTCCACCAAGGGCACTTTGCCCGCAAACGCTTTGGACAGAACTTTTTAACCGATCAGTTTGTCATCGATAGCATTGTTTCCGCCATTCACCCAATGCCGGGCGAAGCGGTCGTTGAAATCGGTCCCGGCCTGGGCGCACTGACCGAGCCGGTCGGCGCGCGCATGGACCGCATGACGGTGATTGAGCTGGACCGCGATCTGGCGGCCCGTCTGGCAAACCACCCGCAGTTGAAAGACAAGCTGACCATTCACCAGCAAGATGCCATGACGGTGAACTTCGCCGAAATGGCCGAGCAGGCTGGCCAACCGCTGCGCGTATTTGGTAACCTGCCGTACAACATCTCGACGCCGCTGATGTTCCACCTTTTCAGCTATACTCAGGCCATTCGTGACATGCACTTTATGTTGCAAAAAGAGGTGGTCAACCGCCTGGTTGCCGGCCCTAACAGCAAAGCCTACGGGCGTTTAACCGTGATGGCGCAGTACTACTGCAACGTTATTCCGGTGCTGGAAGTGCCACCAACTTCGTTCACTCCGGCGCCGAAAGTGGATTCCGCAGTGGTACGTCTGGTACCGCACAAGGTGAATCCAAATCCGGTGGGTGACGTGCGCATGCTGAGCCGCATCACAACTCAGGCGTTCAACCAGCGCCGGAAAACTGTCCGCAATAGCCTGGGGGATTTGTTCACTCCGGAGCAACTGACGGAATTGGGTATCGATCCGGTACTTAGAGCAGAAAATATTTCTGTGGCGCAATACTGTAAGCTGGCTAACTGGCTTTCAGCCAATCCCGCGCCGCAGCAATAAGGAGTAGTGATCATGATTGATTCGCCTCGCGTATGTATTCAGGTACAAAGTGTCTATGTGGAATCACAGTCGATACCTGAGGAAGAACGTTACGTCTTCGCTTATACCATCACCATTCGCAATTTGGGGCGTTTCAACGTGCAGCTGCTCGGCCGTTACTGGTTGATCACCAACAGCAATGGCCGTCAAACCGAAGTTCAGGGCGAAGGCGTGGTCGGCGAGCAGCCGCTCATTCCGCCCGGGGGCGAATTCCAATACACCAGCGGCGCCATTCTTGAAACGCCGCTGGGTACCATGGAAGGCCATTACGAAATGGTTGATCATCAGGGTCAGCCGTTCCAGACCGCTATTCCCGTGTTCCGCTTAGCCATTCCAACGCTGATTCACTGATTATGTCGACATATCTTATCGGCGACGTTCATGGCTGTTTTGATGAACTCAAGTCGCTATTGGCCCAGGTTGCCTTCGATCCCCAACATGACCAGCTGTGGCTGACCGGCGATCTGGTCGCGCGTGGCCCCGGTTCACTAGACGTGCTGCGCTACGTGCGCTCACTCGGACCAGCAGTACGCATGGTGCTGGGCAATCACGATCTGCATCTGCTGGCCGTTTATGCCGGCATCAGCCGCAATAAACCCAAAGATCGCATTACGTCGTTGCTGGAAGCGCCAGACGCCGATGAGCTGATCAACTGGCTGCGCCGCCAACCGGTGCTGCAGGTCGATGAGCAACTCAAGCTGGTGATGGCGCATGCCGGCATCACGCCGCAGTGGGACATTGAAACTGCGCAAACCTGTGCCCGTGAAGTGGAAGCCGTACTGAGCAGCGACAGTTATCCGCTGTTCCTCGACGCCATGTACGGTGACATGCCGAACAACTGGAGCCCAGAGCTAAGCGGGCTGGCGCGCTTGCGTTTCAGCACCAATGCCCTGACGCGCATGCGCTACTGCTTCCCGAACGGCCAACTCGATATGATCTGCAAAGATGCGCCAGGCACTGCGCCTGCTCCGCTGAAACCCTGGTTTGATTTGCCACGATTGGTCGACGCCGATTACACCATTGTTTTCGGTCACTGGGCATCACTGGAAGGCAAAGGCACGCCGGAAGGCATTATTGGCCTGGATACCGGCTGTTGCTGGGGGGGCGATTTGACCATGTTGCGTTGGGAAGACCGGCAGTACTTTACCCAACCGGCCCATCGCAGCGATCTGTCCGACAGCGTACACCAGCAGGCCGCGTCATAATCCCGTCGGGGCGGCCAATGCCGCCCCGCTGTTTTCTTCTTAAGCCCCAATCACTCCACCGTCTTCACGCGTAATCATCAATACCGATGAGCGTGGACGCGGGCTATTGTTCGGGAAATGAGAATCACCTTCTTCACCCGGGTGCTGTACGTTGACGAACATCGTCTTGTAATCGGGGGTAAAAGGTAATGCCGGTCAGTTCGCATGACTTTGGCCCCACCATAAAGCGGCGGATTTCGCCACTTTGCGGATCGCCCACCAGCATTTGGTTGTTGCCCTGTCCGGCATAGTCGCCCTTGTTGCTGTATTTGCCGTCAGTGAGGATCCACAGGCGACCGGTCTTATCAAAGCCCAGTCCGTCCGGACTGTTGAAAGTATTCTCGGCCGTGATATTGGGTGTGCCGCGATTCACGCCTTCCGGATGGGCAATCGGGTTACCGCACAGCGCGTAAATATCCCAGTTGAATGACGCAGCAGTGGCATCACCGCCTTCATCCCAACGGATAATTTGGCCGTAGACATTGTTCGGTCGCGGGTTAGCGGCATTCAACGGCATACCTTCTTCACCACGTTTGCTGTTGTTGGTCAGCGTGCAATAGGCGCGCCCATCATGTGGATTGACGGCGATCCATTCCGGCCGGTCCATTTTGGTAGCCCCCACCTGCGCCGCAGCCTTGCGGGCGAAGATCAACACTTCCGCCTCATCGCGGAAACCATTTTCCGGCGTCAGGCCATTTTTACCGAACTCCAGCGCTATCCAGCGCCCGGTACCTTTCAGCGGTGTGCCGTTGGCGTCCCCGTCAAACTGCGCCACATATAAAGTGCCTTCGTCCAGCAGGCTGCGGTTGTTGGCCGGGTTAGCCACGTCAACCACGCCTTTGGATACGTATTTATAGATGTGCTCACCACGCTCATCGTCACCCATGTAGACCACCAGGCGACCATCCTTGGCGACGGTCACCGCCGCATTTTCATGTTTGAAGCGGCCCAGCGCGGTGTGTTTGATTGGCGTTGAGCCAGGGTTCATCGGGTCGATTTCGACGATCCAGCCATGACGATTGAATTCATTAGGGTTCTTCGCCACGTCAAAGCGTTCATCGTAATCCGGCCAGTTACGCTCAGGTTCGCTGACTTTCAACGTATAGCGCTTTTGGTCCGCCGTGGTCTTGTAGTCAGCCTGATGAGTGCCGAAATAGGTATCGAAATTCTCTTCGCAGGTCAGGTAAGTGCCCCAAGGGGTTTTCCCGTTGGCGCAGTTACCGAAGGTACCCAATACCTTGCGGCCGCCAGGATCCGCCGCCGTTTGCAGCAGCGCGTGCCCGGCAGCCGGGCCGCTGAATTGCATCTCGGTGTTGGCGGTGATCCGGCGGTTATAACGCGATGGGCGCTCGACCTCCCAACGTTGGCTATCACCCACACGGCGTACCGCCACGATAGAAACGCCATGGGCAGCCTGTGACTTGCGCACGTCTTCAAGACTGGTGGCTTTGGTGCCGCCATGAGCAAACAGGTATTGCTCGTTGACGTATTCGTTGTTGATGGCCATCACGCCGTGATTGTCATCAATCGGGAAGAAGCTCATACCGTCATTATTATCGCCGAATTGCTTTTCCTGATCGGCAGCGCTGTTGTTGCCCTGTGGGTCGAAAGCGGCAGCTCCCTCAACCAACGGATCACCCCAGGAGATCAGCACCTCGGCGCGATACCCTGGCGCAATCGCCACCTCATCAGCGGTGGAAGCGGCAATCCCTTTAAAACCCAGCAGCTTGTTCGGTGGCAAATCTTCCGCCAGAGCCTGAGCGGAAACCGTCCAAATACCGCCGCCGAGGAAACCGGCCAGGCCAACAGCACCGGCGCTGCCCAGCAACAGTTTACGGCGAGTGGGATCGGTCAGGCGATCGGCATCTAATTGCTCAATTTTGGTCGTCATAGGTTTATTTCCTTTTTAATATGGCGCCGCGATCGAGATTCACCAGAGTTGCCGGGGCGCTCAGAGTTGGGCTTCATACTAATCAGGAAGTGTGACGAAAATGTTACAACGAAAAGTCAGGGAGAGGTGGGTGGTAAAAAGACAAAGGGCGCAATCACTTGCGCCCTCAGAAGGATACGGTTAATCGCCGACCATTAACGGCGTTCCAGGATCTCGAAACAATAGCTGTGAGAATTCAACTCATCGGCATCGTGGAACTCGCTGAACGAGGTTTCCCATTCGTCCGGCTCATAGTCTGGGAAATGGGTGTCACCGCCGACTTCGGCATCGATATGCGTCAGGTACATACGGTTAGCGCGTGCCAGGAACTGGGTATAAATACGCCCGCCGCCCATCACCATCACTTCTTCCACATCACCGGCTGCGGCCAGCGCTTCGTCCAGCGAAGTCGCCCAGGTCACCCCGGCGTCAGTGCCAGGACGGCTGCTCAACACGATGTTATGGCGGCCCGGTAACGGACGACCAATAGATTCGAAAGTTTTACGGCCCATAATAACCGGTTTATTCAGCGTGTTACGTTTAAACCACGCGAGGTCCGCCGGCAGGTGCCAAGGCATGGCGTTTTCCATGCCAATAACGCGATCCGCCGCCAAGGCAGCGATCAGGCTGATAATCATTGTTAAACCCTGTGTAGGCAGCAAAATTGCTCACACTATACGTAAAGCCCCAACGGTCGTCGATAGGCTAATCAAGCAATATGAATATATAAGATAGCTCTTATCAGTATATCTAATGCCCAACAATTTTTGGCCCATGATCCTTAAACGCCGGGACGTTTGCGGTATAACCACAGCCCAGGCAATGACAGCCCAATAGATAATGCCCCCACGATAAAGCAGGCTTTGAGGAAGTTGGTCATCATGGTGGCCATCAGCGCCTCGCTGTAACCCAGATGCGAAATCTCCACCACGCTGATCATCGCGGTATAGGCCGAGATACCGGGGAACATCGGGATCACTGCCGCCACGGTAAACACCTTCGGATGCGCCAGCAGCCAGCGCGACCAATAAATGCCGATGATGCCAATCAGGATCGCCGCCAGCAGCGATGACCATTCAATATTCATCCCCACATGCATCATCAGCATGCGGGAGCCGTGGCCAATCGCCCCCAACAGCGCACAGTAGCGCAATGCGCGCAGCGGCACGTTGAACACCATGGCGAAACCCAACGCCGGCACCGCCGCCAGCAGCATATCCTGCAATAAGGCCCAGAGCAGACTCATGACCACCCCCGCAGATCCCACAGCGACATCGCCATCACCACGCCGATACAGGTAGCCAGCGTCAGCAGACTGGCCATCGCCCAGCGCGCCAAACCGGTATTGACGTGGCCCTTGAACATGTCGGCCACCGCGTTAATCAGCGGGAAACCGGGCACCAGCAGCAATACGCTGGCGGCCATCGCCACGGTGGAGGTTTCGTTAAACAGCGGCAGCCGCAGCAACAGCCCGGAAACCGAGGTCGCGACAAAGGCCGTCAGGCAAAAGTTAATCAAGGGATTCATGTGGCGCGCGGTCAGCACCTGACGCACCGACATAGCCAGGCCGCTGGCAATAAAGGTGACGGCAAAGGCCTTTTGATCGCCGCCGTTCAGCACGCTGAAACAACCGCATGACAGCGCCACCATCAATACCACCAGCCAGCGTGGATAACGCAAAGGGCGGATCTTGTCGAAGCGCCGGGCAACGTCATGCACATCCGCCAGCCGATGCTCTGCCAAAATAACGATGTGCTGCACCTCCGTCACCATCTGCATATTGATACCGCGATCGACGTTCTTGCGCGTGGTGGTCAGACACTCACCGTGGCTGATGGTGGTCAATACCACCGCATTGGCCGAGATCGAACTTTCAACGCTGTCCATCCCCAGCGCTATCCCCAATCGGGTTGATAACTGCTCCACCACCGTGCTCTCGGCACCATGCTGCAGCAACAGTAAAGCGCACTGAATGCACAGGCGGGTAATTTCACGCTGCTGTCGCTGCGCTTCCGGCTGGTCTATATGGGTTGTCTGATACATGAGGCCCCGTCGTGATCCCTGAGTGAATATTCATCATATTGCCAAACATTACCTCATTTGGTTGATGCGTATCAGGGGACGTGGCGTTATTATCGCCTCCATTACGCCTTTTGTGCTGAGAGTCAAATCATGCTTGAAACTTCGCTGTTCGTTGCCGGCATCGCCACCTTGGGCATGCTGTCACCCGGCCCGGACTTTTTCCTGGTGATCAAGAACGCCGCCCGCTACCCGCGTCTGGCCGCAATGATGACGGCTTTCGGCGTGATCTGCGGCGTCGCCACTCACATGTCTTACTGCGTCGCCGGGCTGGCGGTCGTGATCACCACCACGCCATGGCTGTTCAACGTGCTGAAATACGCCGGTGCGGTCTACCTGATTTGGGTCGGCATTCAGGCACTGCTGTCGCGCAGCGGCAGCAAGATGAACGTCAGTAACCTGCCGCCACAGCAAACAAGCCTGAAAAGCGCCTTCGTACAGGGCTATCTGTGCAATTTGCTCAACCCAAAAGCTACGCTGTTCTTCCTGGCGGTATTCACCCAGGTGCTGCAAATCGACTCAGGGTTGGGCGAAAAACTGTGGTATGCGGGAATTATCCTTGGCCTGTCTGCTCTCTGGTGGCCGGTTCTGGTGTTCCTGATCCAAAGCGGACCGGTGCGTCGTGGCCTGGAGAAAACGCAAAAGGTGGTGGATAAACTGCTGGGCGGGATGCTGATTGCTCTGGGTATCAAGGTGGCGCTGAGTTAATTCGGCCATCGTGGGCGCAGCCCGGCGGCTGCGCCCATTAGGCTTATCCCTTGGCTTCCACCACTTCATCTTCCGGCGCTTTGCCATCAATACTGCCACGCCAACCACTCTGCGGTACCCGCGCCAACCGATCCTGATCCTGTTCGATGGCCGCGCTGAGCATTTCTTTCGCCCGCTGCAGGCTGGCAACGCGGAATTCGGTATCCTGATAATTATCCAGCGTGTCTTCCAGCATTTTCAGGTTATAGCGGCGGAAAGTATCCGCTTTTTCCCGCGCCTCGTAGGCGTCCAGCCCCAGCAACTCCAGCGTCTCACGACCAATGCGCAACGAACTTTCAAAGGTTTCACGCTCCGGCTTTTCCACGCCTAACTGACGCAACTGATACCAGTGATCGACATCACGCGCGCGCGCTACCACTTTCAAGTGCGGGAAGTGCCGTTTGGCCAACTCGGTCAGTTGCAGGTTAGCCTCCACGTCGTCGATGGCGTTGATCAACACCTTGGCGTGCTCGGCACCGGCGGCCTCCAGCAGATCGGCGCGGGTGGCGTCACCATAAAACACCTTGGTATCGAACTTGCGCAGCGTTTCAATATGGTCAGGATCGTGATCCAAAACCACGGTATGTACGCCATTGGCCAGCAGTAAACGGCCGGCTATCTGACCGAAACGACCAAACCCGGCGATGATTACGCTGGCATTCTCTTCATCAATCACATCCGCCGGGCGTTCGTCTTTCGGCGTATTTTTCTCGAGCCGTGTTGCCACCACCAGCAGCAGCGGCGTCGCCGCCATCGACAGGGCAACCGCCAGCGTCAACGATTTGGCCCAGTCTGGCGGCAATACTCCGGCCAGTTGAGCGGCGCCGAAGATCACGAAGGCAAACTCACTGCCCTGACCCAGCAGGATCGCGAACATGCCGCGTTGACGCTTCGGCACCCCAAGCCAGGGGCCAATCAGCCACAGCAGCGCCGCCTTGATCAGCATAAAGCCCAGCAGCAGTGAGGCGATCAGCAGCGGGTGATGAAACAAGGTACCGAAGTCGATCGACATGCCAACGCCGATAAAGAACAGCCCGAGCAGCAGCCCCTTGAACGGCTGAATATCGCTTTCCAGCGCATGGCGGTATTCAGAGCTCGCCAGCAGCACCCCGGCGAGGAAGGCGCCCATCGCCATCGACAGCCCGGCCATTTCCAGCAGAATGCCAAAGCCGAACACCAGGAACAGCGCCACGGCGCTGAAAACCTCACGCATGCCCGATCGCGCGACAAAATGCAGCAGCGGCCGGGTCACATAGCGCCCCAGCAGTACCACTATTGCCAGCGCACCCACCACTTTGGCCGCTGACAGGGAAAACGCCGCTAACGTAGTAGTAGCACCGCTGCTGGCCAGCAGTGGGATCATCGCTACCAGGGGGATCGCTGCGATATCCTGGAACAGCAGTGCCGCAAACGCACTGCGACCAATCGGCGACGGCGTCAGGTTACGTTCGCTCATGGCCTGCATGGCGATGGCGGTGGATGACAACGCCAGCGTCAGGCCAATCAGCAGCGCCACCTTCCAGTTCAATCCGAGGAAATAGCAAAAGGCGCTCAGAGCCAATCCGCATGCCGCCATCTGAATAATGCCGCCACCAAACACCGAGGCGCGCAGCGTCCACAGCCGTTTCGGATCCAACTCCAGGCCGATGATAAACAGCATCAGCACCACGCCGATTTCGGCAAAGGTGAGGATCGATTCGGCATCGGAGACCAGCTTCAGCCCCCAGGGGCCAATAATGCAGCCGGCAATCAGGTAGCCCAACACCGAGCCCAGCCCGAGCCGCACCGCAATCGGCACAAACAACGCGGCCGATCCCAAATAGATCAGCCCCTCAATCATCATCTGGTGATTATCCATGCTCAACTCCCTGCTCGGCGGGTTCACCGTGTTCCATCAGATAGGCTACCAGCCGTTGACGGTAGGCTTCCCCTGCCGCAATCAGCGCCGGTTCATTGCAGGTAAAGGTGTTATGCACGGCAAAATACGGTTGCCAATGCATACCGCAGTACAGCGCCGTCGCTTGCAGCGGCTGCCCGAGAGCCGCGAAGTTCGGGTAATCGCCCAGCTCGAAATGGTGTTCATCGCCACCGCTGGTCACTGCCCACAGCACATCTTTGCCCACCAGGGCATTGCCTTCATGACCATAGGCCCAGCCGTGCTCCAGCACCTTATCGATCCACAATTTCAGCAGCGGCGGTTGGCTGTACCATTGCATCGGATGTTGCAGCACTACCAGATCGGCGCGCTCCAGTGCCCGCTGTTCGGCATTGATATCGATGTTGAAGTCGGGATACAGCTCATACAGCGAGCGTACCTCCACCTCGGGAATATCCTTCACGGCCTGCAGCAGGCGGTGATTGGCATGCGAATGCCGGGGATAGGGATGGGCGTAAATAATCAGAATCATTGTTGTCGTCGTTCCTTCGTTCCATGCCAATACATCAAGCATATACCAATCACACAGGGTGACAGTTTGCTGAATGATTGATAGCGGAAATTTCTAATTCACGACAACAAATTCACTGAACAAGTTAAAAAAATAAGGGCGCTGCAATGAACTGCAGCGCCCTGGCTCTTACGGCATCATCGAATTACTTGGTGATACGCGCGTGCAACTCCTGCACCGAAGTCACCTGCTCGGTCGGATCCGCTTTTAGCGCCATCGCGGTGGCAAAGCCGCCGTTCAGGGTCGTATCGTAATGCACCTTGTACTGCAATGCGCTACGACGGATCAGCTTGGAGTCCTCAATCGCCTGGCGACCGGCGGTGGTGTTGACGATGTAGGTGTATTCGCCATTCTTGATACGGTCCTGAATGTGCGGACGGCCTTCATGCACCTTGTTGACCAGGCGTGGGTTAATCCCCGCTTCGCCCAGCACCACGGCGGTACCGTGAGTGGCATCCAGCTCGAAGCCCTGTTTCAGCAGGCTTGCCGCCAGATCTACTACCCGGGCTTTATCGCCTTCACGCACCGACAGCAGCGCACGGCCCTGTTTTTTCATGCCTGACTGGCTGCCGAGCATCGCCTTGGAGAAGGCCTCGGCGAAGGTACGGCCCACGCCCATCACTTCCCCGGTAGAGCGCATTTCCGGCCCTAAAATCGGGTCGACGCCTGGGAACTTGTTGAACGGCAGCACCACTTCTTTTACCGAGTAGTAAGGCGGGATGACTTCTTCCGTCACGCCCTGCTCAGCCAGGGTTTTGCCTGCCATCACGCGCGCAGCCACTTTGGCCAACGGCACGCCGGTAGCCTTGGAGACAAACGGCACGGTACGCGCGGCGCGTGGATTGACTTCAATCAGGTAAACTTCATTGTTCTTCACGGCGAACTGCACGTTCATCAAACCGCGCACCTGCAGCTCAAACGCCAGTTTCTCAACCTGCTGGCGCATCACGTCCTGAATTTCCTTGCTCAGGGTGTAGGCCGGCAGTGAACAAGCCGAGTCACCGGAGTGCACGCCCGCCTGTTCGATGTGTTCCATGATGCCGCCGATCAGCACACGTTCGCCGTCGCAGATGGCGTCGACGTCGACTTCTACCGCGTCATCCAGGAAGCGGTCCAGTAGCACCGGGGCGTCGTTGGAGACGCTGACTGCGTTTTGGAAGTAACGGCGCAGGTCGATTTCGTCGTAAACGATTTCCATCGCCCGGCCCCCCAGCACATAAGAAGGACGTACCACCAGCGGGTAACCGATCCCGGCCGCTTTCTCTACCGCCTGCTCAATGGTTGCCACGGTGGCGTTGGCCGGCTGTTTCAGGCCCAGACGGTGTACCGCCTGCTGGAAACGCTCACGGTCTTCGGCGCGGTCAATCGCGTCCGGGCTGGTGCCGATAATAGGTACGCCTGCGGCTTCCAGCTCACGCGCCAATTTCAGCGGCGTCTGGCCACCGTATTGCACGATCACGCCTTTCGGCTTTTCGATGCGCACGATTTCCAGCACGTCTTCCAACGTTACCGGCTCGAAGTACAGACGGTCAGAGGTGTCGTAGTCAGTAGACACGGTTTCTGGGTTACAGTTGACCATGATGGTCTCGTAACCGTCTTCGCGCAGCGCCAGCGAGGCGTGTACGCAACAGTAGTCGAATTCGATACCCTGGCCGATACGGTTTGGCCCGCCGCCCAGCACCATCACTTTCGGACGGTCGTTGGTCGGGTTGGACTCGCACTCTTCTTCATAGGTGGAGTACATGTAAGCGGTGTCGGTGGCGAATTCCGCCGCGCAGGTATCCACGCGCTTGTAAACCGGGTGCAGGCCATAGCCATGACGCAGCTTGCGGATTTCGCTTTCGGCGACGCCGGCCAAGGTGGCCAGACGCGCATCGGCGAAGCCTTTGCGCTTCAGGGTGCGCAGGAACTCTTTCGTCAGGCCGTTGATGCCGGTGCCGGCAACCTGTTCTTCCAGACGCACCAGCTCTTCAATCTGCACCAGGAACCAGCGGTCTACGTTGGTCAGGTTGAAGACGCCGTCAACGGACAGGCCGGCGCGGAAGGCGTCAGCGATGTACCAGATGCGGTCAGAACCGGCGTCTTTCAGCTCACGACGGATTTTGGTCAGTGCTTCCGGGTCATCCAGGCTCACTTTAGGGTCAAAACCGGTGGCGCCCACTTCCAGCCCGCGCAATGCTTTCTGCAGCGACTCTTGCTGGGTACGGCCAATCGCCATCACTTCACCGACGGATTTCATCTGGGTAGTCAGACGGTCATTAGCACCGGCAAATTTCTCGAAGTTGAAACGAGGGATCTTGGTCACGACGTAGTCGATGGACGGTTCAAACGACGCCGGCGTACGGCCACCGGTGATGTCGTTCATCAGCTCATCGAGGGTGTAACCCACCGCCAGTTTGGCGGCGATTTTGGCAATCGGGAAGCCAGTGGCTTTAGATGCCAGCGCCGAAGAGCGGGATACGCGCGGGTTCATTTCGATGACGATCAAACGGCCGGTTTTCGGGTTAACCGAGAACTGCACGTTGGAACCGCCGGTTTCCACGCCGATTTCACGCAGTACCGCCATCGAGGCGTTACGCATGATTTGGTATTCTTTGTCGGTCAGGGTTTGCGCCGGTGCTACGGTGATGGAGTCGCCGGTATGGATACCCATGGCATCGAAGTTTTCGATCGAACAGACGATGATGCAGTTATCGTTCTTATCGCGCACCACCTCCATCTCGTACTCTTTCCAGCCGATCAGCGACTCGTCAATCAACAGCTCTTTGGTTGGAGACAGGTCCAGACCACGCTCGCAGATCTCTTCGAACTCTTCGCGATTGTAGGCGATGCCGCCACCGGTGCCACCCATGGTAAAGGAAGGACGGATAATGCACGGGAAGCCGACGTCAGCGGCCACCGCCAGCGCTTCTTCCATATTGTGCGCAATACCGGAGCGCGCGGTGTCCAGGCCGATTTTTTTCATCGCCACGTCGAAGCGACGACGGTCTTCTGCTTTGTCGATCGCGTCAGCGGTAGCGCCAATCATGGTCACGCCGAACTCGGCCAGCACGCCCTGACGTTCCAGCTCCAGCGCGCAGTTCAGTGCGGTCTGGCCGCCCATGGTCGGCAGCACGGCATCCGGACGCTCTTTTTCGATGATTTTACGCACCACTTCCCAGTGGATTGGCTCGATGTAGGTCGCATCCGCCATTTCCGGATCGGTCATGATGGTGGCCGGGTTGGAGTTGACCAGAATAACGCGGTAACCCTCTTCGCGCAGCGCTTTACACGCCTGGGCACCCGAGTAGTCGAACTCACACGCCTGGCCGATAACAATCGGGCCAGCGCCGAGGATCAGGATGCTTTTTATGTCTGTACGTTTTGGCATTTTTTACTGCTCCTGATTATTTGGCGTTAGAACGGTAAGTCTCAATCAGTTCGATAAAGTGATCGAACAGCGGCGCGGCGTCGTGTGGGCCCGGGCTGGCTTCAGGGTGGCCCTGGAAGCTGAACGCTGCTTTATCGGTGCGGTGAATGCCCTGCACCGTGTGGTCAAACAAGGATTTGTGCGTGACGCGCAGTTCGGCCGGCAGGTTGTTTTCGTCTACCGCAAAACCATGGTTCTGCGCGGTGATCATGACGCAGTCGTTATCCAGATCTTTTACCGGGTGGTTGCCGCCGTGGTGGCCAAGCTTCATCTTCACGGTTTTTGCACCGCTGGCCAGAGCCAGCAACTGATGGCCGAGGCAGATGCCAAACACCGGGATATCGGTTGTCAGGAACTGCTTGATGGCGGCGATGGCGTAATCGCATGGCTCCGGGTCACCCGGGCCGTTGGACAGGAAAATACCGTCCGGATCCATCTTCAAGACTTCATCCGCCGGGGTCTGTGCCGGCACCACCGTCAGGCGGCAGCCGCGATCCACCAGCATACGCAGAATGTTGCGCTTGGCGCCGTAGTCATAGGCCACCACGTGGAACGGCAGCTCAGAGGCCGGTTTGGCTTCCGGCAGGTCGCCTTCAAGCGTCCAACTGCCCTGCTGCCAGCTGTAGGCTTCCTGGGTGGTAACTTCTTTCGCCAGATCCATGCCTTTCAGGCCCGGGAAGGCTTTGGCCTTCGCTAACGCCAAGGCGGCATCCGGCGTGTCGGCGGCGATGATGCAGCCGTTCTGTGCCCCTTTCTCGCGCAGCAGGCGGGTCAGCTTGCGGGTATCGATATCGGCAATCGCCACGATGTTGTGACGCTTCAGGTAGTCAGACAGGCCTTCTTCGTTGCGGTAATTGCTGGCAATCAGTGGGAGGTCGCGAATGACGAGGCCTTGGGCGTGTACAGCGGAGGATTCTTCGTCGGAAGCATTGGTGCCGACATTGCCGATATGAGGATAAGTAAGAGTAACGATCTGGCGGGAGTAGGAAGGATCAGTGAGGATTTCTTGATAACCGGTCATCGACGTATTGAAGACCACTTCCCCCACTGCCGTACCCTCTGCCCCGATGGCCCGACCGTGGAATTGGGTTCCGTCTTCGAGAACCAATAGCGCTGACTTAATCAAAACACCCTCCAAGGAATAATCAATCACAATATTTGCATATTAATTCAGATATCACGATCTAAATCAATGCAAAAACCGCCCTCAAGGTCAATTTTTGGCAAATTGGGCGCATTTTAATGATGAGTGCTCCGCTTGTCTACCCAAAGCGCCATTTTTTCTCTTATTTTTGCACTTCTCGGCGTTTAATGGGGTCAGTAGCCATAAAAACACGTCTAAACTCGGGTGAGTAAACGGTTGCGAGCTCTAAAGACAGAAAATCACAATTCCCAGAGCACTTTTCCAGGCAAGAGATACGTTGGAAGGGGAAAAAGCATCATAAATTAAAAGTTAATCACAAAAAATAGCAATCAAGCAATAAAAAAAACCTCAAGCACACATTTATCATGTTAAAAAAAAGGACAATAAAATTATTGTCCGTTAATCATAGCACTATGATTAATACAGCCACATCACGATGGCATACAAATCAATTATAACTGGTCTAAACCGAGCACATCACGCATATCAAACAGGCCTTTATCATGACCTTCAAGCCATACTGCAGCCTTAACCGCACCACTGGCAAAAGTCATGCGGCTGGAGGCCTTATGGGTGATTTCTACCCGCTCACCGATGTCGGCGAACATGGCGGTGTGCTCACCGACGATATCGCCAGCGCGAATAGTGGCAAAGCCAATGCTCTTCGGATCGCGTTCACCGGTATAACCTTCACGCGCATACACCGCGCACTCTTTCAGATCGCGCCCCAGCGCGCCGGCAATCGCCTCGCCCATCGCCAAAGCCGTCCCCGAAGGAGCGTCTACCTTATGACGATGATGCGCTTCAACAATCTCAATATCGGTATAGTCGCCCATCACCTGCGCAGCTTTTTCCAGCAGCTTTAACACCAGGTTCACGCCCACGCTGAAGTTGGCGGCGAAGACGATGCCAATCTGCCCAGCTGCGGCGCGGATGGCTTCTTTACCCACATCATCGAAACCGGTGGTGCCAATCACCACGGCTTTTTTGTGCTCAACGCAGAAAGCCAGGTACGCCAGGGTGCTTTCCGGACGGGTGAAGTCGATCAGGATATCGAAATCGTCGGCCACTTTTTCCAGGCTGTCGCTGACGGTTATGCCCAGCGCACCAATGCCCGCCAGTTCACCGGCGTCGGTCCCAATCAGGCTTGAACCTGGGCGCGATACTGCCGCCCCCAAAACCACGCCCTGCGCCTGATGTACCGCCTGGATCAATTGGCGGCCCATACGGCCGCCGGAACCCGCAATCGCAATGCGGATGGGTGAATCAGTCATACTTGCTCTCTTGTTGATTGATTTCATTACCCTAAATAATTGGAGCTGTATCAAGGCGGCAAGCGAGCTTATCCCAATGAGCTTACTTCAGTAAGTGATTCGGGTAAGTGAGCGCAGTCAACACAGATACAGCTTCAAGTATGACGGGTATATCGGTTCAGGGTAACTGCCTCGCCCTATCATCGCCAGAGGATTCATTTCATAATTAGAAAATTATGATATCCCCCACTTTTCATCAGTAATGCTGTCAATGGGTTAACAATCAGGCCGATCAACGCCCATTGACGATTGTACATAAACATGCAATTTGAACCGGTGAAATTTGCATGAAAAAACGCTCGTTTTCTTCATTCAAACCGGCACAGGTACCACCAGCACGCCGCTTAGCTTAGTATAGGGCGCAACTGCCGCTTTAATTACCTGAGAACCACGGATGAAAACCGCGCAAACCACCATATCGGAAACCCTGACGCAAGATTTGGCCCGCCGCATCATCAGTGGCGATCTGCCGCCTGGGCTGTCGCTGCCGGGGGAGAATGAATTGGCCTTGCAGTATTCGGTTTCACGCACTTCGGTACGTAACGCGTTGCAGGTGCTGGCGGCGAAGGGGTTGGTCTCCATTCAGGCCAAGAAGCGCAGCACCGTCAATGCCCGCGAGCAATGGAGCTTTTTGGATCCTGACGTACTTAGCTGGTTGGCGGAAGGCAGTCTCGACCAACAACTGGTCGAACAATTGATGGTCACCCGTCTGATCTTTGAACCGAATATCGCGGCATTAGCGGCCGTTAACGCCACCGGTCATGACCTGGCCGCGCTGGAAGATGCTTGCAAACTCATGTCACAAGGGCAACAGCAGGCCAGTCGCCAACTCTTCGAGCAGGGCGATATGGCATTTCACCTTGCCTTGCTGGGCGCCAGCCACAATCCTTTTTTGCATTCATTGGGCAGCGCACTTTCCGCGGCTATGGCGCTCTCTTTCCAGCAAACGCTGGAAGAAGATATCCGGCTGACCAAAAGTGCGGTTGAAGAGCACCAACAATTGCTGGAGGCCATTCGCTTCAAACAGGTAGAAACTGCACGCCAGCGTATGCGTGTCATTCTGCTCAATGCGGCCAAAAAGAATCACTGGCAGCAGCAACCGGAAATGTTCGCCCACATCCTCTAAAAATCCCTCTTTGCTGTAATTTCGATCGCCCTCACAGATCCTGAGCAATTTTCGCTCTAGCATTCTTGTATGACAAGACTGCATGGTTTGTATTACTTGAATGAATAACAACTGGATTGGTATCGATTGGGGCACCACTAACTTCCGCGCTTTTTTAATGTGTGGGGAGCAATGCCTAAGTAACCTCAGCCATCCCTGCGGGTTGTTGGCCGTGGAAAAAAACCGGTTTGACGACACCCTGCATACCTTATTACAGCCCTGGTTGGTCGAACATGGCGCTTTGCCGGTGGTCATGGCCGGCATGGTGGGATCACAACAGGGGTGGCATGAGGTTGCCTACATAACCCAGCCGTGCGGCCTGAAAAATTTGGCGGCTGGGGCCATGAAATTCACCACTGACTGGGGTAGCCCAGCGTGGATCATTCCCGGCGTTCAGGGGCTGGGGCTGGCTCAGCAGCCCGAAGTGATGCGAGGAGAAGAAGTGCAGCTGCTCGGTTTGGCCAGACGACATCCAGCGGCGCAATGCCTGGCAATTTTACCCGGAACCCACAGCAAGCATGTTCAGTTGAATCAGGGAGAAATCGGCCACTTCTCAACCTTTATGACCGGCGAACTGTTCTCGTTGCTCAGCCGGCACTCCATTTTGGGCAACGCCCTGCCGGAACAACAGGAGGACGCGCAGGCGTTCATCCTCGGGGCCGATACGGCACGCAGCGGTGCCCCCCTCAGCCACCTGATTTTCTCGGCACGTACCCGCCGCCTCAGCGGTGAAATCGCAGCGGAAAATATACACAGCTACCTTTCCGGCTTGTTGATCGGTAATGAGCTTCAGGCGCTGCCCGCGCACCAGCCCATCTGGGTTGTCGCCAGCCCCCCGCTGGTTGCGCGCTACCAAATGGCGGCGCAACCCTTGGGCCTGTCATTGCGCGCCACGGATGGCGATAGCTGCTTTATCAACGGATTAAGTCAACTGTATCCCCTACTACAAGGAACCGCCCAATGAGCCCAGAGATCTTCCTCCAACAGTGGCAGCAACAGCCGCTCCCCCTGGTCGCTATTTTGCGTGGCATCACGCCTGAGGAGGCTGAGCCCGTCGCCGAAATTCTGCTGGACTGCGGCTTCCGCTTTCTGGAGGTACCGCTTAATAGCCCCACCCCGTACGACTCTATTCGCGTGATCAGGAAAACCGTCGGCGACAGGGGTTTTGTCGGCGCCGGCACCGTCCTGAACGTCCAGCAGGTTGAAGAGGTGGCCAAAGCCGGGGGACAACTGATTATTTCTCCCAATACCGACGCCGCGGTGATCGGCCATTCCCGTTATTTGAATCTGATCAGCATGCCCGCCGTGGCCACCCCTTCCGAAGCCTTCTGCGCCCTTGCCGCCGGAGCCAGCGGATTGAAGCTGTTCCCGGCAGAAAGTATTACCCCAGCGGTAACCAAGGCGCTGCGTGTCGTGCTTCCCCAAAGACTGGTTTGCTTGCCGGTAGGAGGGATCCAACCGGATCCCCTGCAGATGCGCGCCTATATCCAGGCGGGCAGCAACGGGTTTGGGCTGGGAGGCGGACTCTATCAACCCGGCATCAGCCTGGCGGCATTACGTCAACGCGCGCTGGCCTATCAGGCCGCCTGGCGTCAATCGGTGGGGTAACACCTCACGCCTCAGTACCGTACTGCCGCAGCCCAAGGCTGCCGATCGCTCCTTGAATACGCCGGTGTAACCCGGCTAATAAAAATAAATCAGAGGAAACCATCATGAAGCTGACCACGGAAAATCCAACGGCGGAACAGGCCGCTGAAACGCGGGTGTACGGTAAAATTACTCGCCGTCTGATCCCTTTCCTGATTTTGTGCTATTTCTTCGCCTATCTGGACCGCGTTAACGTCGGGTTCGCCAAGCTGCATATGCAAGACGCCCTGAGCTTCAGCGATACCGTCTATGGTCTCGGTGCCGGCATTTTCTTCATCGGCTATTTTATTTTTGAGCTGCCAAGCAACCTGCTGATGCAACGCTTCGGGCCGCGCTTTTGGATTGCCCGCATCATGGCCACCTGGGCGATCCTGTCCGCGGCCATGATGTTTGTCACCACGCCAACCACCTTCTATGTATTGCGTTTTCTGCTTGGCGTGGCCGAGGCTGGCTTTTTCCCCGGCATCGTGTTCTATTTAACGCTGTGGTTCCCTTCATGGCGTTCCGCCCGCACGCTGGGGCTGTTCATTCTGGTTACACCGCTGTCGGTGATTATCGGCAGCCCGCTTTCAGGTTTGATCCTCAAACTGTTCGAAAATGTCGGCGGTTTACACAACTGGCAGTGGCTGTTCCTGGTCGAGGCCATTCCCTCTTTCTTGCTGGCCTTTGTGGTGCTGCGTTACCTGGATAACAACGTGGCTGAAGCCAAATGGCTCACCGCCGAAGAAAAACAGATCGTGCAAACCGATCTGGCCAAGGATCGCGCCAACCGGGATCGCGCAGCAAATGGCAAAGCGGCCCATAGCCTGAAAGAGATGCTGGCTAACCGCTATGTCTGGCTGTTGGCGTTGATTTTTTTCAGTTTCAACGTCGGTTATTACGGCGTCAGTTTCTGGTTACCTTCCATTATCAAAACCTCAGGCATCAGCGACGATTTCCAAATCGGCCTGCTGGCTGCGTTGCCTTACGTGTTTGGCGCCGTCTTTATGATCTGGAACAGTCGCCATTCCGATCTTAAGCAGGAGCGTCGCTGGCATATCGCCATCCCGGCGGTGATTGGCTGCATCGGCCTGACGTTGAGCGCTTACTGCAGCGGCTCCACCTTCTGGATGATGACGTGGATATGCGTAGCAATGTCCGGCACCCTGGCGCTGATCCCTACCTACATCAGCCTGCCCGGCACCCTGCTTTCCGGCACCGCCGCCGCTGCCGGTATTGCTCTGGTGAATTCTGTCGGCAACCTCGCGGGTTTCTTCGGCCCCACGGTGCTCGGCTGGCTGAAAGATCAAACCGGCCAGACCGACAGCGGCCTGTACATTCTGGCGGGCTTCCTGCTGCTCTGCGCCCCGTTGATTTTCATGCTGCCGGCCAAACTGGTCTCCCCTAAAAAAAACCATGACTTGCAACACCAACATATTGCTCAGTCTGACGCTGACAATCCTTTAAATATCACTGAGAGATCTTGATTATGAGCGGATGTGGAACCTGTGGCAGCGGCGGTTGCGGCTCGCATTTCAACCCCATTCTGGAGGGCGATGATGGCGCGCTGAAGCGTGCGCTATACAAATCCATGGGGCACAGTGACGAACAACTGCGCCGTCCGGTGATCGCCGTGGTCAACAGCTATACCAACGCGACAGCCGGCCACGCCAATCTGAATGAGCTGACGGCCAAGGTATTGCAGGGCATTGAAGAAGCCGGTGGGGTCGGCATGGTGTTCGGCACTATCGCTCCCTGTGACGGTATCGCCGAAGGGCATCTCGGCATGCGCTACATTCTGGCCGCTCGTGAAGTGATCACCGCCTCCATCGAAGTGATGATGCGTGCCCATCGTTTCGACGGCATGGTGTTGCTTGGCTCCTGCGACAAAATTGTCCCCGCCATGCTGATGGCGGCGGCACGGCTGGATATTCCGGCCATCATGGTTAACGGCGGGCCGATGTACCCGGCTGAATATAAAGGTAAACACTGGGACGGCAACATCGTCACCGAGGCCATCGGTTGGAAGATGCGTGGCGAAATCGATGAGGCGGAATTTGCCCATATCGAAAATATCGCCGAACCCGGCCCGGGCTCCTGCACTATGTACGGCACCGCCAACACCATGTGCTGCATCGGTGAAGTACTGGGTATGAGCCTGCCGGGCAGCAGCACGCTGCCGGCGGTTTCGGCCGAACGCCGCGAGTGCGCTATCGAAACCGGGCGCACCGCGGTGGAACTGGTATTGAATGGCGTCAATGCCCGCCAAATTATCACCGCCGAGTCGATCCGCAATGCGGTGATCTACCTGCTGGCCACCGGCGGCTCCACCAATGCCATTCTGCATCTGCAAGCCATTCACTATGAGGCGGAACTGGGCCATCTGCCGCTGTCCGTCTTCGATGAGTTGAGCCACCAGGTACCGCTGGTTGCCTCGCTCTACCCGGCCAGCGAACATGACATGATTGATTTTTGGGAAGCGGGGGGCGTCCCGGCAGTAGAGCTTGAGATTGCCAAACTGCTCGATCTCAACGCGTTAACCGTCACCGGCAAAACCAAAGCGGAACTGCTGGCGGAAACCCGGCCAAGCCGCCGCCCGGAAGTCATCCATACCCTGGCCATTCCGGTGCGGAATGAAGCTGGCGTTGCCGTGCTGCACGGTAATTTGTCACCGTTGGGCTGCGTGGTGAAACCTGCGGCAGTGCCGGAAAATTTGATGCGCTTCCGGGGGCCCGCCGTGGTGTTCAACAGCGAGCAGGAGTCCGTCGAGGCGATTATGTCCGGCCAGATTAAGCCGGGTAGCGCCCTGGTCTTGCGCTATGAAGGGCCTAAAGGTGGCCCCGGCATGCCGGAAATGTATAAGCCGATGAAATCGCTGGAAGGCATGGGCCTGGCTGACAGTTGCGCTCTGATCACCGACGGCCGTTTCTCCGGCTCCAACCGCGGGCTGTTTGTCGGCCATATCTCGCCTGAAGCGGTGGACGGCGGCGAGCTGGCATTGGTGCAAGACGGTGACGAAATATCCATCGATATTCCCGCGCGTACTCTTACGCTGCACGTTGACGAGACGATGTTGGCGCAGCGGCGCCAAAACTGGCAACCCGTGGACAAAGAAGTGCCGCGCGGCTTCCTGCGTTTATATCGTCGCTGGGCTTTACCTGCTGCGCAGGGTGCCGTACTGGCCGATCGGGAGGAGGAATAATGGGCCGTTACCAAGCTATCGACATTGAAGGGGTCAACCCTATCGTCGCCATGCCGTTCAAGGCCAATGGCGAAATCGACCCGCTGAGTTTTACCCAGTTGCTGGAGCATCTGGCAGCAACCGGCGTTCAGGGAATGACGCTGTTTGGCATCGCCAGCGAATTCCCGAAGCTCGAGGAGCCTGAGCGTGAACGCCTGGCGGAGATATTTATCAGCGAACTGGCAGGAGCCCCGCTGTATCGCGCTATCTCGGTCACCGATCACAGCAGCGAAGTCGCCGTCAAACGCGCTCGTCATTATCAAGCTCTGGGCGCCGACGCTTTGATGCTGCTGCCCCCCTTTTTCCTTCAACCCAGCCCACAGGCGATCCAGCAGCACATTTTCGCCGTTCTGGAGGCCGTAGACATCCCGGTAATGGTGCAATACGCGCCGAGTGAAACCGGTTTGCCGATCACCCCGCAACAATTGGCCGACGTGGCAGCCCGCTATCCCCATGCGGTGTTCAAAATTGAATGTAATCCGCCGGTGGAATACACCAAAGAATTTCTGCAACTGGCCCCTGAAGCCAACGTGCTGAACGGCTATGCCGGACTTTATATGTTGCAGATGTTGGCGGCGGGCGGCAAAGGCGTGATGCCGGGTTGCTCGTTCAGCGAGATTTACCTGCGTATTTATCGCCATTGGCAGGCCGGTGAAGTGGAACAAGCGAATAGGCTGCATCAGGCATTGTTGCCTTACATCCAACGCTGGATGAGTCACTGCGAATACATCATTCAGATCGAAAAGACCATCCTGCAACGACGCAATATCATCGCTACCGATTACTGTCGCCACCCCGGTTGGCAACTGACTGCAGAAGATCGGCTGATGATCGACCGATTTTTAAGTCAATTTTCCCTGTGACCACAGTGGCAGTCCATCGCGATTGTGATGGACTGCCGAATACAAAAAATGGGGGCCGAAGCCCCCGTGACAGAAAATATTCAAGCGGTTAACGCCGCCACCTCTTCGGCAATCGCCGCCAGCGCATCATGGCAGGCGTAATCGGCCTGAACCCATGCCGCGTGCTGTCGGTAGGTCGGTTGCGTCAGGATCTGCTGCACGGCATGACGCAGCTGCGATTCGTCCGGATTGCTGGTGTGCAGATTAATGCCGCAGCCAGCTGCCACCACCCGAGCAGCCGCCTCGAGCTTGTCCTCGCCGGTACCGGCAATAATCAACGGCACGCCCTGATCCAACGCGTAGTTGATCGAACCGTAACCGCCGTTGGTGATCAGCACTGCGGCCTGCGGCAACCAGCGTTCGAAAGAGATAAACTCTCGCACTCTGGCATTGTCCGGCAGCTGCTCCAACAGCCCGTCGACCGAACGCCCCCCGGTGGTCGCCAGCACCCGTACCGGTAACTGTGCCAACGCCTTCAGCGTCGGAACAATCAACTGATGCAGATCGACATTCGCCAACGTGCCCTGGCTGACAATCACCAGCGGCCGTTGGTCCGTCTCATCCCAGAGGGCTTCGCTCGGCTGTTGTATCGGGGCGCTGCGCAACGGGCCAATAAATCGCACGCCGGCCGGCAAATCGTCACGCCGATATTCCAGCGCAGGGGTCGCCAGTTGCAAGAAACGATCGCAACCGCCGATCAAGGCATCGCTAAAGGGTTGGTGCAGCGGCCTGCCACCGGATTGCGTCATCGCGGCGTCAAAACTCTGCTGCACCTCATCAATCAAGGCACGCGTGGCGTCATCCACCAGCTGTTCGCGACGTAGCTCCCGCGGCAACAGCGCCGGAGGAATGCGCGGCCCGTAGAAGATGGAATCTTCAGACGAGAATGACAGCGGCGTTACGCCGATACCGATAACCGGAGGGCGTTCTTCCGCCTGCAGCAGCGGCAATACCCCGTAGAAACAGTTTTCCACCATCAACAGATCGGTAGCCTCGGCGGCGATCACCGTACGCAACTGTTGATTCAGCAACGGGATTGGAGCGGCGAAAAAGTCTTTCAACGCCAGCGCCATCTGCACATTGCCCGGCGGCAGTGCAGCGCGTTCAGGAAAGTGTTCCTCGAGATAGCGATAGTCGAAATCGACCTTGGGATCGAAGGCAACAAACTTCGCCCCTATCGCCTCCGCACGTTCACGGAACAACGCGCCGGTCATCACCCGAACCTGGTGCCCTTGCGCAATCAGGTGCCGGGCAATGCCCAGCATCGGGTAAACGTGACCGGGCGTTGCCACGGCGGTCATCAGAATACGTGCCATAACTCTTAAGCCTCTGCGTTGGCCGGTTTCAGCGCCAGATTGGCGCACACCGGGTTGCTCTGTATATGAACCCGTTGTAAATGGCGGGCCGAGCGGGCGGTAAAGCCTTCACGCCCGTGCAGCAGCGAGAAGTTATCTGCGATCACCACATCACCCTGCTGCCACTGGTGGGCGTAATAGTGGCGCGGATCGTAGAGATGCTGCTGCAGAGTCTGATGGAACGCTTCCTGCTGATCTTCCGGCACCCCGTGATATTCCAGCGCATGCTGGTTGAGGAATTTCTTCCCTTCTGTCGGCGGTTCGTTGTAGCGCATGATCAGCCCACTACCGCTCGGGTGCGTCACCACCAGCGGTGAACACACCTCACCACCGTAGTGCACCACCTGCTTGATACGGTATGAGATAGACACCGTCAGCCACTGAGCCAGCTGCGACTCATCGGCATTGGCCAGCAGGCGCGTAGTATCGACAAAGGTAGTGCAACCGCCTTCATCCTGCGAGGGCGCGGCTACACAGTGAAACAGCTGAAATTCCGGGATGGTCGGTTTATACATGCCGTCCCAGTGCAGCGGCACATAGCTGCTGTCGAAAATATGGTCCTTGGCGTCTGGATGTTCTTTCACATCCAGCACCGCGCCGAAGGGCCACATCATGATCTCACCCCAATTGCCGGCATAACGGGTCAATACCCGCGGATCGGTAAAACCGGAATCGAAGCCGCGCAGCACCAACAGGTGATGCTGCTGTGCCAACGTCCGCAGCGCCGCTACCGGCAGCTCGCTGATGGATTGCCCCGGGTGTTCAGGGGTCAATACAGCGCCAAAGGGGCTATTGAGTTCAATACGGCAGTTCAATTGTTGATTGTCCATCGGTGACTCTCCTTGAAGCAAATTTGCTGCTCACACGGCAACCGTGCCGTTAAAAGACGCTCGCCAAGATAGCGGGCGTAAGGTGGCGCATTACACCACTTGAGGTTGTTCAATCAGGTAATGGCTTGGCGTACCGCGGATCGCCACCAATTCGCCCTCTAACTCCTGAGCGTCTTTGCGTTTCATCAGTACGAACTGTCCGTTGACGTTAGCCGCTACCCCGTGCCACGGTGTCAACCAGTCGTCCTTGGTTGGCATCATATGAATGCCTATTTTCAGACTGTCGGCAGGCTGCGGGTGGATCGACAAGCGGATCGCCGCCGGAAAATGCTGAGCCAGCAGGTTACCCCAGGCCCAGCTGCGTTGAATCACGCCGCAGGCCCGCAGCTTGGCGTCTTTCTGCAACGCGGCATTCGAGCCGCTGTAGCCGGGCAGTTGACTGTCTTCATACAGGAAGCGGGTAATGGCGCGGTACAGTTGCAGCCCCTGCTCGCTTTCCATCAGCTGTTGTTTGATTGCCGACTCCGATTCGGCATAACCGTCGACCAGCAACTGGCGCAGCAAATCGTAGTCGTCGGTGTGTTCCGCCAGCCCTTCCACGTCCCCCAGGTTGAACACGCTCAGGTGCGTGGCCCCAACCTCATGCAGCAGAGTTTCAATTTCGCGCTGATAGTGGTTGATGGCATCGTCACTGACGCGGATTAAATCGCCGAAGACATGACCATCCGAACAGATGACAATATGCGCACCCGGCGGATAATAAAGCTGAATACGCTGGCAGAGGGAATTAAGGAATATCAACGATAAGCGTTCCGCCATATCGGGTACCGCACCGATCACCTTATTAGTATTGGGTGATTTTGTCGGAAAGGCTGGCAGTACAAACTCAATCCGCCGTTGTTGTTCAATGAATGCCCGGATGCGCGGCAATTGCACTTGAGTGACCAGTCGCTCCTCGTCGGAATTTGATGTCTCTATCCCTGGGAATCGGCGCCGATATTGCAATAGCTCATGAAGGATCTTTAACGATATTTTTTCAATACGGGCACTGTCCACAATTAACTCCTGTTCAGATTATGGCGCAGGTGATTTATTCACAAACGCAATAAGACTTTTCGAAAAAAGAGGCATCACCAGGGAATAATACTCACTGCTGATATTTATCTGCTTCAGGCAATATAGAAGAGATGGTGCTATATTATTAGCCCGTATAATTAACAATCTTGGTTAAGTTGAACTTAACAAACTATGAGTAATATTCTAAAACGCATGGCCATTTTTTCTAAAGTTGTCGATTGCGGCGCGTTCAGCATGGCAGCCAAGGAATTAGGCATTACCACCTCTGCCGTCAGCCAGCATATCCGCCTGTTGGAAAACGAGCTCGGCATTCAATTACTTCTGCGTTCTACTCGCTCACTGAGCCTGACCGAAGCCGGGCTCTGTTTTTATGAAGATTGCGTTTTAATGCTGCATGCCGCCGAGCGGGGGCAACAACGTATCGCCGCCCTGCGCGGTGAGCTGAGTGGGGAGCTACGCGTTGCCACATCCACTGAGTTCGCCACCCACTATCTGGTGCCTGCACTGCAAAGCTTCCTTGATGAACACCCGCGCATCACGCTGAGGCTGGAGATCCACGACGAGAAAATCGACCTGATAGGACAGCGTATTGATCTGGCGATCCGTGGCGGTGTATTGGCTGATTCCAGTTACGTTTCAACCCGCCTTGCGCGCTTTCGTGAGGTATTATGTGCATCACCAGCCTACCTTGCGGGACATGGTATTCCCGAGAGCCCACAAGCGTTAACCCGGCATCAATGGGTGACTTTTACCCCCTTGGGCAACCCGCAATTTGTTCGCCTGCTCCACCACAACGGCGATGAACATCGGCTACGAATGACCGGGCGTCTATTTACCAATAACGGTATGGCCATGAAAGAACTGGCGCTGGCGGGCAAAGGGATCATCCGTAATTTCTTTGTCAATGTTGAGCGTGAATTACACAATGGCGATTTGGTGGAAATCCTGCCTGAATGGCGATTACCAGAGATTAATTGCTATGCAATTATGCCGCGACGGGACAGCCAACCTTTAAAAGTTCGCCGTTTGCTTGAGCATATGAAAATCCATCTGCAGCAAAAGGAGAAAAATTCTTTAAACCAGTTGCGAACTTAATTAAATAAACAGTGTCTGCAACGACAATTAATTTAGTTATTTAACCTCTCAGCCCTTTGCTGACCAACACCAGACTTTATTTAGATTGCAGACTAATGATATTAGTCTTAATAACTTTATTACTGCCTATATAAGCACTTCATTTTTCATTAATTCAAATTGTCAGAACAAATTTGACTTTAAATAACAGAAAATTTGAATTACATCCTATTCCTTCCTCTCGATCTAATATTGCCCCCGTCCCCCGATCCCCAAATGCAAAACGGGGAGCCTAAGCTCCCCGTTCATTTATTTACCACTGTGGCCTAGTCAACCTGCCGGATATCGACCCGCAGCTCTTTTGGCACTTCAAACACGATATTCTCTTCACGGCCGCTGACTTCATGGACGTTAAGGCCGCCCAAGGCTTTCAGACGGGCGATCACGTCCTGTACCAGCACGTCAGGGGCGGACGCACCGGCGGTAACGCCGATGTTACTCGCGTTCTTCAGCCAGGCTTCCTGAATATCCGCGGCGGAATCGATCAGGTAGGCCGGCTTGCCAACGCGCTGAGCCAATTCAGCCAGACGGTTGGAGTTGGATGAGTTCTTCGAGCCCACCACTAACACCACGTCCGCATCCCCGGCCAGGTTCCGTACCGCTTCCTGGCGGTTGGTCGTGGCATAGCAGATGTCGTCCTTACGTGGCCCGATGATGCTCGGGAAGCGCTTGCGCAAGGCGTCGATCACGTCAGAAGTGTCATCCACCGACAGCGTGGTTTGCGTCATAAAGCACAGGTTGCTTTCATCCTTCACCTGCAGCTTCCACACGTCGTCCGGCGACTCAACCAGATACATGCCCCCCTTCGGGTTGCTGTACTGGCCCATGGTGCCTTCCACCTCCGGGTGGCCGGCATGGCCAATCAGGATCGCCTCAGTGCCACGACGGCTGGCGCGCGCCACCTCCATATGCACTTTGGTTACCAGCGGACAAGTTGCGTCAAACAGCATGGTCAGATCGCGCGCCTTGGCTTCCGCCCGTACCGCTTGGGAAACCCCGTGCGCCGAAAAGATCAGAATCGACCCATCCGGCACTTCACCGATCTCCTCAATAAACACCGCCCCGCGCTCGCGCAGGCTGTCCACCACATAGCGGTTATGCACCACTTCGTGGCGTACATAGATAGGCGCACCGTAAATTTCCAGTGCGCGCTCTACTATACTGATCGCACGATCAACCCCGGCGCAGAAGCCACGTGGGTTAGCCAGCAATATTTGCATGCGTCTCCTCCTGCACGGGATCAATCTCCAGCACTTCAATATCGAAGCTCACCGGATGGCCCGCCAGCGGATGGTTGAAATCAACGGTAATCGAATCTTCCGCCACTTCACGCACCACGCCCGGCATTTCACTGCCGTCGACGGCGGTAAACAGCATGATAGTGCCCACATCCGGTACCCCAGTCTCCGCGAAATCGCGACGTGAGAAGTACTGGACCAGGTCCGGGTTCTCTGCACCGAATGCGGCTTCCGGCTGCAAGGTAAAGGCGCACTTGTCGCCCGCACGCAGGCCAATCAACTCCGCTTCCAGCGGTGCTGAGAGGCTGCCGTCACCCAGACGGAACAGCGCTGGTTTGCCGCTGCTGCGGGTAGATTCTGCGGTCGAACCGTCTTCCAGTTTCAGCGTGAAGTGAACCAGCACTGCGCTGCTACCGTTAACCTGAGCCGTCATATTACTCACCTTTACTCTTTGCGCTTTTGCTCGCCGGCGACAAGAAGCCTTCCAGCACGATCATCGCCGCCCCCACGCAGATAAAGCTATCCGCCAGATTGAAGGTCGGGTAGTGCCAGTCGCCTACGTAGAAGTCGATGAAATCGACCACGAAACCGTGCCACAGGCGATCGAACAGGTTGCCGAGCGCCCCGCCGATGATAAAAGCATAGGCAATATTATTCAGCTTTTGCTGCGCCTGACTGCGGTACATCATCACCAACAGCACCGCAACGATAGCGACGGCGATGCCGGCAAAGAACCAGCGCTGCCAGCCGCCGTGATCGGCGAGGAAGCTGAAGGCGGCGCCGTAGTTGCGCGCATAAAACAGATTGAACGACGGGATCAGCGGCTGGGACTGGCCCAGCACAAAGTTACCGAGGATCCACTGTTTGCTGGCGAAATCCAGTACCAACACCACCACCACCAGCCACAGCCAGCGCAGACCGGTCGAACAGATTGGTTTACTCATTTAGGCAAACTTACGCTTTTCGCCGTCACCGGCTACGTTGATCACACAGCGGCCGCAAAGATCTGCATGCTCCGCCACCAGGCCGATATCGGTGGTGTAATGCCAGCAGCGCGGGCACTTCTCACCTTCTGCGGTGCTGAAGGCAATTTTCAGACCTTTCACCAATTCTGCTGTTTGTGCATCCGCCGGCGCATCGGCCAGTGGAGCAACGCGCGCCGCCGAGGTCAGCAACACAAAGCGCAGCTCATCCTGCAGACTGTTAAGACGTTCGGCCAGTTCGGTATCGGCATACAGCGTGACTGCCGCTTCCAGAGAACCCCCCAGGCGTTTGTCGGCACGTGCCTGTTCCAGCACTTTGTTCACTTCGCCGCGCACTTTCAGCAGCTCGGCCCAGAAGGCGTCGTTCATGCCTTCACCTTCGGCCAAACCGAAGAGACCGTCGTACCATTCTTCAGTGAACACGTACTGCGCACGTTTGCCTGGCAGGAAGCTCCAGATTTCATCGGCGGTGAACGACATGATCGGCGCCATCCAGCGAACCAGCGCTTCCGCGATGTGGAACAATGCGGTCTGGCAGCTGCGGCGAGCAACGCTGTCGCTCTTCGCGGTGTACTGACGATCCTTGATGATATCCAGATAGAAGGAGCCCATCTCGACCGAGCAGAACTGCATCAGGCGCTGCACCACTTCATGGAAGTCATAGTTGGCGTAAGCCTGTTCGATATCCTTCTGCGCCGCCAGTGCACGGCCCACCGCCCAGCGATCCAGTACCACCATGTCTTCCGGGGCCACGCAATCGGTGCTTGGCTCAAACCCGTTCAGGTTGGCCAACAGGAAACGCGCGGTGTTACGGATGCGACGATAAGAATCGGCAGAACGTTTGAGGATCTCGTCGGACACCGCGATTTCACCGGTGTAGTCGGTAGACGCCACCCACAGGCGCAGGATGTCGCCACCCAGCTTGTTCATCACGTCTTGTGGACTAACGGTGTTGCCGATGGACTTGGACATCTTGCGGCCCTGACCGTCAACGGTGAAACCGTGGGTCAGCACTTCTTTGTATGGCGCCTTGCCCTTCATCGCGGTGGAAATCATCAACGATGACATAAACCAGCCGCGGTGCTGATCGGAGCCTTCCAGATACATGTCGGCACCGTGGCCCTGGAATTCCGGACGCACGTCAACCACGGAAGAGTGGGTAGAACCGGAGTCGAACCACACGTCCAGGGTGTCTGGCACTTTGACGTAGTCGGCAGCATCCGCGCCGAGAATATCGGCAGCGTCCAGATCCCACCAGGCTTGAATGCCGTCTTGCTCAACGCGCTTCGCCACTTCTTCCATCAGCTCAACGCTACGTGGGTGCAGTTGTTCAGTGTCTTTGTGCACAAACAGCGACATCGGCACGCCCCAGGTACGCTGACGCGAAATACACCAGTCCGGGCGATTGGCCACCATGGTTTCGATACGTGCCTGGCCCCATTCCGGGATCCACTGCACGCCTTTGATCTCTTCCAGCGACTGCTGACGCAGGCCTTTCTGGTCCATGCTGATGAACCACTGTGGCGTTGCACGGAAGATGATCGGCGTTTTGTGGCGCCAGCAGCATGGATAGCTGTGAACCAGTTTTTCAACGTGCAACAGTGCGCCTTTCTCACGCAGCAGGTCTACGATCAGATCGTTGGCCTTGAAGACAAACTTGCCGTCCAGCAACGGATGAGTGCCGGTCAGGTAGCAGCCGTTCGGCCCTACCGGGTTGGCAATCTCCAGACCGTATTTCTGGCTGATGACAAAGTCATCCGGACCGTGGCCACCGGCGGTATGGACCGCACCGGTACCGGCATCCAGCGTGACGTGTTCGCCCATGATCGCCGGCACGTCGAAGCCCATGAACGGGTGTTCGAAACGCATCAACTCCAGATCGGCGCCTTTGCAGCTGCCCAGCACGGTCCATGAGCTGATACCGGCGCGCTTCATCACGCTTTCTACCAGCTCAGCCGCCAGGATCAGGCATTGGCCTTCGACCTGCACCAGTTGATAAGCAAATTCAGGGTGCAAAGAGATCGCGCGGTTAGCCGGCAAGGTCCACGGCGTGGTAGTCCAGATCACCAGAGAAACCGGGCCGTTGAAGCTGGTGACGCCAAATTTGGCCGCCACGGCAGCCGCGTCAACCGCGTGGAAAGCCACATCGATCGACGGCGAAGTCTTGTCGTAATATTCCACTTCCGCTTCCGCCAGCGAAGAGCGGCAGTCGGTACACCAGTGCACCGGCTTGGCGCCTTTCAGCAGGTGGCCGTTGTCGATGATTTTGCCCAACGCGCGGATGATATTGGCTTCGGTTTTGAAGTCCATGGTCAGGTACGGGTGATCCCAGTCGCCCAACACGCCCAGACGGATAAAGTCTTTTTTCTGGCCTTCAACCTGCTCAGCGGCGTACTCACGGCACTTCACACGGAATTCCGCGGCGGTGAGTTTCTCACCCGGTTTGCCGTATAGCTGTTCAACTTTCAGTTCGATCGGCAGGCCATGGCAGTCCCAACCCGGAACGTAAGGCGAGTCGAAGCCGGACATCCCTTTCGACTTGATAATAATGTCTTTGAGAATCTTGTTAACCGAGTGACCAATGTGAATGCTGCCGTTCGCATACGGAGGGCCGTCATGCAAAATGAAGGATTTTTTGCCCTTTTTGGCAGTACGAATAATCCCGTACAGATCCTGTTCATACCAACGTTGCAGCATGCCAGGTTCACGCTTGGCCAGATCGCCGCGCATCGGGAACCCTGTTTCCGGCAAGTTCAGGGTATTCTTGTAGTCACTCATGAGATTCTCGTTTCCGTTTTCGGCTATTTACCCGTCACACTTCAAGCTGCATCTTTGTTGGCTGCCCTTTCTTACCCGAATCACTTGCCTGTGCAAGCTCATCGGGGTTCGCGCGGTTGCCGCCACGATGCCACTCGAATTGTTTAGGGTAAACGATTAAACCAGTGTTTTTAACCCGAAAAACTTTCGGGCCGTCACCACATCATTGGCGATTTGCTGCTTCAGGGCATCGAGCGAAGCAAAACGCTGTTCATTGCGCAATTTCGCGCGGAGCACCACGTCTATATGGCGCCCGTAAAGATCCATTGTGACATCCAGCAGGTGGACTTCCAGCTGCTGACGCACACCGGCAACGGTTGGGCGCGTGCCGATATTGGCTACGCCAGGGAGCGGCTCAGGCCCCAGACCATAAACTTCTACCGCATAAACCCCTTTCACCGGGGCAACCAGGCGCTTCAGCGGCAGGTTGGCGGTCGGGAAGCCGATGGTGCGACCCAGCTCATCGCCGTGCACCACCCGACCAGAAATGCTGTACGGGTGGCCCAGCAGCGTCTCCGCCTGCGCCAGGTCGTCATCGCGCAGCGCATTGCGGATCGCCGTGCTGCTGATGCGTTGATCGCCCTCGCGGAAGGTCGGCGTGCTGATCACTTCAAAGCCGTATTCTTTCCCGGCTTTTTGCAATAGCGGAAAATCGCCCTGGCGGGTAGCGCCAAAGCGAAAATCATCCCCGACCATCAGGAATTTCACGCCCAGTTTTTCCACCAGCAGGTCGGCGACGAACGCCTGTGCCGTGTTGGCGGCAAAACGCGGATCAAACTTGACGCACAGCAGGTAATCAACGCCCGCCTGCGCCAGGTATTTAGCCTTGTCACGCAAACGCGTGAGACGGGCCGGTGCCTTGTCCGCTGCAAACATTTCCAGCGGCTGCGGCTCAAAGATCATGACCATCACTGGCAGCCCGAGGCGTTGCCCCTCTTGTTTCAGCTGCTCCAGCAACGCTTGGTGACCGCGGTGTACGCCGTCAAAGTTGCCGATGGTGAGCACGCAACCATGGTGGCGTGCCCGGATATTGTGAATGCCGCGAATTAGCTCCATAGCTGGCTCAAAACAGTGGAAATCGCCGGATTATACCTTGTACAGCGGTTAAGGTTAACCCGCGATTGGTGCCTTTATGTAATAGACATACCATACCGGAGATAATCTGCAGGTGAAACGCCCTAACCGCAGTTTATCCGGCGTCATCCGGGTGATTACCGACTGCGGCCAATGGGTTGCGACCACCGTGGCAAATCATTGGTGAATTTTCTCGCGAAAGACTGTATTCCCATGACCGAAGCTGGTAAAATCCTGCGCCATCACAACGTAGCAAGTGCCGCCCGTACAAACGGCGCTTATTTGCACAAATTCATTGACAAACGCAGGCTAAAAGGGCATATTCCTCGGCCTTCGAATTGTCCTCAATAGAATATATTTGGGAGTTGGACCTTGGCTAATATCAAATCAGCTAAGAAGCGCGCCGTACAGTCTGAGAAGCGTCGTAAGCATAACGCTAGCGGCCGCTCAATGATGCGTACCTACATCAAGAAAGTAGAAGCTGCTATCGCCACTGGCGACAAAGAAGCTGCGCAAGCTGCTTACGCTGTAATGAAACCAATCGTGGACCGCAAGGCTGCTAAAGGCCTGATCCACAAAAACAAAGCAGCACGCCATAAGTCAAACCTGTCGGCGCGCATCAACGCTTTGTAATAAGCATCGTGTTGTCTGCTTGAAAAAAAACCGGCTCAGGCCGGTTTTTTTACGTCTGCGCTACCCGGTCTAGTAGGCAAACAGCGCAGAGAAGTCCTTGTTGCACACCCGCTGTACCGCCGGATGCTGGATCATGCGCTCGGCAAAGATGATGTAGTACTCTTCCTGCACGCTATCAATACGTCCAATCTCCACCACGTCATCGTCGTTATAGGTATCTTGCGCATACAGCGTCGGAGCAACGAAGATCGCGTTGTGGTACATGCCAAAGGTTTTCATCAGGGCCGCATCGTCAAACTCGCCCAGGATTTCCACCTGAATGCCTTGGGTGTTAAACCAGTTAAGCAATTTACGCCCCAGCATCGAACGTCGGCCAGGGATCAACAATTTGCGCTGTTCCAGGCAGGCGGGGAACGGCAGATCCGGCGCCGGCTGACGACAGAAGAAGCTGATGCCGCACTCACCCAGCTTGAGTGAAAACAGCCCTTCCTGCTGGCTGGAGTCCACCGGGCAGTCTGACAGGATCATATCGAGCTTATGCTGGCTGAGCTGCTCCAGCAGCATCTCATGCGTCGACTCAAAGCAACGCAGGTGAATTTGCTCATTATCCACCACCACCGCCGTTTCCAGCACCTGGCTCACCAAACGCTTGGACAGCGCATCCGCCACCCCTACGTCGAACAGCAGGTTGGATTCCTTGCGGTAGTTGACGATATCCAGCATTTCCTGGCTGAGCATAAACATCTTGTCGGCATAGCGGAACACCAGCTGCCCCAATTCAGAAGGCACCAGCCCACGCCCCTGCCGCTTGAACAGCTTGCCGTCCAAACGCTCTTCCAGCGCTTTGATCTGGCCTGTGATGGTCTGCGGCGTCAGAAACAACGCTTCGGCGGCGCCGACCACAGAACCTTCCTTGCAGACCTGCCAGAAGTAGTAAAGGTGATTAAAGTTGATATGCGACATCCTCACGAGGTGCTCTCCTTAACATTTCATCGCGGCGAACTTTCGACCGTGACGAGCGACTAATGTCCTTTCCCTGTTTCAGACAACCTGTTGCTGCATTCGTCCCAAACAGAACGGCCGAAGCTGCACATATTTTATACTGTGCAGCTCCGACCAGCTATTGTAGTGTGTCCCCGCAAACAGGGGATACCCTAAAGGGGTTATCTGACCCTTGGTAACGACATGCGCAACAGAGCGTACCCGACCACCGCCGCCGTAGTTGACCCAATCAGGATCCCCAGTCGCGAATAGGTGCTTAGTACAACATCCGCATCACCAAACGCCAGTGACGCGATGAAAATCGACATGGTGAAACCAATACCACAGAGCACAGAAACGGCAAACACCTGTTTGAAACCAATTCCTTCAGGCAACCTGGCAATCCCCAGCTTCACTGCCAACAGGCTAAAGGTGAAGATGCCCAACGGCTTACCGATAAACAGACCCGCCGCGATCCCGACCGGCAATAGCGAGGTCAGCCCGCTCAACGACACGCCCTGTAATGAAACGCCGGCGTTAGCGAAAGCAAACAGCGGCAGGATCATAAAGGCCACCCACGGATGCAGTTCATGCTCTAACGTTTCTGAAGGCGACGGGCCTTTCTTCACGTTCAGCGGGATCATAAAGCCGACGATCACCCCGGCGAGCGTTGCATGCACCCCGGATTTGAGGATAGCTACCCACAGTACCAGGCCGACAATCATATAGAGTGAGGTTTTCCCCACCCCGCACCAGTTCATAAACGCCAGTACCGCAACAGCCGCCGCCGCCACGCCCAGCGCCGCCATCGAGACTTCGTGGGTATAGAACAGCGCGATAATCACGATCACGCCCAGGTCATCAATAATCGCCAGCGCCAGCAGGAACACCTTCAGGCTGGTTGGCACACGGTTACCCAACAGCGCCATCACCCCGAGGGCAAACGCAATATCGGTCGCCGCCGGGATTGCCCAGCCCTGACGAGTCACCTCGTCCGCGCCGTTGAACATCAGGTAAATCAGCGCCGGTGCCAGCATGCCGCCCAGCGCGGCAATTGCCGGGAAGACCGCCTTGTCGCGCCCGGCCAATGAGCCTTGCATCAGCTCACGCTTAACCTCCAGCCCCACCACCAGGAAAAAGATCGCCATCAGGCCATCGTTAATCCACAGCAGCAGCGGCTTGGCAATCTCCAGTGAAGACACCTTCACCATAACCGGTAAATTGAGGAAAGCGTGATAGATCCCCTGAGCCGGGGTATTGGCCATGATCAACGCAATAATCGCGGCGACTATCAGGATGATACCGCCCGCGGCCTCCTGACGTAAAAACTGACGAATAATGTTGGTCACAATACGTCTCTCCAGATTTGTGCGTAGCACATGGGCCCCGCAGACAAAGTAATGGAACGAGTATAGACGGCGATTTAGCTCGATAAAATACGTTTATAAATGCTTTAAACATCGTTAAAACCGATCTATCAACGATATATATCACACTTTTTATAGGGATATTGGTAAATGAATGTCAATAAAAAACCCCGGTTTTGACACCGGGGTTATGCAGAACGCTAACGGAGACAGAAGCTTAACGCGTCAGGTCATCAAAAAACTTTTTCACGCCGTCGAAGAAACTTTTCGAACGCGGACTGTTTTTATCACCGGAAGGGCCACCCAGGCTCTCCTCCAGTTCCTTCAGCAATTGCTTCTGCTTGTCGTTCAGGTTAACCGGGGTTTCCACCACTACACGGCACAGCAGGTCGCCCTGGCTGCCGCCACGTACCGATTTAACACCCTTGCCGCGCATGCGGAACAGTTTGCCGGTCTGGGTTTCTGTCGGTACTTTCAGCTTCACGCGGCCATCCAGCGTCGGCACTTCGATCTCACCACCCAATGCTGCCATCGCGAAGTTAATCGGTACTTCACAGTACAGGTTGTTGCCTTCACGCTCGAAGATCGGGTGAGCCTTCACCTGAACCTGAACGTACAGATCGCCAGCCGGTGCGCCGTGTTCGCCTGCTTCACCCTCACCCGCCAGGCGGATGCGGTCACCTGTATCCACGCCGGCCGGGATTTTCACCGACAGCGTTTTGGCTTTCTCTACCCGGCCGTGGCCATGGCAGCTGTTGCAAGGGTCTTTGATGATCTGACCGCGGCCATGACAGTGCGGACAGGCCTGCTGCACGGTAAAGAAGCCCTGGCGCATCTGCACCTGGCCCTGACCGTGACAGGTTGGACAGGTCACCGGCGAGCTGCCTGGCTTCGCGCCGCTGCCGTGACAAACACCACACTCTTCCAGCGTCGGAATGCGGATCTCTTTGGTCACGCCACGAACAGCTTCCTCGAGGGACAGCTCCATGTTGTAGCGCAGATCGGAACCGCGGCTGGCGCGTTGACGGCGGCCACCACCGAAGATGTCGCCAAATACGTCGCCAAAGATATCGCTGAAGTCGGCACCGCCGCCGCCAAACCCACCGCCACCGCCCATGCCGCCTTGTTCAAACGCCGCATGGCCGTATTGATCGTAGGCCGCACGCTTTTGATCGTCGGTCAGAACTTCGTACGCTTCCTTGACCTCTTTAAATCTGGCTTCGGCGTCCTGATCCTGGTTGCGGTCAGGATGGTACTTCATCGCCAGGCGTTTATACGCCTTTTTGATCTCACGTTCTTCCGCCGTCTTGGAGACGCCGAGAATCTCGTAATAGTCTTTCTTCGCCATTATTTCTGTAACCCTTAACATGCGTGCACGGGCGTAGAGTTGCCTCGACGCCCGTGCTGGTTTCCGGTAACGGCCTCTCAGCCGTTCCGTGCCCGCTTAAGGGCGATTATTTTTTGTCTTTAACTTCTTCGAACTCAGCGTCAACCACGTCGTCGTCTTTCTGCGCCGCGTTATCAGCACCGGCATCAGCACCTTGCTGAGCCTGCTGCGCCTGAGCCATTTCCAGCAGCTTGCCGGAAACCTGCACCAGAGCCTGGGTCTTAGCTTCGATCTCGGCTTTATCTTCGCCTTTAACCGCAACTTCCAGATCTTTCAGCGCCGCTTCGATAGCCGTTTTGTCTTCCGCCGGCAGTTTGTCGCCCGCTTCTTCCAACTGCTTACGGGTACCGTGGATCAGGTGGTCGGCCTGGTTACGGGTCTGCACCAGCTCTTCGAACTTACGGTCAGCTTCGGCGTTCACTTCAGCATCGCGCACCATTTTCTGGATTTCTTCTTCGTTCAGACCAGAAGAAGCCTTGATGGTGATCTTCTGCTCACGGCCGGTATTCTTGTCTTTGGCAGACACGTGCAGAATACCGTCGGCGTCGATGTCGAAGGTCACTTCGATTTGCGCCATACCGCGTGGAGCCGCCTGGATGCCGTCCAGATTGAACTGGCCCAGTGACTTGTTATCGTTAGCGCGTTTACGCTCACCCTGCAGCACGTGGATGGTTACCGCAGACTGGTTGTCTTCAGCGGTAGAAAACACCTGGCTGTGCTTGGTCGGGATGGTGGTGTTTTTGGTGATCAGCGGAGTCATCACGCTGCCCATGGTTTCGATACCCAGCGACAGCGGGGTAACGTCCAGCAGCAGAACATCCTTCACATCACCGGCCAACACGCCGCCCTGTACCGCAGCACCCACCGCAACGGCTTCGTCCGGGTTAACGTCTTTACGCGGTTCTTTACCGAAGAAGTCAGCGACTTTCTTCTGAACCATTGGCATACGGGTCTGGCCGCCCACCAGGATCACGTCCTGAATGTCGGAAACCGACAGGCCAGCGTCTTTCAGAGCGACTTTCAGCGGCTCGATAGAACGCGCAACCAGATCTTCTACCAGCGACTCGAGTTTTGCACGGGTCACTTTGATGTTCATGTGTTTTGGACCGCTCGCATCTGCAGTAATGTACGGCAGGTTTACGTCGGTCTGCTGAGCGGAAGACAGTTCAATCTTCGCTTTCTCAGCGGCTTCTTTCAGACGCTGCATCGCCAACGGATCGTTGCGCAGGTCGAAACCTTGTTCTTTCTTGAACTCTTCCACCAGATAGTTGATCAGGCGGCTGTCGAAGTCTTCACCACCCAGGTGGGTATCACCGTTGGTTGCCAGAACTTCGAAGGTTTTTTCGCCGTCAACTTCGTCGATTTCGATAATAGAGATATCGAAAGTACCGCCACCCAGGTCATAAACCGCGATGGTACGGTTGCCGACTTCTTTGTCCAGGCCGTAAGCCAGAGCCGCTGCGGTCGGTTCGTTGATGATACGTTTTACTTCCAGACCTGCGATACGGCCGGCGTCTTTGGTCGCCTGACGCTGTGCGTCGTTGAAGTATGCAGGTACGGTGATAACTGCTTCAGTTACCGGTTCACCCAGGTAATCTTCCGCCGTTTTCTTCATTTTCTTCAGCACTTCTGCAGAGATCTGCGGTGGTGCCACACGCTGGCCTTTCACTTCTACCCATGCGTCGCCGTTATCAGCAGCCACAATTTTGTACGGCATGATGTCTTTATCACGCTGTGCTTCTTCATCCTGGAAGCGACGGCCAATCAGGCGCTTGATCGCAAACAGGGTGTTTTGTGGGTTAGTAACAGCCTGACGCTTAGCAGGCTGGCCAACCAGAATTTCACCATCCTGGGTATATGCGATGATCGAAGGTGTAGTACGATCGCCTTCGCTGTTCTCCAGCACGCGCGCTTTACCACCATCCATAATTGCTACACAAGAGTTGGTAGTACCCAGGTCGATACCAATGATTTTGCCCATCTAAACGTCTCCACTAATAAATTCATATTCGGTCAGGTTGCTAACCTATATGCGGGCGAATTTTTGCTTTTCAACTGCCCGACATTTCAGACTTACCCGCGGTCAGCAACTGCGGTTGCAAATAAGATGGGGCCATACAATCCAGCATCAAGGGGCAGGGCAAAAAAAAATTCGTTTTTATCGTCACTCAGATCATTGTTTCCTGTTCTGGGGATCATTATGATGCCGCGCGCTCTGATGGAAGTTATAGGTTTTTCGGCCATTCAGACCATTTATGAATTTACCTATCCATTTTCGTTAAAATTCTGTTATCGCAGAGGACATATGCACACCAACAAGTTGGCGAATCCCGGCCCTCTCGGCCTGATGGGCTTCGGGATGACCACCGTCTTGCTGAACCTGCACAACGCGGGCTTTTTCCCATTGAACTCTTCCATCATCAGCATGGGGATTTTCTTCGGTGGACTGGCCCAGATTATGGCTGGCCTGCTGGAATACAAGAAAGGCAATACCTTCGGCATGACGGCCTTTATCTCTTACGGCAGCTTCTGGCTGAGCCTGGTCGGGCTGCTGCTGCTGCCACGCCTGGGCCTGGCTGAACCAACCGACGCCAGCGTGCTGGGGATCTATCTGGCACTGTGGGGCGTCTTCACCCTGTTCATGTTCTTCGGCACTCTGCGCGCCAACCGCGTGCTGCAGTTCGTGTTCGGCAGCCTGACGCTGCTGTTCGCCCTGCTGGCCGTCGGTAACATCACCGGCAACCCTGCGCTGCTGAAATTTGCCGGCTACGAAGGCATCATCTGCGGTGCCAGCGCCATCTACCTGGCTATGGCGGAAGTGCTCAACGAGCAGTTTGGCCGTACGGTGCTGCCGATTGGCGAACCCAGCGTCAACAATGTAGAACCTATCCGGGCAGTGGCATAAGCGTCATTGACCTGAAATGAAAAGCCCTGCGGTTGATTGCAGGGCTTTTTTTTAGCTGTAAGAACCGGCGCGTTGCGCCCTGGTTTCGCTGTTCAGATCGCGATGGAGGTAAATCCCCAGCAGCAGTCCTATCCCCGACAACGCCAATACGTAGTAAGCGGGTGCTAACGGGGTTAACTTCATGATCAACGTCACAAATATTGGGGTTAAACCCCCAAAAATAGCGTATGCGACATTATATGAGAACGAAATACCGGTAAATCGCACTTCCGCCGGGAAAGCCCGCACCATCACATAGGGTACAGCGCCCACCACGCCCACGCTGAAGCCTACCAGCGCATAGCAGGCGAACAGCATTTCCGGGTGTTCTCCCACCGTCCGATAAAACAGCCAACTGCAGCCGGCCAACAGCAAACTGCCAACGATAAAGGTTTTGCTGGCGCCGAAGCGATCCGCCGCCAAACCGGCGGTAATGCAGCCGGCAATCAGCATGATGGTGGCAATGCTGTTCGCCTGCAGCGACAGCGCCGGGGCAATGCCAAATTGCTTTTGCAAGTAAGTCGGGGTCATCAGGATCACCACCACGATACCGGCGGACAGCAGCCAGGTCAGCAGCATCGACACCACCACTTCCTTGCGATGGTTAAGCACCACGGATTTCAGCGGCAGCTCCTCCGCCAGGGCTTTGCGCGCCTGCATCTCGATGAAAATTGGCGTTTCCTGCAACCAACGGCGCAGGTACATCGCCACCAGGCCGAAAATGCCGCCCAGCAGGAAAGGAATGCGCCAGCCCCCCTCGGCGATGGTCTGTTGGCTGAGCGTAGTGTTGATCACCGTCGCCACCAACGAGCCCAGCAAGATACCGACCGTCAGACCGGCGGTCAGGGTACCGCAGGCAAAACCAATGCGGCGGCGCGGCACGTGTTCGGCAACAAACACCCAGGCCCCCGGCACTTCACCACCAATCGCTGCGCCCTGCAGCACCCGCATCAGCAGCAGCAAGAGCGGCGCGGCAATACCTATGCTGGCGTAGGTCGGTAACAGGCCCATGCCAAGCGTCGGTAGCGCCATCAGCAGAATGCTCAGGCTGAACATCTTCTTACGGCCGACCAAATCGCCGAAGTGTGCCATGACGATGCCGCCCAACGGCCGGGCCAGGTAACCGGCGGCAAAGATGCCGAAGGTTTGCACCTGACGCAGCCATTCAGGCATATCCGCCGGGAAGAAAAGTTCACCCATCACCGCAGCAAAGAAGACGAAAATGATGAAGTCGTAGAACTCCAGCGCTCCGCCCAGGGCAGCTAACGTCAGAGTTTTGTAGTCTTGCCGGTTTAACCGGCGATTATTATCGTGAGGCATAGGGTACCGTCAGAGGAGACTGTTAAAATAAAAGCCAGCGGCTTCTGTAAACGAATCCTTACTATAACGGCAAAATATTTTCACACCAGAACGCTTGGGGCTTATCTCACATAACGCTGAAATTTAGAGGTTTATCTCGCGACGCGCATTCTTCGGCCTAAATGCTGCTACCACTTCGGCCTGAGTTTCCACATAAGGCCCCTCGAGCAACTGAATGCAGTACGGCACGCTGGCGAAGATACCATGCACCACCACCTTGCCCTGTTCGTCCTTGACCCCTTCCAGCGTTTCCTTGATTGACTTCGGTTGTCCCGGCAGGTTGATGATCAGCGCCTGCTTGCGGATCGCCCCCACCTGGCGTGAAAGAATTGCCGTTGGCACATAGTGTAGGCTGATTTGACGCATTTGCTCGCCGAAGCCAGGCATCACGCGATCGGCGATCGCCAGCGTGGCGTCTGGGGTCACGTCACGTCGCGCCGGCCCGGTACCGCCGGTCGTCAGCACCAGATGGCAGCCCATTTCATCCACCAGCTCACACAGGGTTTGCTCGATTAACGTTTGCTCATCGGGGATCAAGCGGGTTTCCAGTTTGAACGGCGTGGCCAGCGCGTCGGTCAGCCACGCTTCCAAAGCCGGTATGCCTTTGTCCTGGTAAACGCCGCCGGAAGCGCGGTCAGAAACTGAAACCAAACCAATACGTAATATGTCCATGCGTAACCTCTACAGCCTAATGGGGTTCGAGCGGGTTCGCTTCCCGCCCTGTTATTCATCCCGACAGTATAAGGTGTATGCCCGCGCCGGGGATCTGCGGGCATAAAAAAAGGCGGCCTAAGCCACCTTTTTCTGCGCTGACTGCCTGAATTACAGCAGATCGGCGATCATTTTTTCCAGCTTGCCCTGGTCTACGGCAAACTTGCGGATACCGTCGGTCAGTTTCTCAACTGCCATTGGATCCTGGTTGTGCTGCCAGTAGAACTCAGGCTCGGTCAGCGCCGCAGGACGCGCTTTCACTTCGCCGGTGTAAGCCAGTTTACGCTCCAGGGAACCTTCGCTCTCTGCCAGCTCTTTCAGCAGTGCAGGGGCGATGGTCAGACGGTCACAGCCAGCCAGTTCGATGATTTCACCGACGTTACGGAAGCTGGCGCCCATCACCACGGTTTTGTAACCGTGCTCTTTGTAATACTGGTAGATCTCGGTAACGGAAACCACACCTGGATCTTCGTTTGGCGCGAACTCTTTCTTGTCGCCGTTGGCTTTGTACCAGTCGAGGATACGACCAACAAACGGAGAGATCAGGTACACGCCAGCTTCGGCACAGGCACGCGCCTGAGCGAAGGAGAACAGCAGCGTCAGGTTACAGTTGATGCCTTCTTTCTCCAACTGCTCTGCCGCGCGGATGCCCTGCCAGGTAGAAGCCAGTTTGATCAGGATGCGGTCGTTACTGATGCCGGCATCGTTGTACAGCTTGATCAGGCGCTTGGCCTTGGCAACGCTGGCCACGGTATCGTAGGACAGACGTGCGTCCACTTCGGTAGAGATACGGCCAGGAACCAGCTTAAGGATTTCCAGACCGATGTTGACGGCCAGCTTGTCGGCGGCGTCGGCGATCTGCTGTTCGCGATCGCTGCTCTGCTCACGCGCCCAGGCAATGGCTTCGTCAATCAGTTTGCGGTATTCAGGAATTTGGGCTGCATTGAGGATCAGCGAAGGGTTGGTTGTAGCATCTTGCGGTTGATACAGCTTCATTGCCGCGATATCGCCCGTATCTGCAACCACGGTAGTGAGTTGGCGCAGGGAAGTTAATTTATCGGTCATGTTGGCATTATCTCATCGTTTGTGCATGAACTTTTGGCATCGTTCAACCATGCCCTGCCCTGATAATAACATGCGCAAGGCCCGGTGCAAGGCTGGAAAATCGCGGCCCGGCGGCGCTGGTTTTATCCTTGAGCGAGCAACCGTTTACGCTCGTATCTTTCGTCATTCCCGAGCTGAAGAAAAGGCAATAACGTGCTATCGACTGAATAAATTATGTTAAATTCGCGAAAATTGATGCAATAGGGCCAGTAATCTGAGAAAAATCTCAATTGCTCGGAACCCGACTGGTTTCAGCTAAGCTCTTGTAAAAATTCAATCAATATATCTTCACCCGCGGTGGATGCGGCGCGGTGCACAAAAAATAACAACAAGGAGGGATCCGTGACGGACCTGATGAATTTTATAAATAATATTTTGTGGGGTTCGGTACTGATTTATTTACTGCTTGGCGCAGGCATTTATTTTACCCTGCGTACCCGCTTCATCCAGGTTCGCCATTTCGGCCACATGTTCTCGGTGCTCAAACACAGCAACAAAAGCGACAGCGCGGGCATCTCCTCTTTTCAAGCTTTATGTACCACCCTCGCCGCACGCGTTGGCACCGGTAACCTGACAGGCGTAGCCATCGCCCTTACCGCCGGCGGCCCCGGGGCCATCTTTTGGATGTGGGTGGTGGCGTTCATCGGCATGGCCACTTCCTTTGTCGAAAGCAGCCTGGCGCAGCTCTACAAAACCAAAGACGATCAGGGTAACTTCCGCGGCGGGCCAGCTTACTATATGGAAAAAGGGCTGGGCATGCGCTGGATGGGCGTACTGTTCTCCATCTTCCTGATCGTAGCCTTCGGATTAGTGTTCAATGCCGTGCAGGCCAATTCCATTGCCCAGGCCTCCGCCGTTGCCTTCAACGTGAAGCCTCTGTATATCGGTATCGGTCTGGTCGTACTGAGCGGTCTGGTCATCTTCGGCGGTATCCGCTCGGTTGCCCGCGTGGCTGAATGGGTGGTGCCACTGATGGCTGCGGCTTATCTACTGCTGGCATTCTGGGTGATTGGCCAGAATATCGAGCATATGCCGGCAATCTTGTCGCTGGTGTTCAAGAGCGCCTTCGGGCTGCAGGAAGCGGCGGCAGGTGCCGTCGGCTATGGTATCTCGCAGGCAATGACCCAGGGCGTTCAACGTGGCCTGTTTTCCAACGAGGCCGGTATGGGTTCCGCGCCCAACGCGGCGGCTTCCGCCTCCCCTTACCCACCGCACCCTGCGTCTCAGGGCTACGTGCAGATGCTCGGTGTCTTTATCGATACCATCGTGATTTGCAGCGCGACCGCCGCGATCATCCTGTCGTCCGGCGTACTGGATCAGCCGGTAGCCAATGTCAGCGGTATCGACATGACTCAGCGAGCCTTGTCCGCCGCCGTCGGCAGTTGGGGATCTCCCTTTGTTGCCATTGCCATTTTCTTTTTCGCCTTTACCTCGATCATCGCCAACTATGCCTACGCCGAAAGTAATCTGGTGTTCCTCGAGCGCAACCACCCGGCCGGCCTGCTGGTTTTCCGCTGCGCCGCACTGGGCATGGTGATGTTTGGTGCGCTGGCTGAATTGCCGGTTGTCTGGAAAATGGCTGACACCTCAATGGCGTTAATGGCCATCACCAACCTGACGGCGATCCTGCTACTGTCAAAAGTGGCGCTGAAACTGGCCGACGATTATCACCGCCAGCGTACGCTGGGCAAATTGCCGACTTTCGACGCCAACCGCTTCCCTGAACTGAAATCTCAGTTGGAACCCGGCGTGTGGGATAAAAACTGAGTTTTACGGGCGCGTCTGGCTCGCGCCCTGCCTATCAGACCCATTGACCCTTTTTCCCGCGCTTTTTGCTACAGTACCCCTTCTTGGATAAACAGGATCTGGCCATGCTCGTTATTATTTCACCTGCAAAAACCCTTGATTACGAAAGCCCATTGGCGACAGAACGCTTCACTCAGCCGGAACTGCTGGACAAATCTAAGCAGCTGATCAAAATCTGCCGCGAGCTGACGCCGGTACAAATCTCCAAACTGATGGGCATCAGCGACAAACTGGCCGGGTTGAACGCCGCTCGCTTTGGCGACTGGCAGCCAAAGTTCACCCCAGACAATGCTCGCCAGGCCCTGCTGGCTTTCAAAGGCGACGTCTATACCGGTTTGCACGCACAGGACTTCAGCGAGGGCGATTTTGACTTCGCCCAGCAGCACCTGCGCATGCTGTCCGGGCTGTACGGCGTGCTGCGCCCGCTCGATCTGATGATGCCTTACCGTCTGGAGATGGGCATCAAACTGGAGAACGCCAAGGGCAAGGATTTGTACAGCTTCTGGGGCGAGCAGATCACCAAAAAGCTTAACGAAGCGCTGGAGCAACAGGGCGACGACGTGGTGGTCAACCTGGCTTCCGACGAATACTTCAAATCGGTGAAGCCGACCAAACTGCACGGCACGCTGATTAAACCGGTGTTCCTCGACGAAAAGAACGGCAAATACAAAGTGATCAGCTTCTACGCCAAGAAGGCGCGTGGATTGATGAGCCGCTATATCATCAAGAATCGCCTGACGCAGCGCGAACAACTGCTTGGTTTCAACCTGGAAGGTTACGCCTTCGATGAAGCCGACTCCAAAGGCAACGAACTGGTGTTCAAACGCCCCGAGCAGTAATCCGCCACGCCCATAAAAAAAGCCGTCGCAATGACGGCTTTTCGCTTTATGCCCCCAGCGGGATCAGGCAGGCAAAGCCATCAGGAACTTACGCAGTTCGCCAAAGCTGGCCGGCAGATTGTGGGACAACAGCGGCAAATCGGCGCGCAGCGCCAGCGCCTTCGGCAGCGGCAGCTCCTGACCGAGAATTTCCTCTACGCTCTCTTTGAACTTGGCCGGATGCGCAGTACCGAGGAACAAGCCAAACTCCCCTTCCTTCAATTGGTCACGCAACGCGCGATAAGCGATTGCCGCATGCGGCTCAGAAAGGTAGCCCAGTTGCGCCAGCTCACGCATGCTGTCCTTGGTGGTTTCGTCACTCACCGTTGCGTGCCCCAGTTCTTTCAACTGCCAGATCTTGCGACGGAACAGCTCTTCTACGCGCGGCCAGTTATTCGGCTGGCTGACGTCCATCGCATTCGACAACGTTGCCACCGTGGCGTGCGGCTGCCACTGACCATTCGTCAGGAAGCGCGGCACGGTATCGTTGGCATTGGTCGCAGCGATAAAACGCTTCACCGGCAGGCCCAGTGATTTGGCCAACAAGCCGGCGGTCAGATCGCCGAAGTTACCGCTGGGTACCGAAATCACCAGTTGATTACGCGCTTCCTGCGGCAGTTGCGCTACCGCTTCGAAGTAGTAGCAAATCTGCGCCAGCAGGCGGCTGATGTTGATCGAGTTGGCCGAGTTCAGGTGCAGCGCTTCTTTCAGCTCATGATCGTCAAACGCCTGCTTGACCAAGGCCTGGCAGGCATCGAAGTCGCCATCAATCGCCACGGTGTGAATGTTACCGCCCAGGGTGCAGAACAGTTTTTCCTGCAACGGGCTGATTTTGCCCTGCGGGTAAAGGATCACCACGCGAACATTCTTCTGGCCGTAGAAAGCATGTGCCACCGCCGCGCCAGTATCGCCGGAAGTCGCCGTCAGGATAGTCACCGGCTGATCGCCTGCCACTTCCGCCAGCATTTGCGCCATAAAGCGGCCGCCGAAGTCTTTAAAGGCCAGCGTCGGGCCGTGGAACAGCTCCAGGCACGCGATGTCGTCTTCCACTTGCGCCACCGGTGCCGGGAATTCAAAGGCCGCCGCTACGCGCTTATGCAGAGCTTCTTCGGAAACTTCGTCGCCAATAAATGCCGACAGGATACGGCTGCTGCGGGTGACAAAATCCTGTTCCAGCAGATGATCGATTTCGGTCAATTCAAATTCCGGCAACTCCAGCGGGAAAAACAGCCCTTGCTGTTTGCCCAGGCCTTGTTTGATCGCCTGCGCGAAGCTGACCTGCTCGTTGTGATCCTTAAGGTTGTACAGTTTCATGCGTTATCCCAGTAGTCGTGCGCCTGCGGTATCCAGACGGCAAATATGAACAAAACCTTCGTCGTTTTGCAGATAGTGATTAGTCAGCCAATCGGCCATGCGTTGAGCCGTGGCGCCATCATCACAGACGGCGAACAGCGTCGGGCCGGAGCCGGAAATACCGCAAGCCAGCGCACCTATATCCTGCGCAGCTTTACGCGCATCGGCAAAGCCCGGCAGCAGGCGGGTGCGGTACGGCTCGGCAATCACGTCCTGCATCAGTTTGGCGGCCAAACGCGGCTGCTGGGTGTGGCAGGCATGGATAAAGCCCGCCAGATAGCGACCGTGACTGACACAGTCCTGACGACGATACTGCGCGGGTAAAATCGCGCGCGCTTCGGCGGTGGACACCTTGATGCCCGGATAGGCCATCACCCACAGCCAGTCTTTAAAGCATGGCACTTCCTGGCTGATGAAGCCTTCTTCTTCCAGCATCAGTTGCAAGCCGCCAAGGTAGCAAGGCGCCACGTTGTCGTAATGCACGCTGCCGGAGATGCGGCCTTCCAGCTCGCCCATCAGGCTCAGCAGGGTCATTTTATCCAGCGGACGGTTGCAGAATTCGTTCATCGCCATCAGCCCGGCAACCACCGAGCAGGCGCTGGAACCCAAGCCTGAACCGATCGGCATGTTTTTCTCCAGCCGCATCGCCACCGGGATCTCACGGCCGATCTCCTGACAGAAACGCTGCCAGCACTGATAAACGATATTCTCTTTTGGATCGTCCGGCAGTTTGCTGACAAAGCGACCGGCGTTCTGCAGGCTGAACGTGGCGGCAGCCTCGACGCTGACGCAGTCGCCCAGCAAGGTACCGTCGATCGGTGACACCGCTGCACCCAGAACGTCAAAGCCGACGCTTACGTTGCCAATTGAGGCCGGCGCATACACCTTAACCATATTAAACTCCCAACTTCCATGACAGTGTGCGCAACAGATCGGCGAAGACCCCTGCTGCAGTCACATCGTTACCGGCACCGTAGCCACGCAGTACCAACGGCAACGGCTGATAGTAACGGCTGTAGAAAGCCAAGGCGTTCTCGCCGTTCTTCACTTTATACAACGGATCGTTGCCATCTACCGCATCTATGCGAACCTGACAGCGGCCATTTTCAATGACGCCGACGTAGCGCAGCACCTTGCCCTGCTCAGCGGCGTTGGCCACATTGCGAGCATACTCTTTATCCAGTTCCGGCAGGCGCGCCATAAAGGTTTCCACATCCCCGGAGGCGTCAAAGGAAGGCGGCAGCGCCGACTCGACCTCAATATCTTCCAGTTCCAGTTTGTACCCCGCTTCACGGGCCAGGATCAGCAGCTTGCGGGCCACGTCCATACCGGAAAGGTCGTCACGTGGATCCGGCTCGGTATACCCTTTGGCCTTGGCCTCCAGGGTCGCCGCCGACAGCGACATGCCCTCGTCCAGTTTGCCGAAAATAAACGACAGCGAACCGGACAGGATGCCGGAGAAACGCGTCAGCTCATCACCGGCGTTCAGCAGGTTTTGCAGGTTTTCGATCACCGGCAAGCCCGCACCGACGTTGGTGTCGTACAGGAACTTGCGGCGCGAACCGGCAGCGGCGGTGCGCAACTGTTGGTAGTAGTTCATCGACGAGGTGTTGGCCTTTTTGTTCGGCGTCACCACGTGGAATCCGTCGGCCAGGAAGTCCGCGTATTGATCGGCAACCGCCTGGCTGGAGGTGCAATCGACAATCACCGGGTTCAGCAGGTGGTACTCCTTCACCAAACGAATCAAACGCCCCAGGTTGAACGGCTCTTGCGCGCCGGCCAGCTCATCACGCCAGCTTTCAAGCTGAATGCCGTGAATGTTGGTCAACATGGCGCGCGAATTGGCAATGCCGCACACCCGCAGATCGATATGCTTTTGTTTCAGCCAAGGTTGCTGACGGTAAATCTGCTCGATCAACGCGCCACCCACGCCACCAACGCCTATGACAAACACTTCAATCACCTGATCGGTGTTGAACAACATCTGATGACAAACGCGCACCCCGGTGGTCGCGGAATCATTGCTGACCACCACCGAGATGGAGCGTTCAGAAGAGCCCTGAGCAATAGCGACAATGTTGATATTGGCGCGAGCCAGCGCAGAGAAGAAGCTGGCCGAAATGCCGCGCAGGGTACGCATGCCGTCGCCGACCACCGAAATGATCGCCAACTGTTCCATTACGTCCAGCGGCTCCAGCAGGCCGTCTTTCAATTCAAGATAGAACTCGTCTTCCAGCGCACGACGCGCACGTTGCAGTTCGCTCTGCGGCACGCAGAAACTGATGCTGTATTCGGAGGACGACTGGGTGATCAGCACCACAGAAATGCCGGCACGCGACATTACGGCAAACACCCGCGCCGCCATGCCGACCATGCCTTTCATCCCCGGACCGGAGACGTTGATCATCGCCATATTGTTCAGGTTGGTGATGCCCTTCACCGGCGTATCAGAATCCAGATTTTCGCCGCCAATCAGCGTGCCTGGCGCCTGTGGATTAGCGGTGTTTTTGATCAGGCAGGGGATTTGGAACTGGGCGATGGGGGCAATGGTGCGGGGGTGGAGAACGCTGGCGCCGAAATAGGAAAGCTCCATGGCTTCCTGGTACGACATCGATTTCAACAGCCTGGCATCCGGCACGGTGCGTGGGTCACAGGTATAAACGCCGTCAACGTCGGTCCAGATCTCGCAACAGTCGGCGCGCAAACAGGCAGCCAGCACCGCGGCAGAGTAGTCGGAACCGTTACGGCCCAGCACCACCAATTCGCCCTTGTCGTTGCCAGCGGTGAAACCGGCCATCAGCACAATGTGATCCGCCGGGATGGCCGATGCGGCGATACGCAATGTGGATTCTGCGATATCTACCGTGGACTCCAGGTAATGCCCCTGTGCCAGTAGCTTTTCAACCGGGTTAATCACCGTGACCGGGAAACCTTTGGCGCGAAACACCCCTTCCATAATGGCGATGGAGAGCTTCTCACCGCGGCAGATAATGGCCGCATTCACGCTGTCCGGGCACTGTCCAAGCAACGCAACGCCATGCAGCACCTGCTTGAGCTGGGCGAACTCCTGATCGACAAACGTCTTGAGGCGATCGTACTCAAAGCCGGGCAACGCCTGCGCCAGCCCGCTCAGCAGGTCGGCGAAGATGCGCTCTGCATCGCTCATATTTGGCAGAATGTCTTGCCCCGCTACCGTTTTTTCAATCATCGCCACCAGGTGGTTAGTGATTTTAGCCGGAGCGGACAAGACCGTGGCCACCTGTCCCTGACGTGCATTACTTTCCATGATGTCGGCAACGCGCAGAAAACGTTCTGCATTCGCTACCGAGGTTCCGCCAAATTTCAGCACTCGCATTTCTTGTCTCTCCCGAATTTAAGCCGAAAAAAAAGCCCGCACTGGTTAGGTGCGGGCTTTTTTCTTTTGTTTCCTGTACGCGTCAGCCCGCCCCGTTACCTGTGGTATCGGTGGTGGTAATAATTGTTGTGTTCAGGCTGATGTTTCGCATTTTGTCTGTCTGTCTCATTAAATACTCTGTCCCCTCTATTGGTTAAAGCAATCGCTATCCCAAGTCAAATTATTTCTTGTTTTTGCTTATTTATCGTCCAACAGGCTAACCGGGCGATGCGAGAGATGAAAAGCCAGATGACAGAACAAAAAGACAAGCAGGCGGCAAATTTGCAGTGGATCACACTGCAAAATTAGCCATGTTTACGGGTATCACTTTGTCAGTTTTTTTTCGATATCGTGCAACAAAGTATGCAGCATCGCCGTGTCCCGCTGTTGCAGAACACCAAGGCGTTGATGCAGCCAGTCGCGCAATTTTTGATCGTCGCTGACCTCCAGCGCCGCCAGTAATCCCTCGGCGCGCTGACGTAATGCCTTGAGTTGCCCCTCGTTGGCTACCGGCTCTTGTGGCGCACTGACGTTCATCAGCTCTGACAGTTGATAACAGTACACCATCACCGCCTGACCGAGATTGAGCGAAGGGTAATCCGCCTGCATAGGTACGCCGGTCAGCAAATCCGCCAGTTCCAGCTCCTCATTGGTCAGGCCGGAATCTTCACGGCCAAACACCAGCGCCGCCTGGTTCACCCACTGGCTGCGCTCACTCAGTTGGCCCAACAGTTGCTGCGGCGTACAGTAATAATGAAAACGTGCCCGGCTGCGGGCCGTGGTGGCCACGGTGAAATCTACGTCCGCCAGTGCCTGTTCCAGAGTGGCAAAAGTTTGCACGCCGTCGAGGATGTCTCCCGCCCCGTGAGCAACCCAACGCGCCGCCGGCTGCAGGTGCGCTTCGCTGTCGACAATGCGCAACGAAGTAAAGCCCATGGTTTTCATTGCCCGCGCCGCAGCGCCGACGTTTTCCGGCCGTGCCGGAGCCACTAAAACAATATGCAGCTGCATCAATACTCCACTGAATAAGGGATCGCAGGTTTTTGACTGTTCAGGATACTCTGATTATATTTACAAGTGTGCAACAATAATCCCGCGCACCGCGATAGACAGGGGTAAATGCGCTATTGGCCTTATAAATGGCACGGAATACATATTATTACTTCTTATGATTTACTACTCTTATTAATCAAGGTGTTAATATAACTGCTTTATCAATAAGCCGTTAATTCTACCTCATTAGGCACAACAATGCTGAATCGTACACAGAATTTATGGTTCTGTGACTTAAGCTGGCATTTCTGTAAGTGTTTTTCACAAAACTGTTAACGTGCTACAATTGAATTTGATATATGTCAACAAAGCTTAGTTTTGTTGGGTGATGAATTCGGTACGCACTGTTATATTGCTGTTAATAGGGTTAGGATATGCGCCGTTTTGGCACCTTTGGGGATGTAAGGAATAGCACCCCCACCAAGCTAGCGATCTTGTTGACATGAGATGGAAAGTGCATCAAGAACGAGTTTACGTACTGTAGTCATTTGGTAAGAGGGAACGTGAGCGCTAATCTCTGCCCTCCGCTAAGAAAACAAAGACTTCTGTACTTCCTATTTTCTATTTTGTTGGCAATTTTAGGTAGCAAATATGCAGACCCCGCACATTCTGATTGTCGAAGACGAGTTAGTCACTCGTAACACCCTGAAGAGCATTTTCGAGGCGGAAGGCTACGTTGTTCATGAAGCCAATGATGGTGCAGAGATGCACAACATCCTGTCTGAAAATGATATCAATCTGGTTATCATGGACATCAATCTGCCAGGCAAAAATGGCCTGCTGCTGGCGCGTGAACTGCGCGAACAGGCCAGCGTTGCGCTGATGTTCCTGACCGGCCGTGATAACGAAGTTGATAAGATCCTCGGATTGGAAATCGGCGCTGATGACTATATCACCAAGCCATTTAATCCACGTGAACTGACCATTCGCGCGCGCAACCTGCTGTCCCGCACCATGAACCTGGGCAGCGTCGGCGAAGAACGCCGTCTGGTTGAAAGCTATAAGTTCAACGGTTGGGAGCTGGACATCAACAGCCGCTCACTGATCAGCCCAGCGGGCGAGCAATACAAATTGCCGCGCAGTGAATTCCGCGCCATGCTGCACTTCTGCGAAAACCCGGGCAAGATCCAATCCCGTGGCGAACTGCTGAAGAAGATGACCGGTCGCGAGCTGAAACCGCATGACCGCACCGTGGACGTGACCATTCGTCGCATCCGCAAGCACTTCGAATCCACGCCGGACACGCCTGAAATCATCGCTACCATTCACGGTGAAGGCTACCGTTTCTGCGGCGATCTGGAAGAGTAAGTCTCGCGTTAAAATAGTTGGGGTTCAGTTGAACCCCAAGTCTCTTATTTTGCCTCACCCCAAGGGATGATCGGCACCGCGCTCAGCGCGTTCTTCGGCGAACCATCCACCACACGATCTGAGTAGCTCAGATAAATCAACGCATTACGAGCTGAATCGTAGAAGCGTACCACCTGCAGCTTCTTGAACACCAGCGACGTCCGCTTTTGGAACACCACAGTCCCTTCCGCCTTGCCGTTTTTGATTTTATCGTTCAGCGCAATCGGCCCGACCTGCTGGCAAGAAATGGCCGCATCCGCAGTATCCTCCGCCAATCCCAGCCCGCCTTTAATGCCGCCGGTTTTGGCTCGGCTGATATAACAAGTTACATTTTTAACATCAGGATCGTCGAACGCTTCCACCACGATTTTGTGGTCCGGACCGAAGAGTTTAAATACCGTATCCACTGAGCCAACCTGTTCTGCTTGCGCACTATTTACCGTTGCGCAAACTAAACCAAACAAAAATATCCATCCTTTTTTCATTCACTTAACTCCAATAACCTGAATCATGAAACTGAGTTCAGGCAATTAATATTGTTTATGTTTTAGGTCACAGAATGGGCCTTTTTCTGGTCCGCACCGGTCTTTTTAGCACAGAGCGTGAAAAAAATCTTTGAGAGTCTCGGAGGAAAAAAATTGCTATTATGCGGCGTCGTTATTTCTTTGCGCCCTTTAAGGTGTGCCCCTGTCCAACTCCCGCACAACCCGCTGCGAGAGGCAAAGAGTGCTACGCAAAATGGCTCATGGATTGGTCTGATAGCGCAAGCACCAGCGTGACGAATAAACAGTTCGGGTCTCAACCCTAAAGCTCTACGAGGAAGATCTATGGATCAAGCCGGTATCATTCGTGATCTGCTTAGCTGGCTGGAAAGCCATTTGGACCAACCTTTGTCGCTGGACAACGTGGCGGCAAAAGCGGGTTACTCAAAATGGCATTTACAACGGATGTTCAAAGATATTACCGGTAACGCCATCGGCGCTTATATCCGGGCAAGGAGATTATCCAAGGCTGCGGTGGCGCTGCGTTTAACCAGCCGCCCTATTCTGGATATCGCCTTACAGTATCGCTTCGACTCGCAGCAGACATTCACGCGCGCATTTAAAAAACAGTTTGCGCAAACGCCGGCGTTGTATCGTCGCGCCGAAGACTGGAGCGCATTCGGCATCTGTCCGCCAATTCGCCTGGGCGCCTTTACCCTGCCGCAGCCAGAGTTTGTCACACTACCGGAACTGCACCTGATTGGCCTGACGCAAAGCTATTCGTGCACGCTGGAGCAAATTTCCAACTTCCGTACCGAGTTGCGGTCGCAGTTCTGGCGCCAGTACCTGGGCGAAGCGGAAACGTTGCCGCCGGTGCTGTATGGTCTTCATCATTCGCGCCCGAGCCAGGAAAAGGATGACGAGCAGGAAGTGCTGTACACCACGGCGCTGGAACCGCATCACGTTCCGAAGGAAATTCAGGCTGGGCAGCCGCTGACGCTGCAGGGTGGCGAGTATGCGATGTTCAGTTATGAAGGCCCAGCCTCTGGCCTGCAGGACTTTATTCTGACGCTGTACGGCACTTGTCTGCCGGCACTCAAACTCACGCGCCGCAAAGGGCACGACATTGAGCGCTTTTATCCCAAGGGTGACCGTCGGCCACCCCAACCGCCGACCGAGATCAACTGCGACTATTTGATCCCGATCCGCCGTTAACGTTGCAGTTCGTCGAGTGCGGGCATGTCCAGATGCGTGATATCGCCCGCCGTTTCGACAATCCAGCCGGAAGCCAGCCAAGGGCTCTGCTGATAGTCGACACGCGACAGCGAACAGTTGCGCAAACGCAGGCGACGTTCGGCATAGGCCGGTAACCCGAGTACGGTGCTGATCAAACAACCCAACGCGATACCGTGGCTCACGATCAGCGGTTTGCTCCCCTCCGGCAGCATCAGGCAGCTTTCCAGCGCCTCGCGCATCCGGCCACCCAGCTCGCTCATGGATTCACCTTGAGGGATACGGCCATCAGCAGTACCATCGACCATCTGCTTGCGCCACTGCTCTTCCTGCGGCGTCAGGCTGTCGATCAGGCGTTCTTCCAGAACCCCCATGTGTAACTCGCGCAAACGTGGATCGTTTATCACCTCGCAACCGCAGGCTTCTGCGATGATTTGCGCGGTGCGTCGGGTACGCCCCAAATCGCTGGTAATCACGTGCGTGATGCCGAGCTTGCTGACGCGTTGGGCAACCAGATGAGCCTGATGTTCACCGTGGGCGGTTAACGGGCTGTCGGACTGACCCTGGATACGGCGAGCCGCATTCCATTCCGTTTCGCCGTGGCGAACGAGGTATACCTGTAACATTTTGCTTTTCCGTTATACTGCGTGAAACCTGAGTTTATCTTCGTCACAGGCCGCTTGCGCAAGCGTCTGACGTATTGAATAGGCTCTTAGCTTAAGGATGCTAAACCCGTTATGTATCATGTTGTCGCTGCAACTACCAACCCGGCAAAGATTAAGGCTATTCAGTTGGCCTTTGAGGACACCTTTGGCGTAGACCAATGCCGCATTGAATCAGTCGACGTCGCCAGCGGTGTCTCACTGCAACCCATCGGCAATCTCGAAACCCGTACCGGTGCACGCCAGCGCGTCATGGAAGCACGCCAGGTACGCCCGGAGGCCGACTTTTGGGTCGGCGTGGAAGCGGGTATCGAAGAGAATATGACCTTCGCCTGGATGACGGTGGAAAACCCGTATACCCGGGGCGAATCGCGTTCAGCCAGTCTGATGCTGCCGGAGACGATTTTACAGGGAATTCGCGCCGGCCGCGAATTGGGGACGGAAATGGCGACCATCACCGGCAATGCCGAAGTGAAGCGCCAGGGCGGCGCTATCGGTATCTTCACCGATGGGCGGTTGAGCCGCACCAGCGTTTACCATCAGGCTCTGCTGTTGGCGCTGGTGCCCTTCCACAACCCGATCTACCAAAACCATAACAACGCGCCGCAAAAATAAGCGCATGCGGGCGTGGCGCGACTAAGGTGCCTCGCCCAGCAATTGCTGCTCCAGCCACTGCTTCAACGCCGGCGTCGCCGCCTTCAGGCTGTTCGAACCGCGAGTGATGGTGGCAATACCGGCCCCCAGCTCGTTCTTCAGCTCACGCTGGCTCATCTCACCGCGCATCAGTTCCTGAATAATCCGCACCCGCGTCCCCAAGGCCGTTCTTTCGTCCGGCGTCAGCAGCAGTTGCAGCAGCGGTTGATGCAGATCGTGGGCGAACGAATTCTGCAGCAGCTCGACAAAGCGCAGCCAATCCTCATTGCCTTGTTCTGAAAGAGCCGGGTCGTTAAGCGATAATTGCGTCATGGCAAGCCACCATACTATTTAACTAGTACAGCAGCATACCATAGCGCCGCAAAAATCAATAACGCCTCTGCCACTCGGCATCGGTCAGCACCTTGGCCGGACGATGCATGAGGTAGCGATAAAATGCGTCATAGGCCAGTACGTTCTTCACATAAGAACGGGTTTCCGAGAACGGGATGCTTTCGACAAACGCCACCGCATCTACCCGCCCTTCGCTGTTGCCCAACCAGGTATTCACCCGCGATGGACCGGCGTTGTAGGCCGCCGATGACAGAATGCGGTTACGGCCGAACTGCTGGTACACATACTCCAGGTAGCTGGTACCGATGGTAATGTTAACCCGGGGATCAAGCAGCTGGCTTGGGCTTGAGTAGCCGGGAATATTGTACATCTGCACCGTATGCTGCGCGGTACGCGGCATCACCTGCATCAGGCCGCTAGCCCCTACCGGTGACTGGGCTTTCGGGTTCCAGGCGCTCTCCTGACGGGCTATCGCCATGGCGTAGCTCGGCGTGATCCCCTTGTCATCGGTCGCGGCCCGGAACTCTTGCGGCCAGGCTACCGGGAAGCGCTCTTCAAGGTGATCCCACAGTTTGCCAACGATGGTTGCCTGCACGCTGAGATCGGCCCATTTTTGCTCGAATGCATAACGCGCCAGCGCTTCCTGTTCCGGACGACTGCGGCTGGACACAAACGAGGTCCACTCGCTGCGCGCCAGATTATCCATATTCCAGTACATCAGTTCGCGTACCCGGGCAATCTCCGGTCCGTCCACCAGCGAAGCGCGAGGTTTCGCCGCCACGGCCACCATTACCGGGTAAGGCTTATTCAGTTTCTGCGCCGCCACCATTGGATAGAAACCGCGTTCGTTCATCAGGCGACGCAGGATCTCTTCACCTTCACTGCGTTTGCCTTCATCCAGCAGCAGGCTTGCACGCCAGTAACGCCACTCGTCTTTATTGCGTGACTCCGCCGGCAGGCGGGCCAGCCAGGTAGCCACCCCCTGGCGATCGCCATTGCCCAATGCCATACGCACACGACGTTCCAGCAGAGCCGGAGACTGACTGCGCAGGATCACCTTATCGCGCCATTGGGTCTGTTCGAAGGTGGCATCACTGCCCATCAGGCGCCAGGCCACCGCCTCTTCCAACCCCAACTGCTCGCTGTCGCTCATTTTCTGCAGGCGCACCAGCGTCGGGATCATCGCGCGAGCATTTTCTACATCCTGGCGCGCCAGGCGTTCAAAAGCGATGCCGGTCGCGGCACGGGTAAAATCTGTTGGCCCTACGCTACGGGCAAAGGATTCTACCGTGGCCGGATCGTTTTGCAGACGCACCAACGCATCGCCCATGGTTTGGTAATCTGACGGCAACTGACGGTACAAGCTGTTGACCAGGCCGCTGTTGCCCTCTTTCAACGCCAGCTTCATGCGCTCCAGTACCGCCGATGGTGTCTGTTTGCCGGAGCCCTTCCAGACGCTGAACAGCTTGTCACAGGAGCCCGGTAACGATTTACCGCTCATCCAAACGTCTTCAGCACCGCTCCAGGCCGCCTGTTGATCGCCGGTGGCCCATTTGGCGTAGTAGTAGTTACAACGCGCAGCTATAGGTTTAGGCGCCTGTGGGCTAAAGGCCAACAGAGTCCGCCAGTCTTCCCGCCGTGCCAGCTCGTTAACAAAGCGCGGGGCCAACGATTTGGCCGGCGGCAGCGTCGGATGCTGTTTGATAAAATCGTTCACCTCGGAGAACCCGGCCTGACTGAGATCTTGCGTCAGCTCACGGTATTCCAGATAAGGGTATAGCGGGTAATCACGCAGCGTCGGCATCAATTGCGCCACGACGTCCATCTGCTTACTGTCCCACGCCTGTTTAATCTGCAGGTAACGCTGACGCTGGGCGTCCAGCGAGTCCGCCAATGCGGCGCCTGAGAATGCCGTCAGGCACAGGCCCACAGCAAAAAACCGCCACTTGTCTACCTTGACCATACTGACTCTTTCCTCGCTAATGCTGATGGTGTTGCCAGAGCCGATTCCCCCGTTGCCGCGCTACGCCAGCAGCCAACGGGCAGTGAAACGGCTCTCCGAGTGTTTCGCGCTCTGTCGTGGGATATCGCTTCATCCGGCACGCCAGAACAAAAGGAGGCGCTGAGTGACTGGCTCAGCCATCTACCATAGACAGCGCGATCGCTTATCCATTCACTACTGTAGATGAAGTTTATCGTCACGAAGGGCTTCAGGTAAAAAAGGTTTACCCTCGCTGACAAATAAAATAAAGCCGGCGCCAAAGACAGCGTATTAATCATTAACCCGAGGTTAACACTGGAAACGAGCAGCTCATTTATTATTAATAAGCGCTGCCGACAATAAGATGAAGTCATCTGAAATAATTAGTCATGCAGGATATATTTCCTGGCCGACGACAACGCCGTTGCGCAAATGCCCCAAACCTCAGGCCGGGCGGGCTAACTTTGCAGAAAACGCCTGGCAAACCCTGACGGACGTTTTTATACTATTAAAAAAAGGTAAGATAATTCTGAGAAAACGGCACATAAAGCGCGCAACCGGGATATCTTATAATACAATCCGCGCCAATAATGGGTAGATAGTGTTCATCAGGCAGTGCGATTGACAGTTTTCAGTAAGGCAATTATCCCTTCGAGCGGGTCAGGCTTCTCATTGTTATGTTGCCGCATCGGTACTGCGGATCTGGGCAGGAATGGCAGATGAAGATGGCAAATAATGCCGCGTGGTTAGCGACCTGCGCAAAAAATTCTCTTGCGAGTTTCATTTGCGCACGTCTGGACTACGGCCGCCTGTTGTCGCTGGTGCTGCTCACCCTGCTGGCCTTTCCCGGTTCAGCCCGCCCCGAAACCGGTGATCCTTATCAAAATCGCATCCATGCCGTCACCACCGTGGTGGTAGGCATTATCAGCTATGCCCGCTGGCCCAGCGAACCCAATCCGATCCGACTGTGTGTGACGGCACCCACCCAGTATGCCGAAGGCCTGTTCGATCCGATCCTGCTTAGTGCTCCGCGGCCCATTAAGGCCGAACGCGTATCCTTTGACAGTCCGCTGCTGAGCACCGGCTGCGATGTTATTTATTTGGGCAATGTTAACGCTGGTCAGAAGCAGAATTTTATACAGCGTATCAGCGGCCATTCCATTCTCAGCATTAGCGAGAACGATGTTGAATGCTCGGCCGGCAGCGCGTTCTGCCTGCAAATCGAAGGGGATACCGCGAGTTTTAAAGCCAATCTCGATGCGCTGGCACGTAGCGGCGTGCGCGTTCACCCCAACGTGTTGCAGTTGGCACGCAAACAGGCGCCCCCGCTATGAAGTGGTTGCGCAAGAACCGTTCGGGTCAGTCACGCCCTACGCTGGGCCGGGTACTGCAAAGAGTACACCTTGGGCTGGCGCTGATTGCCGTGGGTACTGCGGGGATCTTCCTGACCCTGGTGGCGCTGTTTGCACTGCGCGCCTATGCCAACCATAACCTGCATCTGATCGCGCGCTCCATCAGCTATACCGTTGAAGCCGCCGTGGTGTTCGAAGACCGTGCCGCCGCCCGCGAAGCCCTGGTGCTGATCGCCTCTAAAGAGGAAGTGTCGGAAGCCAGAATTCTGAACAACAACGGCAAAGTGCTTGCGACCTGGCACCATCCCAAGGATGGCCCACTGCACGGCATGGAGCAAGTCGTGGCGCACTGGGCGTTGCCACAACCGGTGATCCTGCCGATCACTCACGAAGGCAAAGAGGTCGGCAAAGTGTGGTTAAGTGGCCACGGCGGCAGCCTGCTGCGTTTTTTGCTACGCGGTATGGTAGGCATGATCGCCTGTCTGGTGCTCAGTACCCTGTGTGCGCTGGTACTGTCGCGCCGCATGTTGCAGGGGATCGTCCGCTCGCTGGACGATATCGCTAACGTGGCGCATGCGGTACGGCGCGATCGCGCCTTTGGGCTGCGGGTACCTTCGGCACCGATTGCCGAACTGCATGAGCTGAGCAGCGACTTTAATGGCCTGCTTGACGAACTGGAGGCCTGGCAGGCGCACCTGAAACAGGAGAATGACTCGCTGACCCACCGGGCGACCCACGACAGCCTGACCGGCTTGCCAAACCGCGCTTTCTTCGAAGGCCGACTGAGTCGCGCGCTGGGAGACATCGAGTCACCCGAAAAACTGGCGGTGCTGTTTATCGACGGCGATCGCTTCAAGGAAGTTAACGACAGCTACGGCCACGCCGCCGGCGACGTAGTGCTGACCACCATTGCCGGGCGTATCCGCGCGCAGTTACGCGAGAGCGACCTGGTTGCACGTTTAGGAGGTGATGAGTTCGCCGTACTGTTGGCACCGGTCCACACTACGGAAGATGTACTGCAGATTGCCGATAACATTATCGACTGCATGACCCAACCGGTAATTTTACCGAACGGCGAAGAGGTCATTTCCTCTTTGAGTATCGGTATTGCACTTTACCCTGAACATGCGGTGACGCCTCAGGGGCTCTTGCACGAAGCTGACGATGCGATGTACCAGGCCAAGCATCGTTATAACGGAGGCTGGCGGCTGGCAATACAGAAATAAAGCCCCGGCTATACAATAAAACTAGGGATTTGATTATGATACAGCAAACACTAAAAAACCGTTTTTCACTGCTGACGATGATGTTTATCGCCCTGCTGGCGCTCGCCGGCTGTCAGAGCAAGCCGCAGGGCCTGACGCCCGAGCAGATTGCCCTGTTGCAGTCGCAAGGGTTCAAACTGACGGATAACGGCTGGGAATTTGGCCTGTCCGACAAGGTGCTGTTCGGCAACAACGTGGGCAAGCTGAACCCGGAAAGCACCGACACGGTACAGAAAATGGGCCGTGCACTGATGAGCGTCGGCATCACCAAATTCCGTCTGGACGGTCACACGGATAATTACGGTGAAGACAGCTATAACGACCAGCTCTCGCTGCGCCGCGCCAATGCGGTGGCCGACCTGCTGGCCAGCGTAGGCATCCCACGCGCTAACATCGAAACTCGCGGCATGGGCAAACGCGACCCGGTCGCCGATAACCGCACCTCCAGCGGCCGGGCGGAAAACCGCCGCGTCGCGATCGTCGTCACTCCTTAAGCGACCAATATGCGCCTTCACGGGCGCATAACCGGTTATACTTAGCGATCGCTGAGTGATGTCTGGGATCCGCTTTCGAAACGGGCTACACTCCGCAGCCAGACATCCTATAAAAACTGATATAGAGAGGCTAGAGCACCGTGGCTCAATACGTCTATACCATGCACCGCGTCGGCAAAGTGGTTCCGCCGAAGCGTCATATTCTGAAAAACATCTCTTTGAGCTTCTTCCCTGGCGCCAAAATCGGCGTGCTGGGTCTGAACGGCTCGGGTAAATCCACTCTGTTGCGCATCATGGCCGGCATCGACACCGATATCGAAGGTGAAGCTCGCCCGCAGCAAGGGATCAAAATCGGCTACCTGCCTCAGGAGCCGCAGCTGAATCTGGAGCACACCGTCCGCGAGTCGGTCGAAGAAGCGCTGGCGGAAGTGGTCGGTGCCCTGAAACGTCTTGATGAAGTGTACGCGCTGTACGCTGAAGAAGGCGCGGACTTCGACAAGCTGGCCGCTGAACAGGGCCGTCTGGAAGAAATCATTCAGGCCCATGATGGCCACAACCTGAATACCCAGCTTGAGCGCGCCGCCGATGCGTTGCGCCTGCCGGAATGGGACGCAAAAATCGCCAACCTGTCCGGTGGTGAACGTCGCCGTGTCGCGCTGTGCCGCCTGCTGCTGGAAAAACCGGACATGCTGCTGCTGGACGAACCGACCAACCACCTGGATGCGGAATCCGTGGCCTGGCTGGAACGCTTCCTGCACGACTTCGAAGGAACCGTTGTGGCGATCACCCACGACCGTTACTTCCTCGACAACGTGGCCGGCTGGATCCTCGAGCTGGACCGCGGCGAAGGCATCCCGTGGGAAGGCAACTACTCTTCCTGGCTGGAGCAGAAAGACGCACGTCTGGCGCAGGAAGCCTCTTCCGAAGCCGCACGCCGCAAATCCATCGAGAAAGAGCTGGAGTGGGTGCGTCAGGGCGCTAAAGGCCGTCAGTCCAAAGGCAAGGCGCGTTTGGCCCGCTTTGAAGAGCTGAACAGCACCGAATACCAAAAGCGTAACGAAACCAACGAACTCTTTATTCCACCTGGCGCACGCCTGGGCGATAAAGTGGTTGAAGTCAGCAACCTGCGCAAGTCCTACGGCGACCGCGTGCTGATTGACGATCTCTCCTTCGCCGTGCCGAAAGGCGCGATTGTCGGCATTATCGGCCCGAACGGCGCCGGTAAATCCACGCTGTTCCGCATGATGTCCGGTCAGGAACAGCCTGATTCCGGCAGCATCGTGCTGGGCGACACCGTCAAGCTGGCGTCGGTCGATCAGTTCCGTGACAGCATGGACAATTCAAAAACCGTTTGGGAAGAAGTCTCCGGCGGCCAGGACATCATGCGTATCGGCAACACCGAAATGCCAAGTCGAGCTTACGTCGGTCGCTTTAACTTCAAAGGCGTCGATCAGGGCAAGCGCGTGGGCGAACTGTCCGGCGGTGAGCGCGGTCGTCTGCACCTGGCCAAGCTGCTGCAGGTTGGCGGCAACGTACTGCTGCTCGACGAACCGACCAACGACCTGGATATTGAAACCCTGCGCGCGCTGGAAAACGCCCTGTTGGAGTTCCCGGGCTGCGCGATGGTTATCTCGCACGACCGTTGGTTCCTCGACCGTATTGCGACCCACATTCTTGATTACCAGGATGAAGGTAACGTCGAGTTCTTCGAAGGTAACTTCACCGAATACGAAGAGTACAAGAAACGTACGCTGGGCGCCGAAGCGCTTGAGCCGCACCGTATCAAGTACAAGAGAATCGCCAAGTAATCCGAAAGGCGCCGCATGCGGCGCCTTTTTTTATTCCCGCGCCAGCTCGCGGGCATAATCGTCAAATACCGGGTGTTGCAACACCACGTCAATAAAACAGGCCAGCGCGGGGGAATTGAGCTTGCGACTGGGATAAACCAGATAGAGTTCATTGCCTTCCGCCTGCCATTCCGGCAACACCTCCACCAGCTGTTTTTGCGCCACTACCTCGCGGCTGAGAAATGCCGGCAACAAAGTAATACCCGCGCCGTAAATCGCACATTCTCGCGCGTACAGCAGATTATCGGTGATATGCAGCGTCGGCAGTTGCCAGCGAAAATACTCATCGCCCCGGCGCAGATTCCATGCGGGCCAGGAACGATGCGCGATGCAGCGGTGCTGCTGCAACTGTTGCGGATGCAGGATCGGCGGGGACTGCGCCAGATATGCCGACGATGCCAGCAAATAGCGCGGCGCATGCCCCAAACGCCGGCCAATCAGCGAGGAGTCCTGCGGTTTGCCGGTGCGTAATGCGGCGTCAAATCCGTCCTGCACCATATCCACCATCGCATCGGATACCGACACCTCCAGTGACACGTCCGGGTATTGGCGCTGAAAATCCGCCGCCAGCCGCGCCAGCAACGTCGCCCCCAGCCCGGCAGGGGTTGAGATGCGCAATCGACCACTCGGGTTGTCACGCAGCCGTTGCAGCGCAAAATCGGCGCGTTCGGCAGCATTCAGCATCTCCTGGCAGTGTTCCAGATAGCGTTCGCCGGCAAAGGTCAGGTTGAGCTGGCGGGTGGTACGGTTCAGCAAGCGCAGGCCCAGCGTCTGTTCCAACTGGCTGATGCGCTGGCTGACGCTGGACTTCGGCAAAGCGGCGCGTTTGGCGGCGGCGGTAAAACTGCCGCACTCGGCCACCAGCGCAAACAGCGCCATATCCTGCAGCTGCTTAAACCTCATTGTTCACCTCAAACGAACACTTAGTTAGTTATTGTCCATCTTATCACTCCCTCTCAAGAGGTCTACACTGAGGTTATTCATTCGAAAGGAGCACAGTCATGCCGATTAAAGCCATTGCCGTAGACCCGAAAAACCCCGCCGCCTTCATAGAGATCAGCCCGGAAAAGCCCACGCCGGGTCAGTACGATCTGTTGGTGGAAGTGAAAGCGGTGTCGGTCAACCCGGTGGATACCAAGGTCCATGCCGGCCTGCAAAAAAGCGGCCTGCAGCAGCCACGCATTCTCGGTTGGGACGCCAGCGGCGTCGTAGTTGAAGTGGGCAGCAGCGTCAGCGGCTTCAAACCCGGCGATGAGGTTTGGTACGCCGGTGATATCACTCGCCCGGGCAGCAACAGCACCCTACAATTGATCGATTCACGTATTACTGCCCACAAGCCTCGCAGCCTGAACTGGGCCGAGTCTGCCGCCATGCCGCTGACTGCCCTGACTGCCTGGGAAGCACTGTTCGAACATCTGAAAATTCAGGATGCGGCACCGGGGAAAACTCTGTTGATCATCGGCGGCGCCGGTGGTGTTGGTTCGCTGGCGATCCCGTTTGCGGCACAGCGCAGTCAGGTGAAGGTGATTGCGACCGCCTCTCGTCCCGAGTCGGCGGCCTGGTGTCTGGAACGGGGTGCCGATCTGGTGGTGGACTACCGCGATCTGAAAGCTAACCTGGCGCAACAGGGCATTGAGAACGTGGATTATATTCTGTGCCTGAACGATACCGACGGCCACTGGCAAGCCATCGCCGATCTGATCGCGCCGATGGGCCATATCTGCACCATCGTGGAAAACGCCCAGCCGTTGGACCAGAGCGCACTGAAGCTGAAAAGCGCCGCGCTGCACTGGGAATTGATGTTTACCCGCAGTATGTTCAACACGCCGGATATCGCTCAGCAGGGCGAGATCCTCAAGCAAGTGGCGCAACTGCTGGATGAAGGGAAGCTGAGCACCACCCTGAGCGAAACGATGCACGGGCTAACGGTGCCGACGCTGACCGCCGCGCACCAAAAACTGCTCGACGGACATATGCAGGGAAAACTGGTGATTGTTTACTGATTACCGACGGGGCGCAGCCTGCGCCCCGCAGGCTTAGACTGCAACGCCAATCAGGCGGCTGGCATCGGCCGCCAGCAGCTGTTTGACCAGTTCTACACAGCGCAGGAAGCGCTCGTCGTAATCGCTGGACTCTACGTGTACGTATTCAATGTTGTTGGCCCGCAGCATCTCTTCCAGCAAATACTGAAATGCCTTGCGATCGTTCGGATTGCCCAGGCTGCGCAACCCATCCGCCACCCAGGGGGTGTTGTTCTCCAACAGGATCACCAGATCAAAGCGGTACTCGTCGATCAACGCCTGTACAAAGGGGTGCTCGCGTCCTTCGTACTTTTTGCAGAACGCCTGAGTGGTCACGAAGTCGGTATCGATAAACGCCACTTTATTGGCATATTTTACCGCAAAATCAACGTACTGCGCCTGGCCCAGGGCGATTTTGTCATAGTCGGAATACTGTAGCGCCATCTCATCCCCGCCGAGGTGCGAGAACACGTAGTCGCGGCCATATTCCCAGGCGCTGGTGGTGTTGAAGATGTTCGCCAGCTTATTGACCAGGGTCGATTTCCCGCTCGACTCGCCGCCGAGGATAGCTACGGTGCGTACAAAAAACGGCTTCACTTCGGTCGGGATATAGTCCCAATAGCGGAACGGATCCTGGCGGATTTGGCGGCCGCTGATGTTCATAAATGAACGTTCGGGATCGATCAGAATGGTTTCAATGCCCAGATGTTCGCGATAGCGCGGAGCATCCTGTGCTTCACTGGAATAGATAAAGCTCGGCACTATGGCCTTTTGCTCCAGAAAAGCTTTCACCCCGTCACTCCACACGTTCCAGCCGTGCGGATAGGGCTCGATACCCTGTTCGTCAAACGAGTGAATATGAATGTTTTTCTGATACTTGAAGGTTTGCAGCAGCCAGCGCAGACGATCGCTGACCGTCGGCTGTTGCGACATCGAGCTGTTGTCGAACAGCTCCCGATCGCGCGGTTCATCGTGACACAGGATCACGTGCAACTCATCCACCTGGCTACAGGCTCGCTGGATCAGGTAAATATGACCGGTGTGCAGAGGGTAAAATTTACCAAACACCACGCCGACCTTTTTCTCACGGCGTGGGAACTCAAGCCCGAGGTAACGGTGCAGCGCCTCCAGCTTCTGGGCGCTCGGACTTTTGATTTTGTCGTTTAACAGCTGGCTAAGATAGCCTTTGGTCATGCCACTGGCATCCGCCACCTGCTGCAGAGTGCAGTTCTTTTGCTTAATCGACGCCTTCAGGTAATCGAATTGCCGCATAGCCCCTCCGTTTAGTATGCTAAACAAAATAGCATAATCTGCGTACCGCGTGGCAATTAATAAAACTGTTCCAACACGTCCAGCGCATCCGCCAGTTTCTTCACGCCAAACACCTGCATATTGGCCGGCGGTTTTTTCGGCACGTTAGCGTGCGGCACGATGGCACGCTTGAAGCCGTGTTTCGCCGCTTCGGAAATCCGTTCCTGACCGCTCGGTACCGGACGGATCTCCCCCGCCAGCCCCACTTCGCCAAACACCACCAAATCGTTCGGCAATGGGCGGTCACGCAGGCTGGACACCAGCGACATCAGCAACGCCAAATCGGCGCTGGTTTCACTGACCTTCACCCCACCGACCACGTTAACGAACACGTCCTGATCGGACATCTGCAATCCGCCATGGCGATGCAGCACCGCCAACAGGATCGCCAATCGGTTTTGCTCCAGGCCGACCGCCACTCGCCGCGGGTTAGACATCATGGAATGATCCACCAGCGCCTGAATTTCCACCAACAACGGCCGCGTACCTTCCCAAACCACCATCACCGAACTGCCGGAGGTGACCTCATCGCCACGGCTGAGGAAGATGGCAGACGGGTTGCTGACCTCACGCAGGCCCTGCTCTGTCATGGCGAACACGCCCAGCTCATTCACCGCACCAAAGCGGTTTTTATGGCTGCGCAGGGTACGAAAACGTGAATCGGCGTCGCCGTCCAGCAGCACCGAACAGTCGATGCAGTGTTCCAATACTTTCGGCCCGGCCAGGGAACCGTCTTTGGTGACGTGACCGACCATGACAATCGCCACGCCGCGCGTCTTGGCGAAACGCGTCAGATAAGCCGCCGTTTCACGTACCTGCGCAACGCTACCCGGCGAAGATTGAATATCCGCCATGTGCATCACCTGAATGGAGTCGATCACCATCAGCTTCGGCTGTTCCTGCTCGGCGATCAGGCAGATCTGTTCGATGCTGGTTTCCGACAGCATATTCAGGCCGCCGGTTGGCAAGCCGAGACGATGGGCGCGCATCGCGACCTGCTGCAGTGATTCCTCACCGGTGACGTACAGGGTTTTCATCTGCTCGGACAGTTTGCACAGCACCTGCAGCAGCAAGGTACTTTTACCTGCGCCGGGGTTACCGCCGATCAGGATCGCACTGCCCGGAACCACCCCGCCGCCCAGCACGCGATCAAACTCCAGGAAACCGGTGGAAAAACGCGGCAGCTCTTCCAGGCTGATGTCCGACAGCTTTTGTACCTTGCTGATACCGGCATCGCCAGCGTAGCCGCTCAGACGCTCGTTGCGAGAAGAGGAAGACACGGCAGCCAGACGCACTTCTGTAATGCTGTTCCAGGCGTGGCAAGCGCTGCACTGCCCCTGCCAGCGCGGATAATCTGCGCCGCACTCATTACATACAAACGCCCGTTTTGCTGCTTTTGCCACGTATTACCTCTGCTTTATTACCACATTGCCGCTGACGGGCGTCATCGCCGGGTCAGGGGCCTACTTTAGCGTACTTCGTGTTTCAGGCTGCCGGTCAACACGCACAGCACGCCCATAAGATCGGCATGGCGAATCGACACCTGCGCCTTCTCATACACTTTCGGTTTGGCGTGATAGGCAATGCCCAACCCGGCAACCTGCATCATTTTCAAATCGTTGGCGCCGTCGCCGATGGCGACAGTTTGCTGCGGTGGAATACCCAGTTTTTCCGCCAGCGCTACCAGCGTATCGGCTTTGAACTGCGCGTCCACCACCGGTCCCAGCACCTCGCCGGTCAGCTTGCCGTCGCGGATCTCCAGCTCGTTAGCCACCACCGCCACCAGCTTCAGTCTGTCACGCAGATACTCGGCATAGTAGGTGAAGCCGCCGGAGGCAATCGCCACGTGCCAGTCCATCGCCTGCAGCTTGCGCACCAGGTTGGTCAGCCCGGACATCAGCGGCAGCTCGTCACGCACCTGCTTGAGGATATTGGCATCGGCGCCTTTCAGCGTACCGACGCGCTGACGCAGGCTGGCGGTAAAGTCCAGCTCGCCGCGCATCGCGCGTTCGGTCACTTCCGACACCTGCTCACCGACGCCCGCCAGTTTGGCAATCTCGTCGATGCATTCAATTTCAATCGCGGTGGAGTCCATATCCATCACCAGCAACCCGGGGGTGCGCAGATGGGGGATCTTGCCCAGCGGCGCCACGTCCAGCCCGCTCTCCGCCGCCAGCGTTTTGGCGCGTGCCGTCAGCGTGCCCGCCAGACGCACCACCTGATAATCCTCTACGCACCAGGCGGTGACGATCACCATCGCCGCGCCCAGCTTGCGCTGGAAATCGGTAATGCGCGTTTTGTTCAGTTCTCTGCCATATAATAGCCAACCGGTATGACCCGCCCGATAATCCAGCGGCATCACTTCGTCACCGCTCAGCGAAAGGGGAAGACCCGGCCATTGAGAGATCTCAGCCGGGAGATCGCAATAGGTCAGACTATTCGACATCCTTAACTCCTGAAAAAACACTGCATGATAAAACGACGCATCAAGCTATCCTATCGCCATTGCTTCTGGCAACATAAAGTGTCCAAGATGCCCAAGGAACCTGCATGGCCCGCGCTAAACTGAAATTCCGCCTGCACCGCACCGCTATTATCCTGATTTGCCTGGCTTTGCTGGTGCTGTTGATGCAGGGCGCTTCCTATTTTAGCCTGAGTCACCAATTGGCGCGATCCGAACAGGTGGAAGAACTGGCGCAAACGCTGACCAAACAGGTGGCATCCAGCCTGGCCCCCCTGATGGATGACGACAGCGACGTCGACAACCAACGCATCGACGCCATCCTCAAACAGCTCACCGACCACAGCCGCATTTTGGACGCCAGCGTCTATCAGTTGGACGGCTCCCTGGTTTCCCACGCCGGTGAGCAGATAAGTATACGCGATCGCCTGTCGCTTGACGGTAAACGCGCTGGCAGCTACTTCAATCATCAGTTGGTTGAACCCATTGAGAACAAAGACGGGCCGATCGGCTTTATCCGCATCACGCTGGACACCCACGTGCTGGCGACCGAATCCAAACAGGTGGATAACACCACCAACCTGCTGCGCTTGATGATTTTGCTGGCGCTGGCCATCGGCATCATCCTGGCCCGTACGCTGTTGCAGCACCGCCGCAGCCGCTGGCAGCAGTCCCCGTACCTGTTAACCGCCAACACGCCGTTGGAGGAAGGCAATACGGTGGAAGATGACGATGACGAAAAGCCGGAAGATAAGAAAGAAGAGAAGATGCCCTAGGCTTGCTTTAAGCCATGCGCTGGATGTGTTCATTCAACCCTTGAACCTGCATCAACATCTGGTCGGCAAGACTACGGAATGCCTCGCTGATCAACTCATGCTGTGCCCTGCTCATCCACCTGATAGAGCGGAAAATACGTCTCCCCCCACAACCCTGCGCAAGGCATAGCGAGTGGCTCGGCCTTTACCCATAGCCAGTACCGCTTCCGCCAGTACACGGATACGGCGCGACAGCGTCGGTTGGCTGATACCCAGCGCATCAATGAGTGCTTTCGACGCGGCGGGCCCCTTACGCAGAACTTGCTCGAGGCTGGTCATAGATGAATAGAGGAGTGAATAGATTGATGAATAGAGTAATAGCGCTAATTACCTATAAGGTAAAGCATTTCAAGAAAATGAGGGGAGCACGATGAATAGATTAGCTGGGGCGCAGCAGAACGCTACGCCCGCAGTATGATTAGGCTTTGTCGCCCAGCAGCACAGATTCCAACGCGATAATGATCATTTCATTAAAGGTGGTTTGACGCTCTGCAGCGGTGGTCGCTTCATGACGCAGAATGTGGTCGGAGACGGTACAAATGGTCAGTGCCTTGGAACCGAACTCTTCGAACAGCTCAGCCGCCACGCCGTAGATACCGGCCGCTTCCATTTCCACGCCCAGGATGCCGTACTTCTTCATCACCTGGAACATATCCGGATCCGGCGTATAGAACAGATCAGCGGAGAAGATGTTGCCCACACGCGCCGGGATACCCTGCGCTGCTGCCGCGTCTACGGCATTACGCACCATATCGAAGTCGGCGATTGCCGCGTAGTCGTGATCCTTGAAACGCAGACGGTTTACTTTGGAATCGGTGCAAGCACCCATACCAATCACCACGTCACGCAGTTTGATATCGTCACGCACCGCGCCGCAAGAACCCACACGGATGATTTTCTTCACGCCGAATTCGGCAATCAGTTCACGCGCATAGATGGAGCAGGATGGGATACCCATACCGTGGCCCATTACGGAGATTCTGCGGCCCTTGTAGGTACCGGTGAAGCCCAGCATGCCACGCACGTTGTTCACTTCCACCGCGCCTTCCAGGAAAGTTTCCGCGATGTATTTTGCACGCAGCGGATCGCCCGGCATCAGTACTACGTCAGCGAAATCACCCATTTCAGCATTAATGTGCGGCGTAGCCATAATTATCTTCCTTCAGAAATCATATTTAATAAAAACATCAAACATCTAAGCCTTGAATTTCGAGTTGCAGCCAGGCGCGTAGCAACAACGCTGCGGCTTGAAATACGGGGCTTAGAGCATGGATTTACCGTAATCCATCGGTGACACGCCAAAGTAGCTGGCTACGGTCTGGCCGATGTCGGCGAAGGTTTCACGGTGGCCCAACGAACCTGGTTTCACTTTCGGACCGTAAATCAGGACCGGAATGTGCTCACGGGTGTGGTCGGTGCCCGGCCAGGTCGGGTCGCAGCCATGGTCAGCGGTGAAGATAATGATATCTTCATCTTTCACCAGTTTCAGCAGCTCCGGCAGACGGCGGTCGAACAGCTCCAGTGCCGCGGCATAGCCCGCAACGTCGCGGCGGTGGCCGTAAGAGGAGTCAAAATCAACGAAGTTGGTGAACACGATGGTGTTGTCACCGGCTTTTTCCATTTCGGTCACGGTTGCGTCGAACAGCGCGTCGATGCCGGTAGCCTTGACCTTTTTGGTGATGCCCACGTTGGCGTAGATATCGGCAATTTTACCGATCGACACCACTTCGCCGCCCTTCTCGTCCACCAGCTTTTTCAGCACGGTTGGCGCCGGTGGCTCTACGGCCAGATCGTGACGGTTACCGGTACGCTGGAAGTTGCCCGGCTTGTCGCCCAGGAATGGACGAGCGATCACGCGGCCAATGTTGTAACCGCCTTCGGTCAGCTCTTCACGGGCGATTTCACAGAGTTCATACAGACGATCCAGGCCGAAGGTCTCTTCGTGGCAGGCGATCTGGAATACCGAGTCGGCAGAGGTATAGAAAATCGGCTTGCCGGTTTTCATGTGCTCTTCGCCCAGTTGGTCGAGGATCACGGTGCCGGATGAGTGGCAGTTACCGAGGTAGCCCGGCAGGTTAGCGCGCTCGACCAGCTTGTCCAGCAGCTCCTGCGGGAAGCTGTTGTGTTCGTCGCTGAAATAGCCCCAATCGAACAGTACCGGCACGCCGGCGATTTCCCAGTGGCCTGACGGCGTATCTTTACCGGAAGAGAGTTCGCTGGCGTAAGCATAGGCGCCGATGATGTCCGCATTGCGATCCAGCCCTTGCGGGAAGGTGCCGGTGGATTCTTCCGCGGCCTTGCCCAGGCCCAGACGGCTCAGGTTAGGCAGCGTCAACGGGCCCTGACGGCCAACGTTGGCTTCACCGCGCGCGCAGACCTCGGCGATGTGGCCCAGAGTGTCGGAACCCTTGTCGCCAAAACGCTCGGCATCTTCGCTCGCGCCAATACCGAATGAGTCTAATACCATAATAAATGTACGTTTCATCATGCTCTCCTGCGTGTTTTCACGCTGTGGGCGACAGCGAAAAGGCCGCTGCCGCTCCTGATTCGTTAATTATTCCGTGATGCGCTTGTAGACTACTGGCGTCACTTCCGGCGCTTTGTCGCTCAGCACCATCGCACTGCGTACCGCTTCGGCCGCCTGCTGCCAAGTCTCTTCGTCGTTGGCATGGATCACCGCCAGCGGCTGCTGGGTATCCACTTTGTCGCCCAGGCGCGCCATATCAGTCAGGCCCACGCTGTAGTCGATGCTGTCGGTTGCACGGCGACGACCGCCGCCCAGGGACACCACCGCCATGCCCAGTGCACGGGTATCCATTGCACTGATGATACCTTTTTTCTCAGCGTAAACCGGCTTGCTGAGGGTTGCGGCAGGCAGATAGCTGTCGTAGCGCTCGACGAAATCGGTCGGGCCCTGCTGTGCGGCGACCATACGGCCAAACACTTCTGCCGCTTTACCATTGTCCAGCACTGCCTGCAGTTTGGCACGCGCATCGGCATCATCTTTCGCCAGGCCACCGGAAAGCAGCATTTCCACGCACAGCGCCATCGTCACTTCCAGCAGGCGTGGGTTGCGGTATTCGCCGGTCAGGAAGCGCACGGCTTCGCGAACTTCCACGGCGTTACCGGCGCTGGAGGCCAGCACCTGGTTCATGTCGGTCAGCAGCGCGGTGGTTTTGCACCCGGCGCCGTTGGCCACGCCAACAATCGCCTGCGCCAAATCGGCCGACAGTGCGTAGGTTGGCATAAAGGCACCGGAACCGACTTTGACGTCCATCACCAACGCATCCAGGCCTTCCGCCAGCTTCTTCGCCAGAATAGAGGCGGTGATCAGCGGAATGGAATCTACGGTAGCAGTGATATCACGGGTCGCGTAGAAGCGTTTGTCCGCCGGTGCCAGCGAGCTGGTTTGGCCGATAATCGCCACGCCCACGTCCTGAATAATTTTGCGGAAGGCATTGTCGTCCGGGAAGATATTAAAGCCCGGGATCGCTTCCAGCTTGTCCAGCGTACCGCCGGTATGGCCCAAACCACGGCCGGAGATCATCGGCACATAGCCGCCGCAAGCCGCCACCATCGGGCCCAGCATCAGCGAAGTGACATCGCCCACGCCGCCGGTGGAGTGCTTGTCGACCAGTGGCCCGTTCAGTGACAGGCTTTTCCAGTCCAGCACGGTACCGGAATCACGCATTGCCATGGTCAGCGCCACGCGCTCCGGCATGGTCATATCGTGGAAATAAATGGTCATCGCCAGCGCGGCAATTTGACCTTCTGAAACGACGTTGTCACGGATACCATTGATGAAAAAGCGAATTTCTGCTTCGCTCAACGGCTGACCGTCACGTTTCTTACGGATAATTTCTTGGGCCAGGAACAAAGCGTCCCCCTGTTTTAGCTAGAGTAGAGTGCAGGCTGGCGATTATCTCGCCTTGCCGACGTAATCGTTCAGTAACCGCTGCCGGACTGCCCGGCACTGTGGCCCAGCGTCGTCAGCAGGCTGGCTAACAGACTGGAAGCCCCGAAGCGGAAATGACGCGCATCGGCCCAACCTTCGCCCAGAATACGATCGGCAAGTTGCAGATAATGCAGCGCGTCTTCCGCTGTGCGTACGCCACCGGCCGGCTTGAAGCCCACCGTTTTGGCAACGCCAAGATCGCGGATCACCGACATCATCAGCTCCGCGCTTTCGAGCGTTGCGTTGACCGGCACTTTACCGGTAGAGGTTTTGATAAAGTCAGCGCCGGCGTTGATGGCGATTTCCGATGCTTTACGGATCAGGCTGGCCTGCTTGAGCTCACCGGTTTCAATGATCACTTTCAACAGCACGTTGGCGGCCTGGCAAGCCTGCTTGCACTGTTTGACCAGTTCAAAACCCACCTGCTCATTACCGGCGATCAGCGCGCGGTAAGGGAACACCACGTCCACCTCATCGGCGCCATAGGCGATAGCCGCGCGTGTTTCCGCCAGCGCGATTTCAATATCGTCGTTGCCATGCGGGAAATTGGTGACGGTCGCAATGCGGATGTCCGGCGTCCCCTGCTCACGCAGAGCCTTGCGCGCCACCGGGATAAAACGCGGGTAAATACAGATGGCCGCCGTATGGCCGGCCGGGCTATTGGCCTGACGACACAGCGCGATCACTTTTTCATCGGTGTCATCGTCGTTCAGCGTGGTCAAATCCATTAAGGTCAGCGCACGTTGCGCTGCTGCGGTTAATTCGGTCATAAAACTCTCCAACTGAGTACCTGGGTGTTGGCGAGCGGACTTGGTTCCTTGAAGATAGCGCTGGGGAACGGGTTCCCACCGCGGCAACTGAGATCCTTCTCACCGCACATAACCCTTCGCATCGCGCAGGGTCAGTAATAGCTATTTGAACACGATCGCCGGGGGCAATTCGCGCTCAGGGTCACACTATATGAAATAACACTGTAACAGGCCGGAATTATATGTGAAGAACATCACAAAATAACGCGATATCGTTCACAAATTCGCTAAAGAAACGGACGCGGGCACGGCACGCTGTGTCCGTCTTAGAGTATAGGCGGTGTCCTGCAATAGGGCTCGCGGCGCTATCACAGGACAGGACCGGGGTTACAGCGCCAGGAAGAACCCGGCGATGGTCGCACTCATCAGGTTGGAGAGCGTACCCGCAGCCACGGCTTTCAGGCCGAAGCGCGCGATGTCATGACGACGGTTCGGCGCCATGCTGCCCAGACCGCCGAGCAGGATCGCCACCGACGACAGGTTGGCAAAGCCGCACAGCGCAAAGGAGATGATCGCCTTGGTGTGCGCCGACAGCACCTGCAGCCCTTCTGCCGCCACCACGTCGTCCGGACGCAGGTAAGCACCGAAGTTCATGTAGGCGACGAATTCGTTAACGATAATCTTCTGGCCAATAAACGAGCCGGCCGCCATCGCTTCATGCCAAGGCACGCCGATCAGGAAGGCGATCGGTGAGAATACCCAGCCAAGTATCAGTTCCAGCGACAGCTGCGGATAATCGAACCAGCCGCCGATACCGCCAAGAATGCCGTTCAGCAAAGCGATCAACGCGATAAACGCCAACAGCATCGCGCCGACGTTCAGCGCCAGCTGCATGCCGGAAGCCGCACCTGAAGCTGCCGCATCGATCACGTTGGCCGGGCGTTCATCTTCTGCGATCAATTTCATCGCGTCGTCTTTATCGTGGGTTTTTTCGGTTTCCGGCACCATCAGCTTGGCGAACAGCAAGCCACCCGGAGCAGCCATAAATGAAGCGGCGATCAGATATTCCAGCGGCACCCCCATCTGGGCATAACCTGCCAATACGGAACCGGCTACCGAGGCCAGGCCACCGCACATCACGGTAAACAGCTCAGACTGGGTCATGGTAGCGATATACGGGCGCACCACCAGCGGGGCCTCGGTTTGGCCGACGAAAATATTAGCGGTCGCCGACAGTGATTCGGTCCGTGAGGTACCCAGCAGCTTTTGCAAGCCACCGCCCAACACGCGGATCACCAATTGCATGATACCGAGGTAATACAGTACCGCAATCAGCGAGGAGAAGAACACGATCACCGGCAGTACGCGCAGCGCGAACACAAAACCGCCGCCGCCGAAGACTTCAAACATCTTGTCGGAAACCAGGCCACCGAAGATGAAGGAGATCCCCTGGTTGCCGTAGGCGATCACGTTAGCCACGCCCGCCGACATGCCGCCGAGAATCGCGCGACCAACTGGAACGTACAGCACCAGCGCGCCGATGGCGACCTGAAGAACAAATGCCCAAATAACGGTGCGCAGGTTAATCGCGCGGCGGTTGCTGGAGAGCAGCACCGCAATGGCGATCAGCACCGCCATGCCGACCAGGCTCATGATGAGTTGCATGCAAAGTATCCCTGTTGCGAAAAAGAAATGCATCCCTGTCAGAGAGGAACACGGGGCTGCTTTAGAGTAATTTCGGAGAGCGATTATACGGAGCGAGGTACCCCTCGTACCGATTTATGTCACAAATGCATACAACAGGAAGCAAATGAAAATCTTATAACGTGAGCATCATCACAGTTATGGCGGGTTAGACACCTAAAGGGTAAACAGGGCGTGAGTGTTGTGTTGCAACTGGGCGGCAATATCCTCGGCTGACTCGGGGCGCAAGCGGCACAGTTCCTGGAAAACTTCGGCGGCACGTTCAGGGCGGTTGGGCTGCCCCTGGTAACCAGCCAGCGGCATGTCCGGCGCATCGGTTTCCAACAGCAAGGAGGTCAACGGCAATTGAGCCATCACGCTACGGGTTTTCTGCGCCCGCTCATAGCTGATGGTGCCCCCCACGCCAATGTAATAGCCCAGGCGGATAAACGCCTGCGCCTGCGACAGGCTGCCGGCAAAACCGTGTACGACGCCGCGGCGTGGCACTTCGCTACGACGCAGCATCGCCGCCAGCTGATCGTGGCTGCGGCGGGAATGCAGGATCACCGGCAGGTCGTGTTCTTTAGCCAGTTTCAACTGGGTCTTCAATACCCGCTGTTGCCGTTCGAACTGCGGGTTCTCCATATACAGATCCAGACCAATCTCCCCCACCGCCACCAGCTTCTGAGGTCGGCTGGCCAGAAAACCCGCCAACTGTTCAAGCTCCGCTTCCTGATGCTGGGCAATATACAGCGGGTGCAGCCCGAGGGCTGCGAACAACGGCGGATAGTCGCGCGCCAGTTTTACCACCCGCGCAAAGCGGTCGGCAGTCACCGTCGGCACGATAATTCGCCGTACGCCCGCCTGCTCGGCCAACGCCAGGCTTTCAAGCTCCTGTCCGCTGAACGGCGGGAAATCGAAGTGGCAGTGGGTATCGGTGAAATCTGGGGTCACAGCAACCCCCCTTCACCCGGGGGTACGTCACCCGGCAGAATAATTTCTCTCGCGGCCAGATTGGGCTCCGGCTGCGTGGAAAGTTCGCGCGGGTGTGCCACGTCGGTGATGATCGGCGAAGGCATAACGACATTCTCAGGCTGGATCAAACGGCGCGACAGCGCCTTCTTCACCTTCATACCGTCCAGTTTGTCCTGCTCGACCAGCCAGTGCCCGACGGTCGCCAGGAAATAGCGTCCGCAGCGACGCCCCAGATGATAATCCTGATTGAGCGAGGTCAGCCGGCTGCCCAAGGCATTGCTGGCCAGCGGCTTCGGCGGGAAAATTTCAAAGATGCGCAGCTTGCCGGGCGGCTTCTCAATGAATTGCTGAATGCGGTGATAGCTTTGTTCGTGGTGTTGAAGGATGCGCACCATCTGCTGCAGGCTGCTTTCGCTCAGCCAGTGCTCCATGCGCTTCATCCACTGCGGGGTGTAATACATCTGCGAAGGCACGGTACGGATCACCACGATAGTGTCCGCGCCGCGTCGGTAGGCCTCTTCGACTGGGATCGCATCGCTGATGCCACCGTCCTGATAGCTGACGCCGTCCAAATCCACGCCCATACGGTAAAAACCCGGAATGGCGCTGGATGCCTTGATCGCCGGCAACCAGCTGGCACGCTGCGCCGGCAGGTAAGTGGGTTCAAAGTCATCGCTGCGGCAGGCGCACATCAGGAATTCACGGCCATCGATCAGGTGTTTTTCCGCCACGTCCATTGCCAGCGGCAGCTGTTGCGACGTGGTGTCGATCAGCCAGTCGAGATCGATCAAATGCCCGCCACGCACAAAGCGCAGCGGGTTAAAGAATTCAGCGGAGGTGGTGTAACGGGTGATCACCCGTCGCGCATAGCCCATCTGGCCACAAATAAAGGCCGAGAGATTTTGCGCGCCGGCAGAAGTGCCGATCATCAGATCAAAAGGATTAAAGCGGGCACGCTGAAACTCGTCCAGCACGCCGGCGGTAAAAATGCCGCGCTGCCCGCCCCCTTCACATACCAGCGCCATTTTGCCGGGCCGGTAAGGTTTATACGCCAGCGGTTCTATATTGCCGAGCGTGATGGGTATTCTGTATCCCAACCCTGCATCCTCAGTGAGACGTTTTACCCGAGGATACCTCGTCTTGCTCTCTTCCGTAATCCTCTTGCAGTATGCCAGAGAGGCAGTCATTGCTTCCCATCAGCCAGATGCAGTCATTGTCGGACCACTCCGCCAATGCCTGACACACCCGGCCCTTCAACTGTTTCCAGCGTCCGAGGATGATGTCGCTATTCATGACTGACCTCCCTGGGGTGAGAAAAGGAATTAAGCTTTGTTACACTTTGAGAGAAAAGCTAAGGACGTCGGCGGCCGGTAAACAGGCTGACCAGGAACAGAATGATCCCCACGACGAAGACGATTTTTGCAGCCCATGCGGCGGTACCCGCCAGAGAGCCGAAACCTAACGCAGCAGCAATCAGTGCGATGACTAAAAAGATAATGCCCCAACGAAACATAAGCTTCTCCTTACCATAGTGAAAAAACACATCGCAACCTGTGCCCTTTTCAGGCTCATCCAGGTTGCCGGTCAGTTTCTTTTTTTGATGGTGCTTCCTGGGTTAACCTTTCAGCCAACCCAGGATTTGGTGCTTATTGTTGCTCGTACTAAAACTTACGGCTTAACTACCAGGTCGTTTTTAACGCTTTTCACGCCGTCGATCGCTTTGGCGATGCTTTCTGCACGCTCAGACTGGGCCTGAGTTTTCACTTCACCGGAAAGCTGCACCACACCGTCGGTGGTTTCCACTTTCACGTTGCGTGAAGGCACGATGTCATCGGCCAGCAGTTTGGCTTTCAGTTCACTGGTGGTCGCGGTGTCACCGGCATAAGCCTTCACGGACTGTTTGCTTTCGTCTTTCACGTGCAGCTTGTCGCTGACGGATTTGACGCCTTCCACTTTACCGGCCACTTCAACCGCATGCTCGGCCTGCGCCTGGCTGCCGACAAAACCGCTCAGGGTGACGGTACCTTTTTCCGTTTTCACCGAGATATCGCTGCTGGTAATGGTTTTGTCATCCACCAGCGCACTTTTAACTTTAGCCGTTGTTGCGCTGTCATCCATGTAGCCGTCAACTTTTTTCATGGAGCTATCGATTTTGGCACCCGCGCTATCAGCGGCACTCGACGCTTTGTTGAGCAGCGTATCTTCAGCCAGCGCGCTGCCACTAACCAGAACGGAACCCAAAACAACAGCCATCAGTGATTGTGCAAATTTAGTATTTTTCATCGATCTCTTCCTTTGGTTATGGATCCAAAATGATTGCGGACCCTTCAGTCGCCATAACGCGACTCACTCAGTGAATACTTCACGATTTCTATACGTTCAAACATTCACGCTAAGACGATTGTTGCCACACCAGGAATATTGCAACGGCTGTGCCAACTTTAAAAAATCATTAAAAATCAATAACAAAATAAAAGTTGATTAATAATCGAACTAAAAACTGTCGCCTATTGACGACAACACCCGTCCGTTAAATCAAGGTTATAGCTATGTTATTGATATTAATAACATCACACTGTCTCTTATTGGCAACACTACCGAATAACTCGCTATTATCGTGGCAAAAAATAGTGAATTACGCTTACTGGCTAAATGATGCCCTATTAAATATAGACCATATGACAGAAAAAACAGGAAAGACCGGGTAAATGCTGGCGGATGCGGGGGAGACGAAACTGGTGAAGGAGATTTATTAATTAGCAGAATGGGGAGACGCAATATAACACAGGGCGCCCTAAGGCGCCCTGCTGATCTGTTAGTGCTCGCGCGTTTTGCGGAACACCACTTCCGGATAGCGTTCCTGCGTCAGATTCAGGTTAACCATGGTAGGCGCGATGTAAGACAGGTTGTCGCCGCCGTCCAACGCCAGGTTAAGCTCGTTCTTACGCTTGAACTCCTCGAATTTCTTCACGTCGCTGCATTCCACCCAGCGCGCCGTAGAGACGTTGACCGACTCGTACAAGGCTTCGACGTTGTATTCGCTTTTCAGACGCGCAACTACCACGTCAAACTGCAGCACACCCACCGCGCCCACGATCAAGTCGTTGTTGGCGATTGGACGGAAGACCTGTACCGCCCCTTCTTCAGACAGCTGAACCAGACCCTTCAGCAGCTGTTTTTGCTTCAACGGATCGCGCAGACGAATACGGCGGAACAGCTCCGGTGCGAAGTTCGGGATACCGGTGAACTTCATGTCTTCACCCTGGGTGAAGGTATCGCCGATCTGAATGGTGCCGTGGTTATGCAGGCCAATGATATCGCCCGGATAGGCTTCTTCCACGTGCGAACGGTCGCCCGCCATAAAGGTCAGCGCGTCGGAGATCACCACATCTTTACCGGTACGTACCTGGCGCAGCTTCATGCCTTTTTCGTAACGGCCAGACACCACGCGCATAAAGGCCACGCGGTCGCGGTGTTTTGGATCCATATTGGCCTGGATCTTGAACACGAAACCGGTGAATTTCTCTTCCGCAGCCACCACTTTACGGGTGTTGCTATCGCGCGGCATCGGCGCCGGCGCCCAGGCGACCAGACCGTCGAGCATGTGATCCACACCGAAGTTGCCCAGCGCGGTACCGAAGAAGACCGGGGTCAAATCGCCGCTCAGGAAGGCTTCATGATCGAACTCGTGCGAAGCGCCTTGCACCAGCTCCAGCTCTTCACGCAGCTGCGCGGCCAGATCTTCACCCACCGCGGCGTCCAGCTCTGGGTTATCCAGGCCTTTGACAATGCGTACTTCCTGAATGGTGTGGCCTTTACCGGTCTGGTAGAGGTAGGTTTCATCCTTGTACAGATGATAAACCCCTTTAAACAGCTTGCCGCAGCCGATAGGCCAGGTGATAGGCGAGCAGGCAATTTTCAGCTCACGCTCGACTTCGTCCATCACTTCCATCGGATCGCGGATATCGCGGTCCAATTTGTTCATAAAGGTCAGGATCGGCGTATCGCGCAGACGGGTTACTTCCATCAGCTTACGGGTACGATCTTCAACCCCTTTCGCGGCGTCGATCACCATCAGGCAGCAGTCGACGGCGGTCAGGGTACGATAAGTATCTTCGGAGAAGTCTTCGTGCCCTGGGGTATCCAGCAGGTTAACCAGGCATTCGCGATACGGGAACTGCATCACCGAGGTGGTGATCGAGATACCACGTTGCTTTTCCATTTCCATCCAGTCGGATTTGGCGTGCTGGTTTGAGCCACGGCCTTTTACCGTACCGGCGGTTTGGATCGCCTGTCCGAACAGCAACACCTTTTCGGTAATGGTAGTTTTACCGGCATCGGGGTGCGAGATGATGGCGAAAGTTCTTCTTTTCGAGACTTCGCGGGCAAATTCACTAGGAGACATGTTTTTCAGATTCTACAGTTAGTCCGCCCTGCGAAAGCATCAGAACGCGCCGCGCACGGCGCCAGGCAAAGCGGTAAATAAAAGATAATAGCCGGGCATTTTCGCTGATTTGTCAACCGGTGACAATCAATGCTTTTCCCGGCGGGAAGAAGTTAAAACCAAGACACCGGCTAAGCCAGCGGCAGCGCCATGACGATGGCGTCTTCACGCCCATTGGCGCTCGGATAGTAATTACGGCGGACGGTCACTTCGTTAAAGCCGAGATCTTCATACAACGCAATCGCCGCATGGTTGGAGGCGCGCACTTCCAGCCACAAAGTGACCACACCGCGGGTTTCCAACTGTGCAATCAAGGCTTCCAGCAACTGGCGGCCGAAGCCGCGACGCTGCCAGTCGGGGTGAATGGCGATGTTGAACAGGGTGGCCTCATCCAGCACGATCTGGGTAATGGCAAAGCCCGCCATCTGCCCGTCGGCGTCCAGTTTCAGGTTAAGATAACGATCGCCCTGATTGCTGGAAAAGGTGGCTTGCGTCCAGGGAAAGGCGTGACTGGCTTGCTCAATCTTGAAGGCCGTGGCCAGATCGGCCGCGGTCAGGGTAGAAATACTGTTCATGATGACAAATCTGCTGCCAGAGTGCGCGTTTGGCACCCGCATCGAGAGAAAGCTCGGCCAGCGCCGGGCTGTGTAGCTGTGCGCCGGCCACCGCGAGCGGCTCCGCAACGCCCAACCGCCAACTGTTGCATTCGGTATCTTCAGGCAGCATCGCCACCTGATCCGGCGTCAGGCCGTAGGTTTGCGCCGGGGTCAACCCCAGGCTGCGCAACACGTCGCAAAACAGCGGATCGTTATGCTCAGGCAGTGCCTGCGCTACGATCAGCAAACGCACTTCGGGCGGCAGGCTGACCGCTACTTCGCCCTGCAACACGCCCGGGCGGCGCAATGTCCACTGCGTAATACCCAGTTGTTGTAACAGCCAGTCGCGTTTTGATGCCATGCCGATTCCTGTCAGGATCTACCCGTTGTGGTGCGCCATGCCTGCCATGCGCCGCGCTATGCTAACAAACCCGCGCGGACTGCGCCAACATCCCCTTCATCTTTCAGGCTGCAGCGGCGTTGGCTTCCCTCGCTCATCCCAGTCACTGAGTTATCTCAGCTCCCGGGAACTCCCTCGATCCCCGCCTTGCTTGAGCCAGAAAGCTATTGGGCATAAACCCGTCGAACATATCGCCACAAAGCTCTATAATCCCCGGTCTAATTTCTAGGAGCCAAAACCTGATGTCTGCATTAACCCCCGCCAGTGAAGTCATGCTGCGCCACAGTGATGAGTTTATCGAACGCCGCGTTCTGTTTGCCGGTGACCTGCAGGACGCCCTGCCGGCCCAATTCGAGGCCGCGGATGTGCGTGTCCATACCCAGCAGTACCATCACTGGCAGTTACTGAACCGGGCGATGGGCGAAAACGTGCAGTTCGGGCTGACCGTGGACGCTGCGTTTGTCGCCGAGTGCGATACGTTGATCTACTATTGGCCGAAGAGCAAACAGGAAGCGCAATTCCAACTGTGCAACATTCTGGCGCTGATGCCGGTCGGCGCAGAAGTGTTCGTGGTCGGTGAAAACCGCAGCGGCGTGCGCAGTGCCGACCAGATGGTGGAAGACTATGCCACACTGGTGAAAATCGACAGCGCCCGCCGCTGTGGCCTGTATCACGGCCGTCTGGATACGCAGACCGAATTCAACCTGGAAGACTGGTGGGAAAGCTATCAGCTGCACGATCTGGAAGTGAAAACCCTGCCGGGCGTGTTCAGCCGCGACGGGCTGGACGTTGGCAGCTCACTGCTGCTGTCAACCCTGGAAAAACACATGAAAGGCAAGGTGCTGGACGTAGGCTGCGGTGCCGGCGTGATGGCTTCCGTGCTGTCCAAACTGTCGCCGAAGATGAAGCTGACCCTCAGCGACGTTAACGCCGCCGCCGTGGAGTCCAGCCGGGCTACGCTTGCCGCCAACGGCATTGAAGGCGAAGTGATCGTCAGTAACGTCTATTCCGACATTACCGGCCGTTTCGACCTGATCATTTCCAACCCGCCGTTCCATGATGGCCTGCAAACCAGCCTGACCGCAGCAGAAACTCTGATCCGCGGGGCGTTGAAGCACCTGCCGATCGGCGGCCGTCTGCGCATCGTGGCCAACGCCTTCCTGCCGTATCCGGACATCCTGGACGCTACCTTCGGCAGCCATGAAGTGCTGGCACAAAACGGCCGCTTCAAGGTGTACCAGGCGACCGTAGCCCGTGCGCCGCGCGATACCAAGAAAAAGAAGTAACGGCGACCCGCTAACGCGTCTCCGTATCAGGGCGCAGCGTTTAGACGCTGCACCCTTTTTATTAGCCGTTGATATAGGTCATCGACTCCGCACCGTAGCGTGCCCCTGCCGCGGCCTGCAGGGGGAACACCGCCTCAATGGCCGCCAATTCGGCGGCGCTGAGCGTCAATTCGGCCGCTGCGATATTCTCTTCCAGATAGCGACGGCGTTTGGTACCAGGGATCGGGACAATGTGCTCACCCTGCGCCAACACCCAGGCTAACGCCAACTGCGACGGCGCAACGCCTTTCTGCTTAGCCAGCTCGGTCACTTTTTCCACAAGCGCCAGATTGCGTGCAAAGTTTTCCCCCTGAAAACGCGGGTTGCTGCGACGGAAATCGTCAGCGTCCAGATCTTCTGGCCGTTGGATCGCTCCGGTCAGAAAACCGCGCCCCAGCGGGCTATAGGGAACAAACCCAATGCCCAGGCGTTCACAGGCCGCCAATACGCCCTGCTCGGCATCGCGTGTCCACAATGAATACTCAGTTTGCAGCGCCGTAATCGGGTGGACTTTATGCGCTCGCTCCAGCGTGGCGACCGAAGCTTCGCTTAGCCCGATATAACGGATTTTTCCTTCGCTAATTAGGTCCGCCATTGTACCTACCACCTCTTCAATCGGCACCTCAGGATCGACGCGGTGCTGGTAATAAAGATCAATCACCTCAACCCCGAGACGCTTCAGGCTGCCCTCCACCGATTGGCGGATGTACTCCGGTCGGCTGCTGACGCCCCGCGCTGCAGGGTTGGCCGGATCGCGCACAATGCCAAACTTGGTGGCCAGAAAGACCTGCTGCCGCTTGCCCTTGATCGCTTTGCCAATCAGCTGTTCATTGGTATGCGGGCCGTACACGTCGGCGGTATCCAGCAGAGTGACGCCCAACTCCAGCGCACGGTGCAGCGTGGCGATAGCTTCTTGTTCATCGTGAGCGGTCGAATAAAAATCACTCATCCCCATGCAGCCCAACCCTAGAGCGGAAACCAGCGGGCCAGTGGGACCTAATTTGCGTTGTTGCATTGTGTTGCCCTCTTGCGGTTTTTATCAGCGAAGATGCTGATGCAACAGAGTCTGGTTGTTTCGCTTAAAAAGATAAATAATGCAGATTACTCATCACTGTTCATAAATCACTAACAATACGGAGCGGGCAAGATGGATCAGATCCAGGTCATGCGCATTTTTACCCGTATCGTCGAACTGGGCAGTTTCAGTCGGGCGGCGGAACGCCTGCAGTTACCCCGCGCCACGGTCAGCAATGCCGTTAAGCGGCTGGAGCAGCGCCTCGGTGTGCGCCTGCTGCTGCGCACCACCCGTCAGGTACAGGTGACCAGCGAAGGCACCCTCTATTACTAGCGTTGCGTACAGTTGCTGGGCGCACTGGAAGAGGCGGACACCTTGTTCAGCCATCAAAAACTGCAGCCCTCCGGCAAAGTGCGTATCGATATGCCCCATTCGCTGGCGCGCGAAATCGTTATTCCGGCATTGTATGACTTTTACCGGCGCTACCCGGATCTGACCCTGGCATTGGGTGCCAACGACACCCACGTGGATTTACTGCGTGATGGAGTAGATTGCGTGCTGCGTGCCTGGGAAACCGAAGATGACAGCCTGGTGGCACGCCGCATTGCCATGTTGCCACAGCTGACCTGCGCCTCGCCTGCTTACCTGGCGGCGTTCGGCGTGCCGCAGTCGATTGACCAGCTACAGCAGCACCAGGCGGTAGGTTATTTTTCCCTCACCAGCAACCGGGATTATCCGCTGGAGTTTTGCCGCAACGGCAAAGTGGAATTGCGCGAATTGCCCGCCAAACTGAGCGTCAGCGGGGCTGATGCCTACACCAGCGGCTGCCGCGCCGGCATGGGGCTGATACAGGCAGCGCATTATTCGCTGGCACCCTGGCTGCAGAAAGGAGAATTGGTCGAAGTGTTGGCAGAAACCCCGCCACCGCCGATGCCCATTTACGTCATGTATCCCCCCGGCCGTTTCCTTGCGCCACGGGTCAGGGTGTTGATTGACTGGCTGATTTGGCTGTTTGAACGCTATCAGTCACCCAAAACGGACATTTTTCCAGCAAACGCCCGCAAACAGGGGAAATAACTATTGACGTACCCGCCAAAATCTCTAGAATTCGCCTCCGTGGTAACGTTACTCCGGTAATGTATCTGGTATGCGAAGGTGGCGGAATTGGTAGACGCGCTAGCTTCAGGTGTTAGTGTCCTTACGGACGTGAGGGTTCAAGTCCCTCTCTTCGCACCAAATAACCACATGATTTATATTGCACAGCATCAATGCGAAGGTGGCGGAATTGGTAGACGCGCTAGCTTCAGGTGTTAGTGTTCTTACGGACGTGAGGGTTCAAGTCCCTCTCTTCGCACCAAGCTGGTGATATAAATCGAAAGCAAAATAAAGATTATCGGCTGTGCGAAGGTGGCGGAATTGGTAGACGCGCTAGCTTCAGGTGTTAGTGTTCTT